>NZ_LQPW01000133.1 GCF_002116635.1 Mycobacterium szulgai | reverse complement strand
TAGACCACCCCGAGGCCGCCCTGGCCAACCTGCACCGCCTCGCTGAACCCCGCCGCAGCCAACTCCGACACCACATCATCCGAGGGTGCTGTCTCTCGACCGACCTGCGTACCAAGCGGTTCCCCAGACACTATAAGAACTCCCATGATCCGGCCCAGGGCGCTTTAGCCAGCGTGCCGATTGCACACAGTACGGCAGTACTCGCATACCGCACAGCGGTATTGGAATTGCAGGGCTGCGCTGCGCTTTGATCGCTTCCTAGGGCGAGGGCTTGCCGGTCCGGTGTCCTTGTCGCCGACACTGCCACGGCACACCCTTTGTTACGAAATGGATTGCGCGCCACTGCCATTCTGGTCGTCTTCGGCGAGGGCGAAGGCTGTGGCTTGGTCGAAGGTCATTGCGTCGCCTTCGCGCCAGGCGGCATCGAATTGCGCGGGGCTGAGCTGCTGGCGGGCGCGGCGCTCGAATTTCTCGTGGGATCCGCCTGCCTGAGTGAAGACACCCGTTGAGGCGCCGCACGCGCGAGATACCGCGCCGGCAGCTGCCATCAGCACGACCGCCCGATGCGGATCGTCCTGGGATCCCGCGACCCAAGCCAAGGCATCTAAGAGCACCACACTGTCCCACGGGTTATTGATGAGTTGCGTCAATCGAAGACATTGCCGCAGTGGTGCTTCGGCGAGCTGCACCTCGCCCCGCCGCCACTGGTTGAACCCGACAAACGCCAACAGTCGTGACCGCTGCACAGAGTCGCCGACGGAATCGGCGAGGGTCAGCGCCTTTTCGAACCAGTCCAGTGCCTGGTCGTTGTCCTCCGCTGTCTGGGCCATCCAGCCGAGCATCATCATCGACTGAACCCGCACCTCGAAGGCGTCGGTTCCATGTAGAGCTCGGTAATAACAGTCGGCCGCGCGTTCCACGTCGCCTCGGAGCATGCCGGCGTACCCATCGGCGACGTCGGTTCGGGCTCGGGCTTGCGGGTTGTCTAGGCCTTGAAGGAGATTGCGCGCCTCAGCTACCCGGGCTTCGGTCGCGGCGATGTCGCCTTGTATGGCGGTGAGCCACGCCGCGTCGCAGAGCAGGCTGATCCGGGGTGCCGGGGGCTCCTGCGGCGTCGCGGACAGTGTCTTTTCCACCCAGTGGCGCCCGTCTCTGAGCATTCCGGAGGTGGACCACATGGGGCGCAGGGCGGCGATCATCGCCACGGTGCTGGTTGGGGATTCGGACAGGGTGAATCCCAGGGCCTCGCGCAGGTTGGGCATCTCGTCGGTGAGGCGGTGATACCACTGGATTTGGTGTGGACCCCACCATTCGGTGCGGACCTGGTTGAGTAGTTGTTCGTACCAGGCGGCGTGGCGGCGGCGCAGCGCGTGATATGCGGTGTCGCTGAGGCGTTCGCGTCCGTATTGACGCACGGTGTCGAGGAGTCTGAAGCGCACCGTGGCGCTGTGGTCGATGCGAATCAAGATGGATTTGTCCACCAGCGCACACAACCGATCCAGACACTGGCTCAAGGTGTCGTCGGCGTCGATCCCCGCGTGGACGGTCTCATAGTCGGTGCTGATGTGGTGGGCGGCTGGCAGATCGAAGCTGCCGGCGAACACCGACAGTTGGGCCCAAAGCTGTTGTTCGGCGTGACTGCAACGCTCGTAGCTCCAGTC
>NZ_LQPW01000132.1 GCF_002116635.1 Mycobacterium szulgai | reverse complement strand
CCATCGGCACCGGCGGCAACGGCGGCAACGCCGGCAATGCCAGCGGCACCGCCGGAAGCGGTGGGGCCGGCGGCGGCGGCGGGGTCGGCGGCATCGGTGGCAGCAGTTCGGTAACCGGCGGCGACGGAGGTGGCGGAGGCCAGGGCGGCACCGGTGGGTTGACCGGCACCGTCGGCAGCGGCGGAACCGTCGGCAGCGGCGGTACCGGTGGCGCCGGCGGCAAGGGTGGTGCCGGCATCGACGCCGCCGCGGGAACCGGCAGCGACGGCGGCAACGCCGGCAATGGTGGCCTCGGCGGCAACGGCGGCAAGGCAGGTAACGCCACCGGCACCGCGGGCAGTGGTGGTGCGGGCGGCGCCGGAGGGATAGGCGGCGCCGGCGGTAGCGGTGTCGAAAACACCGGCCTACCTGGCGATGGCGGCACCGGCGGCACCGGTGGGACTGGCGGCAAGGGCGGCACCGGCGGTGATGTCGGCACCGTGGGCACGGGCGGAGTGGCCGGCAAGGGCGGTGCGGGCGGCACCGGCGGCGGCGGCGGTGATGGTGGTGACGCGGGCACAGGAGCCGTGGCCGGCGCCGGCGGTGCCGGCGGTGCCGGTGGTGACGCCGGGCTCGGCGGTACCGGCCCATCCGGGGGTGCGGGTGGCACTGGCGGCGACGGAGGCGCCGGCGGCGACGGGGGCACCACGGACGCCCCAGCCCAAGGTGCGGCCGGCGGTATTGGCGGCAAGGCGGGCGCCGGCGGCGGCGGCGGTACCGGCCTCACGGGCGTAGGCGGGACCGGCGGCGACGGTGGTGTCGGCGGGGCCGCCGGCAAGGGCGGCGCCGGCGAAAACAGCCAAGGCGGCTTCACCGGCGGCGACGGTGGCGACGGCGGCAAGGGTGGCGACGGCCTCGCTGGCGGCGGTAGAGGCGGCGCCGGTGGCACCGGCGGGGCCGGCGGCTCGGGCGGCGACGGCGCCACTCACAGCTTCAGCATTGGCGGCAGCGGCGGCATGGGCGGCAAAGGCGGTGATGGCGGCAGCGGCACCGGAGCGGGCGCCGCGGGTGGTCACGCTGGGGACGGGGGCCTCGGCGGTGCCGGGGGTGCCGGCGGCGACAGCGCCACCACCGGTTTCAGCCAAGGCGGCCAAGGCGGCCAAGGCGGTGAAGGTGGCACCGGCGGCAGCGGCCTGGGCGTCGGCGGCGACGGCGGCCAGGGCGGTGGCGGAGGAGCCGCCGGCAAGAGCGGCACCGGCGGTGAGAGCAACGGCGGCTACGGCGGCAACGGCGGTATGGGCGGCACGGGCGGCGACGGTGTCGCCGGCGGTGGAGCCGGCGGCAAAGGTGGCGACGGCGCCGCCGGTGCCGACGGCAAATCCGCCGCCACCGCCGTCTTCAGCGCCGGCGGTGGCGGCGGCTACGGCGGCTGGGGCGGCAATGGCGGAAACGGCACCGGAGCCAATGCGGCAGGTGGCGCCGCGGGCGCAGGCGGCGACGGAGGTGCCGCTGGCGACGGCGGCGACGTCGGCCCCACCGGACAAAGCCAAGGTGGCCGCGGCGGCCAGGGCGGGCTGGGTGGCAACGGCGGCACCGGCACCGGAGTCGGCGGCAGCGGGGGCCAGGGCGGAGCCGGCGGGGCCGCCGGCAACGGCGGCAAGGGCAGCGATAGCAATGGCGGCCGCGGCGGCGATGCCGGATGGGGCGGCGCTGGCGGCGACGGTGCCGCGGGCGGCGGCACGGGTGGCGACGGTGGCGTGGGCGGTAAGGGCGGCGACGCTGCTGACGCCGAGAACTACAGCTATGCGGACCGCGGCGGTCGTGGCGGCGTCGGCGGCAACGGCGGCAACGGCACCGGGGCGCAGGCCGCGGGTGGCAACGCGGGGAACGGCGGCGCGGGCGGTGCCGGCGGCACCTCCGGGGACGTCACCAACGCCAGCGGCCAGACCGCCGGCGACTATGGCGGCACCGGCGGTGCTGGCGGCAGAGGCGGCACCGGAGCCGGCGGCGTTGGCGGCAATGGCGGCGACGGCGGCGACGGCGGTGCCAGTGGGAATGCCGGCACCGGCGGCCAGTACATCTACTCCGGCGGCGGCGGCGACGGCGGCTGGGGCGGTGATGGCGGCGACGGCTTAACCGGCGGCGGCAAGGGCGGCGCCGGCGGCAAGGGCGCCGATGGCAGCGACGTCACCGGCAGCGCTTCGACCACGCAGCTCGAGGCCGGCTACGGCGGTTGGGGCGGCAGAGGCGGCAACGGCGGCGCCGGTACCGGCGCCGGGTCGACGGGCGGTGACGGCGGCGCAGGTGGCGCGGGCGGCACCGCGGGCGACATCCTGAGCGCCGGCAGCAAAGACCCCAACAGTCCAAGTTACGCCGCCTGGGGCGGCTGGGGCGGCCAGGGCGGCAACGGCGGAGCCGGTGTCGGTCTGGGCGCCAGCGGGGGTAACGGCGGGGCCGGCGGCGCTGCCGGCGACGCCGGCCAGAGCGCCCCCGGCGGTTACACCCATGGCGGCGGCGGTGGTCGCGGCGGCGACGGCGGCCTCGGCGGCAACGCCGACAGCAATGGCGGTGTCAACGGCAACGGCGGCGACGGCGGTCACGGCGGCAACAGTTCGGCCGGTTACGGCGGCGGCGACGGCTACAACGGCGGCAACGGCGGCAACGGCGGCAACGCCGGCACCGGTGGCACCGGTGGCGACGGCGGCAACGGCGGTAACGCCGGCACAGCCGGCAACGCTGGCGACGGCCTCGACGGCACGTCCCAAAATGGTGGCCGCGCTTGGAAATTCGATTCTGACGTAGGCGGGAACGGGGGCAACGGCGGCAACGCCGGTTCGGCCACCGGCCTCAACGGCAACGGCGGCCATGGCACCGCTGGCGCCAACGGCGGCAGCGGTGCTTCGGGCAGCGCCGACGGGGGCAACGGCGCAGCCGGCGCCGACGGCGGCAACGGCGGTAACGCCGGCACCGGTGGCATCGGCGGCGTCGGCGGCAACGCCGGCGTCGGCGGGAACGGCGGCAACGGCGGTGCCGTTCCGTCCGGTGGCAACGGCGCCAACGGCGGCAACGGCGGCAACGGCGGAAACGGCGGCAACGGACCCGGCGGGGTCGGTGGCTACGGGGCCGGCGGCGGCTCGGCCGGTCTCCGCGGCATCCCGGCCGGCACCGACGGAACGCCCGGCGGCGACGGCACTAACGGCACACCTTCACCTCCGTAAACGCTGGCGCTCAGTCAAAATTCAACATTTTTGCAGGAGCCATTCCATAGCTTCCGGCCATGTCATTTGTGATTGCGCCCGAGGCGTTGGCAACTGCGGCCGCCGAGTTGGCCGCTACCCGGGTAACCGCGCTGCCCATTACCAAGGTAGCGGCGGCGGCTGGCGACGAGGTATCTGCGGCCATGGCCGAGTTTTTCGGCAGCTATGCGCGTGAATATCAGGAGCTGAGCGAGCAGGCGGCGGCCTATCAGGCACGATTCGTCCAGCTTCTGGCCAGCGCCGGTGGTGCGTATGCGAGCGCCGAGGCGGCCAATGCCTCCCCGCTGCAGCTGCTGGAACAGGCCATCAATACCCCCACCCAGCTGTTGTTGGGACGCCCGCTGATCGGCGACGGCGCGAACGGTTCCGCAGCTCACCCCGATGGCGGGGCCGGCGGGCTGCTATACGGCAGCGGCGGCAACGGATACTCCCAAACGGCCGCCGGCGCGAAAGGCGGGGCCGGCGGCGCGGCGGGGCTCATCGGCAACGGCGGACTCGGCGGCGCCGGCGGCGCGGGCGCGATCGGCGGGGCCGGCGGTAATGGCGGCTGGTTGTGGGGCGCAGGTGGCGCGGGCGGTGCTGGTGGCGCGGCGATATCTGCTGGCGCGGCGGGCGCTGTCGGCGGAGCGGGTGGCCACGCCTGGATCTTCGGCAGCGGCGGAGCCGGTGGTGCAGGTGGCGCTGGCGCGGCGGGCAGCGCCGGCACCCAGGGCCTGACCGCCGGTAGTTCTGGCGGCGACGGCGGCACCGGCGGAGCCGGTGGCGCCGGGGGTGCCGGGGGCCGCGGCGGTTTCCTGGGCGGGCAGGGTGGCATCGGCGGTGGCGGCGGTGCTGGTGGTGACGGCGGTGTGGGTGGGGCCGGAATGACGGGCGCCGACGGCGTGGGCGTGGTACCCGGTAGCGGTGTAATCGGTGCCAACGGCGGAACCGGTGGAACCGGTGGCAACGGCGGCACCGGTGGGGCCGGCGGTGCCGGCGGCCAAGGTGGGATGGAGGCGAGCGGGCACCGAGCCAGTCAAGGCGTCGGCGGCAGCGGCGGAGATGGCGGCGGCGGTGGTACCGCGGGTACCGGCGGCCACGGCGCCACCGGCCCAGACAACACGCCCATCGGCCCGGGTGCCGGTGGCAAGGGTGGTAACGGAGGCAACTCCGGTGGCGGTGGCGCGGGCGGCGCCGGCGGCGCCGGATCGCACCCGGGAGACGCCGGGAGCGTCGGCAACACCCCGGTGGGCGGCACCGGTGGCACGGGTGGCGACGGCGGCCGCGGAGCGACCAGCGGCGGCACAGGTGGCGCCGGCGGCAACGGCGGTACCAGCCCCACCGGCTTTGGCGGTGCGGGTGGTGCCGGCGGCACCGGCGGAACCCCGCTGGGCTCCGGCAACGGCGGAACGGGCGGGGCCGGCGGGACCGGCGGGACCGGCAGTGGCGGCGGCACTGCCGGCGCTGGCGGCACTGGCGGTGCGGGAGGCGTGGGAACAGGTTTCGCTACCGCAACGACCGCCCACGGCGGCACGGGCGGCATCGGCGGTACAGGAGGTGCCGGCCTCAACGGCTCGGACGGCGGCGCCGGAGGAGCCGGCGGCGACGGCGGCAAGGGTTCGGTCTACGCGGGCGCCGGCGGTGCCGGCGGCAGCGGCGGCACCGGCACCAACGGCGGCAGCGGCGGCAGCGGCGGCAACGGCGCCACCGGCGCCGTAGGCAACATCGTCGGCGGTGGCGGCACGGGCGGCGCAGGCGGAACCGGCGGCACCGGGACTAGCGGGGCCGGCGGCAATGGCGGCACCGGCGGCACCGGCGGCCTGGGCTGGGGAGGTTCGGGTGGCGGCCAGGGCGGCGCGGGCGGTAAGGCCGGTAGCGGTTTCACCGGCGGCACCGGCGGCAAGGGTGGCGTGGGCGGTGCAGGCGCTTTCGACAGCTACCACTTCACCTCGATGCCAGGGGGTGCGGGTGGCATTGGCGGAGACGGCGGCATCGGCACCCACGGGGCCGGCGGTACCGGCGGCCAAGGTGGCACCGGCGGGCACGGCGCCGACAGCCCCAGCGATAGCTACTACGGCGGCAGCGGCGGAGCCGGAGGCAAGGGCGGATCGGGCGGTAGCGGCACCGGAGGATCAGGACAGGCTGGCGGGACAGGCGGTGCTGCTGTCAGATCGGGCACCAGTAAAGGAGTGGCCGGCAGCGCCGGTGGCGTTGGTGGCGCAGGCGGGCCGGCCTAGTCAGGACGTCGCGACATGACCCAGACCCCGCACCGTGCGGCCTCTTTCGCGCCAGGTATCGCGCCAGGGTTGACACGGTCAATCCACCGCGTCCCAAGCAATTCGAAAAAGACCCTTGTGACATTCCCGACTAATGCGTCAATGGCCGCTATTGGTCAGAGCGAACTGGACATAAGATCGTCGTCAGGAAGGTCTGACCTGCCCCAAGCCTCATCGCCGTGGCTCAACTACAAGTTCTGGTAACCGCTTGTAATCTGCTGCATTTCAGGGAGTCGAGATGAAATTCAAAGTTGCTCGCCGTGGCGCTGCGGTATTGGGTTGTGCCGCGGCGTTTGTGTTTTCTCCCGCGGTTGCCAGCGCTGATCCCCCTGACCCGCACCAGCCGGACATGACGAAGGGCTACTGCCCGGGCGGTCGATGGGGCTGGGGCAACTTGGCCGTTTGCGACGGCGAGAAGTACCCCGACGGGTCGTATTGGCATCAATGGATGAAGACCTGGGTGGTCGGCCCCCAGTTCTACTACGACTGCGTCAGCGGCGACGAACCCGTTCCGGGGCCGCCTCCACCCGGTGGCTGTAACGGGGCGATTCCGCCCGACGACCCGGCCGCGCCCGCACCCTGACCTCAGCAGGTTGGGCTCCATCGCCAAAGCCGTCACATCTGGGCGATGGAATTTCCGCCGGACCGTTTGGCCTGGTACATCGCCGTGTCTGCGCGGGCAATTAGGGCATCCATCGGCTCGCCGGGATCTGCAATCGTGGCCCCGATACTGAGCGTCGCCTGCACGGTCATGTCGCGAAAGGAGATCGGTTCTTCGGCGCGGGCGCGGATCTTGTCAGCGATCATGGTTAGTTCATGGTCATTGTGAAGTCCGGGGAGCAATACCAGCAGCTCATCGCCGCCCATTCGTCCGACCGTATCGCCTGCGCGCACGCACTCGACGATTCGGCTTGCCAAAGTCGCCAGTACTGCGTCACCCGCGGCGTGTCCGAAAGTGTCGTTGATGCGCTTGAAGCCGTCGGCATCGCAAAACAGCACACCGAGGTGTTCTCCGGGAGATCGCGAGCACTTCACAATGGCCTCGAAACGGGTAATGGTTTCCGCCCGGTTGGGAAGGTCCGTCAAAGTGTCAAATCGGGCCAGGCGTTCGAGGTTTCGCTCCGCTTCGACTTGGTCATCGGCGATTCGCAACGCCATGATCACGTCGTTGGTGCTATTGAGATCGTCGTTGTACGACTTCCCGTGACCCTCGACCCAGTGATAGGCACCATTGCCGACACGAAACCTCGCCTGAACCGACTTGTTGGGGCAAATGCGATTCAGGGTGGCTACTACCATCTCTCGGTCCTCGGGGTGAATGTGCAGGATGAGATCGGAGCCGATCCATCTCTGAGGTGGCTTGCCGAACGCTGCCTCGACCGAGGGGGAAACCCAAATGATCTCGCGTCCGCGTAGGCGGACGATTACGTCCACGGCGTTTTCGGCCAAGATCCGATAGCGGGCATCGGCTTCGGCGCGCTGGCGGCTGAGCAATTCCTTTTCGATGAGTGCCGCTTGCTCGCGTTGGTTGAAATAGAACACGCCCACTCCGCTCGCGAGCCCACCCAGCACGATAGCTAGTGCCCAAGTCGCGTGATCGTCCACTCCGAACCACAGCAGCATTAGCCGCATCAGCCCGATCAAGATCGGAAGACTGATCAGGATGGCGATCATCCGGAGCAGCGCCATTCGATCGGGCCGATTCATCAACCACGCGACGGGGTTGCGGTCGAGACGAACGACCAGGGTCGCGGTGACCAAAAGCA
This sequence comes from Mycobacterium szulgai, assembly GCF_002116635.1. Lineage (GTDB taxonomy): Bacteria > Actinomycetota > Actinomycetes > Mycobacteriales > Mycobacteriaceae > Mycobacterium > Mycobacterium szulgai. The sequence continues at coordinate 123,762 of NZ_LQPW01000132.1, read as the reverse complement.
TCAAACCCGACGCTGTCGAGAATGCCACGCCGTTAGACGGTGCTGCTAACACTAACGACAGGGCTTGAAACAGATAGCCCACGAATGTAATCGACGGAGCTACAGCCGCACCCAATAAGGACATTGGCCAAACGATGTGAACCCACCGTCGATCGATCCGCGTGAGAGTTACTGCGATCGACAGCGGCACGATTGACAATGCGGTCTGCGGGGCGGGGCGGCCCGGCCATGAGGTATGCATTGTGCGGCCCACCGATACTCTGAACCACCACAGGTCGAAACCGAACGACTTGCCTGATAAGTACTCGATCAGAATCGCGACGGCAATTGCGCCCGCAGCAACGGCGAAGCCGCGCCCGATTGCGACAAACACACGCGAGGGACGCCCCGACTGCACCAAGATGCCCACCGCTAGGAGCCCCAAAAGCAGGGCAGTCCATGGCGTCATCGCAGGCCATGGCGGCACGATCTTGACGAGCTTTTCGACGCCGAGAAACCATCCCACCAGGTTCGCCATCGCGACAGCCAGCACAACAGCGGGAAGGGCCCGTTCTCGCCAAGCGGTCGTACCGCCGGGGTAGATGCGGGAACTAGTCGGCATTCATCGAGGCACTTTCTGCTCGGTGGCCCAACTTGCCGGGTAGGAGTTGCTAGCAGACAATATCGGACCGATACTGTGCGGTCCTAATTTTTCGTCGAACCTGCCAGCCGACGTTTCGCAACGGTCTACATGGGCGGCCAGTGGTTTCGCTGGCGACCGACAAACCGAAAACCAAAGTTGCGATCGTCGAGGCCCGACAACCGCTCGTGCGCTCGATCGATGCGGCCTTTAGCTGCTAAACATTCATGCCCCCGGTCGGACTCGAACCGACACTGTGCGGATTTTAAAAACGGGCGAGTCGCTACCGGCGACGAGGCGAAACGTGTCGCCAAACCGCACATATCGACTGCAGGACAGGGACTTTGAACGTTGCCGGTTCGTCTCCGGTACAGCCTTGACTTAGGGACCAGTTTGCGACAGCGAGGTGCGTCGTTCTGTCTCGATATTCCGGTCCGGCGACGCGTGTTGTTCATGGATCGATAACGACGTAATCCGTGGATAGAGGATTGCTGGGCCCAGCCATTGAGCAACAAATCGGCGTAGTGCGAGTCCTTTGCGCGGCGATTGTCCAGGATCGGTCAGGAGGGACTGAACCGTGCGTAAGGTCATTTCGGCGAGCTGCGCAAGGGCGGTGGTGTCGAGGCTGTGGAGCTTCCAATCGACATCGAGGCGGTGAAAAACCGACAAGCAGAACGCGATTGCGGTGTCAGAGGTCAGCGAGGTGACGGGTTCTCCCTCATGCCGGCGGGTCAATAGGCCCTCCAGCTGCGGATCACCGGAAAGGTTTTCGACTCCGAACGAAACGCATTCGACAACCGCAGTGACCGGGTCGCTGAGTCCGCTGACGTGTTCTACCAACTGGTCGATGAACCCATTGACCGCACGCATTGAGCTGGCGATGAGCAGTGCGTCCGCATTGGGAAAGTAGCGGTACACCGTCTGACGAGTGACACCGAGCCTGCGGGCGACGTCGGCAAGGCGAATCCCCGATCCATGCTCTGCGACCTCTTCATCGACGGCAGTCAGAATTCGCGAAATCGCCTCCTCGTCCGATGACGGCGTCAAACCCGCCCAGCCACGACTACGCATCCGCCGTCACAAGGCTTTCGCTGGTGAATTCGATCGGAAGAGTTGTCGGACCAGTCATTCCCAGCACGGATTTCCAAGGTGCCGGACCAACTCGATTGGTCGCCGGCAGGCGGCGGGTGAGGACTGTCAGGGCTTCGGCCAGTTCGCGGCGCGCCAGGTTCGCCCCCAGGCAGTAGTGCGCGCCCCCACCGAAGGTCAGAATTGCGGGTACGTCTTTGCGCGCGATGTCGAAGCGGTCAGCATCGCGGTAGATCGCCGGATCTCTGTTGGCTGCAAAGGTGTTCGCGAGTACGAAGGTCCCCGACGGGAACACATAGCCACCGAACTCGACATCCTCGACGGCGGCTCGCGGCACGATACAGGCCGCCGGTGAGTGACGCATGCTCTCCTCGACCGCCTGCATGGCAAGTTCTGGATGCTCGCGCAGCTTCGCCCATTGATCTGGGTGCTCACAGAGCACCTGCACCGACGCGGCTAGTTGGTTTCGTGTCGTATCCGTTCCCGCCATCAAAAAGCCGGCCACCAGCATGCGGAGTTCGTCGAGATTGAGACGGTCGCCTTCGCTCTCGGCGCGGATGAGTTCGGAGAGCAGATCATCGGTCAGATTGTTTCGGCGGGCGGCGACCATCTCGTCGACGTAGGCGTCGAGTTCACTCCATGCGCGCATGATCGCAGCTTCATCGAAGTTGACATCCGGCTGAAAGTTGAGGGCTTTGAAGACCTCCTCAGTCCAGTCCGCGAACAGCTGCCAATCCTCACGAGGCGCACCGATCAGCGCGCACATGATCGGGGTGGGGTAGGGACGCGCGATGTCGGTCACGACATCGCACCGTCCGGCGTCCGCCACACGGTCGATCAGCCCGTTCACCACCTCGCGGATCGTGTCTTGGAGACGTGATGTCGCGCGGGGAGTGAACGCCTTGGAGACCAGTTTGCGCAACCGGACATGCGGTGGGCCGTCCAGGCCCAGCAGGCTGCTCATCATCTTGTCGTATAACGGTCCTGACGTGATGCCCTGCGCCGCCAGGGTGATACCGGGCGGCATGCGGAATCTATTGTCCCGCAATATGTCCCGAGCCATCTCGTAGGAAAGGATCTCCGGACCGAGAGGCCCGATGGCGATGGGCGCGCACGATTGCGCCTGTCGGACATCCTCAAGGATGTCGTGCGGAGTGGCGGTGAGGCTGTAATCGAGCGTTGGGAGACCAGCTTCGAAGACGTTGGGGACGGTGTTGCGCGCGTTCATTGAATGTCTCACTTCCGCTGGAGCCCAGATAGACCTCTGGTACGGACACATATACCAAGAGCGTATGACCACTGCCCCAAGGCGGTCAACGTCTACAGGCTATTAAGTGCTCAACGGAGCAATCCACCCCGAGTGATCATACATTTTTTGCCTCAGCGTCCGCGCATGCTCTCCAAGCAACCAGCTTCATGTACTGCGAGAAGTCAATGGGGTGGTTGCTGCACAACGCGGCGCATGACCCTATGTGTGGACGCGGGGTCGCAGCTGGGCACCTGCTTCCATCCCTCACCGTGACCACCTAGGACCGCGTCACCTGCAGGTGTGCTTGGTGCCCCCAGTCGGACTCGAACCGACACTTGGCGGATTTTAAGTCCGCTGCCTCTGCCAATTGGGCTATGGGGGCCCGGCGGGAAATCTAGCGCGCCGCCGTCGGCGACAGGACGTCCCCTACCCCGAAAAACCTAGCGTGCGAACCGGTCACGAGTTGGCTAGGATCGCGCGCCGCGCCTCTAAGGAGTGTCGCGCCTCACTGGGACATATGACAGAGCCGTATCGGCCGCCAAGAGCTTGTTAAAACTGCCCGCGCCAGCGTTAAGACGCCGTAAACGTCTGTCACGCTGCGCCTTTCCGTGGCGACTGTGGAGTCGTGGCTGGTTAGCGTTACGCCAACGCACAGGGGCCGTTACGCAAACACACAGGTTCGACCAGGGGATCGACCAGGGGAGAAATGGTCGGCATGTTTTCACACACAAGGAGCAATAAATGTCATTCCTGACAGCAGTGCCGGAAGAGCTTGCCGCCGCGGCGACGCAACTGGCAGCGATAGGAAGTTCCCTCACGGCGCAGAACGCAGGCGCTGCAGCGCCGACTACCGCCATCGCTCCCGCGGCCGCCGACCAGGTGTCGATCATGCAGTCCGCCCTCTTCACCGCTTACGGCGCTATGTACCAGCAGTTCGCCGCCGAGGCACAGGCGATGCAGGAGCAGTTCGTGCAAACCCTGGGGCTGAGCAGCGGTACTTATGCCTCCACAGAGGCCTCCAATGCCGCTGCAGCAGGATTGAGTTCTGCAGCGGGCTCCGGTGGTGTTCCCGACTTCATCAACACCATCAGCACGCTGCTCGGCGGGCCGGTAACCAGCGTCGGCGGCCAGCCGTTCAGCTTGTCAGGCAACTCGGCCAACTTCGCCAGCTACGAAATCGGCAACTGGGGCTCCGCGGCTTCGAACCTGCTCGGTCTGACCGGCGGTGGTCTGCTGGCCGCGCCTGCCGAAGAGACCGCGGTCGCAGAAGCAGAGGGTGCGGCAATAGGCGCCGCGGAGGGCGCGGCGGAGGCCGCAGCGGCAGCGGGGCCGATCGCGGCCGGCGTGGGCGAGGCAGCCTCGATCGGCGCGCTGTCCGTGCCGCCCAGCTGGGCCGGCCCGGCCACCCTGGTGTCGAGCACTACCCCAGGCGCATTGACCGGCGCCGGCTGGACCACCGCGGCGCCCGCGACCTCACCCGGGATGCTCTACCCCGGCATGCCGGGCATGGCCTCGGCCGCACGCAACAGCGCCGGGTTCGGTGCGCCGCGCTACGGCATCAAACCCATCGTCATGCCGAAGCCGGTGAGCGTCTAAACGCCGGCCAGCACCAGAAACCACTAAGCGCAATTAAGCCAACAGAACAGGAACAAAATGGATTTCGCAGCATTTCCCCCCGAAGTGAACTCCGCGCTTATGTACTCCGGTTCGGGCGCCGGTCCACTCATGGCCGCCGCCACCGCGTGGAGCAACCTGGCCGCCGAGCTGAGCAGCACGGCCACCCAGTACGAGTCGGTCATCACCGCACTGACCACCGAGCAGTGGACCGGCGCGGGGTCGGCAGCAGCAGCCGCCGCAGCCCAGCCATACGTGTCCTGGCTGACCGCCACGTCGACGGCGGCCGAGCAGGCAGCTATGCAGGCCACGGCGTCGGCGGCCGCCTATGAGGCGGCGTTTACCGCGACGGTTCCCCCGCCGGTGATCGCTGCCAACAGGGCAACGCTGGCTGCACTGGTGGCCACGAATTTCCTGGGTATCAACACGCCGGCGATCATGGCCACTGAGGCCCACTACGCCGAAATGTGGGTCCAGGACGCCGTCGCGATGTACACCTACCAGGCCACCTCGGCCGTCGCCGCGGTCCTGCAGCCGCTGACGCCGGCATCGCAGACCACCAACCCGGCCGGCGCGGGCCTGCAAGCCGCAGCCGTCGGCGCGGCCGCGGCCTCCTCTCCCGCCCAGGGCCTTGGCGACATCGTCTCGGGGTTGCAAACCGAACTGACCAACCTGGCCCTCGGCACCTCCTCCATCGGTACCGGTCTCTGGAACATGTTGCCCACCAGCGTGCAGGACATGCTGACCGCACTGGACGGCTTCCTTGGCACCCCGCTGATCTTCAACGGCATCCAGCAGGTAGGTGTCACCGCGTCGTGGTTCGTCTTTGCCGCGATCCCGAACGCCATCTTGGGCTCCCACACTGCTGCCGGTCTCTATGGCGGAGCCGAAGCCGCCGAAGCCGCCGGTGCGGCCGCCGTCGAGGGGGCGGCTGCGGGACTCGCCAGCGAGGTGGCGCCGGTTGGGGCGGCCGCCAGCCTCGGCGAGGCGTCGCTGGTTGGCAGCCTCTCGGTACCGGCAAGCTGGACGTCGGCCGCACCGGCGGCGGCCAACGTCGGTACAGCGCTGGCCGGCAGCGGCTGGACCGTCCCCGAGGAAGCCGGAGCGGTCACCGGGATGGCCGGAATGCCGGGCATGGCCGCAGCTGCCAAGGGCGCTGGTGCATACGCCGGGCCGCGGTACGGGTTCAAGCCGGTGGTCATGCCCAAACAGGTCGTCGTGTGATGGGAGAAAAAAGAAAGGACATGTCACTCAATTCAGCCCAGCATTTCATCGAAACGCCGTAGTCTCGGCGATACGGCTAACGCCGTACCTATACAACTGCTAAACCCTTAGCAACCACAGACTTCAAGAAGGGGATACCGAGCATGACCACACGCTTTATGACCGACCCGCACGCGATGCGCGACATGGCCGGCCGTTTTGAAATGCACGCCCAGACCGTCGAAGACGAGGCCCGCCGGATGTGGGCGTCCTCGCAGAACATCTCCGGCGCCGGCTGGAGCGGTCTGGCCGAGGCCACCTCGCTGGACACCATGGGCCAGATGAACACCGCTTTCCGCAACATCGTGAACATGCTGCACGGCGTTCGCGACGGCCTGGTTCGCGACGCGAACAACTACGAGCAGCAAGAGCAGGCCGCTCAGCAGACCCTCAGCAGCTAACTTCCAGCCGACACTTTTACCAGCCAAGGAGAACAAAAACTATGACTATCAACTACCAGTTCGGCGATGTCGACGCCCACGGCGCACTGATCCGCGCGCAGGCCGCGAGCCTGGAGGCCGAGCACCAGGCCATCGTTCGCGATGTGCTGGCCGCCGGCGACTTCTGGGGCGGCGCCGGTTCGGTGGCTTGCCAGGAGTTCATCACCCAGTTGGGCCGCAACTTCCAGGTGATCTACGAGCAGGCCAACGCTCACGGCCAGAAGGTTCAGTCCGCCGGCAGCAACATGGCGCAAACAGACAGCGCCGTCGGCTCCAGCTGGGCCTGATCCCACAGCAATTGGCGTGGCCGCACACCGAAAGGTGTGCGGCCACGCTTTTTGTGTATCGGCGTTTTATGCATCGGCTATGTAGCGGCCTTAGCGCGATATCACCCCGCCATCGGCGAGTGCGGGATCACCGTCGGGCGGACTCCCAACCGCTCGGCACCGCCGCCGGCCTCGCGCCCGACCATGCCTCCCAGCGGCAGCTTGGAGACGGTGGTACTACTCGCCGCGGCCGGGGCCACACCCGCGTCGGTCGCCGGCAGCCCCACTGCGCCGACCGGAGTCACCGATCCGGCCGACAGCGCCTCGGCCCAGCTCGGCGGCACCGACAAGGTACCCAGTGCGGCAGCCTGACCTACGCTCGCCGACGCCGCCGGAGCACCCAGCCCGGGCAACCCGGCCATGCCTCCCAGCGCACCCAGCCCTCCGGCTTCGGTCAATTCGTCGGCGCCCAGGAAGTCCAGGCCCACACCGGCGAGGTCCAGACCCACGCCGCCACCGTCCAAGCCGACCAGGCCGACGGCGTCCATACCGAGACCTGTCGTGTCCTCGGCCAGTCCCAGCTGGCTCCCACTCAGGCCGGTCAACCCGGTGACCGCGCCCTCTAGCGCTTCGACTGTGTTGCCGACGCCCTTGAACGCGCCCTTCCCGGAGGCGCCGGTCAAGCTCGACAGCGCGGTGATCGGCGCGCTGGCCCCCGAGGACGCGACGGTCGCCGCCTGTCCCGTCGCCGCCGGAGAAAGCGCGGCCGCCGGGCTCGCAAACCCCTGCAGGGCCTGCGGGACCGCCGACATGGCCGCCGTCTGCGCCTGAGTGCCGGCTGAAGCGGCGAGGGTATTGCCGGCCACCGACGCCTGACCCGCCAGTCCGCCGGGATTGGTGGTCTGCGGCGGCGCGGCAAACGGCGTCAGCCTGGTGACCGCGGCAGAGCTGTCGGCGTAGGTGTACATCGCGGCGGCGTCCTGCGCCCACATCTCGCCGTAGAGGGCTTCGGTGGCAGCGATCGCCGGAGTGTTCTGCCCGAAGACGTTGGTCGCGACCAACGCCGCGAGTTGGGCACGGTTGGCCGCGATCGCCGGCGGCGGCACCGTCATGGCGAAGGCCGCTTCATAGGCGGTGGCGGCCGCGGCGGCCTGGGCGGCCGCCTGCTCACACCCGGCGGCGGTCGCCCGCATCCAGGCCAGGTAGGGCGCGGCCGCGGCCGCCATCGAAACCGAAACCGGACCCAGCCACGACTCGGCCGTCACCCCGGACACCACCGCCTCGTAACCACTTGCAGTGGAAGCCAATTCGGCCGCCAGCTCGTCCCATCCAGCGGCGGCGACCAGCATCGTCCCGGACCCCGGACCCGCATACATGCGACCCGAGTTGACTTCTGGCGGTAACCCTCCAAAATCCATCGTGTATCTCTCCCCGTATCTATTACTTGCGTTAGCTGTCCCTGCTCACACGACGTGAAACGCGCAACCTTCAGCGCCGGCACTTCATCAGCAGCCAGAGCAATCGCTGTGCCAAGGGGACCCCCGCTGAGCGCGCCCTGCCGACGACAAAAATCACTTTGGGTCAGGTATCCCAGTCGACCGGGCCGAAGAAACGCATATAAATCACATATACGCCCCAGATCTACCGCAGGCCCGTAGCGCCGATACATTTGAGGTTTCTATGAGGTCAGTGACGACCCCATGTGTGCTTGGAAGAATGACAGCAACATGACCACAATGTCGGGATACGCGCGCAGTCAACGTCCGCGTCAGGCCATCCTGGGGCAGCTGCCCCGCATCAACCGTGCTGACGGCTCGCCCATCCGGGTGCTGCTGGTCGACGACGAGCCGGCGCTGACCAATCTGGTCAAGATGGCCCTGCACTACGAGGGCTGGGATGTCGAGATCGCCCACAACGGTCGTGAGGCGATAGCCAAGTTCGACCGCGTCAGCCCCGACGTCCTGGTGCTCGACATCATGCTTCCCGATGTGGATGGGCTGCAGATTCTGCAGCGGGTCCGCGAATCGGACGCGTACACGCCCACCCTGTTCCTCACCGCCCGCGATTCGGTGATGGACCGGGTAACCGGCCTGACCGCGGGCGCCGACGACTACATGACCAAGCCGTTCAGCCTCGAGGAGCTGGTCGCGCGGCTGCGTGGGTTACTGCGCCGGTCCAGCCACCTGGCCCCGCCCGCCGATGAATCGCTGAAGGTCGGCGACCTCAAACTCGACGCGGCCAGCCGGGAGGTCACCCGCGGCGGCGATCAGATGTCACTGTCCTCCACTGAATTCGAACTGCTGCGCTTCCTGATGCGCAATCCGCGCCGCGCGCTGAGCCGCACCGAAATTCTCGACCGCGTCTGGAACTATGACTTCGCCGGGCGAACGAGCATTGTGGACCTGTATATCTCTTACTTAAGAAAAAAGATCGACGCCGACCGAGAGCCGATGATTCACACGGTCCGCGGGATTGGATACATGCTCCGACCACCGGAATGACGACCGGAATGACGCGCGACCGCAACACCTCGTCGCGGAAGCTTCCCCGCTGGCTCCCCCGCTCGCTACGCCGGCAGTTGCTGCTGGGCGTGCTGGCCGTGGTGACCGTCGTGCTGGTGGCCGTGGGCGCCGTCTCGGTACTGAGCCTGCGCGGCTATGTCACCGCGATGAACGACGCGGAAGTCGCCGAATCCCTGCACGCCTTCAGTCACTCGTATGCCAGATACCGCAACGGCGAACACACCTCGATACACACAGGCAATCCCCCGGTGGCCCAGGCGCTGCTGGAGTTCACCGGACAGACTCCGGGCAACCTCATCGCGGTGCTGCGCGACGGCGTCGTGATCGGCTCGGCCGTCTTCTCCGAAGACGAACCACGGCCCGCACCGCCCGACGTCGTGCGTGCCATCGAGGCCCAGTCCTGGACCGACAGGCCATCGCGCGTGGAAAACCTCGGCAGCTTGGGTTCCTACCAGGTGGACAGCCGGGCGGCCGGGTCCGAACGCCTGGTCGTCGGGGTTTCGCTGAGCGTCGCCGACCAGATCATCACCCGAAAACAGGTCACCACCACCGCGCTCGTCGCCACCGCGTTGATCATCACCGCGGGCCTGACGGTGTGGGTGGTGGGAGTCGCGCTGCGCCCGCTGCGCCGCGTCGCCGCGACCGCCGCCGAAGTCGCCGCGATGCCGCTTGCCGGCGACGACCACCACATCAGCGTGCGGGTCCAGCCGGCCGATACCGACCCGGCCACCGAAGTCGGGATCGTTGGGCACACGCTGAATCGCTTGCTGGACAACGTAGATAGCGCGTTGGCCTATCGCGTCGAGTCCGACCTGCGAATGCGCCAATTCCTCACCGACGCCAGCCACGAACTGCGCACGCCGCTCGCTGCCATCCAGGGCTATGCCGAGCTGACTCGTCAAGACAGTTCGAGCCTGCCGCCCACCACCGAATACGCGCTGGCCCGCATCGAGTCGGAAGCCCGGCGAATGGCGCTGCTGGTCGAAGAGTTGTTGCTGCTGTCCCGGCTGGGCGAGGGCCAGGATCTGCAAACCCAAAACCTCGACCTGGCCGACCTCGTTCTCAACGCGGTCAACGATGCGGCCGTGGCGGCGACCACCCACCAATGGGTCAAGAACCTGCCCGACGGGCCGGTATGGGTCAACGGCGACCACGCGCGGCTGCACCAGCTGGTCAGCAATCTGCTCACCAACGCCTGGGTGCATACCCCGCCCGGGGTCACGGTTACGACGGCAATCACCTGCCACCGGCAGGACCCCAACGGGCCGTACGCCGAATTGACGGTTACCGACGACGGACCCGACATCGACCCGGAATTGCTGCCCCGGCTGTTCGAGCGGTTCGTCCGCGCCGACAAGTCGCGATCCGATGGGACCGGCCACGGACTGGGCCTGGCCATCGTCAATTCCATCGTCAAGGCACACGGCGGTTCGGTAACCGCCGAGTCCGCCGGCGGCATCACCGTCTTTCGGGTTCGGCTGCCGATGATCGACGAGCCCATCACCGATAACAGCTAGCAAAAGTCACCGCTGCGGCCGTAAAAAATTCGTTAAGGGATGTCCCGGCGGCCCGCGACGACGCCTAGCCTCTTCTTCGGCCCTCCCCCGGCGGGCTGGATCGATGTCGCGTGTGAACGGAGTTAGGGATGTCCGTGGTGGTGTACCTGGCGCTGACGGCGGCGATATTCGCCGCGTTCGGCGCACTGCTGAACTTGGGGCTGAAGTAACAGTGAGTGCCGCTAACACCGTCGGACTGACGCTGGCCATCTTCATCGCACTGTTGCTCGCCGCAGCCCTGCTGTATCCGGAAAAGTTCTGATGAGCACCACCACCGCGGGGGTGCTGTTCCTGCTGTTGCTCGTTGCCGCACTCGCGGTGGCACACGTGCCACTGGGCGACTACATGTTCGGCGTCTACACCTCCGAAAAGCATTCCCGCACCGAGCGTTTCATCTATCGGCTGATCGGCGCCAACCCGGCGGCCGAACAGACCTGGGTGACATATGCGCGCAGCGTGCTGGCGTTCTCGGCGGTCAGCGTCATATTTCTGTTCGTGCTGCAGCTGGTGCAAGGCAAACTGCCGCTACACCTTGCCAATCCGGCCACCCACATGACGCCGGCGCTGGCCTGGAACACCGCCGTCAGCTTCGTCACCAACACCAACTGGCAGGCCTACGCCGGCGAAACGACTCAGGGCCACCTGGTGCAAATGGCCGGTTTGGCGGTGCAGAACTTCGTGTCCGCCGCCGTCGGCATGGCCGTAGCCGTCGCGCTGGTGCGTGGATTCGCCCGGCACCGCACCGGCGAACTCGGCAACTTCTGGGTCGACCTGACCCGCGGCACGCTGCGCATCCTGTTGCCGATCTCGATCCTCGGTGCCATCGTCCTGGTTGCCGGGGGCGCCGTGCAGAACTTCCACCTCAACGACCAAGTCGTCACCACACTGGCTGGCACGCAGCAGACCATTCCCGGTGGCCCGGTCGCCAGCCAGGAGGCGATCAAGGAGCTCGGCACCAACGGCGGCGGCTTCTACAACGCCAACTCCTCGCACCCCTTCGAAAACCCGACCGCGTGGACCAACTGGATCGAGATCTTCCTGCTGCTGGTGATCAGCTTCTCGTTGCCCCGCACCTTCGGCCGCATGGTGGGCAGTAAGAAGCAGGGATATGCGATAGCCGCGGTGGTCAGCGTCATCGCCGCATTCAGCGTCACCGTGATGATGCTGTTCCAGCAGCAGCACCACGGCACCGTGCCGACCGCGGTGGGCGCCTCGGCCGAAGGGGTCGAGCAGCGCTTCGGCGTCGCCGATTCCGCGGTGTTCGCCGACGCGACCACCCTGACCTCCACCGGCGCCATCGACTCAACACACGACTCTTACACCAGCCTGGGCGGCATGATGACGATGTTCAACATGCAGCTCGGCGAGGTCGCGCCCGGTGGCACCGGCTCGGGGCTCTACGGCATCCTGATCCTGGCCATCATCACGGTATTCGTCGCCGGGCTCATGGTGGGGCGGACTCCGGAATACCTCGGTAAGAAGATCAATCCGCGCGAGATCAAGCTTGCCGCAAGCTATTTCCTGATAACGCCGCTGATCGTGCTGATCGGCACCGGCGTCGCGATCGCCCTGCCGGGCCAGCGTGCCGGCATGGCGAACACCGGTCCGCACGGGTTGTCAGAAGTGCTCTACGCGTTCACCTCGGCGGCCAACAACAATGGTTCGGCGTTCGCGGGACTGTCGGCAAACACGGTGTGGTACAACACCGCGTTGGGGTTGGCGATGCTGTTCGGCCGGTTCCTGCCGATGATTCTCGTCCTGGCACTGGCCGGTTCGCTGGCCCGCCAGGGCGCCACTCCGGAGTCCAGCGGCACCCTGCCCACCCATCGGCCCCAGTTCGTCGGACTGGTGGTCGGTGTGACGATCATTCTGGTTGCCCTCACCTTCCTGCCCGCGCTGGCGCTCGGGCCGCTCGCCGAAGGGATCCACTGACGGTGTCGGCCTTACTTGAACCCGCGTTGCTGCTGAAGTCGCTGCCCGATGCGGTGCGCAAGCTCGATCCGCGCACGCTGTGGCGCAACCCGGTCATGTTCATCGTCGAAATCGGGGCAGTGTGGGCAACCGTGCTGGCATTCGGCGTAGACACGTGGTTCAGCTGGCTGATCGTGTTCTGGCTATGGCTGACAGTGCTTTTCGCCAATCTTGCCGAAGCGGTGGCCGAGGGTCGTGGCAAAGCACAGGCCGATACGCTGCGAAAGTCGAAGGCCGACACCATCGCCCACCGGTTGCGCGATTGGTCTCCGGGCTTCTTGGAGGCTGGACCGGGCGCGCCCGAAGAGGTACCGGCGCCACTGCTACAGCAGGGCGACATCGTCGTGGTGACCGCCGGCGAGGTGATTCCCGGCGACGGGGATGTCGTGGAAGGCATTGCCTCCGTTGATGAATCGGCCATAACCGGCGAATCGGCGCCGGTGATCCGGGAGTCCGGTGGCGACCGCTCAGCCGTAACCGGCGGCACCACGGTGCTTTCCGACCGCATCGTGGTCAAGATAACCCAGAAACCGGGCGAGAGTTTCGTGGACCGGATGATCGCACTGGTCGAAGGCGCGAATCGGCAGAAGACGCCCAACGAGATCGCGCTGAACATTCTGCTTGCCGCACTGACCATCATCTTCGTATTCGCGGTGGCCACGTTGCAGCCGCTGGCGATCTACTCCAAGGCCAATAACCCTGGTGTGCCCGACACCGCAGCGCTCGGTGCCGACGGCATCAGCGGCATCGTCCTGGTGGCGCTACTGGTGTGCTTGATTCCCACCACAATTGGCGCACTGCTGTCGGCGATCGGGATCGCCGGCATGGACCGGCTGGTCCAGCGCAACGTGCTGGCCATGTCCGGGCGCGCGGTCGAGGCGGCCGGCGACGTCAACACCCTGCTGCTGGACAAGACCGGAACGATCACCCTGGGCAATCGGGAGGCGTCCGAATTCATTCCGGTCACCGGAGTGACCAGCGGGGAGCTGGCCGACGCCGCGCAGCTGTCCAGCCTGGCCGACGAAACCCCCGAAGGTCGCTCGATCGTCGTCTACGCCAAAGAAGCCTACGGCCTGCGCGCACGCACGCCCGGAGAACTCACCCACGCATCCTGGGTGGAATTCAGTGCGGTGACCCGAATGTCGGGCGTCGACATCGACGGGCGGCAGCTACGCAAGGGTGCGGCCAGCTCGGTCGCGGACTGGATCCGCAGCCGCGGCGGCGCCATACCCGCCGAGCTCGGCCAGATCGTCGACGGCATCTCTGCGGCGGGGGGCACCCCGCTGGTGGTGGGCCGGGTGACCATCGGTGACAGCGGCTCGATCGCTGAGGTGCTCGGTGTCATCCATCTCAAGGATGTGGTGAAGCAGGGTATGCGCGACCGGTTCGAGGCGATGCGCCTGATGGGCATCCGGACTGTCATGATCACCGGCGATAATCCGCTGACCGCCAAGGCGATTGCCGAAGAGGCCGGAGTGGACGACTTTCTCGCCGAAGCGACCCCCGAAGACAAGATGATGCTGATCAAGCGCGAGCAGCAGGGTGGGCGGCTGGTCGCGATGACCGGCGACGGCACCAACGACGCGCCGGCGTTGGCCCAGGCCGACGTCGGGGTGGCGATGAACACCGGCACGGCGGCGGCCAAAGAGGCCGGCAATATGGTGGACCTCGATTCCGACCCCACCAAGCTCATCGAGATCGTGGAGATCGGCAAGCAGCTGTTGATTACCCGCGGCGCGTTGACCACGTTCTCGATCGCCAACGACATCGCCAAGTACTTCGCCATCATCCCGGCCATGTTCGTCACGCTTTTCCCGGGCCTGGACCTGCTCAACGTGATGCGGCTGCACAGTCCGCAGTCGGCCATCCTGTCGGCGGTCATCTTCAACGCGGTCATCATCGTCGCGCTGATTCCGCTTGCGTTGCGGGGTGTTCGCTACACGCCGAGTCGGGCATCGAAACTGTTGAGCCGCAACCTTTATCGCTATGGACTGGGCGGCATCGTCGCCCCGTTCGTCGGGATCAAGCTCATTGACCTGCTGGTACAACTACTCCCGGGGATGGCGTGAGATGAACATCGCGAACACTCTTCGCCAGTACTGGGCCGCACTGCGCGCGCTGCTCGTCTTCACCGTGATCCTCGGTTTCGGCTATCCGCTGCTGATCTGGCTGGTGAGTCTGATTCCCGGGCTGCACCACCACGCTGAAGGCTCGATCATCACCGCCGGCGGCAAGGCGGTGGGCAGCACGCTGATCGGCCAGTCGTTCACCGACGCGGCCGGTAACCCGCTGCCCCAGTACTTTCAGCCCAGGCCGTCGGCGGCGGGGTATGACCCGCTGTCGAGTGGCGGCAGCAATCTCGGGCCCGAGAGCGTGGTCGACACTCCCGCCGATCCGGCCAAGCTGGCCGCCGGCGCAAAGCCGGCCGACGCGGGGTTCAAGGCGAGCCTGCTGACCATGGTGTGTTCACGCAGTCTGGCGGTTGCTCAGCTGGAAAACGTGAATGGATCGCGGCCGTTCTGCACCGGCGGCGGGGCCGGCGCGGTGCTCTCGGTGATCGGACCACGCGATGCCCGCGGCAGCGTGATTCACCCGATCAGGGTGGTCAGCGTCAACGAGCCGTGCGCAAGCACCAAGCAGCCATTCCTGGACCTCTATCAGGGTGTGCGGGTGGAATGCGCGGTGTTCGGAGAGGATTACACCAACGGGTTGATCGTGCCCGTACGCGGCGCCGCCCCGGCCGATCCCTCGGTACCGCCTGACGCGGTGACCGCTAGCGGCAGTGGGCTGGATGCGGATATCTCGCCGGCCTACGCCGAGATCCAGGTTGCGCGCGTCGCGAAGGCCCGCCACGTCACCCCCGATCAGGTGCGTGCGGTGGTGCAGCAGTACCGCAGCGATCGCGTCCTAGGCATCTTCGGAGAGCCACGCGTTAACGTGGTGCAACTCAATCTTGCCCTGGACCATCGATATCCGGTCAACGGCTAGCGGCGCTGGTGGATGATATTGAGGTGAGCATCGCCGGGCACCGTCCCAAACGCGGGGAGCTGCGCATCTATCTGGGCGCGGCGCCCGGGGTCGGCAAGACCTACGCGATGCTCGGCGAGGCACACCGGCGCCTGGAACGCGGAACCGACGTGGTGGCCGCCGTCGTCGAGACCCATGGACGAACCAAAACCGCTGAGCTGCTTGACGGCATCGAGATCATCGCGCCCCGCTACATCGAGTACCGCGGCGGCAGTTTTCCGGAACTCGACGTGGCCGCGGTGCTGGCGCGGCGGCCCCAGGTGGTTCTGGTCGACGAGCTTGCTCATACCAATACCCCGGGTAGTACGAACCACAAGCGCTGGCAGGACGTCGAGGAGCTGCTCGACGCGGGGATCACGGTGATCTCCACGGTCAACATCCAGCACCTGGAGAGCCTCAACGACGTCGTCGCCCGGATCACCGGCATCGAACAGCAGGAGACCATACCGGACTCGGTCGTGCGGCAAGCCGCTCAGGTCGAACTCATCGATATCACACCGGAAGCGTTGCGCCGCAGGCTGTCCCACGGCAACGTTTACACCTCCGAGCGAATCGATGCGGCACTGTCCAACTACTTCCGGCGCGGAAACCTCACTGCCTTAAGGGAATTGGCGCTACTATGGCTCGCTGACCAGGTGGACACCGCGCTGGCCAAATATCGCGCGGAAAACAAGATCACCGACATGTGGGAAGCCCGCGAACGCGTCGTCGTGGCCGTTACCGGTGGTCCGGAGTCGGAGACCTTGGTACGCCGAGCATCCCGGATCGCGTCGAAGTCCAGCGCCGAGCTCATGGTGGTACACGTCCTGCGTGGCGATGGACTGGCCGGTCTGTCGGAGGCCAGGATGAACAAGATCCGCGAGTTGGCCAACAGCCTCGATGCTTCCTTGCACACCGTAGTCGGTGACGATGTACCCAGCGCCCTACTCGATTTCGCCCGCGAGATCAACGCCACCCAACTGGTGATCGGCACGTCGCGCCGTTCCCGGTGGGCGCGCCTCATCGAAGAGCCCATCGGCTCGACGATCGTGCAGGAGTCCGGCAAGATCGACGTGCACATCGTCACACACGAAGAGCGTGGCGTTCGGACACCGCCGATTCCGCCCAAGGGGCGACGCGTGCTGTCCTGGCTGGCGGCGGTGATCGTGCCATCGGCCATTTGCGGCCTCACAGTGACCGTACTGGACCCGTATCTGGACACCGGCGGTGAGAGCGCGCTGTTCTTCGTGGGTGTGCTGTTGGTGGGCCTGTTGGGAGGCGTTGCGCCCGCTGCTCTTTCGGCAGTGCTGTCCGGAGCGCTGCTGAACTACTATCTGATAACTCCGCGACACAGCTTCACCATTGCCGAGCCGAGTAGCGCGGTCACGGAGTTGGTGCTGTTGCTGATCGCGGTGGCGGTCGCCGTTCTTGTCGACGGCGCCGCCAAACGGGCCCGCGAGGCTCGCTTGGCGTCCCAGGAAGCCGAACTGCTGACCCTGTTCGCCGGATCGGTGCTGCGCGGCGCGGATCTCGACACGCTGCTCGAGCGAGTGCGCGAGACATACTCGCAGCGCGCCGTCAGCCTGCTGCGCGAACACAACGACCGCGACAAGGGTCACGTTATCGCCTCAGTGGGCAAAGATCCTTGTGTCACAGTCGATTCCGCCGACACCGCGATAGAGGTGGGCGACGACGAGTTCTGGATGCTGATGGCCGGCAAGAATCTGTCCGCCCGGGATCGCCGCGTCCTCACCGCGGTTGCCAAACAGGCGGCGGGGTTGGTCCGACAGCGCGAGCTGGCCGAAGAAGCCGGCCGAACCCAGGCAATCGTGCAGGCCGACGAGCTGCGCCGCTCGCTGCTTTCCGCGGTCAGTCACGACCTGCGCACTCCGCTGGCAGCGGCCAAGGTCGCGGTGTCCAGTTTGCGCGCCGGAGATGTGGCCTTCTCCCCCGAGGACACGGCCGAATTACTGGCCACCATCGAGGAATCCATCGACCAGCTCACCGCACTGGTGGGTAACCTGCTCGACTCGTCGCGGCTGGCCGCCGGCGTCGTGCGCCCGGAGTTGCACCGGGTGTATTTAGAGGAAACGATGCAGCGCGCGTTGGTGAGTATCGGCAAGGGCGCCACTGGTTTCTACCGATCCGCAATCGACCGGGTGAAGGTCGACGTCGGTGACGCGGTGGTCCTGGCCGATGCCGGACTGCTGGAACGGGTCTTCGCCAACCTGATCGATAACGCATTGCGGTACGCGCCCAATTGCGTGGTCCGCGTCAACGCGGGCCAGGTGGGCAATCGCGTGCTGATCAACGTCATCGACGAGGGGCCCGGTATACCACCCGGCGCCGAAGACCAGCTCTTCGAAGCCTTTCAGCGGATGGGCGATCACGACAACACCACCGGAGTGGGCCTGGGCATGTCGGTGGCACGCGGCTTCATCGAGGCCATGGGCGGCACCATCGCCGCTGGCGACACCCCGGGAGGCGGATTGACCGTCGTCGTGGATCTGGCTGCGCCACAGGATGAGTCATGACGCGGGTACTGGTGATCGACGACGAGCCGCACATCCTGCGCGCGCTGCGGATCAATCTGTCCGTGCGGGGCTACGAGGTCATTACCGCCTCCACCGGAGCGGGTGCCCTGCGTGCCGCCGCCGAGCATCCACCCGACGTGGTGATCCTCGACCTCGGCCTGCCGGACATGTCGGGCATCGACGTACTTGCCGGGCTGCGCGGCTGGCTCTCCGCGCCGGTGATCGTCCTGTCGGCGCGTACCGATTCGTCGGACAAGGTACAGGCGCTGGACGCCGGTGCCGACGACTATGTGACGAAACCGTTTGGTATGGACGAGTTTTTGGCCCGGCTGCGTGCCGCTGTGCGCCGCAATACCGCGGCCTCCGAGTTGGACCAGCCTGTTATCGAAACCTCCGCCTTCACTGTGGATTTGGCCGCTAAGAAGGTGCTCAAGAACGGCGCCGAGGTGCATCTGACCCCGACGGAATGGGGCATGCTCGAAGTGCTGGTACGCAACCGGGGCAAGCTCGTCGGCCGCGAGGAGTTGCTGAAAGAAGTGTGGGGTCCGGCTTACGCGACCGAAACTCATTACCTGCGTGTATATCTGGCGCAGCTGCGACGCAAGCTCGAGGATGACCCGTCGCATCCCAATCATCTGCTGACCGAGTCGGGCATGGGATATCGCTTCGAGGCCTGAGTCGCATCTGCCACAGGGGTATCGGCTCCAGGGTAATAGTGCGTTTGCCCGCCTCTGAGCGACAGCTTCGCCGCGGCGCGCAGCGCCAGCACCCGTTGGTGAATACGATGTTCGGTCGCGCGTGGCACGTAGCCGGGCACGTACCGGCCGCGCCCGCGCCGGTACACCCTGCCCCGGGCCAACTCCCAGCGTAAGGCATCCGAAACCGCCTTGGACGGTCTGCCGCGAACCCGAAAGCCATGCCAATCAAGGACCTTCACCAATTCGGCAACGGTGGCCGGCCCATGCAGCAGCAGGTGCATAGTCAACACGTAGCGGAGTTCGATTCCGCGCAGTTGTAAGGTCATTGCGCAACCTTCGCACGCGGGTATGACATCGACTGGGTCTGCGCAATCGACTGTGCACCTAGGGTTTCGACTGTGCGCCCACGGCGAAGATCTCGCGAACGGCAGCCCTGACCGCTCACTCGATCAGCAGGGCCGCACCCACCGAATTTGTCGCTCAGAGGCGGGCAAACGCACTATTACCCTGGAGCCGATACGCCTGTGGCAGTTGTGATTTAACGAGCGATAGACAACACGATACCGTCCAGGATGTCGTGCTCGCTTACGATCAGCTCATCGATCCCGGCCCGCGCCGACAGCTCGCGCGCCAGCTCCTCCACCACGATGGCACCGCCGCCGATCACGTCAACGCGGCCCTCATGCATCGGCGGCAATGCGGCACGCTGCTGTCGAGTCATACCGATCAGCTGCTCACAGACCTCCAGCAACCGATCTCCGGGCACACGCGAAAGATGAATAGCCACCGGGTCATAACGCGGCATACTGTGCGCCAGCGCCGATAACGTGGTCATCGTTCCGGCCAGGCCCACCCAGGTCCGGGCCTTCGCAACTGGCACCACACGCAGTGCGGCGTCAAGCTTTTCGCGGACCACCAGGCGGGCTGCCATTACCTCATCCGGCGTCGGCGGGTCGGAATGCAGACACCGCTCGGTCAGCCGCACGCATCCGATGTCGGCCGAATAGCTTGCCAGCACGCCAGATTCGCCGAATACGATCTCGGTGGATCCACCACCCAGGTCGACGACGACGAAAGGACCTGCCGCGCTTTCCAATTCATCGACGGCACCCTTGAAGGAAAGCTCAGCTTCCTCCGCGCCGCTGATCACCTCGGCAACCGAGCCCGCAATCGCGGCGCCCAGCACCTCGGCCGTCATCGCAAAGAAGGCATCGCGATTCGTGACGTCCCGGGCGGCCGACGTGGCGACCATCCGCACCCGTTCGACGTTGTGTATCCGCAGCAGTTCGGCATAGTCGGCCAACGCGGCCCGCGTCCGGGCGATCGCCTCCGGCGCGAACTGGCCGGTCGCGTCGACTCCCTGCCCCAGCCGCACGATCCGGGTCTCGCGGTGCACATCGCGCAAGTGCCCACCTGCCACGTCGGCGATCAGCAAGCGAATCGAGTTGGTACCGCAGTCGATGGCGGCAAACCGGCTTATTGCCACGTCAGCACCGCCGCAGTCCCGGGCTCGCCTGCCAGCAATGCCACCACCTCGTCGCCGAGCGGGTTCACCCCCGGGCCCTTGGCCAGCGAATGCGCGATCAGCACATGCAGGCATTTCACCCGGTCCGGCATCCCACCGGCGGAGAACGTGGTGCCCAAGGGTTCGATGGCGTCACGCTCGGCCAGATACGACTCGTGTGCGCGCCGATAGGCCGCCGCCAGCTCGGGGTCGCGCCGCAGCCGCTCGGTCATCTCACGCATCAGCCCGGTGGTCTCCAGCCGGCTCGCGGCCGCCGTCAACACCGGATGCGTCAAGTAGTACAACGTCGGAAACGGTGTTCCGTCAGCAAGTTTCGGCGCCGTCTTCACCACTCCGGGTTCACCGTTGGGGCATCGGTAGACGATTTCCAGCACGCCACGAGGCTCGCGGCCGAGCTGACGTGCCACCATGTCCAGATCGGCGCGGTCAACCACCGGGCGTGGCCGGGGTAGACGGGGTGGGTGCGGCCGGCGCCAGGTGCGGATTGTCGGCGATCGTATGCCACAGCGAGGTGTACCAGGGTTCGTCGCGGGCCGGACTGGCCGCTTCGGTACCCGGCTGCGGCGACGCCGCCGCCGTCGGCGGCAGCTGCACCTGGAACGGGATATCTCCCGGCTTGACGAAACCGAGACGCTCGCGGGCCTGTGCGGCGATGTATGCCGGGTCGGCCAGCTGGCCTTTGCGCTGCTCGAGTTCGGCAATCTGACGGTGCAACGCCGCTTCCGTCGCCGACAATTGCTCCATTTCGGTGCGTTGCGCAAAGTAAGTGCGTACCGGTCCGGCGATGGTCAGCGTCAATACGCAAATCACCGCCGCCAGTACCGCCGCCCGCCGGGCGGTAAAACCCAGCCGCTGCTCGGAGCGCTGTTCGACCGATTCGGTGAACGACCGCTTGATCGGCTCGACGACATGTTCCTGCACCGTGCGGGTGGTATTACGGCCCGCATGCGGTGCCGGCGAGGGCTTGCTGGCCCGCCGGCCGCGGCCCGTGTCGCCCGCCTTCCCCGGGCGCGAGGCCGGGGCGCGGCGCTTCGGATCGGGCTTGTTGGGCAAGCTATTACCTACCTACTTCGGGTCCGGCGCGTAACGCGGAAAGGCCAGATCCCCGGCATAGCGGGCCGCATCACCCAACGCCTCTTCGATTCGCAACAACTGGTTGTACTTGGCGACGCGTTCGCTTCGGGCCGGCGCCCCGGTCTTGATCTGTCCGCTGCCGACGGCCACCGCCAGGTCGGCGATGATGGTGTCCTCCGTCTCGCCGCTGCGGTGGCTCATCATCGTGCGGTACCCGCTGTGGTGCGCCAGCGCGACCGCGTCCAGGGTCTCGGTAAGCGTTCCGATCTGATTTACCTTGACCAGCAACGCGTTCGCCACACCGCGCTCGATCCCTTCCTCGAGGCGCTCGGGATTGGTCACGAAGATGTCGTCGCCGACGATCTGCACGCGGTCGCCGATAGCGGTCGTCAGACCGGCCCAACCGTCCCAATCGTCCTCGGACAGTGGGTCTTCGAGCGACACCAGCGGGTAGGAACCGAGCAGCCCGGCGTAGAACTCGGCCATCTGCTCAGCGCTGCGAATCGATCCCTCGAACTTGTAGCCGGTCCCGTCGGTGTAGAACTCAGTGGCCGCCGCGTCCAAGGCCAACGCTACTTCCGAGCCGGGTTTGAAACCGGCCGATTCGATTGCCCGACTGATCAGATCCAGCGCCGCGACCGTGCCTGCTACGTCCGGGGCGAAGCCGCCCTCGTCGCCCAGCCCGGTGGACAACCCTTCCTTCTTCAGCACCGACTTCAGCGCGTGGTACACCTCGGCACCCCAGCGCAGCGCCTCGGCGAAGCTGGGCGCGCCGATCGGCGCCACCATGAACTCCTGAATGTCGACCGCGGTGTCGGCGTGGGCGCCGCCGTTGAGGATGTTCATCATCGGCACCGGCAGGATGTGCGCGTTGGGCCCGCCGACGTAGCGGAACAGCGGCAACTCAGCCGAATCCGCGGCCGCCTTGGCCACCGCCAACGACACGCCCAGAATCGCGTTGCCACCCAGTCGCGACTTGTCCGGAGTGCCGTCGAGGTCTACCAGCGCCTGGTCGACCAATCGCTGGTCGTCGGCGTTGAGACCGATGACGGCCGGGCCGATCTCGTCCAGGACAGCCTGCACGGCCTTTTTCACACCCTTGCCGCCGTACCGGTCGCCGCCGTCGCGCAACTCGACGGCTTCATGTTCGCCGGTCGACGCGCCGGAGGGCACTGCGGCCCGGGCGAAGGTCCCGTCGATCAGCGCTACCTCGACCTCGACAGTCGGGTTGCCGCGGGAATCGAGGATCTCGCGCGCCCCGACCTGCTCGATAATCGGCACTGGGTTCTCCTTTGCGTCCTAGCTGATGGCTTCCCAGCTGGGGGGTCAGCGATCCATCTTTCTACAGCGGATGACCCGCCGCGTAAGCGGTCGCCCAGTCGCGCACGGCCCGCGCATAGACACCGGAATTGTTGTAGGCCCGCAGCGCGGTGATCCATCCTCTGGGCGTCGCGAGATCCTTTCCACGCCAACACAGATAGCCGGCCGCCGACAACGCGGCATCGTCGATGTTGTCCGGGCTGGCGATGCCGTTGGTACTGGCGGCGACCCCATACAACCGCCACGTCTCGGAGATGAACTGCATCGGGCCCATCGCACGCTCCACCCCGGCGTCACCGTCCATACCGCCCTGGTCGCTGTCGACGATCCGCAAGGTGCCGCCGGTGCCGTCGAGGCGAACACCGCGGATGGGGGGCCGAACGTCCCCGTTGGGCGCGATGGTCGCGCCCCGATAGGTGCCGTGGTGGCTTTCCACCTGCCCGATCCCGGCCAGCGTGGTCCACGCGATATGACACTTCGGGTTCTCCACCTCCGCAACGCGCGCGGCGTAGGCGTAGGCCTCTAGCGCCAGAACCGGGATCTCCAAAGCCGCGGAGCGCTTCTCCGCCCATTCGCGCAGCTGATCGGCGGGCCGGCCGCTGGCCACATGCGTGTCCACCGGCGGAACCGGATCACCGGGCGGCGGCGGCACGCCCTCGGGGATGAAAAGACTGAGCTGCCAGGTGCAACTGGACGCCAACAGCATCGCGGTCGCCCCTATCACGGCGACCGCGCGCAACCAGCGTCTCGGCGACACAGTTCTCCTTCAGTCATGATCATCGTCCCATGGGTTTGCCCGATGCCCCCTTGCGCACGGCGCTCAGCACATGGTCAGGTGGCCGATCGCGGCTGAATGTTTGTTAGCTACCAGTTAATTTGGCTATTTCAGTTCCCAATGTTGCTGCAGCAAAACACCTATGCAGCAAATATTTCAGATATCGCTTGCTGTGGAAAATCTCTGAGTCGCCGCAAACATGGTGAAGCGGCGGTCTAGCGCCGCCCTTTGCGCTTTTTGGATCCGCCACGAGCCCCTTTGGCGGGCTCAGCGGCCTCGGCATCGTCCGACGGTTCTTCTGATCGTTCATCGGGCAACACGGCAACCGGTTCCGCCCCGGGCGGCCAGTGGGCAAGCCATTCCTGCGCCGTAATGACCCCGAGCGGACTCATATCCAGCTCCTCTGCCACACTATCGCCGCGCCGGCTGGCGGCGATGCCTCTCTCCACTCGCCGGACCGTGTCGACGAAATCCAAAACGGCTGCACGCAAGGTGTTTTCCGCATCGATATCGGCAGACACCGAGATCGAGGTGATCTCGTCTGGAATCAGTTCGGCGGGCAGTCCAGCCTGCTCCACCCGGTGAATGACCTTCTGCGCCAGCGCTAGTGCCGGTTGCCCGGTATGAACGTCGTCGAGCACCGAGCTGCGCGATTTCTCTGACGCTTTGCGCTCTTCCCACTGCGCCAGCTGGTCCTGCAGCGAAATCGATTCACCGGCAAGCACTCCCGGGGCCCGGTTGCCCAGTTTGCGCATGAGTGTGTCGGCGACGTCGTCGATGGTGAATGGCAGTAAGGCCGCATCTTCGGCTATGCGGGCGTGGAAGAGCACTTGTAACAGCAGGTCGCCGAGCTCTTCCCGCAGCTCCTCGACATTGCCGCTGTGCACCGCGTCGAGCAGCTCGTAGGTCTCCTCCAGCAGGTAGCGGCGCAACGACTCGTGGGTCTGTTCGCTTTCCCACGGTCCGTCGGTGCGAAGTTTGTCCATCATCGCGACGGCGTCGATCAATCGCTCGCCGCGCTGGCGGTCCGGTGCCGAAATCAGCCGGGCGCCCGCGGCCAGTCGGGCCACCACGGCCGGGTGATTGGGGTCCGACGACAGCAACACCGGAGCGTCGTCGCCCATGTGCACAGGATGCGCGTCGGGCAGCGACCAGGGCACCGCGACCGGCATCTCTTCGGTGTATTGCACCGGACCGCTGAGCAACGCGATGGCATCGACGGGCACCAACGACGGGCGGCGCGGGTCGACCAGAACGATAATCACTACCGCTCCTCTCCGTCCGCCGCTGCCGGGCCTGATGCTGACGGACCCGTTATACCAATATCTTGCTGGGGTTTTCCTCCCAGCGCGGTGATCAAGTCGGCCACCATCTGCAGCAATTCGACGTCGCGGAGCCGGGGCGCGCCGATACCCCCGGCGCGTGGGATAGGCACCTGAACGGTATTCGTAGTGGCCCGGTAGCTGCCTCCCGGATAGATCCGCTTGAGCCGCACCTGGGCCGAGTCCGGCAGCGTCATCGGCGATAACCGCACCGTCGCCGCCGACGAGGTGCTCACCTCGGTGATTCCGGACTCACGGCACAGCAACCGCAACCGAGCGACCGCCACCAGCCGGCGGGCGGGTTCGGGCAGTGGCCCGTATCGGTCGGTCAGTTCGTCGACGACGGCGTCGACGGCGCTATCCGAGGGGGCGGCGGCCAGGCGACGGTACCCCTCCAGGCGGAGCCGATCGCTGGCAATGTAGTCCGGCGGTAGATGCGCGTCGACGGGCAGATCGATCCGCACGTCCTTGGGTTCCTCCGGAGTGGTCACCGTCTTGCCGTCGGCTGCGGCGCGGTAAGCCTCGACGGCTTCCCCGACCAGCCGGACATACAGGTCGAACCCGACTCCGGCGACGTGCCCGGACTGCTCCACGCCGAGCACGTTGCCGGCGCCGCGGATCTCGAGGTCCTTCAGCGCGACGGCCATACCCGCGCCCAGCTCGTTGTTCTGCGCGATGGTCGCCAACCGGTCATAGGCCGTCTCGGTCAGCGGCGTATGCGGCGGATAGAGGAAGTAGGCATAACCCCGCTCGCGGCTGCGGCCCACCCGACCCCGCAGCTGGTGCAGCTGCGATAGCCCGAAGGTGTCGGCGCGCTCGACGATCAGCGTATTTGCGTTGGAGATGTCCAGCCCGGTCTCCACGATCGTGGTGCACACCAGGATGTCGTATTCGCGGTTCCAGAATCCTTGCACGGTGCGTTCCAGCAGATCCTCGGGCATCTGCCCGTGTGCAACGACGACGCGCGCCTCGGGCACCAGCTCGCGAATCCGGGCGGCGGCCCGGTCGATGGAGCTGACCCGGTTGTGCACGTAGAAGGCCTGCCCCTCACGCAGCAGCTCGCGGCGCAAAGCCGCCGCGACCTGCTTGTCGTCCTGCGGACCCACGTAGGTCAGCACCGGATAGCGCTCTTCGGGCGGGGTCAGGATCGTCGACATCTCCCGGATCCCGGCCAGGCTCATCTCCAAAGTGCGCGGAATCGGGGTGGCGCTCATGGTCAGCACGTCGACGTGGGTCCGCAGCGACTTGATGTGTTCCTTGTGCTCGACGCCGAAGCGCTGCTCCTCGTCGACGACTACCAGCCCCAGGTCCTTCCAGCGCACGCCGGTCTGCAGCAGCCGGTGGGTGCCGATCACGATGTCCACCGATCCGTCGGCCATGCCGTCGATGACGGCGCGGGACTCGGACGGGTCGGTGAACCGCGACAACCCCTTGACCGTCACCGGGAACCCGGCCATCCGGTCGGTGAACGTCTGCAGATGCTGATCGGCCAGCAGCGTGGTGGGCACCAGCACCGCGACCTGTTTGCCGTCCTGAACCGCCTTGAACGCCGCTCGCACCGCGATCTCGGTCTTGCCGTAGCCAACGTCGCCACAGATCACCCGGTCCATCGGCACCGACTTCTCCATGTCGGCCTTCACCTCGGTGATCGCGGTCAGCTGATCGACGGTCTCGGTGAAACCGAACGCGTCCTCCATCTCGGCCTGCCACGGGGTATCCGGGCTGAAGGCATGTCCGGGGCTGGCCTGCCGCTTGGCGTACAGCGACACCAGTTCGCCGGCAATCTCCCGCACCGCGCGGCGCGCCTTGGTCTTGGTGTTGGCCCAGTCGCTGCCGCCGAGCTTGCTCAGCGCGGGCGCCTGCCCGCCGACGTAGCGGGACAGCTGGTCCAGCGAATCCATCGGGACATAGAGCCGGTCGGCCTGTTGGCCGCGTTTACTCGACGCGTACTCGAGCACTAGATACTCGCGGCGGGCGCCGCCGACGGTGCGTTCGACCATTTCGACGAATCGCCCGATGCCGTGCTGATCGTGCACCACCAGATCGCCGGCGGTAAGCGCCAGCGGGTCGACGGTGTTGCGCCGCTTGGCCGCCAGCCGCTTGCCTTCGACGGCCGTAGCCCGGGCGCCGGTCAGATCGCTTTCGGTAATGACGACCAGGTTGGCGCCGGGAATCACCACGCCTTCATGCAACGGGCCCTTGAGCACGCCGACCAGGCCGGCCTTGGGCGCCGCGCCGCAATCCAGCATCGCCGCCGGGGTGTCGGATTCGGCCAGCCGCTCCACCACCCGGTGTGCGGTCCCGGTGCCCGGGGCGACCATCACGGCGTACCCGCCGGTCGCGACGTGCGCCCGCAGCATGGCGAAGATGCCGTCGATGTCACGCTGATGTCCGCGCGCCGAAGGCGCCGCGCGGACATCCAGCTCCACCGCCGCCTCACTCGACAACTGACTCAAGGTCCACCACGGATGACCGGACCGGGCCGCGGCGTCCTCTACTTCATCGAGTTCGGCGAAGCCGGAGCCGCCGAGTTGTTCTACGTCGACGGGCGCATCCGTGCCCAGCGCCGCAACCGACCAGGACGCCTCCAAGAATTCCCGCCCGGTCTTGATCAGGTCGGCGGCTCTGGTCCGCACCTTCTCCGGGTCGCAGACCAGCACCGGCGTACCGGCCGCGAGCTGATCGGTCAACAGCGCGTGACGTCCGTCTTTCGCGGGATGCAGCACCGAAAGCAACGCTTCCATGCCGTCGACCGCAATCCCCTCGGCCAGCTTGGCCAGCATGTCGGTGACGCTGCCGGTGACCGTCTCGGCGCCGGTGGAATGTTGCGCGGCCAACTCCGCGGCACGTTGCCGCACATCGGCACTGAGCAGCAACTCGCGGCAGGCGACAGCGATCAGCGTCTGAACGTCGATCTCGGGTATGGAGCGCTGGTCGGCGACGGAGAACATTCGCATCTCGGTGATCTCGTCACCCCAGAACTCGACGCGTACCGGATGCTCGGCGGTCGGCGGGAAGATATCCAGGATCCCGCCGCGCACGGCGAACTCCCCGCGCCGGCCGACCATGTCCACCCGGGTGTAGGCAAGCTCGACCAGCCGCGCGATCACATCCTCGAAAACGACTTCCTGACCGACGCTAAGCGTGACCGGTTCCATCAGGCCCAGCTGAGGCGTCATGGGCTGCAGCAGCGAACGCACCGCCGTCACCACCACCCGCAATGGTGGCCCCAGCCGCGCATCATCGGGGTGGGCCAGCCGGCGCAGCACCGTCAGCCGGGTGCCAACGGTGTCGACACCGGGCGAGAGCCGCTCGTGGGGCAGCGTCTCCCAGGACGGAAACAGCGCCACCGCGGTGCCGAAGACACCCTTCAGCTCTGCGGTCAGATCGTCGGCTTCCCGTCCGGTGGCGGTGACCACCAGCAACGGTCGCTGCTGGGCCAGCGCGCTCACCACGAACAGGCGTGCGCCGGCGGGCCCGACCAGCGTTAACTCGTCGGGTCGATCGGCGGCGCGCTCGATGAGTTGAGTGAATGTCGGCGCGGTCAACGCCAATTCGACGAGCCCCGCGATCGGGGTATCTGGGCTGGCAGCCCCCGGTGCGGTCATGATGAAGCCATTCTAGGGTGCTCAACTTCGTCAATATTGGGCTCAAAGGCGTCAAGGGATCGTAAGGAAAGCGCCATTGCAGGGCCCCCGGGCGCAGCTTGGGAGCATGACATTGCTGGACATGCTCCCTTCCATCGGCCACGCCGCCCCCCGGCGGTTTGACCCCGCGATCTGGCCAATCACCACCCGTTCCGACGACGAGGGCCGGCTCTGCGTCGGCGATGTCACGCTCACCGATATCGCCGACGAGTTCGGCACCCCAACCTACGTGCTGGACGAGTGTGACTTCCGGCACCGTGCCCGCCGCTACCGCCGGGCACTGCGCGATGGCGAGGTTATCTACGCCGGAAAGTCGCTGCTGACCACCGCCGTGGCGCGGTGGGCGCGCGACGAGGGGCTGGGCGTCGACGTGTGCTCACCCGCAGAACTGGCCATCGCCCTTGCCGGTGGCGTCGACCCGGCCCGCATCATCCTGCACGGGAACGCGAAATCACCCGACGAACTGCGCGATGCGGTGGCCGTCGGGGTCGGGCGCATCGTGCTGGATTCGTCAATGGAGATCGCCTACCTGGCCGGCCTGGCCCGCCGCCGGCAGCGGGTGCTGGTCCGGGTGACCCCGGACATCGACATCCACGGCCATCGCGCGGTGACTACCGGGATCAGCGATCAGAAGTTCGGGTTCACTCTGGCCGCCGGCCATGCCGCCGACGCGGTGAAGCGGGTGCTGGCACACCCGATCCTCGACCTGATCGGGCTGCATTGCCATATCGGCTCGCAGGTCAGCGACCCGGCTCTATACGCCGAGGCGATTCACCGGATGATCGCCGCCATGGCCGACATCCGCCGCCGGCATGGCGTCATTCTCACCGAACTCAACATCGGCGGCGGACATGCCGTCCCGTACGTGCGCGGTGACGCCGAACTGAACCCAGACGAGCTGGCCCGCGTCCTCGAAGATGCGCTGGACGAGGCGTGTGCGGCCGAGCAATTCCCGCGGCCGGCCGTCGTCGTCGAGCCCGGCCGGGCCATCAGCGCGCGCGCCGGCGTCACGCTGTACCGCGTGCATTCGGTGAAGGCGCGGCCAGGTGGGCGCACCTTCGTCGCAGTCGACGGCGGCATGAGCGACAACCCTCGCGTCGCGCTCTATGGTGCGCAGTACACCGTCGCGCTGGCCAACCGGCACTCCCTCGGGGTGAAAAAGGTGGTCACGGTGGCGGGCCGGCACTGCGAGGCCGGCGACGAGATCGCCCGGGACATCGAGCTACCGGCCGACATCCATCCCGGCGATCTGCTGGCCGTGGCCTGCACCGGCGCCTATCACCACAACATGGCGTCGAACTACAACATGGTCGGCCGGCCGCCGCTGGTGGCGGTCAAGGATGGCCGGGTCCGCGAACTGGTTCGCCGTGAGACGGTCGCCGATCTGCTGGCGCGCGACTGCGGCTAACCCCCTACCAGGGCATCGTGCGCCACGAGTAGAAGGCGCCGGTACCGATGTCGTGGACACCGTAGGAATCCCAGTAGTAGTCGTGGCAGACACTGCCGTCCCATGGGACCGGCCGGCCGGCAGGGTTGGGGTCGCCCGGACACCAGGTTGTGCACGCTTGTAAACGAGGGCAGTTGCCCTGATCAGCTGTCGCCGAAGGTGCGGCCACCAACGCCAGCGCGGCAATTCCTGCCGCCATGATGGGGACCGTGCGTCGAATTGGGTTCATGACGAGAAGTGCACCCCGCGCGCGTCGCTACCGATCACAACTATTCGTCCTGCAGCCGCGGATCGGCTTCCAGGTGCGTGAGACCGTTCCACATCAGGTTGACCAGATGCGCGGCCACTACTTCCTTCTTGGGTTCACGCGTATCGAGCCACCACTGCGCCGTCATCGACACCGAGCCCACCAAGGCCTGGGCGTACAGCGGGGCCAGATCCGGATCCAGGCCACGGCGGGCGAAGTCGCCGGCCAAGATCGACGCGACCTGGCTGACGGCGTCGTTGAGCAGGCTGGAGTAGGTGCCGGAACTGATCGATGCCGGCGAGTCGCGGATCATGATGCGGAAGCCGTCGGTGCGTTCCTCGACGTAGGTGAGCAGTGCCAGCGCGACCCGCTCGACACGCACCCGGGACCGGTTATTGGTCAGCGAGGAAGTGATGCCATCCAGCAGTGCCGACATCTCCCGGTCGACGACCACGGCGTACAAACCTTCCTTACCGCCGAAGTGCTCATAGACAACGGGTTTGGAGACGTTCGCGCGCTGGGCGATCTCCTCTATCGAGGTCCCGTCGTAGCCGCGTTCGGCGAACAGCGAGCGCGCGATGCCGATCAGTTGGTGCCGACGCTCGCTGCCGGTCATTCTGGCGCGCGGGGCCCGCGTTTCCTTCTCCGGGGCTGCCATGCTGATCAGGGTATCTGGGCCGAGCGTGAACTGGTGGCTTCGATCGGGTAGCCACGGAGATCACAGGGCAGTTTCACCGCCCTGAGAGCACACTCAACGCCGGGGCGTCACGATGAACGGGTCGACTAGAGTGCCAAGTGCACTCAATCCGTCGTGGTGTAATCGGCAGCACCTCTGATTTTGGTTCAGATAGTTCAGGTTCGAGTCCTGGCGACGGAGCGTGGCTCTTTGCCGCGAGCGCGCGAGCGGGAAGGACATCGATGACGTTTCGTGGTGATACCGCGGTCCTGGTCCTGGCGGCTGGGCCCGGCACCCGAATGCGGTCAGACACTCCGAAGGTGCTGCACAGTCTCGGCGGGCGCAGCATGCTGTCGCACTCGCTGCACGCGATGACCAAGCTCGCGCCACAGCATCTGGTGGTGGTGCTTGGCCATGATCATCAGCGCATCTCTCCGCTGGTCGCCGAACTCGCCGAATCGCTGGGCCGCACGATCGAAGTTGCGCTGCAGGACCGTCCGCTGGGCACCGGAGATGCGGTGCGGTGCGGGCTGTCGGCGCTACCCGACGACTATGCCGGCATCGTCGTGGTGGCCGCGGGCGACACCCCGCTGCTGGACGCCGACACCCTGGCCGACCTGATTGCCAGCCACAGCGCGGTATCCGCCGCGGTGACCGTACTGACCACCACGCTGGACGACCCACACGGCTACGGCCGCATCCTGCGCACCCAGGACAACGAAGTGATGGCGATCGTCGAGCAGACCGACGCGACAGCCTCACAGCGCGGGATTCGTGAGGTCAACACCGGCGTCTACGCCTTCGCCATCGCCGCTCTGCGCTCGGCGCTGGGCAGGCTGAGCTCCAACAACGCCCAGCAGGAGCTTTACCTCACCGACGTGATTGCGATCCTGCGCCGCGACGGCCAGCCCGTGCATGCCCGTCACATCGACGACAGCGCGGTGGTGGCCGGCGTCAACAACCGCGTGCAGCTGGCCGAGCTGGGTGCCGAACTCAACCGACGGATCGTGGCCGCCCATCAGATGGCCGGGGTCACCGTCATCGATCCGGGAACCACCTGGATCGACGTGGACGTCACCATCGGCCGCGACACTGTGATTCACCCGGGCACCCAGTTGCACGGCAGCACCCGGATCGGCGGCGGGTGTGTGGTCGGCCCGGACACCACGCTGACCGACGTCACCGTCGGCGACGCCGCCTCAGTGGTCCGCACTCACGGCAGCTCATCGGTGATCGGTGACGGCGCCGCCGTCGGCCCGTTCACCTACCTGCGACCGGGAACCGTGCTGGGCGCCGACGGCAAGCTTGGTGCGTTCGTCGAAGCCAAGAATTCCACCATCGGCACCGGCACCAAGGTGCCGCACCTGACCTATGTCGGCGACGCCGACATCGGCGAGCACAGCAACATCGGCGCGTCCAGCGTGTTCGTAAACTACGACGGCACCAACAAGCGGCGCACCACCATCGGCTCGCATGTGCGGACCGGGTCGGACACCATGTTCGTGGCGCCGGTCACTGTCGGCGACGGCGCGTACACCGGTGCCGGCACCGTGGTGCGCGAGGATGTCCCGCCGGGTGCGCTGGCCGTGTCCGCAGGTCCACAGCGCAACATCGAGAACTGGGTACAGCGCAAGCGTCCCGGCACCTCGGCCGCTAAGGCCGCCGAAGCCGCTGAGCAGGCCAGCCGAAAACCCGATACGGAACAGACACCGTGATTTCGTTTACCGGAAACCCGGCTACGATGGGGCGTTCGAATCTCTGTTTTGATCCCTATCTCGATACGGCGAGGGCAGCCCGGTGAGCCACGACTGGACCGATAATCGCAAGAACCTGATGCTCTTCAGCGGCCGTGCCCACCCCGAGCTGGCCGAGCAAGTAGCAAAAGAACTCGATGTGCACGTCACGGCGCAGACCGCGCGGGAATTCGCCAACGGCGAGATCTTCGTGCGCTTCCATGAATCGGTACGCGGCTGCGACGCGTTCGTCCTGCAGTCCTGCCCGATGCCGGTGAACCAGTGGCTGATGGAACAGCTGATCATGATCGACGCGCTGAAGCGGGGCAGCGCCAAGCGGATCACCGCCGTCATGCCGTTCTACCCGTATGCCCGGCAGGACAAGAAGCACCGCGGCCGCGAGCCGATCTCGGCGCGGCTGGTCGCCGACCTGCTCAAGACCGCCGGCGCCGACCGGATCGTGACCGTCGACCTGCACACCGACCAGATCCAGGGTTTCTTCGACGGACCCGTCGACCACATGCGCGGGCAGAACCTGCTGACCGGATACATCAGGGACAACTACCCCGACGGCAACATGGTCGTGGTCTCCCCCGACTCCGGCCGGGTACGTATCGCCGAAAAGTGGGCCGACGCGCTGGGCGGTGTTCCGCTGGCCTTCATTCACAAGACCCGCGACCCGCGGGTGCCCAACCAGGTGGTGTCCAACCGCGTGGTCGGTGAGGTGCAGGGGCGCACGTGCGTGCTGATCGACGACATGATCGACACCGGCGGAACCATCGCCGGCGCGGTGCAACTGTTGCACAACGACGGCGCTGCCGACGTGATCATCGCCGCCACTCACGGGGTGCTGTCCAATCCGGCCGCCGAGCGGCTCGCCGGGTGCGGCGCCCGTGAGGTGATCGTCACCAACACGCTGCCGATCGGCGAGGAGAAGCGTTTCCCGCAGCTCACCGTCTTGTCCATCGCGCCCCTGCTGGCCAGCACTATCCGCGCGGTATTCGAAAACGGCTCAGTCACAGGACTATTCGACGGAGACGCCTAGATGGCTTCCGGTCCCGACGAGCCCGTCATCTATCACAACCCGAAGTGCAGCACCTCGCGCAAGACACTGGACTTGTTGCGGGAGAATGGTTTTGAGCCGACCATCGTCCAGTATCTGAAAACGCCGCCGTCTCGCGACGAACTGGTTCGCATGATCGCCGACGCCGGCATCGATGTACGGACCGCGGTACGCAAACGCGAACCGCTGTATGCCGAACTCGACCTCGCCGACGCGACCGATGACGAACTGCTCGATGCCATGGCCGACCATCCGATCCTGATCGAGCGGCCGTTCGTCGTCACGCCGAAGGGGACGCGGCTGGCTCGGCCGATCGACGCGGTCCGCGAGATTCTGTGAGACGGTTGGCGGCCGTTACGGCGTTGGCGGCGCTTACCGTGACGGTCGCCGGTTGCGGACCGAAAGTTCCTGACTACCAGTCGATCTGGACGACCAGTTCGTCCAGCACCACCGCCCCGTCACCGACCGATAAGCCTGTCCCGCTGTCGAAATATCTGGAAAGCATCGGCGTCACCGGCGAGCCGGTGGCACCGAACGCGCTGACCGACCTCACCGTGTCGATTCCCACGCCGCCGGGTTGGGTGCCGCATGGCGATCCAAAGGCGACGCCGAATGCGGTGATGATCGCCAAGGGCGACAAGTACCCAGCGGCCATGCTGGTGGTGTTCAGGTTGCGCGGGGATTTCAATCCGGCCGACGCGATCAAACACGCCAATGCCGATCTGCCCGAGAACTTCCACCAACTGGACGCCTCGACGGCCGACTTCAACGGCTTTCCTTCGTCGATGGTGCAGGGCAGCTACGACCTCAAGGCCACCCGCATGCACAGCTACAACCGCATCGTGATCGCCACCGGGGCGCCGCCGGCCAACGAGCGATACCTGGTTCAGCTGACCATCACCAGCCTGGCCAACGAGGCGGTCGCGCAGAGCACCGATATCGAGGCGATCATCCGCGGATTCGTCGTCGCAAAGAAGTGATCACAGACATGACTGACTGGACAGCCGCGGATCTGCCCTCGTTCAACGGACGCACGGTCATCATCACCGGAGCCAACAGTGGTCTGGGTGAGGTGACCGCCCGCGAGCTGGCCGGTCGCGGCGCCAAGATCATCATGGCCGTGCGGAACACGGATAAAGGTGCGGCTGCTGCGCAGCGCATCACCGGCGACGTCGAGGTGCGGACCCTCGACCTGCAGGACCTGTCGTCGGTGCGCCGCTTTGCCGACGAGGTCCAGGGCGCGGACATCCTGATCAATAACGCCGGCATCATGGCCGCGCCGTATTCGCTGACCCTCGACGGCTTCGAAAGCCAGATCGGCACAAACCATCTCGGCCATTTCGCGCTCACCAATCTGCTGCTGCCCAAACTCACCGATCGGATCGTCACCGTGTCGTCGATCGCGCATTGGCCGGGCCGGGTCAACCTCGACGACCTCAATTGGAAGAAGCGGCGATACTCGCCCTGGCTGGCGTACAGCCAGTCGAAGCTGGCCAACCTGCTGTTCACCAGCGAGCTGCAACGCCGTCTGGCTGCGGCTGGATCGGCTTTGCGCGCCCTGGCCGCCCACCCCGGCTACTCGCACACCAACCTGCAGGGAGTATCCGGCCGCAAACTCGGCGACGCGATTGTCTCGGCCGCTACCCGGGTAGTGGCCACCGACGCCGATTTCGGCGCCCGGCAAACGTTGTACGCGGCGTCCCAGGATTTGCCGGGCGACGCGTTCGTCGGTCCGAGGTTCGGCTACGTGGGACCCACCCAGCAGGTCGGGCGCAGCCGGCGGGCCAAAAATGCGGCCACCGCCGCCGCACTCTGGGAGCTGTCCGAGCAGCTCACCGGAGTCAAGTTCCCGTTTTGACGTTCACATCGGTCACAGCTGCCCCAGTGGCCCCTGCTCCAGGGTGACACCCTCTTTGCCCGCCTCATAGCGACAAGACCCGCGCCCATGGAACGTTGTCGCTGCGAGTCGGGCAAATCGACTATGTCCCGAGCCTGAGACACCTGGGACTGATGTGACAAGAGGTGCGAAATTTCCCCTGCACCCGGCGCATGCGCTAACCTGACCGGGCGTCACGGCGAGGGTAGCTGGCCACTTCAACACCAGCACCGTTATCGACGGAGACCGACAATTCGTCGCGATCCTGGCCGTGCCCTACACACAGGAGCGAGCGACACACATGGCTAAGTCCACAGTCAACCAGCTGAGCGTCACGGTGCGTACCGAGACCGGTAAGGGCGCCTCCCGGCGCGCCCGGCGCGAGGGCAAGATCCCCGCCGTTCTGTACGGCCACGGCGCCGACCCACAGCACCTCGAGCTGCCCGGGCACGACTTTGCGGCTGTGCTGCGCCACTCGGGCACCAACGCGGTGCTGACCCTGGATATCGCCGGCAAGGAACAGCTGGCATTGACCAAGGCGCTCGATATCCACCCGATCCGGCGCACTATCCAGCATGCGGACCTCTTGGTGGTCCGCCGCGGCGAGAAGGTCGTTGTCGAGGTCAGCGTTGTCGTCGAGGGCGAAGCCGGGCCCGACACCCTGGTCACTCAGGATGCCAACGCCATCGAGATCGAGGCCGAAGCCCTGTCGATTCCCGAGCAGTTGACCGTGTCCGTCGAGGGCGCCGAACCCGGCACCCAGTTCACCGCCGGGCAGATCACCCTGCCGGCCGGCGTCAACCTGATCTCCGACCCCGAACTGCTGGTCGTCAACGTGGTTCAGGCGCCCACCGCGCAGGACCTCGCGCAAGAGGGCGCGGGCGAGGAAGGCGAGGCAGCCGAGGCGCCGGCGGCCGAGGAGTCCGGCGAGTCCGCGGCCGACGCGGCCCAGGGCGAGTCCGAGTAGCCCAATATGGCCGAACCCCTTTTGGTGGTCGGCCTGGGCAACCCCGGAGAGAACTACGCCCGCACCCGGCACAACCTCGGGTTCTTCGTCGCCGACCTGCTGGCCGCCCGGCTAGGCGCAAAGTTCAAGGCGCACAAGCGCTCCGGCGCCGAAGTCGTCACCGGGCGGCTGGCCGGGCACTCGATCGTGCTGGCCAAACCGCGCTGCTACATGAACGAGTCCGGCCGTCAGGTGGGACCGCTGGCGAAGTTCTACTCGGTGGCACCGGCCGACATTATCGTCATCCACGACGAACTGGACCTGGACTTCGGCCGGGTCCGGCTCAAATTCGGCGGCGGCGAAGGCGGCCACAACGGCGTCCGCTCGGTGGCATCGGCGTTGGGTACCAAGGACTTTCAGCGGGTGCGCATCGGGATCGGCCGTCCGCCCGGCCGCAAGGACCCGGCCGCGTTCGTGCTGGAGAACTTCTCGTCAGCAGAGCGCGCCGAGGTGCCCACGATTTGCGAACAGGCTGCTGACGCAACCGAATTGCTCATTGAGCTAGGACTAGAACCCGCGCAGAACCGCGTCCACGCCTGGTAGCGGAACTAGGTGACCAGGGTCAGCGAGTTGGATCGCCGCAGCTTGCCCGACGGCGTCTTCGGAATGGTTCCCGGCCCGAGCACCACGACGTTGCGCGGCCGCACATCAACCTCTTTGACGACCTCGTGGGCCACCTGGTGCTCGATGCGGCGCACCTCGGCGGGGTCCTCGTGGGCGTTCGACTCGACCGCGACGGCGAAGGACTCTCGCGAGTGCCCGGCGTCAAGGCGCACGGCCACTGCACAGCCCGGACGGACACCTTCCACGCGGCCGGCGGCCCGCTCGATGTCGGTCGGGTAGATGTTGCGACCGGCCATGATGATGACGTCCTTGACCCGGCCGCAGACCACGACGTGGCCCTCCTCGGTGAGGTAGCCGAGGTCACCGGTGTCATACCAGCCGTGCTCGTCCTGGGCCGGGATGAAGCCGCCCATGGTCAGGTAGCCCGGTGTGAGCGATTCCCCACGCAGCTCGATGACACCGACGCCACGGGCGGGCATCACGTTGCCCTGCTCGTCGATGATGCGGGCCTCCAGGTCCTGCAGCAGCGGCCCGAGCGTGGCCAGCCGGCGGGTGTTGCCCTTGGTGGCCGGGACGGCCCGGCGCAGGGCGGCCAGCAGATCGGCGTCCACCTCGTCGACGACCAGACCCGAGTTGCACTTGGAGAAGGACACAGCCAGCGTGGTCTCGGCCATGCCGTAGGCCGGCAGGATCGCCGAGGACCGCAGCCCGAACGGCTTGCCCGCGTCCAGCAGGTCCTCGACGTCGGCGGGCTCGACGGGCTCGGCACCCGACAGCGCGAACCGCAGGGTCGACAGGTCGAAGTCACCGGGCTTGGCCTGGCGGCGCAAGCGCTTGGCGAGTAGCGCGTAGGCGAAGTTGGGCGCCGCGGTCATGGTGCCCTTGTACTTGTCGATCAGCTTGGCCCACAGCAGCGTGTCACGCAGGAAGTCCATCGGCGTGACCTTGACCAGCTCCGCACCGAAGAACATCGGAATGGTGAGAAAGCCGACCATGCCCATGTCGTGGAAGCAGGGCAGCCAGCTGACCATGACGTCCTTGTTGACGTCGTATTCGGCGCCGATGAACATCGCCTCGGCATTGGAGTAGATGTTGCGGTGGGTGATCTGGACGGCTTTGGGCGAACCGGTGGAACCCGACGTCAGCTGCATCAGCGCCAAGTCGTCCTCGCCGACCTCGATGGGATCGATCGGGTCGGCCGCCAGCAGATCGCCGACGGTGAGGACCTTGATGCCCTTCTCCTCGAGCACGGGGATGGCCACCAGGAACGGCTCGGAGACGACGACGGCCTTGGCCTCGATCATGCCGATGACGGTCATGGTGTCTTCGGCCCACACGGCCAGGTCGGTGCGTGGGGTGGGCTGGTGCAGCATGGTCAGACTGGCACCGCGCATCCACAGGGCCTGGGCCGTCGGAGCAATCTCCACCGGGAAGCCGGCAAGCACCCCTACCGCGTCACCCAGGCCTATGCCCGCGGCAGCCAGACCACCCGCAATACAGCGAGCGCGCTCGTGGACCTCACCCCAGGTGTGGCGGACGGGCTCGTGGGGTTCACCTGTGACCATGCCCGTTGTCGCCGTACGGGCATTGCGGAACATCTTCTCGGTGAACCTGCTCAAAGCAAACCTCCTCGGTTCCGGGCCTGGGGTCCGGTTTTTCATGTTCCGCCTGCTGTACATAACTTTGCGACAGGCGCGCGCTCACAGTTGGGGAGCGGTTAGGTCTCGGTCCGGTGATGAGAACACCGCGGATTATCTTAAGCAACTCTTAAGTAACTGCCAAACGCACGCGCGATTTGAGGCAGATTTCACAGTTTGGCGATGAGATAGCGGGGCTCAGGCTTCTGACGGCGCCGGTACCACCCGGGCGCCGGGCACCGGCCCGGTCGCCACGCGCACGGTGCGGCACACACCCGCCCCCGACAGCTGCGTGCCCACATCGATCGCCGAGGCCGCCGACGTACACAGAAATGCACACGTGGGACCCGAGCCGGACACAATCCCAGCCAGGGCTCCGGCCTCCACGCCGGCGCGCAGCGCCCGCCGCAGCGTCGGATCCAGGCTCACCGCGGCAGCCTGCATTTCATTACCCAACAGCGGCGCCAACTGCTCGGGATCACCGGCGGCCAACGCGGCCAGCACCGGCCCGGGCTCATCGAGGTGCGGCGGATCACCGGTCTCGCGCAGCCGGTCCAGCTCGGCGAACACCGCCGGAGTGAGCAGGCCACTCTCGGCGAAGGCCAGCACCCAATGGAAGGTGTTGCGGGACAACACGGTCGCCAGCTCCTCGCCGCGACCCGTGCCCAGCGCGGTGCCCCCGTGCAGCGCGAAGGGGACGTCGCTGCCCAGCCGGGCGGCCAGCATCCGCAAGTCGCGGCGGGGCAGGCTGAGCTCCCACAGCGCGTTCATCGCCACCAGTACCGCGGCCGCGTCCGCACTGCCGCCAGCCATCCCGCCCGCCACCGGAATCGATTTGTCGATCAGGATCGACACGTCCGGAGCGCGGCCCACGTGGTCGGCCAACAGCTCGGCCGCCTGCCAGGCCAGGTTGCCTTCGTCGATAGGCAGCTTGTCGGCCCCCTCGCCGACGAGCTCGAGCGACAGCACATCGGCGTTGCGGACGGTCACCTCGTCGACCAGCGAAACCGCATGAAACACCGTCGTCAGCTCGTGATAGCCGTCCTCGCGGCGATCGCCGACGGCCAGGTAGAGGTTGACCTTGCCCGGCACGCGGACGGTGACCGACCCGGTGGGCACCCATAATTCAGCGGTGTTGCCGTCAGATATCACCAGCCACCGCCACCGCAGCAGACTATCGCTGTCACCGGCGAACCACACGCATCAGCTCGCCGAAACGTGCCGCTCGTCGCCGGCACCGTCGGAACGCCGCAGCAGCCGCACAAAGTCGTCGATGGACAGCGTCTCACCGCGCCGGGCGGGGTCGATGCTGGCCGCCAGCAGCCGATTGGCCGACTCGTTGCCCGAGCCTGCCCACTCGGCGAAAGCGTTGCGCGCCGTCTTGCGCCGCTGCGCGAATGCGATGTCCACCAGCTCGAAGACCCGCTTACGGAAGCCGTCGTCGACGGGCCAGGGCGAAGATTCGTACCGGTCGATGCGAACCAACCCGGAGTAGACCCGCGGAATGGGCCAGAACACCGTCGGCGACACGGTGCCGCAACGGCGAACCCGGCCGAAAAACCGCACCTTCACGCTGGGCACGCCGTACTCCTTGCCGCCGGGCTCGGCGGCGAGTCGTTCGGCGACCTCGGCCTGCACCATCACCGTCACGACGCGGATAGAGGGAAACTCGGCCAGCAGATGCAGCAGCGCGGGGACGGCGACGTTGTAGGGCAGGTTGGCCACCACCGCGGTCGGCTCGACGGCCAACTCCGCCTTGCGCAGCGACAGGATGTCGCGATTGAGCACGGTCAGCCGCTGAATTTCGCTGTGCGAGTGTTCAGCCACAGTCTGCGGCAGCCGATCGGCCAGCACCGGGTCGATTTCGACGGCGGTGACGGCAGCGCCGCGATCGAGCAGGGCCAGCGTCAGCGAGCCCAGCCCGGGTCCGACCTCGAGAACGAGGTCGGACCGGCCGATGCCGGCGGCCGCAACCACCCGTCGCACGGTGTTGGCGTCATGGACGAAGTTTTGTCCGAGCGATTTGCGGGGCCGGAAGTCCAGCTCCTTGGCCAGCCGCCTGACCTCGGTACGTCCGAGAAGCCGAATCGTCAGCGGGCACCCGCTCGTCCACTGCATACCGGCCAGGCACCCCAGCCCTGACGCGCACGGGTCACCTCGGCAACCGCAATCTGCTCTTCCCGAGTGGCCAGGTCGGCGCGCGAGGCGTAGCGCAGGCCCCCGTTGGCCTCCCAGGTGCCCTGATCGAACTGCACACCGCCGTAATAGCCGTTGCCGGTGTTGATGGCCCAGTTTCCGCCGGCCTCACAGCCGGCGATCGCGTCCCAGATGTTTCCGTCGTTCACCGGCGGCACCTCGGTACCGGGCTTGGTCCCCACCCGCACCACGGCTTCGCGGGCCGGCGTGATGACGGTGTTGGCGATCGGCAGCCGGCCGACCTCGACACCGTTGACCTGGGCTACGGCGAACGTCACGTCCTGGGTGCCCGGGCTGCCGGCGTCTTCGACGATCTCGCGGCTCATGTTCATGTCCGGGTCCTCGATGCGGCGCGCGTTCGGTGGCAGCGGCAACCGCTCGGTTACCCGCTCGATGCGGTTGCGGGTCACCTGGATCTCCATGCCGTCGACGATCGGCGACGTCGCACTGGGCGTCACCTGGTCACTGTCCAGCAGCGGCACACCTGCGGCGCTCAGCAGCCCCGCGACGTTGGGCGCGGGCAGGTGGACCGTGCGCACCTCACCGCCGTCGTTGATCTGCACCGTCTTGGCGCTGACGACCGGCAGCGCCATCCCGTCCAGCGGCACGCGACTGCCGCGCGAAGCGGCGGCGGGAGCGGTGTCGGTCATCGCGAGCTGGGCCAGCGCCTCGTCCACCGTCGACGCCGTCGTCCACACCTTCTTGGTCCCGTGTCCGTCCAGCGAGATCTCCAACGGGCGGCTGCGCCGCAGCACGATGTTGGCGGCATCGGAAACCACCACATCGGCGGCCGGGTACAGGTCATCCCGCTCGTCGACGGAGAAGCCGTTCTCCTGGACGATGTCGATCACCCGCGACTTCATCGTGGTCACCCGCATCGCGGTCCCGTCGACGGTCAACGTCACGGTCTTGGACGCCGACACCGCATATCCACCGGCGAATGCCAGCGTCAGCAGTAAGGCACCAACCATGAGGCGCAATATCGGTGATTGGGTCTGGTGAAGTTTTGTAATCAGATTCAATGTCCGTGTATCCCGACCTCAGCAAAAACCAGTTACGAATCGATGACCTACTAATCCGAAAATGACAAATGGGCCCTCAGGCCCACCCGTTCGATCACAAGACGGTAACGAATCGGCGAATGCGGAGCAACCCGAACGCGGGTGTATTAGCGCACAGCCTGGGCGATCATAGCAGTGCAGTTCGCACTCCATAGGCCCGGCGCGCATTGCTCGTTGTGATGTTCGCCAAGTCCTCGGGCCGACGATTGAGCAGCTCAGCGAGGGCCCGGACGGTGTAGGGCAGACAATAGGATTCGTTCGCTGCGCCGCGGTAAGGATGCGGAGTCAAAAACGGCGCATCGGTTTCCACCAGAAGTTGCTCGGGCGGTATCAGCGCAACGGCTTCGCGTAGCTCGCGCGCGTTACGGAAGCTGACGGTCCCCGACAGGCTCAGCAACCATCCGGCCGCCACACACTCGCGGGCCATCGCGCTGTCCGAGGAGAAGCAATGAAAGATCACCGTTTCGGGCGCGCCTTCGGCGCGCAGCACGTCGAGCACCTCGCGGTCGGCCTCGCGATTGTGGATCATCAGCGGCTTGCCGGTTCGCTTGGCCAGGTCGATATGCCAGGCGAAAGCCTCGCGCTGCGCGTCGGGCTGCGCGCAACCATCGAGCCGGCCCGGCCAGTACATGTCCATGCCGGTCTCGCCGACGGCAACGACCCGCGGATGGGCCACCAGAGCCTCGATCTCGGCGCGGGCGGCGTCGGTCAGCGCGTCCACCCGCGTCGGGTGCAACGCCACCGCGGCGTACACCCGCGGATTCCACTCGGCGGCCCGCGTCACCCAGCGCGCCGAGTCCAGATCGTCGGCAATCGTAACCACCGCTTCCACGCCTACGGCCGCGGCGCGCTCGACGATGGCAGCCACGTCGTCGGCATCAACGGCGCCGCAGGCATCCAGATGGGTGTGGGCGTCGATCAACGGCGCCAATGGTTCCGGCGGGGGTGGCGGTTGTCTGCGATTGGAGCTCACGCGCACACAATAGGTCGACCCCATAAGGTGGGATCCCAATGAACGCTCTGCAGCCCTATTACGTCACCACCGCGATCGCGTATCCCAACGCGGCGCCGCACGTGGGTCACGCCTACGAATACATCGCCACCGACGCGATTGCCCGGTTCAAGCGGCTCGACGGCTTCGACGTGCGCTTTTTGACCGGAACCGACGAGCACGGCCTCAAGGTCGCCCAAGCGGCAACGGCCGCGGGCGTCCCGACCGCCGAACATGCCCGGCGCAATTCCGATGTGTTCGAGCGCATGCAGAAAGTGCTCAACATCTCCTTCGACCGTTTCATCCGCACCACCGACGCCGACCACCACGAAGCGTCCAAGGACATCTGGCGGCGCATGGCGGCGGCCGGCGATATCTACCTGGACAACTACGCCGGCTGGTATTCGGTGCGCGACGAGCGGTTCTTCGTCGAATCCGAGACCCAACTCCGCGAAGACGGCACCCGGATCGCGATGGAGACCGGCACCCCGGTGACCTGGACCGAGGAGCAGACCTATTTCTTCCGGCTTTCGGCGTATACCGACAAGCTGCTGGCCCACTACAAAAACAACCCCGACTTCATCGCTCCGGAAGCGCGGCGAAACGAGGTCGTCAGCTTCGTCTCCGGCGGACTGGACGATCTGTCGATATCCCGTACCTCATTCGACTGGGGAGTGCAGGTACCCGAGCATTCCGATCACGTCATGTACGTGTGGGTCGATGCGCTCACCAACTACCTGACCGGGGCCGGTTACCCCGACACCGACTCGGATTTATTCCGCCGCTACTGGCCCGCCGATCTGCACATGATCGGCAAGGACATCATCAGGTTTCACGCCGTCTACTGGCCGGCGTTCTTGATGTCAGCTGGAATCGAGTTGCCCCGCAGGGTTTTCGCACACGGCTTCCTGCACAACCGCGGCGAGAAGATGAGCAAGTCGGTGGGCAACACCGTCGACCCGGTTGCGCTGGTCGAGACGTTCGGCGTGGACCAGGTGCGGTACTTCCTGCTGCGCGAGGTCCCGTTCGGCCAGGACGGCAACTACAGCGACGACGCCATCATCACCCGGATCAACACCGACCTCGCCAACGAACTGGGCAACCTGGCCCAGCGGTCGTTGTCGATGGTGAACAAGAACCTGGGCGCGGTGGTGCCCGAACCCGGCGAATTCACCGAGGCCGACACGGCCCTGCTGAGCACAGCCGACGCCTTGCTGGAGCGGGTGCGCGCCAACTTCGAGACCCAAGCGATGCATCTGGCCCTAGAGGCGATTTGGCTGATGCTGGGCGACGCGAACAAGTACTTTTCGGCCGAGCAGCCGTGGGTGTTGCGCAAGAGCGAGTCCGAGGCCGACCAGATCAGGTTCCGCACCGTGCTCTACACCACCTGCGAGGCGGTCCGCATCGCCGCGCTGCTGGTGCAGCCGGTTATGCCGGAGTCGGCCGCAAAGCTGCTCGATCTGCTCGGCCAGCCCGCTGACCAACGGTCATTCGTTGCGCTGAGTCAACGAATTGTTCCGGGCACTGCGCTGCCCTCGCCGACCGGCGTGTTTCCCCGCTACCAGGCACCCGACTAGCCGCCAGTCTGGTTGTCCATCAAGCAGATTCGATGGTGTTGAAAACACTGCTGCGATACCGTTCAAGAACGCGCCGCACCCCGCACCGAGAGCTGCTGGCGGGCGCCAAATAAGCGATTCCGGTAGGCGGGTCTGTGTTATAGGCCATAATCGGGCTGTGGAGCGACGACGAAATCGGCAGCCCAGCCAATCGCCGATGACCACCTTGAAGCAGTTGCCGGCGCTGGTTGTCCTGGAAAGAATTCCGGTCCCCGTCCTGGCCATCGGGCACGACGGCAGCATCTTGTTCACCAACTCCGCGTTC
This sequence comes from Mycobacterium szulgai, assembly GCF_002116635.1. Taxonomy (GTDB): domain Bacteria; phylum Actinomycetota; class Actinomycetes; order Mycobacteriales; family Mycobacteriaceae; genus Mycobacterium; species Mycobacterium szulgai. The sequence continues at coordinate 78,894 of NZ_LQPW01000132.1, read as the reverse complement.
GCCGCGATGGTCGGCTGCGAACCCGAAGAGGTGCTGTCGCTGCGGTTCCATCAGATCTTCCATCAGGCCCCGGCCTCGGAATCGTCGCTGCTCTCATTCGTCCACGCGCTTGCCAACGAGGTCGTCGAACTGGCACACAAGGACGGCTCGGTGGTGCGCGCGCTGATGAGCAGGTCGGCGGTGCGGCGCGCCGACGACCGCTTTGCGTTGGCGACGTTCCAGGATCTGACCGAGCAGCTCTGGGAAGACGGCGGCTAGCCCAGGCAAACCATCAGTTCGGCGGCCGGGTCGTTCTCATTCCCGCGGTATCCAACCGGCGCTAGCCTTTCAGCTACCGGTGGGCATCGCCGCCCGCAATCGACGCACGGGCATGGCGCAACGCTTCGCGGTCCAGGAATTGCCGGAAATACGGCAGCGATGCGTCAGCGACGATACCGGGGAGCAGCAGGCCCCAGATCTGACTCAATCGCGCGCTGAGGTCGTCGGACAGTCCGTCGCCGCTGCGGGTCCCAGACATCGAGATGGACAACAATCGCGTACCTAACATGGCGCCCACGATCGATGCACTGACCACGTCCGGATCGACGTCTTCACGCAGGTCAGCCTCGGTGACGGCCCGGCGGGCCTGGGCGGCCATCGTGTCCACCCATCTTGCGCAGGAGCGGGCTGCCGCATCATTGAATCCGCTTAAGGCAGCAGTCAGTTGCTCGGCGGCGCGGGCCGTCTTGTCCGCAATGAGTATGTTGGCGATCGCAAAAGTACCGTGGATCATGTTCTCCAGGGCGGGCGAGGCCGAACCACAGACACTGTGAAAGGCTCCGATCAATACCTCGGAGCCTTCGTCGATGATGTCGGAAGCCAGCGCTTCCTTGGAATCGAAGTGGTGGTACAGCGCACCCTTCGTCATGCCGGTCCGCTCGATGATCGTGCCCCAGCTGGCCGCGGCGTACCCGACTTCGCTGAACACGTCGATCGCGGCGTCGAGAATCTTTCGTCGGGTCAGCTCGGATCGAACTTGGCGCGCCATCTTTGCTGCACCTCCGACAGTGCCGTCGATCCGCTTAGGCTCTCCAACCTCCGCGTCTCATATTTCCTGGTCAGAGCGTGAGCCTAACAGTCACTGCGCCGCCTTGGGCGAGGCGGAGCTGATCGCCAGCGCGGTACGCCGCCTGATGAATTGCCGGAAGTAATCGCTTCGGCCGGGCTGCAGGAGGCCGCCCAGCAGCAGTGCCCAGCACTTTTCCAGGTCCTGGAGAAAGCGTGCGGGATCGTCCAGATCGCTGGTTTGCCGCAACCCCATATACATGGAAGCGACCAGCCGTCCGACATCCTCGGGCGCACATCCTTCGGCGACATCGCCCTCGGCGATGGCACGCTCGACCACCTCGGCAAGGGATTCGATCCACGCGCCCAGCAATCTCTCCCGCAGCCCGCCGGTGGACCCCACCGACCCGAGCAAATTCGACGCCGCCCTCGACATGTTCTGGGTGATGTCCTGAACGGCCGTGATGTAGCAGAAGTCAATGAGCGTCTCCAGGCCCGAAAGCTGCTTGGCGAGTAGTTCTTCGACAGCTGAGCGGCCGGCGACGATGTGTTGTTCGATGATCGCGACGGCCAGCGCGTGCTTGGAGCGGAAGTGGAAATACATTGCGCCCTTGGTCAATTCGGCCTCGGCGAGGATGTCGTCGAGTCCGACCGCGTAGTAGGGCTTGCCGGAGAATTGGTGGGCTGCCGCGCGCAGGATCTGGTTCCGGGTAGTGTCTGCTCGCCCGTCGGGCGAATCGGTCGTCACCTGACTCGAAGGACTCATGGCATCGATCGAGCAATGCGTCGGGGACCATCGGCGACACGAGGGAGGCCGGTACCGTTGGTCGAGACGATCGCCTTCACGTTCGCGATGCCTTCCTCCAGCAGGACAGGTATTGAGCATTCACCGGGTGTCTCCGCCGGTTCGACGGATTGCAGCGGGCGCAGCATCTGAGATTATCAGCCCTGCGCCTCGACCTGCAGCGTTCCATGCCGTCGCGCCCCAGAACCCGTCTGAGAATACTTGCGGTTGGCTAGCGGCCGATTTCCGTTTTAAACGTATGCATTTGCCCCGAGTCGCATACGCGGCCTACCAATGCGCGCGGCAAGTCGTCAACTGCCGGATGCGTTCTGGTCATCGCGCGGAATGTCCAGTGTGGCAATGGGGTAGAACCCGGAGTCGTCGCGGCCGTCGCGCGCCAACAGCATCGGCGGATAGTTCACCGCGTGCGAGCCGTTGGGCTTGTGCTGTTGCCAATCGATCGCGGCCCGCAGTGTGTAGTGACCCGGCGGCAACCCCTTGAGATCAACCCGGACCGTCTCGGTGGCCGAGGCCGGCGGTGGCTGGTCGGTGCTGCTGGACGTGTCGGGGACCAGACCCTTGAGGTCCACGGTGGACGGCAGCGTCCGAATCGTCTGCCCGGTGAAATCCACCAGCCGGTATCCAGGAACCCATTTCTCGGTAGCGGCCGCAGCACCATAGTTGGTCCAGGTGACCGATATGGTTGCCACCTTGTCCTGTAGTCCCTGGGAGCCGGGACGGGCTTCCACCGAGTATCGGTAACCGGAGGTCGCGTTGGCCTGCGCCCACAGCACGTACAGTTTGGGTTCCATCTGCGACGTGGCGCTCTGGGCGGGAAAGTTGACGCTCGACGTCATCGAGACGTGATACCTGAGGACGTCGTGCAGTCCCTTCTTGTAATAGGCCTCCGGCGTTGTCCCGCTGGGTAATTCGCACCAATGGCTGATCACCGGGGCTGTTCCGAGCCGCTGGCGCAGCGCGCCGACGAGTGCGTCGTTGGTCTGTACGTAATGCGAACTGCTGGATTCGGCCCACGGCGGCAACGGTGCAGCCACCCCCAGGCAGTCCGCGCTGATACCCACCGGCGCGGCCAGTTTCTTCGTCACGTCGTCGGCGAGTAGTTCGCGCATTATTTCCGGGTTGTTGGGGGCCACGACCAACTGGGTGTGGCCGAAGGCGCCGACGTTGGCTGCGACCAGCTGCTGAACCGACGTGGTGGTGATGGTCTGGTCCCGGAACTGGCTGTAATACCCCAGGGCCCTTTCACTTTCGTCCGGCCCGGGGCCGGCGGCGTTGAGCGAATCGCGCGGATAGCCGAGCTGATTTTCACTCAAGTCGCCATACCCGGAGAACTCGAACACGCTGAGCCGCTCGTCACCGTCGTAGCGTCGCCCGAGGGCGGCCAGCAGCTGCCCGAAGTCGTTCAGATAGGTCGGGTCGTTGAAGTTGGGCACCACCTGGGTCACCCCGGCGGCAGCACCGTTCGCCGGCCCCGGGTAGGCGGTGTTGGTGCTGGGAATTGCGCGCTCCCAGTCCGGAATCGCGATGTTGGTGTTGTTCGGATACGAAGCGCTACAGCATGAGCTGTAGGCATACACCCGCAGTGTCAACCGCATGCCGCGCTCGGCGAGCTTATTCAGTGCGTCGTCGATCACGCTGAAGTCGTACTTACGGTCGTCGGGAGCATCCGGCGGGAGGGTGTGCGGATCGGCGGGCTGCAACTGCCGCCACGAAACACGCAAGCTGGCGTCATAGGACGCGGGCCACGCCGGATAGCGCTGCTGCACCCGGGCGCCCTGCGGGAAAAGCGGCTGCATCAGGTACTCGTACTGGCCGCGCAACGGATTCGGGATCTCCTGGGCGGCCGCCGAGATGGCCGGACTGACCATCGCGGTCAACGGGCCGGCCTGGGTCTGGTTGCGGCTGCACCCGATCAGCCCACCGAGCAGTCCGCCCAGCAGCAGGACCACGCACGTGACAACGACAAGGACGTGTTTCCTAATTGTTCGAACCACTCTCACCTAGAGCTAGATGGCACCGAGCGTCAGGGCCTCGCGGTCGGCGAGGAACGGCATCGGCATCCAGCGCGCGGACAGCAACGCCTCCATGGCGTTGCCCGGGACAGGGCGCGACAGCAAGAATCCTTGCGCACGGTGGCACCCATGTTGCATCAAAGTCAGTGCGGCAGCTGGCGTTTCAACACCTTCGGCAACCAGCTGCAGGCCGAAGGCCTCGGCCAGGCCGATGATGGCGCGAACGATCGCCAGGTCGCCGGCGTTGGTGCCCAGATCGCGCACGAAGCCGGTGTCGATCTTGAGCATGTCGACCGGCAGCGACTTCAGATGCGACAACACGGCATAACCGGTGCCGAAGTCGTCGATGGCAATCTGAACCCCGACCTCTTTGAGTTCCGAAAGTGTCTTGCGAGTGGCCTCGATGTCGTGAACCACTGCGCGCTCGGTGATTTCGAGGCATACCGATCCGCCGTCAATGCCGAACTCCTCGATGGTCTCGGCGACGCTGCGGACAAAGCCGCGCGTAATCAATTGAACCGGCGACACATTGATCCGCAGGATCGCACTCTGCCCCACGCCGTTGGCCCGCCACCGGCTGAATTCGGCACACGCACTGCGCATCACCCAGCGGCCGAGTTCGCCGGCCAGGTTCGTCGATTCGGCGACCCCGATGAACGAATCCGGCAGCAGCAGACCCCAGATCGGGTGCCGCCAGCGGACCAGCGCCTCGGCGGCCACGATCGCCCCGGTCCACAGATCGACCTCGGGCAGGTAGTGCAGCAGCAGCGCCTCGCTGTCGATGTCGCCTTGCAGGTGCAGCTCAATGTCGTTGCGGAAGGCGCTCTTCAGCGACATGTCGTCGGTAGAGATCGCGACCTGGTTGCCGCCGGCGCGCTTGGCCGTAAGCACCGCCTCGTCGGCGCGGCGCAGCAGGTCGGTGCTGTTGTCACGACCCGGCATGCCCACCGCCAGCCCGATGCTGACCGTGCGGGTGATCTGATGGCCCCCGATTGCCAGCCGTTCGCGCAGCATCGTGCCGAGACGGCGGGCGAACGCCTCTGCGGTGCCGCTCGCCATCGTCTGCTCCGGAATGACGACGAACTCATCGCCGCCCAGGCGGGCGATCATGCTCTGCGGTCCGGCGCACACCCGCAAACGTTGCGCGAACACCCGGATGAACCAGTCCCCCGCGGTATGGCCGAGATAGTCGTTGATCGACTTCAGCCGGTCGAGATCCATGTACAGGACTGCGACGGGTCCCGACTGGCCGGCGGTCAGCCGCTCGGAAAGATGAGCGACCAGCGCCCGACGGTTGTACAGGCCGGTCAGATCGTCGTGCTCGGCCAGGTATCGCAGCTTCTCCTCGGCGGCAATACGGGCTTGCAGCTGGGCGAACAAGGCGGCGACCGCCTCGAGGGTATTGATCTCTTCCTGCTTCCACTTCCGGGCGCCGAACTTGACGAAGACGAGCACGCCGGTGGTCATCTCCCCGGACACCAGCGGTGCGGCCGCCACCGAGGGCGGCACCGCCGCCTGCCTGCCGCCGCCCATCCAGCGCTGCAGCGACCGGTTGCTCTGATCCGGCCGGATCACCACCGGCTTTCTGCCGTGCTCGCATTGGGCCAGCACTGGATCGGCGCTGGTGAAGTGAACGACCGCGTGCGGGTCGGGATCTGGAACGTCGGTGCGCGGAGGCCATTCGGCGACCAGAATCGAAGCGCGGATCTCGTGGTCGTGGTGGCGCAGGAAACTGGCGTCCACGTCAAACTGAGCAACGAGCTGCGCGAGTACTTTTTCGCTCACCTGAGTAGCGGTGGATGCGGTGGCCTCCATGAGCTGCGTGGCTACCGAGGTGACGACGAGGTCCAAGCTGCGCGGCAACTCCGACCTCCGGTGTGTACACGTTCAAAAAAGATGGGCGACTGGCCCAATTATGGGGTACTGAACCCCGAATGGCGCAGGTCACGGTTCGATATTCGTGAGAGAAGGGTAGCACCGGCGGCCGTTTCCCCCTGCCCAAACCGTTTCACCCCGGCATTCATGCTGCGAGACAAGCAGCGTGATACAGCTCACAATCGCACCAGAACTGTCACGCCCGGCCGGTCCGCGGTGTCTAGAGGTCACAACCGTTTTCAGGGACCGCACCAAGAGGAGAGATAGCCATGACTGGTCAACGGACACACGTCGTCGTCGTCGGTGGCGGATATGCCGGCACGATCGCCGCCAACCACCTGCGCCTGCGCGACGACGTCGACATCACCCTGGTCAACGCCCGTCCGGTCTTCGTCGAACGGATCCGCCTGCACCAGTTGGCCGCCGGCTCCGGGACCGCCACCGTCGAATTCCCGACCCTGCTCGGTGAAGGCATCGAGCTGGTCGTCGAAACGGTCGACCGCATCGATGCCGCCGCGCGCACCGTGGTACTGGCATCGGGCGCGGAATTGAGCTACGACTACCTCATCTACGCGGTAGGCAGCAGCGGTGCCACGCCGGCGGTGCCCGGCGCCGCCGAATACGCTTTTTCGGTCGCCGATCTGGACAGCACGCAGCGGCTGCGGTACGCGCTGGCCGATCTCCCCGCCGACGCACCCATCACCGTAGTCGGCGGCGGCCTGACCGGAATCGAGGCGGCCGCCGAGTTCGCTCAGCTCGGCCGCCCAGTCACCCTGGTGTGCGGCAGCATCTTGGGCCCGTCGCTGAGCAGGCGGGGCCGGCGTTCGGTGGGCAAGCAGCTGCGCAAGCTCGGGGTTGACGTGCTGGAAACCGTGGCCGTCACCGAGGTTCGGTGGGATGCGGTGGTGCTGGCTGACGGCACCGCGCTGCCCAGCGCGGCCACGGTATGGACGGCCGGGTTCGGGGTGCCGGATCTGGCCGCCCGCAGCGGACTGCGCACTGACGCCCTGGGCCGGCTGCTCACCGACGAAACCCTGACCAGCATCGACGACCAGCGCATCGTCGGCGCGGGCGATGCCGTCGCGCCGTCCGGCCAGCCGCTGCGGATGAGCTGCCAAGCGGCCGGACCGCTGGGAGCCCAGGCCGCCAACACCGTGCTCAGCCGCATCGCCGGCGACACCCCGGCGGCGATCAGCCAGGCCTTCGTCGGGCAGTGCATCAGCCTGGGCCGCTCGCATGGCACCGTCCAGCTGGCACGCTCCGACGACACCCCGATCAACGTCTACATCGGCGGCCGGACGGCGGCTTCCATCAAGGAAGCGGTCTGCAAGGGCACGGTGTGGTCCATCCGGCACGAAGCGGCAAAACCCGGCTCGTACTTCTGGTTCCGGGGCGGCAAGCGGTCCGCGCAGTTGCCCACCGACCAACAGGTCGCGCTGCGATGACGGGGGCAACCGAAGAGCACGCCGAACGGTTCACCCTGCTGCGCCCGCTGCTGTTCACCATCGCCTACGAAATCCTGGGCTCGGCAACCGAATCCGACGACGTGCTGCAGGACAGCTACTTGAGATGGGCGGCCGTTGACCTGTCGACCGTGCAGGACAGCAAGTCCTACCTGGCGCAACTGGTCACCCGGCAGGCGCTCAACGCGTTGCGCGCCGGCGCCCGCCGCCGCGAGGACTACGTGGGCCCGTGGTTGCCCGAGCCGCTGCTGCTCGACGAGCAGGACCCGTCGGCCGATGTTGTTCTGGCGGAATCGGTTTCGATGGCGATGCTGGTCCTGCTGGAGACCCTGAGCCCCGACGAGCGCGCGGTGTTCGTGCTGCGCGAGGTGTTCGGCTTCGACTACGGCGAGATTTCCGAAGCGGTGGGCAAACCGGCCGCCACGGTGCGACAGGTCGCCCATCGGGCGCGGGAACACGTACGGGCCCGGCGCAAGCGATTCGACGACGTCGACCCGCAACGCAACGCGCAGATCACCGCCCAGTTCCTGGCCACCGCCGCCAGCGGTGACGTGGAGTCGCTGATGGCGATGCTGGCGCCGGATGCCACCTGGATGGCCGACAGCGGCGGCAAGGTCAGCGCGGCCCGCAAGCCGGTGGTCGGCGCCGAGCGGGTGGCCAGGGCGATCGCCGGACTGATGCGCAAGGCGGGCACCGAGCTGAACGTCGAGATGGTGACCTGCAACAGCGCTCCAGCGGTGTTGCTCTACCTCGGCGATCACCTCGAGGGGGTGATCACCCTGGAGATCGCCGGCGGCAAGATCACCAACTTCTACGTGATGCGCAACCCCGACAAGTTGGCGGCCCTGGCCACCGCCCGTGAGATCAGCCGCAGCTAAACCGGTCCCTGGGGTGCGAAGATTCACCGTTCTGTCAAGCTAAGGCGGTGCGTATCGACCGGCTCGGCAATCTTGGCGAGGCACCCCAAGTGCTGCGCACGGTCGGCTACGCCACCGCCAGGCTCGGTTTGCCGCCCCCGGCCGCATTGACTGGTGAATGGTTCGGTGCGCTGGCGGTGATCGCCCCGAGCGTCTCGGTACGGCCGGTGCAGGTCAGCGATGCATTCGCCACTAGTGCGGCCGTATCGCCGGCGAGCACGGCGCCCGGGTTCAGCGCGGTCGGCGGCGGCTGGATCGGCTATCTGTCCTACCCGGACCCCGGCGCCGACGGGGCGCCCGGCCGGATCCCCGAAGCCGCAGGTGGCTGGACCGATTGCGTGCTGCGCCGTGACCGTGACGGGCAGTGGTTCCACGAGAGCCTCTCGGGCGCCGCGATGCCGGACTGGCTGGCCAGTGCGCTGGCCGCAACGCCGGCCCCGATCCCGGCCCAGCCACCTAGATCGGCACCCGCGTGCCGAATTAATTGGGCGGCCGCCGACCGGCCAGCACACCGCAACGGGGTGCTGGCCTGCCTGGAAGCCATCGCCGCCGGCGAGGTGTACCAGGCGTGCGTGTGCACCCAATTCACCGGCACGGTCAGCGGCTCGCCGCTGGACTTCTTCATCGATGGAATAGCGCGCACCACGCCGGCCCGGGCGGCTTTCGTCGCTGGCGACTGGGGTGCGGTCGCCTCGCTGTCTCCGGAGCTTTTCCTGCGCCGCCGTGGTGACGTCGTGGCGTCCAGCCCCATCAAGGGAACGCTGCCATTGGACGCCTGGCCGTCGGCGCTGCGCGCTTCACCCAAAGAAGTGGCCGAGAACATCATGATCGTGGACTTGGTCCGCAATGACCTTGGGCGCGTGGCGATTACCGGTACAGTCACGGTCCCCGAGCTGTTGGTGGTGCGGCGCGCGCCCGGGGTGTGGCACCTGGTGTCCACCGTGTCGGCACGCGTTCCGGTCGAGTTGCCCAACTCAGCGCTGCTGGATGCCGCCTTCCCGCCGGCATCTGTCACTGGAACTCCGAAACTCCGTGCCCGCCAGCTGATTTCGAAATGGGAGCAACGTCGCCGCGGAATATACTGCGGCACAGTAGGTTTGGCTTCGCCCATGGCCGGCTGTGAGCTCAACGTCGCGATCCGGACCGTCGAGTTCGACGCACTGGGCACTGCCGTGCTGGGCGTCGGCGGCGGAATCACGGCCGATTCCGATCCCGACGCCGAATGGGAGGAATGCCTGCACAAGGCGGCTCCCGTCGTCGGGGTCCCGGCAGCGCCGAACGCGACCCGGGTGGGCTAACCCCAGCAAACTCAGGCCCACGGATCGGGCGGGCGAATTTCGCCATAACGCCCACACGAGCAGCCAACCGTGCCTAAGCTCCAATCATCGACCCGAGGGGATCGCGCGTGGAGATTGGGAGAGGGGTCTTTTCATGAGAGTCGCCGTCGTTGGGGTTGCGGCTGCCGCCGCAGTAGGGGCGACGCTGGCGGTTGCACCGTTGACGCTGTCCGGGCAGATGAACTCGCCGAACCCAGGGGGATGCTCGGCAGGTCAGCAATGTGATCGGTTGGCCTCCGTGCTGATGCCGGGGTCCAGCAAGGCCGCTCCAGCGGCTCCCGCCCGCCAGGTTCCCGCGGCCGTCGAGCCGCCGGCACCGACCATCGCGCCGGCCATGGCACCGGCGGCGCCGGAGCCGGCAGCGGCCCGCGCAGTTCCGGGTGTGGCTACCAACCCCGGTGGCGCCAGCATGCTGCCCGGCATCTCCGACGCCGGCCCACCTGCGGCCGCCCTGCCTAACGCGGCGCTTCCCGCGCTGCCACCGGGAGTGCCCGACATCGGCATCCCCGGCGTCGGCATCCCGGGCATCGGTGTTCCCGGCATTCCCGAGGTCGCCGGCTTGGCCAGCGTCCCGCAGGGCGTGAACGCGGCCACCGCCGTCGTCAACGGCGTCCTGGGCGTGGGAAACACCATCTCAGGCACCGTGAGTACCACCGCGTTGGCCGTCACTTATGTCGTGCTCGCCTACAACGCGCTGCAGTCCTCGGGCATCCTGCCCGCGGCGACAAACGCCGTGAACGGCGCGGTGAACACCGTTAGCTCACTGCTGCTGCCCGTGTCCAAGGCGCTACCGGCGGTGAACCTGCCGGGCCTGGGCCTGCCTGGTCTGCCGTCTATCCCGGGGTTGTCACCGGCCAGCCTGGTCGGGCTACTGGGGACGGGTGGCCTGCCCAGCATCGGCCTGCCGGGTCTGCCGGGTGCGTCGGCGGAGGGTCTGATCAGCATGGCCGCGGCGGCTCTTCCGGGTATCGGTTTGCCGAGTCTGCCGGGAATGTCACCGCAGGATGTGATCGCGCTGGCCGCCGGCAGCCTGCCGCAGCTGGCCGCAGTGCTGCCGACGCTGCAGGGGTTGCCGGGTCTGCCGGCCGGCATCCCGGGCCTGCCCGCAGGTGTGGACCCGATGGCGCTGGCTGCCGCACTGCCGGGAATGCTGGCCGCGGCCGGTCTCCCGGCGGATCCAGCGGCCATCGCTGCGATGATCCCTGGACTGCTCGCGTCGGGTGCCATTCCCGGTGTGCCCGCTGGTCTGCCGGGTCTGCCGGCCGGCTTGCCGGGTCTGCCCGCCGGTCTGCCGGCCGGGCCGGCGCTGCCGGCTGGGCTGCCCGGCCTGCCGCCTGGCTTGCCCGGACCGCCGGCGATCCACGGCTGCACACCGGCGATCGGTCCGATCGCGCCCCTGTGCGGCTAACCTACGGTTCTTCCAGTTCGCCGGCCTCCTGGCGTGATTGGAGCACCGCGTCGTAGAGCTGGCGCGAGCGCACCCCCGCGTGCGCCGCGGCCACCTCGCTGCAGGCGTCCTTGACGCGAACACCGGCCGCGACGAGATCCTCGACCTGGTTTATCAGCGATGCCACATCGGCGCGCGGAGTCGCACCAGCCAGCACCACGGTGATCTCACCGAGCACGCCGCCGTCCGCCCAATCAGCCAGCTCGCCCAACGATCCGCGCAGCACTTCCTCGTGCACCTTCGTCAACTCCCGGCAGATCGCGGCCTGGCGCGCCCCGCCCAGCTGCTCGACCGCATCCCGCAAACACGCCGCCAGCCGGCGCGGTGATTCGAAGAACACGCAGGTGCGCCGCTCGTCAGCAAGCGAGGCGAGCCACGTCCTGCGCGCTGAACTCTTGCGCGGGGCAAAACCTTCAAAGCAGAACTTCTCGGCAGGCAGACCCGAGACCACCAGTGCGGTAATCACCGCCGACGGCCCGGGCAGGCAGTGCACCGGTAAGCCGGCCTCGATGCACGCCGCGACCAGCCGATACCCCGGGTCGCTGATCACCGGCATCCCGGCGTCGCTGACCACCAACACGGTCGCTCCGGCGGCCATCGCGTCGACCAGAGCGGCCGCCCGGGGCGCCTCGACACGGTCGAACAGGCTGACCACCCGGCCGCCGATCGTGACGTCGAGCGCCTTGGCCAACGTCCGCACCCGCCGGGTGTCTTCGGCCGCCACCACATCGGCGCTGGCCAACGCTTCGATCAGCCGGGGCGAGGCATCCGACGGCTGACCCAACGGGGTTGCGCCCAGCAACAGACGGCCAGAGGTCATGACGCACAGCCTACGATCGACGTGATGACCGCCCCGCCCACCGAAACGTCCGTCCTGGATGGGGACCCCGTGGCGCCCGTTGTCAGCCCCGGTCCGGTGCTGCCGGCAGCCGATTTCGGACCGCTGGACCGCACCCGCGGCTGGATCGTCACCGGTGCGATCACCTTGCTCGCCATACTGACCCGGTTCTTGAACCTGGGCTCGCCCACCGACGCGGGCACGCCCGTGTTCGACGAGAAGCACTACGCGCCGCAGGCCTGGCAGGTTCTGAACAACCATTGGATCGAAGACAATCCCGGCTTCGGACTGGTGGTTCACCCGCCGGTCGGCAAGCAACTGATCGCCATCGGCGAGGCCCTGTTCGGCTACAACGGATTCGGCTGGCGATTTACCGGCGCGGTACTCGGGGTGGTTCTGGTTGCTCTGGTCACCCGAATCGTCCGGCGGATCAGCCGCTCGACACTGGTGGGCGCCATCGCCGGGCTGCTGCTCATTTGCGACGGCGTCAGCTTTGTCGCTGCGCGGACCGCGCTGCTGGATGGTTTCCTCACGTTCTTCGTGGTGGCCGCGTTCGGCGCGCTGATCGTCGACCGCGATCAGGTGCGGCAACGCATGCACGTCGCCGCGCTGGAAAACCGCATCGCCGACACGGTGTGGGGCCCCCGGCTGGGGGTGCGCTGGTGGCGATTCGGCGCCGGGGTGCTGCTCGGATTAGCTTGTGGGACAAAGTGGTCCGGGTTGTACTTCGTGGTGTTCTTCGGCGCGATGTCGCTGGCGTTCGACGTGGCGGCACGCCGCCAGTACCACGTGCTGCGGCCGTGGCTGGGCACGCTGCGGCGGGATCTGATTCCGACCGGGTACGCGCTGGCGCTGATCCCGTTGGGCGTCTACTTGGCCAGCTACGCGGGGTGGTTCGCGTCCGAGACCGCGATCGACCGCCACCAGGTGGGCCAAACCATCGGCCCGCACAGTGTGGTGCCGTTGCCCGACGCCATCCGCTCGCTGTGGTACTACCACGCCAAGGCATTGCATTTCCATGCCGGCCTGACGAATTCGGCGGGCAACTATCACCCGTGGGAATCCAAGCCGTGGAGCTGGCCGATGTCGTTGCGGCCGGTGCTCTACGCCATCGATCAGCAGAACGTGCCCGGCTGCGGGTCGCAGTCGTGCGTCAAGGCCGAGATGCTGGTCGGCACACCGGCCCTGTGGTGGCTGGCGGTCCCCGTCCTGCTCTATTCCCTATGGCGGATGGCCGTCCGCCGGGACTGGCGCTATGCGGCTGTGCTGGTCGGTTACTGCGCCGGCTGGTTACCATGGTTCGCCGACATCGACCGGCAGATGTACTTCTTCTACGCGGCGACAATGGGGCCGTTTCTGGTGATGGCCATCGCGCTGATTCTCGGCGATATCCTCCACCACCCCGGCCAGGGTAGGGAGCGCCGCACCCTGGGCCTGATCGCGGTGTGCTGCTATGTGGCGCTGGTGGTGACGAATTTCGCCTGGCTGTTCCCGGTGCTCACCGGTCTGCCGATCTCACAGCAGACCTGGAACATGGAGATCTGGCTGCCCAGCTGGCGCTAGGTTGTCGGGCTGTTGGCGCCGTGATTGCCGTAGCGGCTGTGATTCCACGCGTGTCGCGACCCTGACGGCAATCTCGGCGGACGGGTGACGCTAAATAGGATCGCGCGCGGCCGGGCAGGACATGCAGCGCGGCCCGCCGCGGCCGGTACCCAATTCAGAGCCCGCAATGGTCAGCACTTCAATGCCCGCGTCCTGCAAACGTGCGTTGGTCTGGGTATTGCGTTCATAGGCCACCACGACACCGGGAGCCAGCGCCAAGGTGTTGTTGCCGTCGTCCCACTGCTCGCGTTCGGCGACGAGGGGGTCCAGGCCGGTGTGGATGACATGCAGTTTGTCGATTCCCATCGCCGCGGCCGCCGCCTCCAGAAACGGCGCCTCGTCGCTTATGGTCACGCCGTCGGGTTTGCGCTGAATTGTGAACGCCGACAACGTATCCACGATGTTGGCGTACATCACCACAGTGTCGGTGTCGACCATCGTCAACACCGTATCCAGATGCATTTGCGCCCGCTTCTGCGCGATCGGCACCGCCAGCACCGTTTGGGCGAGGTCATCGTCAAAAAGGCTGCGCGCCAACGCTTCCGCACCGGCCGGCGTAGTGCGCTCCCCCACCCCGACGGCGACCACACCGGGAGCCAGCAACAGCACGTCACCACCCTCGACGGGGGCAGTACGCGATTCGTAGGCCCGTCGCACGCCGGTGAACCGCGGGTGGTGGGCGTAAATAAGGTCGGTCAACGACGCCTCGCGCACCCGCGCCCGCAGCGCCAGCGACGGAATCACCACCCGCGGCCCGATCCAGATAGACGAGTCCCGGGTGAACACCAGGTTCGGCAACGGCTCGATGACGAAATCCGCGCCGTGGTGCATGCGAAGCACCAGCGACACCGCGCCCCGGATCTCGGCGGGCAGCTCGTTGAATGTCATGCCCGCCGTCAGCACATTCGCCAGCGCGACCGGGTCGAGACTGCGCAGGTGTGCCGAAAGTTCTTGCGCTAGCGGCAAACCCAGTCGTCGTCCGTCAACCGCTGCGGCCACCCCCTGCATCCGGGCGGCACCGCTGTGGTGCAGCGCCTCGGTCAGCAGATCGGACAGCAGCAGCACCTCCACCCCGCGGGAACGGAGCACCTCGGCGAATTCGTCGTGCTCGTCCTGCGCACGCGACACCCACGGCAGCCCGTCGAATAGCAACTGATCGACGTTGCGCGGGTTGAGTCGACTCAATTCGGCCCCCGGGCGGTGCAGGATGACCACCCGCAGCGTTCCGACCTCGGAATCCGACCCCAACTCGACAGCCACACGACAAACGTAGCCTGCGGGCGCGGCGCACACCCGATGATCGAACGCGTGTGCGATAGAATCGCGGTCGTGGCGATCGCGGTACAAGGCTCGCTATTCCAGCACAACGAGCGCAGGCAACTCGGTGACGGCGCCTTCATCGACGTGCGCGCCGGCTGGCTCAGCGCAGCCGATGACCTGCTACAAGACCTCCTCGCGAAAGTGCCCTGGCGAGCCGAGCGCCGCCAGATGTACGACCGGGTGGTCGACGTGCCGCGCTTGGTCAGTTTCCACGACCTGACGGTCGAGGAGCCGCCGCATCCGCAACTCGCGCGGCTTCGCCGGCGGCTCAACGACATCTACGGTGGCGAGCTGGGCGAGCCGTTCACCACCGTGGGGCTGTGTTGCTACCGCGACGGCTCGGACAGCGTGGCCTGGCACGGCGACACCATCGGGCGCAGCAGCACTGAGGACACCATGGTGGCCATCGTCAGCCTGGGCGCCACCCGCACCTTCGCGATGCGCCGCCGCGGCGGCGGCCCGTCGTTGCGGTTGCCGCTGGCCCACGGCGACCTGCTGGTGATGGGCGGGTCATGCCAACGCACCTGGGAGCATTCGGTTCCCAAGACATCCGCGCCGTCGGGCCCGCGGGTCAGCATCCAGTTCCGCCCGCGCGGCGTGCGTTAACTACGCACCGCAGCGACAGCCTTGACGAGTAGATCCCGCGCCCGTTGGGTGTCGACCTTGGCCAGCGGCTGATCCGGAATCACCAGTGGATTGGCGATGACAATCACCTGGTAGTCACCGAAGTGCGCGGAGTAGTCGTACAGCTCCCCGGTTCGGGCGGCCCCTCCCACCACCGCCTGCAGCACGCGGTGAATACCCAGGGTCTGTGCCGCGTCGATCTTCGGCGCATCCACCACCTCCATGGCGCCGCGCAACTGAGGCCCGCTGAACGCCACCTTCTTGCAGTCCTGGCCCGGGTCGTTGACCGGCAGCGGCTGCGAGGTTTCCACCGCGATCACCACGAACCGATTGCCGTTGCCCTCGGCGGACACGGCAGCCATGTTGCCCTGAACTCCGGCCGGCATCTCCGGGCCGGCAGCTGCTTTCGCGCAGTTCGCCGGATCAAATGTCAGCCCCTCGGGTAACTTCCGCGACGAGAAGAAGGCCGGATCGATAGCCCGCAGGCCCACCTCGGTGACCTTGAACTCCGGGCCGAAACCCGACTTCACGTCGGCGACCTTGGCGATCTCGACCTTGGCGGGTTGCGAAGAATTGGCGCCTGGCGAGCAGCCGACGAGCAG
This sequence comes from Mycobacterium szulgai, assembly GCF_002116635.1. Classification (GTDB taxonomy): domain Bacteria; phylum Actinomycetota; class Actinomycetes; order Mycobacteriales; family Mycobacteriaceae; genus Mycobacterium; species Mycobacterium szulgai. The sequence goes on along the minus strand of NZ_LQPW01000132.1, from coordinate 63,008 downwards.
GCACACCGAACTCACAGCGAGCACCGCCTTCAACATTGTGGCCACCCTACCCAAGCGCGGGTGCTCAACTACGTAACGTCGACACCGTTTTGACCAGCAGATCGGCGGCGAACTGCGGTGGCAGCGGCGGCAGCATCGAGCCGGGATCGGTGGTCAGCGTGGTGAACGCGTAGTAGTCGCCCAGGTACGCGATGAATGTGACTGTCCGCGAATCGATTTGGCTTCCAGACTCGACGGCTGTGCGGATATCGGCCACCATGCCGACGGTTTCGGCGCCGTCGATGTGCGGGGCATCGAGCAGGCTCACCCTGGCCGTGGTGTGCCGGTCGGCCACGGTCCACTGCCCGCAATTGGCAAGAACGCTGTGATCCAGTGCTACCGCAACGTTCACCACCACCGCGTCGACGATGCCGCCCGAGCCCGACCCGGAAAGCCCCTGCGCGGATTGGTCTAGTCCGTATCCCGGATCGGCCAGTGTCGCGCACTCGGGCGGCTTGGCCGGTGCGTCGACCTCCACACCCCAAATCACCCGGGGCGAGAGTCCGCTGGGAATGTCGTTGGTCACCTCATAGCCGGGCGGTAGCTCGCGGGCAACGCGCTTGATGTTGCCCGGGTTGATCGCGGCCCGGTGAGCCGGCGGAGACGAGGGAACCGGCGACGGCGCCGGCGCGGGCGAATGAGCGCACCCGGCCACCGCAAGGGCTGCCAGCGCGCCAATCCAGACCTGTGAGCGGCTCATGCCGTTCAGCCGACCGCCTCGATCACCTGCCGGGCCACCCGCTTGATGTGCTCAGCCATGTCACGACCGAATCCCAGATGACGAGGACCCGGCACGTCGATGACGGTTGTGATGACCCCGACGTCTTCGCGCTGCCAGACCGCACCGTGGCGATCCATGATGGTTCGCATCGGCACGTTGTCGGCAAGCATTCGCGCAGAGAACCTTTCGATGCCGTCGACGCGTGCGGCGACGGACAGCGCCCCGATCAAGAAGCTTCCCATCCCCCGGCCCTGATAATCGTCGGCCACGGTGAACGCGATTTCGGCGACGGTCGGATCTGCTTCGTCGCGCACGAAGCGCGCATCGGCCACCGGATCCCCGTCGTCAGTGACCACCCAGACGAAGTGGTCGACGTAATCGACCTCCGCCAGGTAATGCATCAGCGCCTCGGTGGGAACACGGGCCGACATGAACCGCCGGTACAGCGTGTCGTGGGAGAACTTGACGTGTCCATGCACGGTGCGTTCCCGGTCGCCGGGAAGCACAGGACGCAGCATCAGTTCGGTCCCGTCACGCAGCTGGATCGGGATGGGCGTGACGAAGGCGGCCAGCCGCTGCCGCACGGTGCGCAGCAACCGGTCCATGATCCCGGGGATGTGCACCATCCGGGCCAGCGCGTCGCTGTCTCCGATCCAGCCGGTCAGCGGCTCGGTAGTGATAACCGTTGCCGTGCGCGGAATGTCGCGCAGCAGCGCGATTTCCCCAACGATCATCCCCGGCAACGCCTGGTCGACGATCACCGTTCCGTCGGCGCCGACGTGCTTGACTTCGGCACTGCCCGACGAGATGAGCAGGAACGAAACGGCCTGCTCACCTTGGCGCATCAATAGTTGGCCGGTTCCGGCCTGCAGCGGCGCGACGCTTGCCGCCAGCGGCATCAGGTCCTCGGGCGGGCATCCCTGAAAGATGTCCATGCCCGCGAGTTCTTCGACCCGTGCGCCGGTCAGTTCGGCCACCGCGATATCCGCCCCTGTTCCCTCCACGACCAGATTCGACTCAGGTTATGGCGTCGGCGGCCGCTGCGGCAAGATGGACCGGGATGGATGACACCAAGAATCCGATCGAGCTCACTCGCGGTCTGCTCGACAAGTCCGCGGTGCTACGGCATGGATTCCTCGACGTGCTGGGCGAATCGACGAGTTCTCCGGTGCCCACGTTCGCTCAGCGCGCGATGAACAGTCCGTTCGTGGCTACCGTCTACGAGCGGTTGTGGCGGCCGACGTCGTTCTATCTGGCCAGCGGTGTCACTACCCGCGCCGAGCAGCGCCGCGCCGCGGCGGCGCTTCATCTGGCCGATGCCGGCAGGTTACTCGACGTGGCTTGCGGGCCAGGCAATTTCACCGTTCCACTGGCAGCACACCTGCCACCAGGTGGCCTCGCGGTCGGGTTCGACATCTCCGAGCCGATGTTGACCCGGGCGGTGCTGGACAACAGCACGCCGCGGACGTGTTACGTCCGCGGCGATGCACGCGAATTGCCGTTCGGCGCCGAAACATTCGACGCCGTCTGCTGTTTCGGCGCGCTGTACCTGATGCCCGAGCCGTTTCGGATCGCACGCGAGATGGTGCGGGTACTGCGTCCAGGTGGCCGGATCGCGATCCTCACCAGCTATTCCGGGCAGGCACCACCCATCCGCTATGCGCTGAGCACCGTCGCCCGCGCGATCGGGCTGACCATGTTCGACGGGCACGCCTTCGTCGACTTGTTCGCCGCGGCGGGACTGGTTGACATCGAACAACACGCACAACGCGCGCTGCAGTTCGTCACTGCCGCTAAGCCCCGGTGACAGCCCCGCTACGAGGCCGCCTGGCAGAGACCGAGGAGCCGCACTACCGGCGTGCCGGCTTCGCACTCCAAGACCCACGGCTCGCCGCCATTGACGGCTTCTGACGTCAGCCTGACCATCACGGGCTGGCCGCTGCGCTGGCTCAGCTGCGTGCATTCGACCTGAAACAGGCGATACTCGCCGTCGGCGGGAATGGCCAGCGAAAAACCCGGCTCGACTGCTTCGACAGGTACCTTTTGCAGGTAGTACTTGGTACTCATTTCCCTGACAGTAGGGGCCGCTTGTTACGGTTTGGTCTTCGCCACGCTTGTCTTAGCGAATGTTCAGGTGAATTTAGGAACTTCATCAGACTTCGCGCGGGATCGCCCTGATCACAGCGGTTTACGGAGTTGGTAGCGTGGCCCGGTGACCGTCGCCGCCTTCGTCCTAAGCGTGATCGCCATCGTGCTCGCTGCGACGTCGCTCGGCTGGCAGGTGGTTACGATCCTGCGGGCCAGACCGCGGCCGAAGCTGACACCTGTCATTGCTCGTTTGACGCCCGAGGGACTGGTGACCAACGATGCCAGCTCCGACGTGTGCGAAGCCCTACTCAATGCGGCCGAAGCCGTCCCGGACGGGCAGTTACTAATCGGCGTGAAGGTCGTCAACGCCGGACGGGTGCCATTTCAGGTGGACGGGTGGGCAATACGCGCCGATCCCGTTGGCACATCGTTGGTTCCGGTCGACAAGCCGGTCGCCGGCACTGAGGTTCCGAACGAAATTGCGCCTGGGGCTAGCGCAACCTTCCTCACCGAACTGCAGCACGCACGGCATTTCGCCGAGGCCGTTGCGGGCGACCCCGACCAACCGGCGCGTACGGTGCTCACCGTGTCGTCAGGTGTACGCACGTATACAACTAAACTTGTTACGGCAGAACTACTTTCGCTCGTATCCGAATAGTGCCTGCGTTCACCGCTCGCCGCGGCGCGCGGTCACGCCAAGAATCCTTTTAGAAAACGCCAAGGCCGGCGTCGGATCCTTTGCACCCAAACTCCGCTCCCCCGCAGAAGGAGAAAAGGGAGGCCGATGAGGACCATCAGGTCGGCGCTGCTCGCCAACACTCTCGCCAGGAGCCTCGCCGTGGCTGCAGTCGCCGGTGGTGTGGTGCTGGGATTGGCCGGCCCGGCCGGCGCGACGTCGGGCACCATGTACGGCGATCCCGCGGCCGCCGCCAGGTACTGGCGCTACCAGCAGTATTGGGACGATTGCGTCCTGATGTCGAGCGCCGACGTGGTCGGTGAAATGACCGGTGCGGAGCCCTCCGAGGAGGACATCATCGAGATGGCACAGTCGACTCCCAGCTCGCAGGGCCCCGGCCCGATCTACACCCGGCCGGCTAACCCTTCGGACCCGAATTCGGGCGAGGGCACCTGGTTTAGGGACATCCCGACGCTGCTGGCGCGCTACAACGTCGCCGCGGTAATCACGAATAGCGACATGGCGGGGCTCGAGCAGGCACTGGGCGCCGGACACAAGGTGGTCGCCAGCGTCAATGGCGAACTGATCTGGAACAAGCCCGTCACAGATTGGGACAACAGCGGTAACCCCAGGCATAACCACACGGTTGTGGTCACCGGCGTCGACACCGGCGCCGAAATCGTGCACCTCAACGACAGCGGTACCCGTCACGGAGCCGACGAGCAAATCCCGTTGGCGCTATTCGTCCAAGCGTGGGCCACCAGCGGCGACTTGATGGCCGTCACTACCTGACGTCTCGTGCTGCTAGCGCCTCGCGATGCTAGGTTCGAGAGCGCGGCGAGGGAGCGGACTAATGGATTTGGGCCTGTGGGGCTATCTGACGGTACTGACCTTGGCGCTCACCTTGATCTTTGCCACCGTCGCCTCGATCTTCGTACGGCGCGCTGTGGGCCGCGCACCTACCGCGATAAGCGAAGAGGTGGGCAGCGCTAAACGGGTGATGGCCAAAGTGCGCAAACGCGAACCGATGACGGACGACGAATTGACCTATGCGAAGCGCATCGTCGCCGATCGCGGATCATTGATGGCGCTGTGCATTCCCGGCACTTTGTTCATGCTGGGTTGCTTTTTTGTGTTCGGCAGCCTGTACCACCTGCATGGGGCCACGCCTTCTGAGCGGACATTTCTCGGCGTGTTCCCAATGCTGACGTCGACGAACCTCGCCATTCGATTACGTAGCAGCGCGCGGATGAAAAAGCGTCTGCAGTAGCGTTCCGTCAGGCGTGGGCGTGAGGCGGAGGTGAGCATGCAAGATCCGAAACCCGATTCTTCAGGGGTGATCGTGTGAGCCCCCGTCCGCTCGGCCGGACTGTGTTGGCGCGAGCTTGGATGCCTCTGGTTGCCGTCGTTGCGGTCGCGGTGGGCGCATTGGGCATGTGGAAGGTGCACCAGCAGTCCGCTCCCGAACCGGTCATCACGGTCAACGGCCCGCAAGCACCCGAGCGGTCCACGCTCAAGCGGCTGACGTATGAGTTGTTCGGCTCTGCCGGTGCCGGGGGGATGCTCGTCTACGTCGACGTGGACGGCCATCCGCATCGTGTTGACCTCACGGACTTGCCCTGGTCCCACACCGAGGAGACAACGCTGACGGTGGTGTCCGGCAGCCTTTCGGCGCAGGTTCATGGCGGCCAGATCGGCTGCCGGATATTGGTGAATGGCGTTGTCCGCGATGAACAATCCGACACCCATCAGGACGCGGACGTTACCTGCAGAGTGAAGTCAGCGTGAGCGAGCAGCGGGTGAGACGACCCTGCATCCCAAGAACTGTCCGCGCCTTCGCGATCCCGATCATCCTCTTCTGGGGCCTTCTCGCCGTGTCGACGAATACCTTTGTGCCCCAAGTGGAAAGGGTCGCCGAAGAACTCGCCGGGCCGATGGTGCCGCATTACGCGCCGTCGCAACGGGCGATGCTGCGCATCGGTGAGAAGTTTCGCGAGTCCACCTCGACCAGCTTGACCATGGTCGTCCTGGAAGCCGACCGGCCGTTGGGCGATGTGGACCACAAGTACTACGACGATCTGATGCGCCGGCTCAAGCAAGACACCGCGCACGTGCAGTACGTCATGGACCTGTGGGGCAAGCCGATCACCGCGGCGGGGGCGCAAAGCGTCGACGGCAAGGCCGCATTCGTGCTGCTGCGGCTGGCCGGCGATATCGGCCAAATGCAAGCGAATCAGTCCGTTGCCGCCGTTCGGGATACCGTCGCCAAGGACACGCCGCCGCCCGGGCTCAAGGTCTACGTCAGCGGCGCGGCGCCACTTGCCTCGGACACGGTGGCCATCGCCAATTCGAGCCTGAACAACATCACCATCGTGACGATCATCCTGATCGTGGTGATGCTGCTGCTGGTCTACCGCTCTATCAGCACGCTGCTGGTGCCGTTGCTCGGAGTACTGATCGAGATGCTGGTCGCCAAGGGGATGGTGGCAACCCTCGGGCATTTCGGGTTCATCGAGCTCTCGTCGTTCGCGGTCAACATCGTCGTCGCGCTGACTCTGGGAGCGGGAACGGATTACGGCATCTTCCTGATGGGCCGCTATCACGAGGCGCGACAGGCGGGCCAAGACAGAGAGGAGGCGTTCTACACCGCGTACAAGGGCGTGACGCCCATCATCATCGGCTCGGGTCTGACGATCGCCGGCGCGTGTTATTGCCTGACCTTTGCGCGTCTCAACTACTTCCACACCATGGGTCCCGCGGTGGCCATCAGCATGGTGCTGACCATCGCGGCGGCTCTGACACTCGGCCCGGCGCTACTGACCGTGGGCAGTCTGTTCGGGCTCTTCGACCCGAGGCACCAGGCCAAGGCGCACTTGTACCGGCGGATCGGGGCGAGCGTGGTGCGGTGGCCAGTGCCGATTCTGGCGGCCAGCTCCGCAGTCGTCATGCTTGGGGCGATCTTCGTGCCGACGTATCGGGTGAACTACGACGACCGTCAATACCAGCCGCCCAATGCCCCTGCCAACCAAGGGTTTGCGGCGGCCAACCGGCACTTCACCAAGAGCAAGCTGTTCTCCGAAATGCTGATGGTCGAGACGGACCATGACATGCGGAACTCGGCCGATTTCATCTCGCTGGACCGAGTGGCCAAGAGCCTCATCCGCCTGCCCGGCGTGGCGATGGTGCAAAGCATCACCAGGCCGATGGGCCGGCCATTGGAACACGCCACGCTGCCCTACCTGTTCACCACGCAAGGCAGCGGCAACGGTCAACAGCTTCCGTTCAACATGCAACAGAATGCCAATACCGACCGGCAGGCAGAGATCCAATCGCACACCGTCGCGGTGCTGGACAGATTGGTCGGACTGTTCCAGCGGATGTCGGACGAGATGCACAAGACGGTCGTCACCATGGAGGACATGAAGCGGGTCACCGACCAGATGAACGAGGAAATCTCAAATCTCGACGATTTCTTCCGGCCGATCCGCAGCTATTTCTATTGGGAGCGGCATTGTTTCGATGTTCCGGTTTGCTGGGCCTTCAGATCGGTATTCGACACCCTCGACGGCATCGACCACCTGGCCGCCGATATCACCCAGGCCGTTGGGTCGCTCGAGATCATCGACAAGCTGCTGCCGCAAATGGTCACGCAGTTCAAGCTCATGAGGGACGACACGGCGGCCCTGCAGGCGCTGCTCGTCAACAGCTACGGTTCGGCGAATCTGCAGTCGGTCCAGACCGACCAGACATTCGACGACCTGATCAATGTCGGGCTCGACTTCGACCGGGCCCGCAGCGACGACTTCTTCTACATCCCCCACGAGGGTTTCGACAACGAAGACGTCCAGACCGGTATGACGCTGATGATGTCGCCGGACGGGAAGGCGGCTCGGTTCATCGTCACCCACGAGGGCAATGCCATGGGCCCCGAAGGCGTCACCCATGTCGAACAGTTCCCGGCGGCGATAACCATCGCTTTGAAAGAGACCTCGTTGGCCGGCGCGCGGGTCTATATCGGCGGCTCGGGATCCAATGACAAGGACATCAAGCAGTACTCCGCATCCGATCTGCTCATCGTGGCGATCGCCGCCTTCGTGCTGATCTTCTTGATCATGATGTTCCTCACCCGAAGCCTGGTGGCGGCCTTGGTGATTCCGGGCACGGTTGCCTTCTCGTATGCCGGGGCGTTCGGGCTTTCGGTGCTCGTCTGGCAGCACCTCATCGGCCCGCATCTGCACTGGCTGGTATTGCCGCTGACGTTCATCATCCTGGTGGCGGTGGGTTCGGATTACAACCTGCTGTTGATCGCCCGGGCCAAAGAAGAGATTCATGCCGGGTTGAACACCGGTCTCATTCGCGCGCTGGGCAGTACGGGTGGTGTGGTGACGTCTGCGGGTTTGGTGTTCGCGTTCACCATGCTGGCGATGCTCAGTAGCGATCTGCGCACCATCGGTCAGGTGGGTTCGACGGTGTGCATCGGCCTGCTGCTCGACACGCTGATTGTGCGATCGTTCGTGGTGCCGTGCATCGTGCGAATCCTGGGGCCGTGGTTCTGGTGGCCGACGCTGGTGCGTTCCCGTCCGTTACGCACCTGAGCTGCCTGATACAAGGCGCGCTTGTATCCCTGCAAGGACGCGGCAGCTATTGCGATGGCGTTGCCGAATGAACGATCAGTGCCATGACCACTTCACCCAACACCACCTGCGACGCCGCGATAAGCACCGCGCCTGTCGCAGAAATCGGATTCCTGCACCGCTGCGTGATCATCGCCGTGCTGACAGCGGCGGGCCTCGTCGGCTTCGGCGGCCTTGCCGCGACGTGCCGAGCCGACGCCGGTGACCCCGCCTCGAACTTCGGCAGCTCCATACAAACGGTGCGGACGCTACCCGCCGAACAAGGGCTTCTGGACTGACATCCGCTTTCGCCTGTACGCCAACGTTTTACGTCATCCAGGCGGAATGCGAGTACAGTAGCTCGATGACCCAGTCGAACGAGCGGATGATCGCCGGTGTCGCCGCGGCCTTCGTCTCGCTCGGGGTAGCCCAATTAGTGGGCATCCCGTTCGGAGCGCGCGCCGATGCGCGGACCGCGATCGGCGCCGCGTTGGTCGACCTGACACCGGGGCCCATCAAAGAGTGGGCGATTCAGACGCTGGGTTCTGTGGACAAACTCTTCCTGGCAGTCGCCGTGCTCGTCGGCATCCTTACGATCGCGGCGATCGCCGGAAGCCTGGAGACCCGGCGGCGGCCGATCGGCAGTGCCGTGATCACCGCGGCGGGCGTCCTGGGCTGCGTCGCAGTGCTGTCGAGGCAGGGGGCGACGGCAGTCGACCTGATCCCCACCGTCGTGGGCACCGCATGCGGCGTGGCGGTTCTGCGTCTTCTCATACGCCGTTTCTGGGCTGGCCCGCACGACCCGCAAGACTCAGACGAACCCGAAGACAAAGCGGATACCGGCAGACGCCGGCTGGTCGTGTTCGGCTTGCTCGGATTCGGACTGGTTAGCGGCGTGGTGGGTGCCGTCATCACGCGGGCAGTACATTCAGTGGCCGGCGACCGAAACAACTTCACACTTCCCCGGCCACGATCACCGGCGCCACCCATACCTGCGGATGTGCAGCCGAATGGCGTTGCGCTACCTAGCTTTATCACTCCCAGCGCTGACTTCTACCGGGTGGACACCGCGCTGAGCGTCCCCCAGCTCAGCCAGCACGACTGGCGGCTGCGCATCCACGGCATGGTGGATCGGGAAGTGACCTACAGCTTCGAGGACCTTGCCCACTTCGAAGTCGTCGAAACGGTGACGACGTTGACATGTGTGTCGAATCCTGTTGGCGGGGACTTGATTTCGACCGGAGTCTGGACGGGCTACCGGGTGGCTGAGCTGCTGGCGGCGGCCCATGTGCACACCGACGCCGATATGGTGCTCTCGACGTCGATCGACGGGTTCACCGCCGGCACACCGGTAGACGCGCTCACCGATGGCCGCAATGCACTCCTAGCGGTTGGTCTCAACGGCCAGCCCCTGCCCATCGAGCACGGCTACCCGGCCAGGCTGGTGGTACCCGGGCTGTACGGGTATGTGTCGGCTACCAAATGGGTGGTCGACTTGCAGCTGACCCGCTTCGACAGAGCCAAGGCGTACTGGACCCGCCAGGGCTGGGCAGCGCAAGCACCCATCAAGACCGAATCGCGCATCGACGTGCCACGCGGTGGCCAGCGGGTGCCATTGGGACCCGCAATGTTCGGCGGCGTCGCGTGGGCGCAAAACCGTGGCGTACGGGCCGTGGAGGTACGCATCGGCGATCACGAGTGGCAGCCCGCTGAACTGGGCGCCAGCTATTCCAACGAGACGTGGCGGTTATGGCGCTTCCCTTGGCAGGCGGACAGCCCTGGCAAACACACCATCTCGGTGCGCGCCACCGACAACACCGGAGCCGTTCAGACCTCCGAGCGCAGGAGCCCTGACCCCGACGGTGCCACCGGCTGGCACACGGTGAACTTCACCGTCGCCTAGGGCGACTTCCTATTTGGAAGACATTTTCCGCCAACTGATTACCGCGATCCCGATGCCGATCAGCACGGTAATCGGACCAATGATGGACCAGGTCGTGGTATTGCTCATTGGGCTGCCGCCCAGCACGCCGAAACCCTGCAGCGCCCAGATGAGGCCGAACAGCGCAACGAGCAACCCGAATGCGAATGTGACGACGAAAGCCCTACTCATACCGGAAGCCTAGGGCCTCTCTCGTCCTTGCTGGGGAACGATCTCGTCGAAGTCGACAAGCAGATGGCGCGGCCCTCGGAAGACCTGGCTGATGCGGTAGGGCGGCGGGTCCTCCACCAGCCGCGGGTTTACCACCCGGCGCAGGAACGCCTCGAATGCGGTGTTGACCTCCAGGCGGGCAAGAGGACCGCCGAAGCAAACGTGAATGCCGCGCCCCCAGCCCACGTGCTCGTTGTCTATTCGTTCGGGGTTGAAGCTGTTGGGGTCGACGAAGCGCCGTGGGTCACGGTTGGCTGCGCCGTACATCAGAAATATCGGCGCCCCCTTGGGGATTACCGTGCCGGCTATCTCGATGTCGGCCAGCGCCGAGCGGCTGGGGAAGAACTGCACCGAGGACTGCAGGCGCAGTACCTCTTCAATGGCGCGGGGAATCAATTCTGGCCGGCTGCATAACAATTCGACGGATTCCGGGTTGCGCAGCACGGTGAGGATGCAGTGCGAGATCAGGTTGACCGTGGAATCGTGGCCGGCGACGAACAAGAGTGCCGTGTTGTTCACGATTTCGCTCGGCGACATGGGTCCGTCGGGGCCGCGGTCGTGCACCAGCTGCGAAATCATGCCCGGACATGGCGATTTCTCGGCCCGCTCGACCAGCCCGATAAGGTATCTCCTGAATTCTTGGTTGGCCGCAACGCCTTTGGCGCGGCGCACTTGGCCCTCCTCGGTTTCGATCTCGGGACCCAAGTCGAAGACGCCGGCCATCACGTCGGCAATCCAGGCGTGAAACTGCGGCTCGTCCTCCGTCGGCACACCCAAGATGTGGCAGATCACCTGCACCGGCAATGGGTATGCGAATTCGTCGACTACGTCGATGCGCGTCTTGCCGATCGCCGCATCGAGCAGGTCGTTGACGATCTGGCGACACAACGGCTCCTGGCCGGGTATGACGTCTGCCGCATGAGGTGGGCCGAAATACCGCATGCACGAGCGGCGGGCCCGGTCGTGGTCGGGCGGGTCTTGCATGATGAAACTGGCGTCCTGCCCATATCGCTCGACCATCTCGGCCACCGCAGGATCGGTGATTTCCCGGGGCCGCGCACCTAGCGGACTCCTGCGGATATCGGAGCTGACTCGCGGATCGTGCGCCAGCGCGATGAGTTCCTCATATCCGGTGACGGCGTAGACGCCGTTGGCCACCTGCGCGACCGGCGTCTTGCGCAGCTCGTCGAAGAACGGATAAGGGTTGGCCCGGTTCTCGTGTCTCATGGCCTCGTTCCAGGCCTCTTCGGGGGTCATAGCGGCTCGCTTGTCGTCAATCAGCTTCGGCGGGGCCGGAATTCGGCTCGGCGTTCGGATGGGTCGTGACCGGTCAACACCACGTCGGGCGCCTCGGTGGGCACCCCACGCGCCGGGAAATCGGCCGGCATGACCCGCATGTCCTCGGGAAAATCAGTTCCAGCCGGATTCGGAGGGAAGGGTGCCGAGCGCGCGATCTGCGCTTCGTAGTAAGGGATCCATTTGCCGTGATTGAAGGTGACGGCACCGACGATGCGCCCCCGGCGGCCGTAGGCCGCGGCAAACCGGCGTTGCTTGACCGAGCCCTGGGTGAACATGATTTCGTCGCCATAGGAGGGAACGCCGACGGATTTTATGTTGATGCCGAACTGGCCCGACCAGAATTGCGGGATCATCAAATGCGCCCAACGGTCCGTTTCGTGACACAACATGTTGTGGGCCGCAACCTGGGCTCCCAGCACCGCGTTGTCCCAGTGCTCCATGGCCAAGAACTGGTAGTCGTAAAGCACGTGCGGGGCCCGTGCAATATCGCCGGCGACGAAGATGCGGTTGGTGACCACGCCGTTGACGTCGAACACTCGGCAGCCCGCGTCGCAGCCCACACCCCAGAACCCGGTGGCCAGTCCGGCCCCCTCGAGCCACTCGACATTGCGGATCGATCCCAGCGAGGTCACCACCACATCGACATCGAGAATGCTGCCGTCGGACAGCCGTGCCCGACGCACGTGTCCGCTCGCGTCACCTTCCATAGCAAGCACCGAAACCCCGGTGCGTAGATCTACTCCGGCCTCGCGCTGCACTTCGGCGGCGACCTTGCCGATCACTCCACCCAATGGACCGCACAGCGGGGCCGGGCCACGCTCGGCGACGGTGACTTCCAACCCCAGGCCACGGCACACCGAGGCAACTTCGGAACCGATGAAGCCTGACCCGATGATCAGGACTCGCCGGGGCTTGTCGGCCAGAGCCGCTTGCAGACGCGCCGCATCGGCGCTCGTACGCAGGGTATGGACGCCGTCCAGCGCCGCTTCGTCGGGGTTGGGCCACTTGCGCGATCGCACCCCGGTCGCGATCAACAGTCGATCTCCGGCGCCTTCGCTGCCATCGGCAAGGCCCACAACCGAATTGGCGCGGTCCAGAGAAGTCGCGGCGACACCGAGCCGCCACTCGGCCCTGACGTCGCGCATGCGGGGCAGCTTCGTCGCATCGGCACCCACCCATCCGGTGAGTACCGCCTTGGACAGCGGTGGCCGGTCATACGGCTCGTCGGATTCGTCGCCGATGATCGTCAGACGCCCACGGAAACCCTCTTTGCGCAGTGCTTCGGCGGCGCGCAGGCCGGCCAATGAGGCGCCGACGATAACGATGCGTCCATCGTCTTTATGGGCGTCCCCGCCGGTCACAACCGACCCGTCACTCGCCGGCGAACTGCTCGACGATGATCGCCTGCACCGGACACGATGCCGCGGCACGCAACACTTGCAGACGTTGGCTGTCATCCGGGTTCGGGTTGTACGTCAAGGCCTCTTCACCGTTGAGCTTGAGAACCTCCGGCGCGAGCGGCACGCATTGGGCATAGCCCAGGCAGCGGTTCAAATCGACGACAATTCGCATACGCACCGCCTCAAACTTCTGAAGTTCAGACCTGGACCGTACGCCTGAAAGGAATAATCGGAAACCGCCCAACGACACCCGGTGGTTTCGCAGCCCTGGCGAGTGCCCTGACCTGCTCAAACTCTGTGGAGCTAAGGGGATTCGAACCCCTGACCTACTCGATGCGAACGAGTCGCGCTACCAACTGCGCCATAGCCCCTGATCGCTAGCAGGCTACCAGCCACGACCCCCGTTGATCGAACCGCGCACTACTGCCCGACGGCGCGCGGCAGGTCGCGCGGCCAGCCGTAGTTGCGCATCGGCACCGCGTTGTCCAGGTGCTCGAAGATCGGGTCCTCGTCGTCGATCTCCAGCACCACCGCGCCGGGGCGTCGTAAGCGAGACGGCACCACGTCGTACTCCCGGTCATAGGCGTTCTCCACGCCGAGGCGGGCCCGCGCCATCCGCTGCATCCGGCGCCGCCGAACCTTCTCCTCGATGCGGGTTTGGCGGCGCAGATACCCCAGGTAAAGGACGGTGAATGTGGTGGCGGTGCCGCAGATCCACCAGGCCAGCGGCGATACTTCGAAGGCCGCGACGGCCGAGCCGATCAGGACCACGGCCATCGCCATCAGCAGACGCTTGCGAAACGCGTACTTACGGGCGCTGACGGCTGCGGCGGTCTTCGTCTCAAAGCGGCGCCGCCGCGAAGCACCCGAATGGTAAGTCACCGGTGCGTCGTCGTCGTCCTCCTCCGCGGGCTCCAAGCCAGAGGAATCCTCGACGTACTCGTACTCGTCGTCGGCCAGCTCGTGCTCGGCCTCGGGCTCCTCCGTCTCTTCGGCGGGCTCGTCGGCGGCAACCAGAGTCGGCTCGGGCATCTCGGCACTGGCTCCCGCCGGAAGCGCAGCCGAGTCCTCGACCACATCGACATCCAAGTAGTCAGGCTCGTCGGTCTCAACGGTCTTGTCCGCCTTGGCCATTGCCATCACCACCGGACGGGGACGCTGCTGCACGTCGGCGATTTCGACCCGGTCAGTGTCCGCCTCGCCGTCGGGGTCGGCCGAGTCGGGTTCATACTCCGCTTCCGGCCGCCAATCGGGGTCGCTGCGGTGACCGGCAGCCGGCCCGCCACGTTTGAGCAGACGGGCATTCGCGCCCCCGTTGAGCACTCTGGTGGCAAGGGCCACATCGCTGGTGCGCCGGACCGCGTCGCGCTTGCTGATCAGCATGGGCACCAGCACGAACAGCCACAGCACCACGAGCGAGATCCACAACAACGACTGCGGGATGCTTGGCATGACCTGCTCCTTTCACCGCCTGGCGCGTCTTGGCCAGCGCGTCCGGGTCATTGCGACCAGGGCAATTACACACCTGTAATTTGCCTCTTTCAAGCATCACACGCCACATATGTCACGCCAGCCACATTTTTATTGCGGTTTCCTCAAGGCGGCGCGTCGGGGTGCGCCGACGGTGTGTGCTTGGCGCGGCGAGATTGCTGAAGGTCAGGGCCAGCTGGCGCGCCCGGCGCGCACCAGAGTCGACGTCACCGACCCGTACACCTCTTCAGCGGTCATGGCCACCAGCAGGTGGTCCCGCCATGCCCTGTCGACCTCGAGGTAGCGGCGCAACAGTCCCTCCTCGCGGAAGCCGACTTTCGCCAGCACGGCCCGGCTCGCCGCGTTCTCCGGACGCACCGTGGCCTCCACCCGATGCAACCCGACCGGCCCGAAGCAATGGTCCAGCCCCAACGCCAACGCCCCGGTTGCCACCCCTCCCCCGGTCGCCGTACTCGACACCCAGTAGCCGATCCACGCCGACCGCAGCGCCCCATGGGTGACGTTGCCGATGGTCAACTGACCGCAGAATCGCCCGTCCAGCTCGATCGCATACGGCAGCATCCGGCCTTTGCGGGCCTCCGACCGCGCACCCGAACACAGCGCCGGCCACGCGGCAACCGTATGCCGGACCGTCCAATCGCCCTCGGCGCTGGGTTCCCACGGCTCGAGATGCGCTCGGTCGGCCAGCCGGATCCGGCTCCACTGCGCGCCATCGCGCATCCGCACCGCTCGCAACCGCACCAAGCCGGCCGACACCCGCAGCGGCCCAACCGGCGTCGGCCACCCCGGATGCCGGAGATTAGCGCGCAACAGATTCACGAGTATCCCGGTCAGCCATGCTGAGCCAGGAAGGCGACGTCAACGATCTCACCGGTACGGATCTGCTCGGCCCCGCTGGGCACCACAACCAGACAGTTCGCCTCGGCCAGCGTGGCCAGCAGATGCGACGAGCCTCCCGGGGCCCCGCCCAGCGCCTGCACCAGGTACTCGCCACTGTCCTGGTCGCGCATCAGCTGACCACGCAGAAATCCCTTGCGCCCGGCCACCGAGGTGATCGGGGACAGCGTGCGGGCCTGCACGATCCGGCGCATGGGCTGGCGCTTGCCCAGCGACAGCCGGATCAGCGGCCGGACCATCACCTCGAAGACCACCAACGCGCTGACCGGGTTGGCCGGCAGCAGAAACGTCGGAACACCGTCGCGGCCGAGCTGCCCGAAGCCCTGGACGGATCCCGGATGCATGGCGACCCGCACGACTTCCATCTCACCGAGCTCCGCCAGCACCGAGCGGACCGCCTCGGCCGCCGCACCGCCGACCCCGCCGGCGATCACCACCACCTCGGCGCGGTTGATCTGGCCCTCGACGATCTCGCCGAGTTCCTTGGCGTTGTTGCTGACAATTCCGACCCGATTCACCTCCGCGCCGGCATCGCGGGCGGCCGCGGCCAGGGCGTAGGAGTTGACGTCGTAGACCTGCCCGTTGCCCGGTGTCCGCGCAATGTCGACCAGCTCGCCACCGACCGCCATGATGGACACCCGCGGCCGGGGGTGCACCAGCACCCGTTCCCGGCCCACCGCGGCCAGCAGCCCCACCTGCGCGGCCCCGATGATCGTCCCCGCGCGCACCGCGACGTCACCGGGCTGCACGTCGTCGCCAGCGCGGCGCACATAGGCGCCCGACGGCGCGCCCCGCAAGATCCGGACCCGGTTCATCCCGCCATCGGTCCAGCGCAATGGCAGGACGGCATCGGCGAGCGTCGGCAGGGGTGCCCCGGTCTGCACACGGGCGGCCTGGCGCGGCTGCAGCCTGCTGGGTGTACGCGAACCAGCCTCGATGGTTCCCATTACCGGCAGGCTCAGCACGTCGCGGCCTTCCAAGTCACCTTCGGCGAAAACCTCGACACCACCGGCATCGCCCACACCGAGTACGTCGACGCTGCGCACCGCGTATCCGTCGATGGCCGCCTGATCGAAGCCCGGCATGGGCCGTTCGGTCACGACTTCTTCGGCGCACATCAATCCCTGCGCCTCGGCGATGGCAACCCGTATCGGCCTGGGGGCTACCGCTGCTGCCGTAATCCGGGCCTGCTGCTCCTCCACAGAACGCACAGCGCGCCTTTCCGTCGACCCACGTGGCACGAGGTCGTAGAACCCGGCTATTGCTCGGTCAGGCCCAATCGCGCCACCAACCATCGCCGCAAATCGGGGCCATAGTCGTCACGATCCAATGCAAAGTCAACCGCAGCTTTGAGGTACCCGCCGGGATTTCCCAAGTCGTGTCGGGATCCGCGGTGCACAACGACATGCACCGGATGGCCCTCTTTGATCAGCAGCGCGATGGCATCGGTGAGCTGGACTTCACCACCGGCGCCGCGGTCGATGCGACGCAGCGCATCGAAGATGGCGCGATCCAGCACATAGCGGCCGGCAGCGGCATACATCGACGGAGCATCGGCGGCCTTGGGCTTTTCGACCATCCCCTTGACCTTGAGCACGTCGGGAATGTCGGTGTCAGGGACCTGCTCGACGTCGAAAACGCCGTAGGCGCTGATCTCTTCCGGCGACACCTCGATGGCACACAACACCGTGCCGCCGAGTTCGGCCCGCACCTGCGACATCGTCTCCAGGACGCCCGTGGGCAGCACCAAGTCATCGGGCAGTAGCACCATGACGGCGTCCTCGTCGTCGGACAGACTGGGCTCCACGCAGCCGATGGCATGCCCGAGGCCCAGCGGCTCGGCCTGCACCACCGACTCCACTTTGATCAGCGCCGGGGCACGGCGGACCTTGGCCAGCATGGCCTTCTTGCCGCGCGCCTCGAGGGTGCCCTCGAGCACCAGATCCTCGACGAAGTGCGCGACGACACCGTCCTTGCCTTCGGAGGTGACGATCAGCAGGCGTTCGGCGCCGGCGCCGGCCGCCTCGGCCGCCACCAGCTCGATGCCGGGCGTATCGACGACGGGCAGCAGCTCCTTGGGCACCGTTTTAGTCGCGGGAAGAAAACGCGTGCCCAGACCGGCGGCGGGGACGATCGCCGTGAACGGGACCGGTGCTTCTGGGCGTGACATCGTTCAAACCATAGCGCCATACACCTGCGGAGTTGCTGTGGCGGCACCAAAGCCGGGGCTGTCATGGTGTAGGGCATGGCGGAGGGCACGACAGCGGCAAGCAAATCCGCGTTGCGCGACCGGTTGAAGGCGGCCCGGCGACATGTCGCCGACGACGTCCGCGCAACCGAGGCCCGGCTGCTCTGCGAGCACCTGGAACATGCCGTGACTAGCGATAACACCGTCTGCGCCTACGTGCCGGTAGGCGCCGAACCGGGATCGATCGAGATGCTCGACGTTTTGCTGCGCCGTGCGGGCCGGGTGCTGTTGCCCGTCGCACGCACCAGCGAAGACAACACTCCAGTGCCGCTGCGGTGGGGCCAGTACCGATCGGGGGGACTGGTCACCGCGCGCTGGGGGCTGCTCGAGCCGCCCGAGCCGTGGCTGCCCGAGTCGGTGCTGGCCGAAGCGAGCCTGGTACTTCTGCCGGCGCTGGCGGTTGACCGCCGGGGCGTGCGGCTGGGCCGCGGCCAGGGTTTCTACGACCGATCGCTAGCGGCCTGTGATCCGCGAGCACGCCTGGTCGCGGTGGTGCGGGACGAGGAATTCGTCGACGAATTGCCCTCCGAGCCGCACGACGTACGGATGACGCACATACTCACGCCGCGGCGGGGAATGATCGAGGTCACGTGGCGGTTCTAGCACTTGACACGGTAGAGTGCTAAGCCAGACTTACATTGCGGAGGTTGTTGTGCCGACTTACAGCTACGAGTGCACCGAGTGCGCCGACCGCTTCGACGTTGTGCAGGCCTTCACCGACGACTCGCTGACCACCTGCGAAAAGTGCTCGGGTCGCCTGCGCAAGTTGTTCAACGCCGTCGGCGTTGTGTTCAAGGGCAGCGGTTTCTACCGCACCGACAGTCGCGAATCAGGCAAGAAATCCAAGAGCCCGACCAATGGATCCTCGACGGGTGACTCCGGTTCGAGCTCGGGGACGAGCGAGAAGTCGGGCTCGGGATCGAGCGAGAAGGCGAGCAGTGGCTCTACCCCCGCTGCGGCCACCTCGAGCTAGCAAGTTATCCACAACAGCGTTTCTGAGCGCAATCGCCGGCAACCGGCCGCCGCTACCGTTGCGGCGTGGGCGAATCGCTCAATCCACATTTGTTCAGCCGAATTTCGGCATCCCTACGTCCGGACTGGTCGCGAACCGTGCTGGCCCGGCGCGTCGCCGCCGGTGGCCTCGTCGTATTGGCCGGCATTGCGACGCTGCGGTCTAATCCCGACGGCGACCGTGCCGATGTGGTGGTCGCCGCCCGCGACCTCACGCCGGGCAGCGCGCTGACGGCTGACGACCTGCGGATCGAAAAGCGCTTGACGGCAACGGTTCCCGACGGATCTCAGGGCGAACTGGCTGTTGTTATCGGGGCCACCCTGGCCAGTCCGACGCGGCGTGGCGAGGTACTTACCGATGTTCGGTTGCTGGGCAGCCGGCTGGCCGAATCTACCGCCGGCCCTGGGGCGCGCATAGTACCCCTGCATCTGGCGGACAGTGCCCTGATTGACCTGATCCGGGTCGGCGACATCGTCGACGTGTTGGCCGCGCCGGCCCACGACCCACAACCAGTTGCCCGAGTTCTGGCCACCGACGCCGTCGTGGTTTTGATTTCAGCCGAACAAAAGCTGCAGGCAGCCGACATCGACCGAGTGGTGTTGGTGGCGCTGCCCGGCCACACGGCAAGTACGGTCGCCGGAGCGGCACTGGGCCAATCGGTCACTCTGATTCTGCACTGAGGGACGAAACGCCGAGCGCGCCAACATGTCAACGCGACGACTCGACCGAAAAGAAATATGTTGTACAAGTGACCGCATCAATGAGCGTGCTCGGCGGCGTGGAATTCAGCGATCCGCAATTTGCAATCAGTGTCCGAGATGGCATCACCCGGATCGAAGAGTTGATTCGAACTGAGCTCGCTCAGGGGGACGAGGTTATCCGCGACGCGGTGCCGGAATCCTTGGGAACCACCGACATTCGGTTCCGGCCGCTCTTCACGGTCCTTGCGGCACAATTCGGGCCGAACCCCGACGCGCAGCAGGTCACGCTCGCCGGCGCCGCCGTTGAGTTGATGCACCTGGCGACGCTCTGCCATGACACAGTCGTGGACAGGGCGCCGGCGCGCCTTGGCACATCGAAGGTCCGCTCGGCAAATAACGTTGCAATTCTTGCCGGCGACTACCGATTCGCAACGGTATCTCGACTCGGGTCCTGGCTCGGCCCGCGAGCCTTCCAGACCATCGCCGAGACGTTCGCCGAATTGGTCACTGGCCAGATGCGCGAAACACGCAGCGCGCCAATGCACATCGACCGCCTGGAGCATTACCTTCAGTGCGTGCACGAGAAGACCGGATCCATCGTCGCGGCGGCCGGGCAGTTGGGAGCGACCTTTTCCGGCGCGGGCGAAGAGCAGACCGCTCGTCTGGCGCGGCTAGGCCGCCTTATCGGGGCCGCGTTTCAGATTTCCGAGGACATCGTCACCATCGCCAGCAACTCCGAGCACGTTGCCGAAGTCCTCACGCTGCTCCGCAGCGCGGCGGGCATGGTGCAGGCAAAGGAAGCCGTAGGCAGCTACGCGGCACAGGCGCGCGACGAGATTGCCTGCTTACCCGACTGCGCCGCTCGACAAACACTGTCCACACTGGTCGATTCGACGCTTCTGAAGATCACTTAATCAGCACGAAAGCGATGATGAGCAGCAACAGAGCCAGCGGATAATAACTTGCGCTGTCGAACAGCTTTGCCGCTTGTCTACCCTCATGAGCACGGTGCAATCGCCACGCCGGTATCAGGAGGAAATAGGCGCCGATGACGGCGCTGGCAAGCACGTACGGAACACCGAGCTGCAATGGTGAGACCAATGGCATGCACAGGCTGGTGACCACTGTGGTTCCCAATGCGAACAGGACGACCTTACCTGCGGTTTCGGTGCCCAGCTCCAGAGGAATGGTCTTGGCGTCGACGCGTTTGTCTTCCACGGTGTCGTTCCAGTCGGCCGGCACATTTTGTCCTCCCACCTCCCAGGAGAAAACCCAGGCAAGTACCAACAAAACCAAGCCGGCAGACGGCTTGGGCGCGACGGCGAAGATAGCGGAAATGGGTCCGCTCGATTTGACTAGACCACTGACCACGGTTCGCCAGTAGGTGATTTTCAAGAGCAGCACGTAGACCACTTCCAGAACCGCTGCGGTAACAAGAATCACCACAATGGCCGGGTTTAGGAAATAGGAGCCAATGATTGCCGCTATGAACCACAGCGCAAACCACAGGATTCCCTTCCGGAGGCTTAATGCCTTCTGCGCCAAGGGATAACGCAGCTCCGAGGCCTCGACCGAATAGCCTGCATTGATACCGCCGGCAAACTTCTCCTCATCCACCGCCTTGCCGACCAGATCATTCAGGGCATATATCGCGGTATACGCCGAGAAGCCCACGAAGACGGCAAGAAGAATAACCTGCCATCGGGGAAAGCTGCCGAGCGCAAGTCCCGCGCAAACTGCCGGAGTGGCGAGATCCAAAACACCATGGACGGTCCGGGAGAGCGCGAAGAACTCTTTCATTTGCAATTACTCCGCTTTGACTCTTCAGCCCTTCTTAATGAAATGCGCCAGGTAGTTCACGTCGACAGAATCCGTGGCGAGCCTGAATCTCCTGGTGAATGGGTTGTAGATCAAGCTGGCGAACTTGCCAAAATCTAGCGAGTTGGCACGACTCCATTCTGCCAATTCTTCCGGCCGAATAAATTTGCTATACGAGTGAGTGCCCCGGGGCAAAAGACGCAAAATGTATTCGCCACCGACGATGGCGAACAGGAACGCCTTCGGGGTGCGGTTGATCGTTGAGAAGAAGGCATGTCCACCGGGTTTCAGCGCACCAGCACATGCCGCCACGATCCGCTCCGGCTCCGGCACATGTTCGAGCATCTCCATACACGTCACAACGTCAAAGCGCCCCGAATCCTGCGCTGCAATATTTTCGACGCTGTCATACAGGTAAGCGATATTCAATCCTCCGCTGCGCGCATGAGCGCGTGCGACATCCAGCGATTGGCGTGACATATCTAAACCCGTCACCTGGGCACCTGCCTTGGCCAAGGCTTCCGACAGAATTCCACCGCCGCAGCCGACATCGAGAATTTTCAGGCCCTCAATACTCAGTACGTCCTGGATGAACTTTGTGCGCAAGGGATTGATCGCATGAAGCCCCCCCATTTCACCATTCGGGTCCCACCACGTATCCGACACTTTGTCGAATTTGTCAACCTCATCGCCATCTACGTTGTCGAAAGTCGTCATCGTGGCACCATCATCCAGTCATTGAGAGATCTGCTTGCCTGCTCTATTTCGCTATACGCAATATCGTTGACGAACGTGCACTTTCCTATGCCGTGTGGCATGGGCACACGCTGTAACCCATTACGGTGATAGACGCGCTCCTCCAGCGAGGCCCACAGCACCTGGGGATCAAGCAGTGACATGTCCAAAACGATCGTGAGCTTTTCGACCAGGTTAAAGATTCGAGTGGCTTCCGCATCGGTCAAAAGCTCGCGCGAGCGAGAGATCATTACCGAAAGAAGGACGTCCAGCAACACCGCCTCACCATGTAAGAGGTCTGCTTCGTAACGCGTTTCCAATCCATAGCTGAAGGTGTGACCGAAATCCACTTTGCGGTCGAGATCCTCTTCGAGGATATTCGGCTCGAGTTCTTCGATCATCCCCGCTACCGCCCGGTCAAGGATCGCGCAACCCGCATCGCTTTGCAGATGAACATCGACAGCTTCGGGTCCCAGGGCTTCCAGCAGATCGAATAGCCCCGCATCTGTGATGACGGCCAGCTTGATGATCTCGCAAATACCGTTAAGGATGTGCCGACGTGGCAGGGTACTCAGGAACGACTTGTCGAGCAAAACTTTCTGGGGAGCCTGGAATGCGCCGAGGCGATTCTTGTTTCCGTTGAAATTGATGCCATTTTTGATACCTACAGCCGCGTCGACATAGCCCATCAACGTGGTGGGCACCTTTATATGCGGCACGCCGCGGCGATAGGTGCTTGCGACGAAAGCAACCACGTCGGTCAACACACCGCCACCGACGGCGATGATCGGTTCATCCCTGCGATGGATGGGAAAAGCGTCCAGTTCGCGAACGATAGAGAAATAATACTCAGCGGTCTTGTTTTCTTCACCACCGGGGAACACAACGACCTTCGCCAAAATCCCGTGATGCGAGAAGTAATTTCGCATCTGAGTGCCGAAATCACGTTCCACGTTCGCGTCGACGACCACGAACCGGCAACCGTTGTTTACTTTCCCCGACGAGAGTAGAGCCATATTCCGCGGATCGAACAGGTTCGGCGTGTCGACGACTTCGTATTCGACTGTAGACGCGTATTTGACGCGTCTGGTCAACATGGTATCGGTCATATCACCCGCCGCCATTCGGCGCGCGCATCCAGCACCTTTTTGGCGACGGCCTGTGCCAGTGCCACGCTGTGATTTTTGGCATTGCCGCACTGCTGAATGTTCGCGAACGGCACTTCGCTGGCAACCAATATGTCGTTGAGAATGGCTTCATACGCATTGCAGATCTTCTCCGCGTTGCCCTCGTTATGCAGAACCAGATAAAATCCGGTCTGGCAGCCCATCAACCCCACCGAGAGAAAATTCTCGGGCATATATTTGAGAAAGCCATACAGCAAGAAATGCTCCAGTGAGTGCATCTCCGTTGACGATAGAAATTCAACATTGGGTTCGTTGATACGCAGGTCGATACAATAGACTGTGTCGCCTCGGGGCCCCTCGTTTGCGGAGCGCAATTTCACGTGCGGCACCCGCAACAAGCGATGGTCGAGCTCACCGACCGTGTCAGCCGGCCAGCCGAGTTGCTCCAGTTGAATCATATAAGCGCCCACATTTCTACAGCCGAGGTTGTTAATGCCTATACGAACTGCGATAAATGTCTAAAGCTATCGCCCATTGCCTTCTGCCAGGATGCAACATGGTGATACAACTCCACTGAAGCATAACCCGAAAAACCCCCGGCTTCCAGTGCCTTGAAACTCGAGGCAAAGTCCATCGTGCCTTCGCCGGGAATCTCATGGAAGTGCACGATGCCGGTCAACGTATTCGCAACCATCTTGTCCATCAATAATTCGCCGTGCGCGTCTTTGGTGGTCCGCAAGTACAAGATGATCGGTCGAGCTCGTTCGAGCACATCGTAACTCAGCCCGGGCACGGAAATGAGATACGTGAAAATCTCGTCGTCGAGCGACGAGGCGCTTGCATCGAGTTTGGCATAGTCCACCCGAGTCAGTTCCTCGTTTATGCCCAGCGAGTCTAGGACATCGTCAATCCGTTTCGCCTGATCTTTGGAAGGTGTCTGATCATAGAAATAGATCGGATGCCGGGGATCCGCGAGTAAATATTCCGCGGTTTCGGGGAAATAGATCAGATAGTTGGCGAAGTCAAGGTCGAGGGCCAGATCATCGGCCATTTTCACGATTTTGAGGTTGTAACCAGCCTGCGCATCTGAGACATGGAGGAAGCGAGCATGCGGCGCGGCCTTTGCTAGCGCGCCGACATAATCCTCATGGGAGCAGTACAGGTGACACATGTCCAGATGCAACTGGAATTTGGGCGAGTTGACTTCATCGATCAGGCTCAGCCCCTCTTCGATCGTTTCGATGTACATGCCGGGCTCAGGCTCGATCAAAAGAGTGATGTCTTCGTCGTCATGCACGCTCGCCAGACATTGATGAATGCTGTCGACTAGCAGTTCGCGCGGGTTGGCCGACGGGTTCACCACGTGTTCGTCGCGGATGAAGCCGCTGCCGAAGGTGACAAGGGGAACATCCAGCTTGCGAGCGACGTCGATGCCACGACGGATGAGGTCGATGCGGCGTTTCCGGCCGGCTAGATCGGGGCTCATCAGCGATGGTTCGTGGGGACGGGCGGGGCTGAAGAAATGGGAAGCGGTCGCCACGCACGCGGCTTTGCTCCGCACGGCGGACAGTCGCCGCTTGATCTCGGCAACGTAATCATCGGTCAGGTTGAACGGATTGAAGTGATCCCGGTGAAAAGCCAGCTCGATGCCCGGATATCCCACCTTGTCCACTTCAATAATGGAGTCGAGGAAATCGATATTGGTTAAGCCGAATGTACTGTAACTGAGTTCTATCATTTTTCCTTTCTTCAAATCAATGTGTGGCGCGCGAGTAGCCAGTCATTTCAACATATCCCCGGCCCTTGATAGGTGTATCTTGATGGCGTCCGTCGAACGCCACGGCCCCCTCCCAGTACGTCGTTGACAGCGGCGACTCTTGATTGGGCATCAAAGCCGACCCGGAAAGGGCCAAGCCCAGCTTCCTGATCTCGATTTCCCATCCAATAGGGTAAGTGGCGCCACTGCGCTGACTCGTCCAATGCTCCGTCGGTGTCAAGCGCCAATCGGACAGCGCCAGGTGGGTTACGGTGCCATCGCTGGCAATATAGGAGCCACTAGAAGTCGGCTTCACGCGGCCATTCGACTGCCGAATCTGAAACATCATCAGGGCGGTACCGTTGTCAAATTGCATCGAGAACCAATCCCAGCCGATATCATCTGCGTCCAAAGCGCTGCTGCCATACTCGTGGTCGTTCCAGCTGAGGCCGCTCACGGAAAACTTCTGGCCATTGACCGTCACCGTTCCCCGGGTCTGCTGGCGCGCCATCGAATAGTAATAGGTAGCGTTTCCGGCTTCCTCGCCTTTGGCGCTCAAACCGTCATTTCCATGCAAAATGGGACGCAGTGTCTGGGTTAGCGTCAGATCGACGGTAGCGTTGTCCGATTTCGCGATGACCTGGACCGAATTATTTTCCCCTTCATGCACAGACCAATCTTCCAGCCACACCGCGTAGGGCGCAGCGCTCGCCCCGGCGAGGCCCACCGCACCCCGGCTGAATTTCTCTACCGGATAAAAGGCCCCGTTGCCGATGTCGCTCACGGCAAAATGCGCAGAATAGACCTGATCAGCCCGCCACGCGGATGCGTCGACGGTAGCCGCCGCCTTCAGTGGAGGCGCCAAAGCCCGGCGGAAGAAGGTGAGCTGATAGCCAAAAAGCCGCCCGTCAGCGGTTGCCAGATTGCCGGTGTAGTACCACCATTCACCCTGATATTCCTCGTGCGGCCCCAGATCGCGCGGAAAACGAATGGCGCCCGGCTCCGTGGCCACGGCATATCCAGTCGTATTTTCATCGGCCAAGAGGCCGAGCAAGGATTGAGTGGACGCCCCCGACCCTTCTGGTTGTTGCCACCACCACAAACCCGCTGCCAAGGTAAGGATCGCTATAAGCCCCAGTCCGGTCTTCTTCATGTCTTATTACTCTTCCCGGATAGCCGAGGCAATGCTCAGCCGCGTCGTATGCCAAGCAGGATAGATACCCGCCGCCAGGGCAGCGACCACTGCCACCAAAAACGCCTGGCCGAAGTATCCGAAGTCAAAGTGCATGTCCAGGGACCAGCCAAACGATCGCAAATTTATAATGCGAATGAGTATCCACGCCAATACAAAGCCCGAAGGCATCGCAATCAAACCCGCCGTGCCACCGAGGAGTCCGGCTTCTAAAAGAACCAATTTCCACAATTGACGTCGGCTCATGCCGATAGCACGAAAAGTGCCCAATTCACGAACCCGCTCCAAAGCCAAACTCATCAAAGCGCCTAATATCCCGATGACGGCGACTATGGTGGCCACCAGCCGCAAGGCACCGGTAACGGCAAAGCTGCGTTCAAACGTAACCAGCGCGGCGTCACGCAGACTGCGGCTGGATTGGATGACCAGATCTTTTCGTCCTTCGAATGCTGCGTGTAGCTCACCGAGCAGGCCATCGACACTTACGCCCGGCTTCAGAAGGAGCGCCATATTGGTCACATCGGGATCGCGCCAATTGGACCGATAGGTGGCCTGGTCCATCAACACCACCCCTTGATCCGAGGTGTAGTCGGAGTAGACCGCTAAGACCGGGAACTTCCGCGGTCCCGACTCCGTCATCAGCCTTACCGGTCCTGGCGGAGTCCGCAGATTCTGGCGTGATACCAACGGCTCCGACAGCATGACTCCTTCGCCGGCCAAGAAGCGATGCCACAGTGTGTGCTCATCACCGCTGATCCAGCGATACGGTCGCTTTCCGTCGGAAATATCGCCCGTGACCGCCGTCAGGTCCACCTCCCGGCCCCAGTCGGGGGCAAAGACGGCCGTATAGCGACTCGCGATTGCCTCGCGTACGCCTGGCCATTGTTTCAAGGTCCGCACGGCATCTGGAGGCAGATTCCCACTGGGGCGCGTGGAGGTTAGCGCTGGTGCCGACACGTAGATATCCGTTTGCAAGGTCAGCCCGAGCCAATTGGCGAACGTTTGCCGAAACGAGCCGACCATCAGCGAGACCCCAACAATTACCGACACCGCCGTCGTCAGCGCGGCTATGGCGACAGAGGTTCGGCTCAACGAGCGCACGATATCGAGCGGGGCCAGCGCTCCCAGTGGACCGAAGACGCGGCCGAACAGCCGTGCCAGGCGCACCATCACGAATCGGGCCACCGGCGCCGCAAACAGCGCGAAGGCGATCATCACCGCACACAGGCCGGTGAACGCGAGGGCCAGGTTCTTGCCCGGCCAACACAGCATCAATGCGCCAAAGCCACCCAAGCAAATCGCGGCTACCCACAGCCACCGGACGAGTGCGCTCACTTCGCCTTCCAGCGCAGACCGACGCAATGTGCTGGCCGGAGGGCTGCGCATCGCCTCCACCGCAGGTGGCAGGGCGGCCAGTAACGCCGCAACGACGCCGACCATCAAGCCCTTGACTAAACTTTCCGGCGATAAAGCGACTTCACGCACATTGACGACGAAGTAAAGATCATTGATGGATTGAGTCACCACGCCAATCAGGCCTTCGCCAAGCCAAACGCCGAACAAGAGGCCCAATCCGCTGCCGAGCAGTCCGGCAACGAGTGTTTCAGTCATTATCAACCGAAACAGCTGGTCACGTGTGACACCCAGACACCGCAGAATGCCGAACAAACGACGCCGTTGCACAACATTGAACGTCACGGTGTTGTAGATCAGAAATACGCCGACCAGCAAGGCGATCAAACTCATGGCGGTCAGATTGACGGCGAACCCCGTCATCATCTGTTTCATGATATGGCTTTTCGCGGTTGCCGCCTCTAGGCGCACACCGCTCGGCAATCCTTGTTTGATCTGCGTGGCGGTGGCCTCATCTTTGACGATCAAATCAATGTGACTAAGCCTGCCAGGCATATGAAACAGTTCTTGCGCTGTGGCAATATCCGCGATGATCAGTTCCCGTAGCCGTTGTGCGGTAATTGCGTCGGCCGGGGTAAAGAGTCCCACCAGGGTGACGGTGGTGGGTGCACCTTGCACTTGCACTACAAACCTGTCACCGAGCGCCAAATGATATTCCGCGGCGACGTCCCGGCCCAAAATGACACCGTTCGGCCGGACGAGAAAGTTACTGGCCGCCTCAAGATCTTGCTGCCGCCACAGATCCGGGCGAAAAGGCGGTTCTGCGAAAGGGTCGATCCCCATCAAGCGCATGGGGCGATTTCCAAGTGTTGGGGCCAGCACATACCCTTCGACCACAGGAGCCGAGAAATCAAATCCGCGTTTTCGAAGGTCCAGGTAGATCTGCTGGTCGAGGCTGCCGCCACGGCCGCCGGCCAGCCGATGTGTGGCTTTTCCGGTGATGGCCTCGGCCGAGATGTCAAGAGCGCGTTGGGCTGAGACGTTGGTCAGGTCGATTGCCACGACCATGGCCACGCCCAGGGCGATACCCAGGACCAGGAGAATATATTGAAATGGCCGCTGCCGCGCGCGGCGCCAAGCCGTGCGCCACAGCGGTAAAGAAGTAAACGCCGTTGGGATTCTCATCTCAATCAGATGATCGGCCCCGAGCTGACCCGGTCGTCCACTTCGGTCCCATGGGCCATCCCAGTCACCAATTTTCCGCTATGCAAATAGAGAACTCGATCTGCCTGATGCGCCACCGTCGGATTGTGTGTGGCCATGATCAGCGTCTTACCTGCTTCACGAGTGAGATCAAGCAGAAGCGCCAATACCTTGTCCCCTATTTCGTTGTCGAGATTGCCCGTTGGCTCATCGGCTAGGACCAGCAGCGGATTGTGCGCCAACGCTCGACAAATAGCCACCCGTTGTTGTTCTCCACCGGAGAGCTTGTCGGGAAGTGTGCTTTCGCGCCCGCCCATGCCAACTTTCTGCAGGAGGTCGCGCGCGACACCAATCGCATTTCGGCGCCGGACACCGGCCAGCTCCTGGGACAGGGTGATGTTTTCCAGCACAGTGAGGGTGGGAATCAAATTGAAGAATTGAAATACAATTCCAATGTGATCACGCCGAAACCGTGTGCGGTCTCGATCGTTCTTCGCGGTAATCGAAAAGCCATTGATGATGACCTCACCCGTCGTCGGCCTTTCGATGCCGCTAATAAGGTTGAGCAGCGTGCTTTTGCCACTGCCACTTTGCCCCAAGAGAACCACGAACTCACCCGATTCGAAATCGCCAGTGATGTCGTCCAGGACTTTGCGCTGAGTTACTCCTTCTTGGAAGGTACGGCTCAAGTGCTTCAACTGAACGAAGGGTTCGTGGCTCATCGAGTCCTCTGCTGCGCAGTTTCGCGTGGTGTAGCCGGGGACTATTAAACACCTGTTGGATTGCTTGTGTAAGTACCTACTTCAGTCTCAGCGTCCGGCTGACCCCGACCCCGCGGACGCTCAACGCGAGGCGGCACACGCCGCCGCGCCCATCACAACATAGTGGTCTGCGCACCGTGGCAAATTGCCTCGGCTGGGTTAGGTTTTCCTTGGGTCACCCGGGGATTAGCAGCTGTCCACTGCAGAAAGGACGTTCGATGCTCAAAGGGTTCAAAGAATTTCTCTCGCGGGGCAATATCGTCGACCTCTCGGTCGCGGTGGTCATCGGTACGGCATTCACGGCGTTGGTCACGAAGTTCACCGACAGCATCATCACGCCGCTGATCAACCGGATCGGGGTAAACGAGCAGTCCAACGTAGGCGCCTTGAAGATCAGCATCGGCGGCGGTCAAACCATCGACCTGAACATCCTGTTGTCGGCCGCGATCAACTTCATCCTCGTCGCGGCGGTCGTGTATTTCCTGGTCGTCCTGCCCTACAGCACGCTGCGCAAGAAGGGCGAGGTCGAGCAGGCCGACGACGCGCAAGTCGTGCTGCTCACCGAAATCCGCGACCTACTCGCGCAGACCAATGGAAGCTCGTCCGGCAAGCACGGCGGCGGGGCACCGACACCAGAGCACGGACCCCGCGCGGAGGCCGAATCCCAATAGCGCAACCGGCTCGGGTCAGATCTCCAAACTCGACAATTGCCCAATGATGTGGGCGGCCAGCGGATTCAGCGTCGCCATACCGTCGCGCACCGCATAGCGGGAGCCGGCAAGGTTGACCACCAGCGTGCTGCCCGAAACACCCGCCAGGCCGCGGGACAGGCCGGCGTCGACGATGCCCGCGGAAAGGCCCGAGGCGCGGATGGCCTCGGCGATGCCGAGGATCTCCCGGTCCAGAATGTCGCGGGTGGCTTCCGGGGTGACATCGCGAGGCGTCACTCCGGTCCCGCCGACGGACACCACCAGGTCAACGCCGCCGATCACCGCGGTGTTGAGCGCATTTCGGATCTCGACCTCGTCGGCCTCGACCGCTACCACCCCGTCGACGACGAATCCGGCTTCGGTGAGCAATTCGGTGACCAGCGGGCCGCTGTGGTCCTCATCCCCGTGGGCGGTGCGATCGTCGACGACGACGACGAGTGCCCGGCCGACTACCAACTCCGCACCCTGTTCCATGGGTGCAACCGTATAACCGAGCTCAGACAACTGCGGATCGACCTTCATCACTGTTCCGCCTTACCCAGCGTGACCTGCACAGTGCGATTACTACCCGACGGATCCTGGAAGGTCAGCGTGACCTTGTCGCCCGGCGCCTTGGACCGCACCGCCGCGACCAGTGCATCGGCGCTGTTGATCGGGCGGTCGTCGACCTTGGTGACGACGACGCCCTTGGGTAAGCCGGCGTTGGCGGCGGCACCGTTTTGCACGACGTCGACGACCTTCGCCCCCGGAACGCCCTTGTCGGTGGTCACCTGCACCCCGAGTGAGGCGTGTGACGCCTTGCCGGTGCTGATCAACTCGTCGGCGATGCGCTTGGCCTGGTTGATCGGAATGGCGAAGCCGAGTCCGATCGAGCCGCTCTGCGCGTCACCGGAATCGGCGCCGAGCGTGGCGATGGCCGAGTTGACGCCGACGAGTTGGCCGCCCATGTTGACCAACGCGCCGCCGGAGTTACCGGGGTTGATCGCGGCGTCGGTCTGAATGGCGTCCAGCACGGTGTTCTGGTTGCCCGACTCGCCCGTCGTGGACACCGGCCGGTTGAGCGCGCTGACGATCCCGGTGGTAACCGTGCCCGCCAAGCCCAGCGGCGACCCGATAGCCACCACCGGCTGACCGACCCGCAGATCCGAGGAAGAGCCGATGGCGATCGGAGTGAGGTTGGAAACGCCCTGAACGCGGACGACGGCGATATCGCTGGTGGGGTCGGCCCCGACCACTGTGAACGACGCGGTACGGCCGTCGGAGAACGTCACCGTGGTTTTGGGCGGCGGGCCGGCCGGCGGCTTCGCGGCGGCCGCCACAACGTGGTTGTTGGTCATGATCAGGCCATCGGCGGACAGGATGACGCCCGAGCCCTCCTCCGACTGTCTGCCCATGTCGGTCTCGAGCATTACGACGCTGGGCACCACTTTGGAGGCCACCTGCTCCACCGAGCCGGGCGGCATGTTGGCCGCTGGGACGCTGGGAGCAGCACCCGTCGCCGAGGACCCGCCATTCAGGCCGGCAGGTGAGCGGTTGAGTTCGACGACCGATGCCGCCGCACCGCCAATGCCGGCCGATACCACTGCGATGGTCAGCGCGCCGACGGCCAACATTCCCGCGCGAGGCCTTCTTTGGCGGATGACCGTGGGCGGCGGACCGATCGGGCCCATCGGCGGGAGCATCCCGGGTATGGGCCCCGGCCCGGTGCCCCCGGGGATCGGCCCGGGACCCGTCCCACCCGGGATCGGCCCGGCCCCGGTACCGCCGGGTATCGGGCCGGCCCCGGTGCCACTGAAACCCTCGTAGGGTTGCCGGAACTGGCTTGTTTGGGAGGACGGCGACTGCTGGCGGCGCCAATCGAACTGCTGGTTGTACGCCGGCCCCTGGGCATAAGCGGGGGGCACAGGCTGATTAGGCGCGCGATATCCCGGCTGCTGCGGCGGTGGCGAATACCTCGGGTGATTCGTCATGTCGCTAAGTCGCTCTTCCTCTTGTTTCTTGGCTTCCTAGGAAGCTTGGCCATGCGCGGCAAGCATGGATGTGGTTTTCAACAGTAACCGCACCACTACCTTGCGCGCGCGGACTGAGAATCCTCTGAGATAACGTTCGCCGAAGCCCGAGAGTTCTCGCTGTCTGCGAACCCGTTCGCCGCAGCACCGGACTGGGGCGTAGCCGCGCCCGTGGACGGCATCGGCCGACCGGGTAACAGCACGTAGATCGCGGTTCCAGGGGGCTGGCCGCCCGGCTCGGTTTCCTCGACGCGCAGCGAGCCACCGTGGTTGAGTACCACCTGTTTGACGATGGCTAACCCCAAGCCGGAACCGGGCATCGCCCGCGCCGACGTCGACCGGTAGAAGCGCTCGAACACCAGACGGCGCTCTTGGGGCGGGATGCCCGGACCGCGATCGGAAACCACCAGCTCGGCGTGCGACGGGTCGAGCTGTCGCAGCACCACGCCGACATGGCCGCCCGGTGGGCTCCACTTCGCCGCGTTGTCCATCAGATTGAGCACCGCACGCGAAAGCATGGCCGCGTCGCCGTAAACCTGCCAGGGAATGGCCTGGACGTCGAAGTGGATGTCGTTACGCCGCCGGCGGACCCGCTCCAGGCTGCGGTCCACCACGTCGGCCATGTCCACCGGCTCGTGCACGACTTCGCCGGCGTCGCCGCGGGTGAGGTCCACCAAATCGCCTACCAGCGTGGATAATTCCTCGATCTGGGCCAGTACATCGGCGCGCAGATCGACCATCTCCTGCTCGGGTAGCCGCGGCGCACCGGGTGCCATGGAAGCGATCAGCAGTTCGACGTTGGTGCGCAGCGATGTCAGCGGGGTGCGCAATTCGTGCCCGGCATCTGTGACCAGCCGAGCCTGCCGTTCCCGGGACTCGGCCAGCGCTCGCAGCATCAGGTTGAACGCTTCGGTGAGCCTGGCCAGTTCGTCACTGCCGAAGACGGGGATGGGTCGCAGGTCGTCGGTTCGCGCCACGCGTTCGGCGGCTTCAGTGAGCCGGCCCACCGGGCGCAGCCCGGCCCTGGTGACCATCCCGCCGGCCACCGCGGCCACTGCCACGCCGACGCCACCGACAATAAGCAGCACCGCGCGCAATTTGGTCATGACCGCTTCGGTGGGCTTCAGGCTCTTGGAGATCAGCAGTGAGCTGCCGCTGGGCAGGTGAATGGCAAGCACCCGCTGATCGGATGCAGTGCGCCGGGACATGAACAGATCGCCGCGGATCACCGCTTTCTCCGGCGTGCCGACGGGCAGCGTCTGCCCGGGCTGATTAGCGGTGTAGATGGAATGGCCCGGGTTCACCAGCATCGCGTTGACGTCGGAGTAGGCGGTGCCTTCGATGGCCTTGCCGGGATCGGCGGCCAGCGAGCCGCTGGCGATCAGCAACTGCGCCCGGCTTTGCAGCTGGTTGTCGATGTCGCTGTAGAGCGCTGCCGAGATCACCGCGTATACGGCGAACGACATCAGCACGACGACCATCGCGACCATCGACATTGCCAGCAGCATCACCCGCCACCGCAGGGACAGCGAGCTGGTAGCTCTCAGCGGTGCGCGGCCCGCCCGGGGAGGGCGACGGAACCAACTCATCAGGGCGGTGTTTCGCGAAGCACGTAACCCACGCCGCGCACGGTGTGGATCAGCCGCGGCTCGCCATCGGCCTCGGTTTTGCGGCGCAGATACCCGACATAGACCTCCAGCGCGTTGCCGGAGGTGGGAAAGTCGAATCCCCACACCTCTTCCAGGATGCGGCTGCGGGTCAGCACCCGGCGCGGATTGGCGATCAGCATCTCCAGCAGGGCGAACTCGGTGCGGGTGAGGCTGATCCGGCGCTGGCCGCGGGTGACTTCGCGGGTCACCGGGTCCAATGCCAGGTCGGAGAAGCGCATGGCTACCGACTCGGCGGTGTCGTCGTCGGGTTTGGTGCGGCGCAGCAGCGCCCGCATCCGCGCCAGCAGCTCTTCGAGAGCGAACGGCTTCGGCAGGTAGTCGTCGGCGCCCGCGTCCAGGCCGGCCACCCGCTCGGATACCGAGTCGCGCGCGGTCAGCACCAGAATGGGCAGGTCATCACCGGTGCTGCGGAGTTGACGGCACACCTCGAGTCCGTCGAGCCGCGGCATCATGACATCGAGCACCAACGCGTCAGGTCGATCGCTGGCAATCATCTCCAGGGCCTCGAGCCCGTCGTGGGCCAGCTCAACGGAGTAACCATTGAAAGAAAGCGACCTGCGCAGCGACTCGCGTACTGCGCGATCGTCGTCGACGACAAGTATCCGCACGGAACTAGTTTCGTACGAACGCCTGAGACAGGGCTGAGAGACGCGCCGATGCGGAGCCGTTGCCCGGCAAACTCGAACCACATCCGTCACATTGGTCCCTGACGGGAAAAATGGTTCGTTTGCCCACCTCCGAGCGACACCGAAAACTGTCGCTCACGTGGCGGGCAAAGATGTACCTGGCCCACCTAGAG
Source organism: Mycobacterium szulgai (assembly GCF_002116635.1). Classification (GTDB taxonomy): domain Bacteria; phylum Actinomycetota; class Actinomycetes; order Mycobacteriales; family Mycobacteriaceae; genus Mycobacterium; species Mycobacterium szulgai. The sequence goes on along the minus strand of NZ_LQPW01000132.1, from coordinate 28,538 downwards.
ACTGGTGGGGCAGCTGTGATCGCGGCTAGCGCTTGTCGAGATCGATGAGGCCGAGCCGGGCAGCCTTGAGCAGCCGGCGCGGCACCTTGTGCTTGTGGCCGCCCACGTTGACGCCGACCAGATCGGTCTTAGTGGCCTTCCACTGCGAGCGCCGGCTTCGGGTATTCGCGCGCGACATCCTGCGCTTAGGTACGGCCATGGTCGGGCCTTACTCCTCGATTGGGGTTTCGGGTCGGGCGTGTCGCGCGGCATGGCCGGTCGGCCGAACGGCGACTTGTTACTCAAAGGGTAATCGGTGACCTGCTGCTGGCCAAAACGGGTTCCAGGCGGGTATTCACCCCTCGTTATTTCGATCGGGCTATGCTGACCTACCGGTTGGTTGGTTGATCTCGCCGGCCGAATAATCCCAACGGAGGGAGGACGCGCATGGCTGCCGTTTCCAGGGCCGGTTCTCATGCCGTCTCCAATGCCGTGCGTATCGCGAACTGCTCGGGCTTTTACGGCGACCGGCTGTCGGCCATGCGCGAGATGCTCACCGGCGGCGAAGTTGACTACCTCACCGGCGACTACCTGGCCGAACTGACCATGCTGATCCTTGGCCGCGACCGGATGAAGAACCCGGACCGGGGTTACGCCAAGACGTTCTTGACCCAGCTCGAAGATTGCCTGGGGCTGGCCGTCGACCACGAAGTGCGGATCGTCGCCAACGCCGGGGGCCTCAATCCCGCCGGGCTGGCCGACGCGGTTCGTGCCCTTGCGCAACGGCTGGGCATCCCGGCCCAGGTGGCCCATGTCGAAGGCGACGACCTGCAGGCCCGCGCGGCCGAACTCGGCCTCGGCTCGCCGCTCACCGCGAACGCCTACCTGGGCGCATGGGGCATCGCCGACTGCCTTCATGCCGGGGCCGACGTGGTGGTGACCGGCCGTGTCACCGACGCCTCGGTGATCGTCGGGTCAGCCGCCGCTCACTTCGGCTGGGGCCGCACCGATTACAACCAGCTCGCCGGTGCCGTTGTCGCCGGGCATGTCATCGAATGTGGCGTTCAGGCCACCGGCGGCAACTACGCGTTCTTCACCGAAATTTCGGACTCCTCCGGCCTCCTCCACGCCGGCTTCCCCCTGGCCGAGGTCAACGGCGACGGCTCCGCGGTGATCACCAAGCACCCCGGCACCGGCGGCCTGGTCAGCGTCGACACCGTCACCGCGCAATTGCTCTACGAGATCACCGGCGCGCGGTACGCCAACCCAGACGTAACCGCCCGTATGGACACCATCGAGCTGTCGTCCGACGGACCCGACCGAGTGCGCATCAGCGGTGTGGTTGGCGAGCCGCCACCGCCCACCCTGAAGGTGTCACTGAACAGCATCGGCGGCTTCCGTAATGCCATGACGTTCGTGCTGACCGGCCTGGACATCGAAGCCAAAGCGGAATTGGTGCGCCGCCAGCTGGAATCCAGCCTGACCGTCAAGCCCGCCGAACTCGAGTGGACCCTGGCCCGCACCGACCACCCCGACGCGGACACCGAGGAGGCCGCCAGCGCACTGCTGCGCTGCGTGGTCCGTGATCCCGATCCGGCCAATGTAGGTCGCCAATTCTCCTCGGCCGCGGTCGAATTGGCCCTGGCCAGCTATCCGGGTTTCACCGTCACCGCCCCGCCCGGCGAAGGGCAGGTGTACGGCGTGTTCACCGCCGGCTATGTGGCGGCGACCCAGGTGCCGCACGTCGCGGTGCATCACGACGGCACTCGCACCGAAATCCCTTGCGCAACCGAGACTTTAGAGCTGGCCCCGGCCGATCCGCCGGCGTTGCCGGACCCATTGCCCACCGGTCCGACCCGCCGAGCGCCACTGGGCCTGATCGCCGGTGCCCGTAGCGGCGACAAGGGCGGGTCAGCCAACGTCGGAGTGTGGGTGCGCACCGACGACCAGTGGCGTTGGCTGGCCAATACTTTGACCGTCGAGCTGCTCAAGGAGCTGCTCCCGGAAGCCGCCGACCTAGAGGTCACCCGTCATGTACTGCCCAATCTGCGGGCGGTGAACTTCGTCATCGAAGGGATCCTCGGTCAGGGCGTCGCGTACCAGGCGCGATTCGATCCGCAGGCCAAGGGGTTGGGCGAATGGTTGCGCAGCCGACACGTCGATATTCCAGAGAGGCTTTTGTGAACATTTGGAACACGCCCGAGCGCGATCAGCTGCGAAAGACGGTGCGCGCGTTCGCTGAACGAGAGATCCTGCCCAACGTCGAGGAGTGGGAACGCACCGGCGAGCTGCCGCGCGATTTGCACCGGCGCGCCGGAGCCACCGGCCTGTTGGGCGCCGGGCTGCCCGAGTCGGCCGGCGGTGGTGGCGGCGACGGCGCCGACTCGGTGATCGTCTGCGAAGAAATGCACCAATCCGGTTCCCCGGGAGGCGTTTTCGCATCGCTGTTCACCTGCGGGATAGCGGTTCCGCACATGATCGCCTCAGGCGACGAGCGCCTGATCGAGAAGTTCGTGCGCCCTACGCTGGCCGGCGACAAGATCGGTGCGCTGGCCATCACCGAACCCGGCGGCGGCTCCGACGTCGGGCATCTGCGCACCGCGGCCGTCTCCGACGGAGACGAGTACGTCATCAACGGCGCCAAGACCTACATCACTTCCGGGGTTCGTGCCGACTTCGTGGTTACCGCGGCGCGCACGGGAGGCCCCGGCGCGGCGGGCGTTTCGCTGATCGTGGTCGAGAAGGGCACGCCTGGCTTCCAAGTGAGCCGCAAACTGGACAAGATGGGCTGGCGCTCCTCTGACACCGCCGAACTGTCCTATACCGACGTGCGGGTTCCGAAGGCCAATCTCGTCGGCGCCGAGAACAGCGGCTTCGCCCAGATCGCGCAGGCATTCGTCGCCGAGCGCATCGCCCTTGCCGCGCAGGCGTATTCGAGCGCGCAACGGTGTCTGGATATTACCGCGCAGTGGTGCCGGGACCGGCAAACCTTTGGCCGTCCACTGATCTCACGGCAAGCGGTGCAGAACACGCTCGCCGACATGGCCCGCCGCATCGACGTCGCACGTGTCTACTCGCGCCATGTGGTGGAACGTCAACTCGCCGGTGAGACCGACCTCATCGCGGAGGTCTGTTTCGCCAAGAACACCGCGGTGAAGGCCGGCGAATGGGTGGCCCACCAAGCCGTTCAGCTGTTCGGCGGCATGGGTTACATGGCCGAATCCGAAATCGAGCGCCAATACCGCGACATGAGGATTCTTGGCATCGGCGGCGGAACCACCGAAATACTCACCGCATTGGCCGCCAAACGTCTGGGGTACCAATCGTGACCGTGCTGCAGTCCACTCTCGATCCCAACGGCGCAACCTTCGCCGAGGCGGCGTCCGCGGCAACCGGCAAGCTCGACGAAATCACCGCCGCACTAACCGAAGCGCTGGACGGCGGCGGGCCGAAGTACGTCGAACGCCACCACGCCCGCGGCAAGCTCACCGCCCGCGAACGCATCGAGCTGCTCGTCGACCCTGATTCCCCGTTCCTCGAACTGAGTCCGCTGGCGGCGTGGGGCAGCGCGTTCAAAGTCGGGGCCAGTACGGTCACCGGAATCGGCGCGGTGTGTGGCGTGGAGTGCATGATCGTCGCCAATGATCCGACCGTGAAGGGCGGCACCAGTAATCCGTGGACACTGCGAAAGATACTGCGGGCCAACCAGATCGCGCTACAGAACCGCCTTCCGGTGGTCTCGCTGGTGGAGTCCGGCGGCGCCGACCTGCCCACCCAGAAGGAAATCTTCATCCCCGGTGGACAGATGTTCCGCGACCTGACCCGCCTTTCGGCGGCCGGGATCCCGACTATCGCACTCGTATTCGGCAACTCGACGGCCGGCGGCGCCTATGTGCCCGGCATGTCCGACCACGTGGTGATGATCAAGGAACGCTCGAAGGTGTTCCTGGCCGGTCCCCCGCTGGTCAAGATGGCCACCGGCGAGGAGTCCGACGACGAGTCACTGGGTGGCGCCGAAATGCACGCCCGCATTTCGGGATTGGCTGACTACTTCGCACTCGACGAACTCGACGCCATCCGGATCGGCCGTCGCATCGTCGCCCGGCTGAACTGGGTCAAGCAGGGACCCAAACCCAAGCCGGTGGCCGAGCCGTTGTTCGATACCGAAGAGCTGATCGGCATTGTGCCCGCAGACCTGCGCATCCCGTTCGACCCCCGCGAGGTGATCGCCCGCATCGTCGACGGCTCCGAATTCGACGAATTCAAGCCGTTGTACGGCTCGTCGCTGGTGACGGGATGGGCTCAGTTGCACGGCTACCCGCTGGGCATCCTGGCCAATGCGCGCGGCATTCTCTTCAGCGAGGAGTCGCAAAAGGCCACCCAGTTCATTCAGCTGGCCAACCGCTACGACACGCCATTGCTGTTCCTGCACAACACCACCGGTTACATGGTGGGCAAGGATTACGAGGAAGGCGGCATGATCAAGCACGGCTCGATGATGATCAACGCCGTGTCGAACTCGACCGTCCCGCACATCTCGCTGCTGATCGGCGCGTCCTACGGCGCCGGCCACTACGGGATGTGCGGACGCGCCTACGATCCCCGGTTCCTGTTCGCTTGGCCCAGCGCCAAATCGGCGGTCATGGGCGGTGCCCAGCTCGCGGGTGTGCTGTCGATCGTGGCACGCGCGGCCGCCGAATCACGCGGCCAGCAGGTCGACGACGCCGCTGATGCTGCCATGCGCGCCGCGGTCGAAGGGCAGATCGAAGCCGAGTCGCTGCCGTTGGTCCTGTCCGGGATGCTCTACGACGACGGGGTGATCGACCCGCGCGACACCCGCACCGTGTTGGGAATGTGTTTGTCCGCCATAGCCAATGGCCCGATCAAGGGGACGTCGAACTTCGGCGTCTTCAGAATGTGATCCCATGATTACTCGAGTGCTGGTCGCCAACCGCGGCGAGATCGCCCGGCGAGTGTTCGCCACCTGCCGTCGGCTGGGTCTGGGTACCGTCGCCGTCTACACCGACCCCGACGCTGGTTCACCGCACGTTGCCGAGGCTGACGCCCGGGTTCACTTGGCACAGACCAACGACTATCTCAACGCCGAAGCCCTTATTGCGGCCGCCCGCGCCGCCGGTGCCGACGCCATTCATCCCGGGTATGGATTCCTTTCGGAGAACGCCGAATTCGCTGCGGCGGTGCAGGAGGCGGGCCTGGTTTGGGTGGGACCGCCGGTCGACGCGGTTCGGGCGATGGGCTCCAAGATCGAGTCCAAGAAGCTGATGTCGGCCGCCGGGGTGCCGGTGCTCGACGAGCTGGACCCCGACACGGTCACCGAAGCCCAGCTACCTGTACTGGTGAAAGCGTCCGCCGGGGGCGGCGGCCGCGGCATGCGGGTAGTTCGCGAATTATCCGCTCTGCCAGCCGAAGTCGCGGCCGCCCAGCGCGAAGCGCAGTCCGCATTCGGCGACCCGACAGTGTTCTGCGAACGCTATCTGCCCACCGGGCACCACATCGAGGTTCAGGTCATGGCCGACACCCACGGCACCGTGTGGCCGGTGGGCGAGCGCGAGTGCTCGATTCAGCGCCGCCATCAGAAGATCATTGAAGAGGCCCCGTCCCCATTGGTCGAACGGACACCGGGCATGCGCGCCAAGCTGTTCGACGCCGCCCGGCTGGCCGCCGAAGCGATCGGCTACGCCGGCGCCGGCACGGTGGAATTCCTCGCCGATGATAACGGCGAGTTCTACTTCCTGGAGATGAACACCCGGCTGCAGGTCGAGCACCCGGTTACCGAGGAGACCACTGGCCTGGATCTCGTCGAGCTGCAGCTGATGGTTGCCGATGGAGGCCGGCTCGATACCGAACCGCCTGCTGCCCAAGGACATTCGATCGAGGCTCGGCTATATGCCGAGGACCCGGCCCGCGGATGGCAGCCGCAGGCGGGCCTGATACATACCATCGCGCTGCCCGCGGTGCGCTCGGAGTTCGGCTCGCTGGGCAACCGGACCGGCATTCGGCTGGATTCCGGGATCGTCGACGGCTGCACGGTTTCGATCTACTACGATCCGATGCTGGCCAAGGTCATCTCTTACGCTCCGACGCGCCGGCAGTCGGCGCTGGTGCTGGCCGACGCGCTGGCGCGCGCTCAGCTGCACGGCCTGCGCACCAACCGTGAGTTGCTGGTTAATGTGCTGCGTCATCGCGCTTTTCTCGATGGCGCCACCGACACGGCGTTCTTCGACACGCACGGCCTGGCGGAACTATCGGCACCGCTGGCGGACCCGGCGACGGTCCGGCTGTCGGCAATCGCCGCCGCGCTGGCCGACGCCGCGCACAATCGCGCGACGGCAGAGGTATTCGCCGCTGTTCCCAGTGGCTGGCGCAACCTCGCTTCGGGCTTCCAGGTCAAGATGTACCGCGACGAGGACGACGCCGAGCACCGCATTGAATACCGCTTCACCAGAACCGGATTGGCGTTGCCCAACGACCCCACGGTACAGCTGGTTTCGGCCACGCCGCACCAGGTGGTACTCGGCGACGATGGGGTTTCCCACAGCTTCCGGGTGGCCCGCTACGGCCTTGACGTCTACATCGACTCGGCATTGGGACCGGTTCACCTGATCGCGCTGCCGCGCTTCCCCGAGCCTGGCGCTGCCGTCGAACAGGGCTCACTGGTCGCTCCCATGCCGGGCAACGTCATCCGGATCGGCGCCGCGGTCGGTGACACCGTCACCTCCGGACAGCCGCTTATCTGGCTGGAGGCGATGAAGATGGAACACACCATCGCCGCGCCGGCCGACGGGGTCCTCGCCGAACTCAACGTGCAAACCGGCCAGCAAGTCGAAGTCGGTGCTGTGCTCGCACGGGTAGAAGCGGGTCACGACCATCGTTCCGGAGTGATCGCGAGCGCGGCGCAGCCGGGCGAAGCGGGTCACGACCATCGTTCCGGAGTGATCGCGAGCGCGGCGCAGCCGGGCGAAGCGGGTCACGACCATCATTCAGAAGGAGATTCGTAATGACTGACACCAGCTTCATCGAGAGCGAGGAACGCCAGGCACTGCGCAAATCGGTCGCGGCGTGGGTGTCCAACTACGGCGCCGAGTACTACCTGACCAAAGCACGCAATCACGAGCACACGACCGAATTATGGTCAGAGGCAGGCAAACTCGGCTTCCTCGGCGTCAACCTTCCCGAGGAATACGGCGGTGGCGGTGCCGGAATGTACGAGCTGTCCCTGGTCATGGAGGAGATGGCGGCCGGCGGCAGTGCGCTGCTACTGATGGTGGTGTCGCCCGCCATCAACGGGACCATCATCAGCAAGTTCGGCACCGAAGAACAAAAGAAGCGCTGGGTTCCAGGCATCGCCGACGGTTCTTTGACAATGGCGTTCGCCATCACCGAGCCTGACGCCGGTTCCAACTCACACAAGATCATCACCACGGCCCGCCGCGACGGCAGCGACTGGATCCTCAAGGGCCAGAAGGTCTACATCTCCGGCGTCGACCAGGCACAAGCGGTGCTTGTGGTGGGCCGCACCGAAGAAGCTAAGACCGGCAAGCTGCGTCCGGCGCTCTTCGTGGTCCCCACGGACACACCCGGATTCACTTACACCCCAATCGAGATGGAGCTGATCAGTCCCGAGCGCCAGTTCCAGGTCTTCATCGACGATGTCCGGTTGCCCGCCGATGCACTCGTCGGCGCAGAGGACGCGGCGATCGCCCAGCTTTTCGCGGGTCTGAACCCCGAGCGGATCATGGGGGCGGCCAGCGCGGTCGGCATGGGACGTTACGCCCTCAACAGGGCCGTCGACTACGTGAAGACGCGCAAGGTCTGGTCCACCCCGATCGGTGCACACCAGGGCTTGTCACATCCGTTGGCGCAGTGCCACATCGAGCTCGAACTGGCCAAGCTGATGATGCAGAAGGCTGCGACTCTCTACGACCACGGCGACGACGGCGGTGCCGCCGAAGCGGCCAACATGGCCAAATATGCCGCGGCCGAAGCGTCTAACCGCGCGGTCGACCAGGCGGTGCAGTCGATGGGCGGCAATGGGCTGACCAAGGAGTACGGCGTAGCGGCCATGATGACATCGGCCCGGTTAGCCCGTATCGCACCGATCAGCCGCGAGATGGTGCTCAACTTCGTCGCGCAGACGTCACTGGGCCTGCCCCGCTCATACTGATGGAAGCACTCGTCGAATACTCCGGGCCCACCGAAGCGGCGGGCCCGGTAGCCCGCCTGACCCTGAACTCACCACACAATCGCAACGCGCTATCCACCACGCTCGTCAGCCAGCTGCGGGACGGATTGCGCAACGCCGCAGCCGATCCCGCGGTGCGGGCGGTGGTGCTCGGACATACCGGGGGCACGTTCTGCGCGGGCGCGGACCTGAGCGAGGCGGGCGGTGGCGACCCCTACGACATGGCCGTCGCACGGGCACGGGAGATGACTGCGCTACTGCGCGCCATGGTCGAGTCACCGCTGCCGATCATCGGCGCGATCGACGGCCACGTCCGGGCCGGCGGCTTCGGCCTGGTCGGCGCATGCGACATGGTGGTCGCCGGCCCGCGCAGCACCTTCGCGCTGACCGAGGCGCGCATTGGGGTTGCGCCGGCGATCATTTCACTCACCTTGCTGCCCAAACTGTCCCCCCGGGCGGCCGCCCGCTACTACCTGACCGGCGAAACGTTCGGGGCCACCGAAGCGGCCGATATCGGACTGGTTTCTATCGCGGCAGACGACGTCGAAACCGCGGTGGCCGCAGTGATCGCCGACGTGGGCCGCGGTTCACCACAGGGCCTGGCCGCTTCGAAGGCACTGACCACAGCGGCGGTGCTGGAAGGCTTCGACCGCGACGCCGAACGCCTCACCGAGGAATCGGCCCGGCTGTTCGTATCCGACGAAGCCCGGGAAGGCATGCTCGCCTTCTTGCAGAAGCGCCCGCCCAGCTGGGCGGCATCCAGCGGCTAGGCCCGCTCAATCTGCCTGGGCACCAACCTGATCCAGATGATCGCGATCGAGCCGGCGAGCACGCCGAGGCCCGCCGCGAAGAGCGAGGACCGCTGCCCGACGCTGTCTGCCAGCCGGCCAAAGATCAGCGAGCCTAACGCCATTGAGCCCCACAATACGAGCACGTAAACACCCATGACCCTGCCCTTGATCCACGCGGGAACCGCCGACTGAGTGGCGATGTTGAAGTTGGTCGGGATCATCACCCAGGCGAAACCGGCGAAGAACATCGCGATGCAACCGACGTAAACGGAGGTCATTTCGGCGACACCGAGAATCGCGAAGCCACATACGACGGTGCCGATTACAACGATTCGTTCCACACCAAAACGGCGCATCAGCTCCTGCATACGGTACACACCGACCAGCGCGCCGACGCCGAACGACACCATCAAGTAGGAGGCCCCGGCCTCGCCCATGAGGGCAGGCGTTTGTTTGCAGATGACCGCGCACGTGGTGGGCAGGATTCCCGCGCACACCATGAACAAGAAGATCCGGGCGTTGATCTGCAGCAGTCGCGGCGAAGTGAATGCGTAGTGCACCCCTTTCCAGGCCGACGCGAGCACCGACTCGGCGGGCGCGGCCGAGTCGCGCGGGCCCGGCTTCCATTTGATCAGCACGAATACCACGCCGACCAGCGAGAGGGCGGTCGCGAGAAATGCCAAACCCTTTCCGACGTAGTACGGCTCGCGTCCCGCGACGGCGACGATGACGAGCCCTCCGATCGCCGGTCCCATTACCCGGGCGACGTTCATATTGACGCTGTTGAGCGCCATGGCGGATTTGAGTTCGCTCGGATCGACCAGCCCGGGCAGCACGGCCAGCAACGTCGGATTCATCATCGCGTACCCGGCGCCGATGACGAAGAGAAATGCCAACAACATCCACGGCGTCATCAGGTTCGCGATGGTGAGCACACCCAACGCTGCGGCGGCCAGCATCATCCACACGTGCGTGACGATCAGCAGCTTGCGGCGGTCGACGCGGTCGGCAAGCGCGCCGGCGAACAATACAAGCAGCGGGATCGGCAGAGTCGAAGCCGCGAACGCGTATTGCTTCATGCCTTCCAGCAGGTGAAAGGGCTGATGGAAATCTTCCATCAGCAATGGCGCGGCGTAATTGCGGATCTCGAATCCGGTGTAGGACAACGCCGAAGCGGTCCAGAGTGCGCGGAAAACCGGATGCGCGAGCGGGCTCCAATCCGAGGTCGGCGCGGGGGCCGGTTCAGCCGCGACATCAGATTCTTGACATCGTTCCATCCAGTGCTCCTAGGGGTTATCTCGCAACCGATGTTGCGGTTTTCAGCTCGCCAGTCGCGGACGTCCGAACGGCAATGGGGCCGGGATCGCGGCTTGTTCGGCGACGGCGTCGAAGAGGCGTTGAAAGTCTTTGTCCAAGTTGCCGATCAGGCAATCGGTGAGGTCGCCGCGGACTTCCGGATTGGCCCGGATCAGCCTTCCGAAACTGAAACCGGGGTGGTAGAAGACGTAGATCAGTTTGCGCATCGACTCGATCTCGCCGCAGATCCGTTCGGCGTACGACGTGAAGCGGGAGGCCGATACGTCACCATCGCGTAAGCAGTCGTGCACTTGGTCGGCGGCCAGTTCGCCGCTGCGCAATGCGAAATAGACGCCGGAGGAAAACACCGGATCCAGAAAGGCGAAGGCGTCGCCCACCAGAATCAGTCCGTCCTCCGCGCAGTGTTCACCGCGATAGGAATACTCGCGCGTGACGTAGTGCTTACCGACCTGCCGTCCGGGCGCCAGGTGCTGCTTGATCCACAGGTTGTTACCGACTTCGCGCTGAAAGATTTCGCTGAGGTCGCGCGTGCCGGAGAACAGGTAATCCTTTTCGGCGACCAGCCCGACGCTCACCATGTCGTCGCGCTGCGGGATGTACCAGAACCAGCCGCGTTCGGGGACCATCGCCACGGTGGTGGTGCCTTCATCGACACCGGGATCCCGCAGTGCGCCATGGTAATAGGTCCACACCGCCGTCTTGTCGATTACCGGGTCCCACTTGCGGCCATTGTTTCTGCTGAGCGTGAAGATGTCGCGGCCGCTGGCATCAATGGTCATTGCCGCGGCGATGTCGTATTCCCGGCCATCCCTGCCGATTGCCTTGACCCCGACGACTTTCCCGTCGTCGCGCAGGATCGCGGTGGCCCTGGTCTCTTCGCGGACCTCGACGCCCTTCTCGCGGGCGTTGTCCAAAAGTATCTGGTCGAATTCGCTGCGCAGGACCTGCCAGGTTATGGCCGCCTCATGATCCAAGTGGGTATGAAAGTAGAACGGCGCCGATACCCGGCCGTCCTGACCCGCGAACTGCACGGCATACTTTCGTACGAACTTCTCCTCGCCGAGCTTGTCGACCATTCCGATGCGCTGCAACGGAAAATAGCTGTAGGGCAGGAAGGATTCGCCGATGTGGTAGCGCGGAAACTTCTCTTTTTCCAGCAGAAGTACCCGGTGCCCATGCATGGCCAGCACCGTCGATGCCATCGCTCCCGCCGGGCCGCCGCCGACCACGACGACGTCGTAAGTCACCGTCTGGCCCATCAGACGTACCGGGGTCCGCGGTGTTCCGGACGGAAGAACTCGTGCAACAACTCGTCAACCCGCAGCAGCCCCTGCCGGGTGAGCGTGATGCGATCATCGTCGAACTCCAGGTGTCCCGCCGCCTGATGGCGGGCCAGCGGGGCGGCGAAGCGCGCGGAGACGTCGACGCCGAACTTGGCCCGAAAATAAGCCGGGTCGACCTGGCCGAGCTTCAACAGCAGGATGAATTCGCGAATCAGCCGGTCGTCGTCTGTCAATCCCAGGCCGCGCGCGATGGGCAGCTCGCCGCGGGCGAGGCGCTCGACGTAAGGGCCGAAGTCCTTTTCGTTTTGGCAGTGGGTGCCGCCGAGGTGACCGAAGGACGAAACGCCCAGGGCCATCATGTCGGCGCCGCGCCACAGATGCTCGCGGTACATGAAGTTGTTGACGCCCGGATCGCGGATCGCGGTGTAGCCGCTGGTGATCGTGTAGCCCACGCTTTCCAGCTCCGAGAACGCGTAGTCGACCCACGCGCGCTTGGTTGGCCAATCGGCCACCGGGGCGACGATTTGACCGTTGGCGTGCATCTCTTTGTAGATGGTGGTGTTGTAAGGAACTTCGAGCTGGTAAATGGTGACGCACTCGGGTCCCATGTCGATGACTTTGCGAACGCATTCCCGCCAGTTGGTTTCGGTCTCGTTGACCATGCCGGCGATGAGGTCGACGTTGATCTGATTGAAGCCCGCTTTGCGGGCGACTTCGACTGCCCGGTGGATGTCATTGGACAGGTGCGCGCGTCCGTTGACCTTCAGAATGTCGTCGTCGAAGTTCTCGACGCCGATGCTCAGGCGCGTCACGCCCAGATCGCGCAGTGCATAAAGCTTGTCGTCGGTAAGCGTGCCGGGCTCGGCCTCGAAGGCGATTTCGTCGGTATGTGTCAAGGGGAAGTGCTGCTGCAGTCCCGCGAAAAGTTTCGTGAGGTTCGGTACCGACAGAAACGACGGCGTGCCGCCGCCGAAGTACACATAACGGGGTAGCCGGCTCGACAGCAATGGCATTTGGCTGTAGAGCTGCGACTCCTTGAGCACCGCGTCGAGATAGCTGGTTACCCGGTCGGGTTTGGCGTCGCGGCCGGTGTAGACACGGAAGTAGCAGAAGTGACACCGGCGCCGGCAGAACGGCAAATGGACGTACACCCCGAGCGGCGTGCCGGCGGCCGGCGGCTGCGCCAACGCCGCATACGCGTCTTTTACGCCTTCGGCAGTCCAATACGAGAAAGGTGGATAATTGCCCACAAAATAATTCCCGGCGGTGGTCCCAGTGGGCTTTTTCGGAGAAAGGTCGATCTGCATGTGAAAGGTTTCCTATTGTTGTTTCGTTAATACCTCCCCAATGCAGCCGCATACCCCGCGACATTCGCGGTTAATTGAGCCTTATACCCCGGATGGCCAGCCATTTCGTCGGGCGCCAGTGCCGTGTGAAGAATAACGCGTCAGGCTGCACCGCTGCGAAGTCGCGGTGCACAGAAAGCGTTGCGGCAAAGTGGGCAGATCCGATACCGGCGCGGATACCGCCGTGCGGGCTCCGCGGCCCGGCCGGCGTTGCCCACCGCGAAGGTCCCGGCCGGGGCAGGTTGCAGTTTAGGCAACTCCCCTTGCAGCAAAATCGAGAAGTCGTACGCTCGTGGGTGATGAGCAATTCAGCGCAACGTGACGCGAAGGCCGACCGTGACGAATCGTCACGCGCGGCCGACACCGATCGCATCCAGCTCGCGCAATTGCTGGCTTACGCAGCAGAGCAGGGCCGCCTGGAGCTGAACGAGTACGAAGACCGTCTGACCAGGGCTTACGCAGCGACGACATACCAGGAACTGGATCGGCTGCGAGCCGATTTGCCGGGCGCGCCGGTCAATCCCCGGCGAGGCGGAAGTTGCAATCCGGCGCCGTCCACGCTGTTGCTGGCCCTGCTGAGTGGGTTCGAGCGGCGCGGCCGCTGGAATGTGCCTAAGAAGCTGACCACCTTCACACTGTGGGGCAGCGGCGTGGTGGATCTGCGCTACGCCGACTTCACCTCCACCGAGGTGGAGATTCATGCGTACTCGATTATGGGTGTCCAAACTATCCTGCTGCCTCCCGAAGTCAACGTCGAAATCCACGGCCGCGGCGTGATGGGCGGCTTCGACCGCCAGGTGGTGGGCGAGGGCACCCGCGGCGCCCCCAAGGTGAATATCCGCGGCTTTTCCCTGTGGGGCGGGGTGGGCATTAAGCGCAAAGCGCGCAAGCCCCGCAAATAGCCGGCCAAGTCTGTCAAGGGTGAATAGCCCGCGCTGATCTTCCGTGCCATACTCCGCGCTATGGCGGTGGAATTGCGCGCGTTTTCTGAGGCGCTTTGCGATATGGGCAATCAGCTGGCCGGCCATGGCGAATCGCTGCTGGCTTTGCAGCGGTCCTGCCAGGACGCCGCCGAAGGTGCGCAATGGGGATGGGTCGGGTCCTCGGCTTCAGCGCTGACAGGCTTGCTTGACCGGTGGACGACCGCCAGCGCCGCCCACCTCGGCCGCTTCGGCGAACACTCCTGCGGCATGCATTTGGCCGCGGCCGGTTTGACCGAGATGGAGCAGACCAACACCGCAGCGCTCCGATGACATTGACCCTGGCCGACGTCGAGCGGTGGGATCCCGCGGCGATCAGGTCGGTGTTCGATGCCGCGATCAGGCGTGCACACGGTACCCGCGCCGCCGCTGCGGCCCTGACCGAGACGATGAGCTTGTTCGATTTCGGCGGCGATACCGCCGAAGCCGCGCACGCCGCCACGCGCCACACCACCCTCGTCCTGGGCAGCCACGCCGATGCGTGTGAGGTGGTGGCCCGGGCGGCGGAGAAATCCGCCGAGGAGGTTGCCGGAATCAGGTTGCAACTGTCCAGGATTCGCGATACGGCGCGGGACAGCCGGCTCGTCATCAACGACGCGACAGGTGTGGCGTTGCCGCCGTCCGACTTGTCTTCATTCTCCGCAGCGGATCAACTGCGCATCATCGACGCGGCAGTGGGGCTGACCGCGAACATCAAGCGATTGTTGGCCGATGCCGAAATCGCCGACGAGGACCTGGCGGCGGCGATTCGCGGCGCGGACGGCGACCTGTCACCCGAACAGGTCGCCACTGCGCTCAGCCACCTGCCGCCGAAGATGCCGGCGCTACCGGCGCCCGGCAGTCCCCCAACGGAGGTGAGCAAGTGGTGGCATGCGCTGACTCCAGGTCAGCAGGATCGGGTCAAGGAGTGGTTCGGCGCGTCGCTGCGCAACCTCGACGGCATCCCTACAGATATCCGCAATGAACTGAATGTGGCCGTGCTGCAACAAGAAATCGCCCGGCTGCAGCAGGGTTGGTATGACGGCTACGGAGCCTGGCACACCAACACCGACAAATTGGCGGACTTGAAGGCAGTGCGCGACACACTCACCGGGCAACCGGGGACCAGCCTGATACTGCTGGAGACCGGGAGCCACCCCCGCAAAGTTCTGGCGGCGCTGGCGGTCGGCGACGTCGACAACGCCGAGCGCGTCGGCGTCACGGTGGGCGGCCTGAGCACCCGCGTCAGCTCGAGCGTGAACCAAATGGTCAGGGAGGCTGCCGCGCAACGCGACAAGGCAGCCGAACTCAGGGCACGAGCGGGGCTGCCGAACCCGGACGCGGTGGCATCAGTTGCCTGGCTTGGCTATGACGCGCCGGGCAACCTCAAAGACGTCACGCAGGATTGGCTGGCGCGCAAGGGCTCTGGTCCGCTGAACAACTTCTACAAAGGCCTGGCCGCCGCGTCCAACGTGCCCTACCAGCACATCACCGCCTTTGGGCATTCCTACGGTTCTTTGACCACCAGCCTGGCGCTGCAGCGTGGCTCTCCGGTCAGCGACGTCGTGCTTTACGGTTCGCCCGGCGTCGAGATCAACGACGCGGCCCAGCTCGGTGTCGCGCCAGGACATGCCTTCTACGAGGTAGGTGTCAACGACTTTGTGGCCGAAACCATTTCAGAACTCGGTGCGTTCGGCGCCGCACCGCAGGATGTCCCGGGCATGATCGAGTTGTCGGTTAAGACGGGCATGGCACCAGGCGGAGCCCGCGGTGACGGCCTGCTGCACGAGCGGGCATACGGGCATTCGGAATACGCTCGCGAAGGCAGTAACAATCAACTTCGGATGAGTGGATACAACATGGCCGCGGTGCTGGCGGGCCTGCCCGACGATGTGATCAAGCCATGAGACATCGGGGCGCGTTGATTCTCGGCGTCGCCGCTCTGCTGGCCGGATGCCTCAAACCGTTTGACCCCTATGCCAATCCGGGGCGGCGCGAGCTGGACCGCCTGCAGACGATCGTCAACCAGCGCCCGGACCTGGAAGCCGTCCAGAAACAGCTCGGTGGCCTGGACGCGACGATCCGGGCCGCGGTCGCGAAATACTCGCCGCAGACGCAATTCTCGACCGACGTCACGGTCAGCCATCCCACCAACGGCTGCAACGAGCCGTTCAACCGCAACATCGGCAGGCAGGTTAAAAGCGACTTGTTCTTCGGGCGGCCGGCGCCGTCCGGCGAGCAATGGGCCCAGATTGTGGCCGACCTGGCGCCGGCGTTCACCGCAGCTGGTTTCCGGGCCAACAACTCCGCACCCGGTCAACCACCGTTACCGCCCGGTGCGGCCAACGACTCCCAAATCCGCGATGACGGCGTCACAATCAACCTGGTCAACGGCGACGCCGGCAGCCCACTGACCTATTCGTCCGACACCGGCTGTCACCTGCCCGGCGCCTGGCGCACCGAGCCGCCGCCGCCGTCGATGCGGCCGCCGAACGACCCCGAAGTGCACTACCCGTACCTGTACGGGTCTCCCGGCGGCCGGGTGGTAGACGCCTACTAGCGACGCCGCCGTCAGGACAGCGCTTCGGCCCAGGCTCGCTGCCCCGCGAAGCCCACTGATGTCGCCATGTCGCGGTAGCGATCGCGCAACTCTGCATAGTGCGCGGCATCGCCGCGGGTCCGCGCCAACAGACTCCGCAGCCGCAGTACCAGGAGGTAGCGCAAAAGCAGACACCGCAATGCCAAGGCTTTCCGCGAGCGGCACCGCTTCAGAGACCTTAGCGACGGCGCCTCGACCGCAGGTAGTCGCCCACGACCGCCGCGCCCAGCCCATCGAGATCGGGCTCCACGACCCGGCCTTCCACCCGGCGCGCAACCTGATCGATGAACCGGGCCAGGCCGGGGTCACTGCCCAGCCGGAAGATCGTGATTTGCGCACCGAGCCGGGCCATTTCGTCGAACCCGCGCACGGTGTGGGCGATGGTGCGCGGATGTGGCGGGTAGTCGAAGAATACGGACGAGCCGTCGCCGCTGACGTCCTCCAGATGGGCGGTGGGCTCACCGTCGGTGACCACCAGCACGACGGGTTGCGCGTTGGGGTGCCTGCGTAGGTGACGCCCGGCGAGCGCCAGCGCGTGATGCAGGTTGGTGCCCTGCTCGTAGACCCCTTCCAACCCGGTGAGCTCAGCGGCGGTCACCGTGCGCGCGTAACGTCCAAAGGCGATGATCTGCAAGGCATCCGAACGGAACCGCGTGCACACCAGGTGGTTGAGTGCAAGCGCGGTGCGCTTCATCGGCAGCCAGCGATTCTCCATCACCATCGAAAACGAGGTGTCCACCAGGAGGGCTACCGCGGCCTGCGTGCGTGTTTCGGTCTCGGAGACCTCGACGTCGTCGACGGTAAGGCGAATGGCGTTGCGCGAACCGCCGGTTCCGGCCTGCCGCAGCACCGCGTTGGTCAGGGTGCGGGGAATGTTCCAGGGTTCGGTGTCACCGAATTGCCAGGGCCGGGTCGCGCCGGTCAACTCGCCGGCGGCCCCCGCGCGCCGGTGATCACGTTCGCCGCGGCGCCCGGAAAGCTGTTGGGCCACATCGCGCAACGCGGCTTCGCCGAGACGGCGCATGGCCTTGGGCGACAACCGCCACTGACCGTCGGAACCGCGGTCCAGGAAGCCCTGATTGACCAGTGCACGTTCTAGTTCGTTGAGCGTTCGCGCGTCGATGGCGGCCTGGTCGCCGAGCTGACGGGCCAGCGCGTCCAAGTCGACGTCGTCCATGGTGGCGCCCGGGTAGCTCTGCGACAGCTGCTCGGCCAGCTGCTCCAGCTCGGCGATATCGGCCAGCGCTTGGGTGCCCTCGCCCATCCCGAATGGATTGTCTCCGGAGAACCGCTCGGACCCCGTCCAATCCTCACCCGGTCGCGCCGCTTGCAGATGCGCGTCGAGGCGGCTCAGCGATTGCATCAAGGCCGGTGAGCCAAATGCCTGCTGCGCCAGAGCATCTAACTCGTCGCGCTGTTCTTGGGACAGGCTGTTGCGGAACCGCTGCGCGGCGGCGGCCCGCTTGGCCAGCGAGTCCAGCAGCTCCTCGACGTTGCGCGGATTCTCCGGGAAGAACTCGCCGTGCTTGTCCATGAAGTCTTGAAAGTCCTGCTGGGTGTCCTCGCCCTTGGCGTGCTTGTCCAGCAGGTCGTTGAGGTCGTTCAGCATGTCGTTGACCCGCTGGCGGTCCTCGTCGGTGGCGCCCTGCAGCGCCTCTTTCATCCCGGCAAAGCGCTGGTCGAGCATCTCGCGACCGAGCAAATCCTTGATCTGCTCGTACTTTTCGCGGGCCTCGCCGCTGCGCCAGTTGTAGTCCGACAGTTCCTGAACGGCCTTGGCCGGCGACGGCGGGAGCGACTCCAGCTGCAGCTCGTTGAAACGGGCGTCGTCGTCGAGGGCGCGGGCCAGTTCCTTGCGTTCGGCCAGCACCGCCTCGTCGAGCAGCCTTTTGATCTGTTGCAGAGTGCCGTCCAAGTTGTTGCGGCGCAACAACTCCCGCCTTTTACGGTTGGCTTCGGCGGCCAGCCGGTCAGCACCCGGCATGTTGCGGGTGCCGCGCCGCAGCAACTCCGACAGCGCGCGGCGCGGCGAGGTGCCGGCCATGACGTCCTGGCCGATCTGTTCAAGCGCCTCGCGCAGATCCACCGGCGGAGCCAGCGGATCGGGTCCGCCGGTGTACGCCGAGTATCGCGTCGAGTGCCCGCCAGAAGGTTTAGCCATAGACGGTCTGGCCCTCCCCGGAAACCTTGTCGATGCGCTTGGCCAGATACAAGGCTTCCAGCGCGAGTTCCAAGGCGGCGGCGCGCTCTCCTTCGGACTCGGCGTTGAGCTTGCGCGCGATCTTGTCCACCACGGATAGCCCCGGAACCGCGGCCAGCACATCCTTGGCCGACACCCGCTCACCCGTCGTCACCGCGGAGCCACCCTCCACGGCGGCCACCAATGAGCCGACGTCGATGCCGCCGAGCACCCGGGACGCCGTATCGGCGGTGGCGCGGCGCAGCAGGTGTTCGAGCACCGCCTGTTCGCGGCCCTCCTCACCGGACTCGAACTCCAGCTTTCCGCGCAGCACGTCGATCACGGTGCCCAGATCCACGACCCGTGCCACCGGGTCGGTCTCCCCCAGCACCGCACCGCGGTGCCGGGCCGCGGCAGCGACCGTCTCGGCGGCCGCGATGGCGAAACGCGCCGAAACACCGGAGCGCTGATCTACCGAATTGGATTCCCGCAAGTAACGGGCGAACCGGGCGATCACCTGCATCAGATAATCAGGAACCTGAGCGCTCAGGTGTGCTTCCTGGACGATGACGCCGACCTCAGCCTCCAGTTCCAGTGGATAGTGGGTGCGGATCTCGGCGCCGAAGCGGTCTTTGAGCGGAGTGATGATGCGACCGCGGTTCGTGTAGTCCTCGGGGTTGGCGCTGGCGACCACCAGGACGTCCAGCGGCAGCCGCAGGGTGTACCCGCGGACCTGGATGTCGCGTTCTTCCATGACATTGAGCATCGACACCTGAATGCGCTCGGCAAGGTCGGGCAGTTCGTTGACCGCGACGATGCCCCGGTGGGCACGCGGGATCAGCCCGTAGGCGATGGTCTCGGGGTCGCCTAGGCTGCGGCCCTCGGCGACCTTGATCGGGTCGATGTCGCCGACCAGGTCGGCGACGCTGGTGTCGGGAGTGGCCAGCTTCTCGGTGTAGCGCTCGCTGCGGTGCTTCCAGGACACCGGCAGGTCGTCTTGCAACTGAGCGGCACGCCGGATCCACTCCGGCGTGATCGGGGTGTAGGGATGCTCACCAAGTTCGGATCCGTCGATCACCGGCGTCCACTCGTCGAGCAGTCCGGTCAACGCCCGCAGCAGTCGCGTCTTGCCCTGGCCGCGTTCGCCGAGCAGGACGAAGTCATGGCCTGCGATCAGCGCCCGTTCCAGCTGGGGGATCACGGTGTCGTCGAAGCCCAGGATGCCCGGCCACACATCGTCGCCTTCGGCCAAGGCCGTCAGCAGGTTTTCCCGGATTTCCTGCTTGACTCCCCGTTCGCGATGACCGGAGGCGCGCAGCTCGCCGACGGTCCGGGGCAGGTTGCTCGGTGAAGTCACCACTCCACGCTACGACGCCGCCATTCGTCTGGCGACGAGAGTGAACTTCCTGACGGACTTTCCCGCGTGTCGCGTCGAAAATTTCACTGTCGGCTTAGTGGGCGGCTCGGTGAGCGGCCTAGTGAGCGAAGTGCCGAGCGCCCGTCAGATAGAGGGTGATCCCGGCTTTGGTGGCCGCGGCCGTTACCTCGTCGTCGCGGACGGAGCCACCGGGATGCACGATCGCCTTGACCCCACCGGCGGTCAATGTCTCCAAACCGTCGGGGAACGGGAAGAACGCATCGGAGGCGGCGACGGCGCCCTTGACCCGATCGCCGCCGCGTTCGACCGCCAGCCGGGCGGCGTCGACCCGATTGACCTGCCCCATGCCGACACCGATGGTGGCACCGTCGGCGACGATCACGATGGCGTTCGACTTGACCGCGCGGCAGGACCGCCAGGCGAAGACCAAGTCGGTCAGCGTGGCGGGATCGGCCGGCTCGCCGGTAGCCAGGGTCCAGTTCGCCGGATTGTCGCCGTGCGCGTCGAATTCATCGCGCTGCTGCATCAGCAGTCCCCCGCTGATCGGCCTGAGCTCAGTGCCCCCGGTCAGCGGCTCGGATGCGACGAGCACCCGGATGTTCTTCTTGCGGGTCAATAGATCGACGGCGCCCGGTGCATAGGCGGGAGCGACGATCACTTCGGTGAAGATGGTGCTGACGTACTCCGCCATCTCGACGCTGACCTCGGTATTCGCGGCGATTACGCCACCGTAGGCACTGAGTGGATCGCAATCGTGGGCCTTGCGATGGGCGTCGGCAACCGAGACGTCGGAGATGGCGATGCCACAAGGGTTGGCATGCTTGATGATTGCCACACATGTCTGTTCGTGATCGAAGGCGGCCCGCCAGGCTGCATCCGCATCCTGGAAGTTGTTGTAGGACATCTCTTTTCCGTGCAGCTGCTCGGCCTGCGCCAGGCCGGGCCAAGCGGCCGGGTCGCTGTAGAGCGCCGCCTGCTGATGCGGGTTCTCGCCGTAGCGCAGCATCGCCGAGCGGCGCCAGTTGGCGGCGAACCATTGGGGAAACGCCACCTCGGGATGCTCGGGCGCCAGCGTGGATTGCATCCAGCTCGCGACGGCGATGTCGTACTCCGCGGTGTGCTGAAACGCCAGGGCCGCCAGACTTTTGCGCTCGGCGAGGGTAAATCCGCCGTCGCGCGCCGCGGCCAGCACCCCGTCGTAGCCGCGCGGGTCGGTGACGACGGCGACGCTGGGATGGTTCTTGGCTGCCGCGCGCACCATCGATGGCCCACCGATGTCGATCTGCTCAACGCATTCGTCGATGCCCGCGCCGGATTCGACGGTCTGGCTGAAGGGATAGAGGTTGACCACGACTAGTTCGAAGGCGGCAATGCCAAGCTTTTCGAGGGCGGCGGCGTGCTCGGGCTTGCGCAGATCGGCCAGCAGCCCGGCATGCACGTGTGGATGCAATGTCTTGACCCGGCCGTCGAGGACCTCCGGGAATCCGGTCAACTGTTCTACTGGCGTTACCGGAATCCCTTTATTGGCAATGGTCTTCGCTGTTGATCCGGTGGAGACGATCTCGACGCCGGCCGCGGCTAGACCCTCGGCAAGCTCGACCAGGCCGGTCTTGTCGTACACGCTGATCAGCGCGCGCCGGATCGGCTTCTTGTCGATGCTCATCCCAGGGTTGCCTTTCTTCCGACCAAGGTGAGGCCGCCGGTCGCCATCTCAGCGACCACGTCCACCAACATCCGGCGTTCGATGACCTTAATGCGTTCGTGCAATGTCGCCTCGTCGTCCCCGTCGAGTACTAGAACGGGCTGCTGCGCCAGTATCGGCCCGGTGTCGGTGCCGGCGTCTACCAGATGCACGGTACAGCCGGTGACTTTGACGCCGTAAGCCAACGCGTCGGCCACCCCGTGCGCTCCGGGGAACGCCGGCAGCAATGCCGGGTGGGTGTTGATGACTCGGCCGTAGAAGCGTGAAAGAAACTGCGGTCCAAGGATTTTCATGAAGCCTGCTGACACGATGAGATCGGGCTGGTGATCCGCGGTGGCCGCGGTGACGGCGGCGTCCCAGGCGGCACGGTCCGGATGGTCTTTGAGCCGAGCGGTGAAAACCGGAATCCCGGCTTCGGCCGCGATCTCGACGGCCGGGCAGTCGCGATCCACGCCGACGGCGACGACGCGTGCTGGGTAGTCGCCGACGGCGGCGTTTAGCAATGACCTCAGCAGTGAACCGGTGCCAGATGCCAGTACCACCAGCCGCGCCGGTGCACTGGGGGGCACGCGGAGCGGTTCCTGCACACGGGCAGCCTAGTCGGGCGACGATGCCGACCGCGTCAGCGGTCGGAGGTGGAGCCCGACAATGCGGCCTAGTCGGGCGACGATGCCGACCGCGTCAGCGGTCGGAGGTGGGGGTCCCCCCAGCCGCGCAGCGGCGAGGGGGCGAGCCCGACAATGCGGCCTAGTCGGGTGCCTTCGCGCGCTTCGCGATTGCGTCCAGCGCTACCCCGCCCGGGGCGGTTTCATGCGGCGTGTCGTCGCGCTCAGCGCAGACTCGCTGCGTCAGGGGGGTCGTCGGGGTTCTTGTCGTCGGGGGGTTCGTCGTTGGGGGGCGGTTCCTCAGGTGGGGCTTCGACGTCCTCAGGTGCCGCCTCGACGTCCTCGACGTCCTCAGGTGCCGCCTCGACGTCCTCGACGTCCTCGTCGAACTCGTCGAAGCGCCCGATGAGTGGCTCCTCGTCCGCTGCCGGTGGCGGGGGCGCCTTGGGCTTGGTCTTGGGCCGCCTTGGCCGGCGCCTGAGGCCGCCCGTCATCACCAGCGTCAGCCAACCGACGACGGCGAACCAGAAGAACACCCCGACCAACATGGCGCCTTCGGCCACGCCGACGTCGCCGAAGTTGCCCAGCTTGCCGCTCCCGCCGTAGCCGAGCAGCGCCATCACCAGCGCTCCCAGAGCCGCCGCGACCAGCAACTTGACTGTGGCCGGCAGCAGCGGCAGCGGGCGGCGCGCGCATTGCTGCCCGACGGCCACACCAGAGGACGCGCCGACGATCAGCAACGCGACCCACACCGGCCCAAGCGGCGGCGTGGGAGCTGCGGCGAGAATCGGCAGCGCCGGGATATCGCCGCCGAAAACAGTGAAAGAGCTGAACGTGGCCAGCCCGATATGAGCACTGGAGCCGACCGCGACGGCCGAGGCGCCGACGATCACGTTAGGCGCATACAGCACCGACAGCATGGTGAGATTGAACTGTCCCCAGATCGAATCGGTGATCCCGTAGAGCTCTTGCATCGTCGCCCAGTGCACAACCAGCGACCCCGCCGTCACCAACCCGGACAACCCGAGCAAGGCCAGCACTCCCGCCGCGGCGGCACGCACCGAATCACCGAGCCAACCCGGCAGCGGCGAGGCAGCCAGCGTCCGTCGGCCCACCCGGGACCACACTCCGATCGCCGCACCGATGGCATGGACCACCAGCACACTGGTGAACGCGCGCAGCGCGCTCGGTGTCTGCAGTTCGGTGAGCACCGAGGATGCGTCGTGGATGACCGCCAGCGCGATCGCCGCCAGCAGCAACGGTCCGCCCAGCGCCGAGGCGACCACCCACCGAATAACCAGCCACGACGAGTACGGCGAAGTTGCCCGCGCCGTAGTCCGCGCGGTACCCCACACCATCATCAGGACGGGCAGCAGCGGCAGTACACCCAGCTCGCGGCCACCGATCGAAATCGGCACTTGATGCACGCCGAGCCAGATGCTCGCGATGGCGCCCAGCGCGCCGGTCATGTCGCTATTGGCGATCAGCAACTGCAGCAGCGTGACCGCGGCGATGACGACCAGCGCCACCACCGCGGGCGCGAAGGCGACCCTGACCAGGTCACGCGCCTGGCGAGCGCCCGCTGACCGATTGTCCTCGCTTCTTGACACCCTTATCACTCGTGGCACACGTGCCGGCGTGAGGGCGCCCGGTTAGACCGGCGCCGGACCAGACGACGACTGCTGGCCCTGGCCGTACGACTGCTGCTGGCCCCCAGCGGGGTTGCTGGAGTAGTTGACCGGAGCCGAGCCGGCCTGCGAGCCCGTTCCCGCGCTGACCGGCGGCGGAGGGCCGAAGCTCGGGAAGCCGGTGGGCGGTGTCGACGGACTCTGGTGTACGGCCTGAGTGGGCGTCTGCGAAGGTGACTGGGCGCTGAACCCGCCGCTCGAGGGGTTGGGGTTGGACGAATAACCGCCGAATTGCTGCGGGTTGTGTGCGGACTGCTGGGGAGCCGGCTGACCGTAGTAACCGCCGGGCTGGCCACCACCGTACTGGCCGTACTGGCCGTACTGCCCGTATTGGCCGTAGGGCTCGAACTTGGGCCGCGGTGCCGGCGGCGTGATCACCCCGGCGTCGAGCAGTAGCGCGCCGACGGCGGCTACGGCCTGTAGCACGCTGAAGATCAGGACGATCCACAAAGCCCAGCCGAACGAAAGGGCGCTGGGCTTGTTGACCGTCGCCGAAACGACCAGCAGCAGACCCAGCACCGAGAGCACCGCAACCACCGCCACATAGCTTTTGGCCTTGGGCAGCACACCGACGCCGGCAAGCAGGGCGGCCAGCAGGGCTGCGCTCACCGCCAGCCCGGCGTCGCCGGACACGGTGCCGCCGCCGGAACCCAGATCGGAGCTGATGGTGAACAGGGGGCCGAAGCTGGCGAGATACGCGGCCAGGCCGAGGGCGGCCACCGCCATGCTGAGGTACAGCGGAAGCTTGCTCTGAGCGTCACCAGGAGTGGCGCCGCCGTACGACCCCCCGGGCTGCTGCGCAGGCGGATATCCGGGGCTGCCGGTCGAGTAGGTCATGGCTCCTCCTGATTACTTCCGGTTGCTTTCCGGTGCGCGACTCGATCAACCACGCTAGCGCACGTTCTGCTGGTCGCGCCGGGCCGACCTGCTCGTCGGCCGACCGGGCCGCTTGCTCATCGCAGGTAGAACACGTTCTAATTCGGTGCATGGATTACGGGCTTGTACTTTTCACCAGCGATCGCGGCATTGCCCCGGCGGCGGCCGCAAAGCTGGCCGACGACCACGGTTTTCAGACGTTCTACGTGCCTGAACACACCCACATCCCGATCAAGCGGGAGGCTGCCCATCCCACTACGGGTGACGCGTCGCTGCCCGATGACCGCTACATGCGCACGCTGGACCCGTGGGTGAGTTTGGGTGCTGCGGCCGCGGTGACGTCTCGGGTCCGGTTGTCCACCGCGGTGGCGCTGCCGGTCGAGCATGATCCGATCACGCTGGCCAAAAGCATTGCCACGCTGGATCATCTGTCCGGCGGCCGGGTCAGCCTCGGCGTCGGCTTCGGCTGGAATACCGACGAGCTCGCTGATCACGGCGTCCCGGCCGGGCGCCGCCGCACCATGCTGCGCGAGTACCTGGAAGCCATGCGCGCGTTGTGGACAGAGGAGGAGGCGTCCTACGACGGCGAGTTCGTCAAGTTCGGTCCCAGTTGGGCGTGGCCCAAGCCGGTGCAGTCACACATTCCGGTGCTGGTCGGCGCGGCCGGTACCGAGAAGAACTTCAAGTGGATCGCGCGCAGCGCCGACGGCTGGATCACCACGCCCCGCGACTTCGACATCGACGAGCCGGTGAAGTTGTTGCAGGACACCTGGGCGGCGGCCGGCCGCGACGGCGCTCCGCAGATCGTTGCTCTGGACTTCAAGCCGGTGCCCGAGAAGCTCGCGCGGTGGGCCGAGCTCGGCGTCACCGAAGTGCTGTTCGGCCTGCCGGACCGAACCGAGGCTGAGGTCGCCGCGTATGTGGAGCGGTTGGCCGGCAAACTCGCCGCGATGGTCTAGCGCGGAAAGCAGCGGTTCCCGTAGTCGAAGCAGCGCACCCGCACGGCGCTTCCCAGCGGGTCGCCGTCGGTCAGCAACGCGATCAGGCCGTCGTCTTCGGTCGTCGCCAGGAACCGGCTGCCGTCGCTGTCCAGCCGGCCGATGATGATTCCGGTGGGCCTGCCGTTGTCGCGGCGGACGGTGTAGGTCTCGATAGTCCCGGGGCCCTCGGCGTTCTCAGTTACCACGACGGTCTCGGCGCTGTCGATCTGAGCCTGCAGTTGCGCGCTGCGGTCCGGTTGCCATGGCGCCGGACTCGTGGAGTACGCCCCAACCGAATACTTGCTCATGATTCCACCGTTAGCGCCTACCAATCCGAATTCACCTGGGGCGCTTCGCATTCGGGCCACGGTCTCGGCCACGCCGTGCATCGAGTAGTTGTTGCCGGCGCCACCGAAGAACGGCAACCCACCGGTCAGGGTCAGGCCGCGCGGATCGTCGGGCGCAATGCCCAGGCCGTCGCAGATGTTGAACACCGGCACCGGGAAGCAGCTGTAGAGATCGAACGTCGCTACGTCGTCGACGCCGATGCCGGCCACCTCGAGCGCCTCGCGCGCCGCCATGACGGCCGACGGGGCGTGGCCCAGATCCGGGCGCTCCAACAGACTCTGCTCGGTCAGGTCGGCGTGCCCGCGCAGGTAGACCCACTTCTCCTCGGGCACACCCAGCCGGCGCGCCGCCTCGACCGACATCAGCAGCGCGGCCGCGCCCTGGTTCACCTGATCGCGGGCAACCAAGAGCCGCGGGTAGGGCTCGGAGATCATGCGGTTGCTCTCGGTCACGGTGATCAGTTCGTCGACGCTGCGTTCGACGGGCGCGGCGGCGAACGGATTGGCGGCGGCCACCTTGGTGAACGGCGCGAACAACTCGCCCATCCGGCGCCGGTAGTCGGCCGGGCCCAGACCGGTTCCGGCCCGTCGCGCATTCTCCAGCAACGCATACTGCGTCGGCGCGTCGATCAGACCGTGGACGACGGTGTAGCGCGAGATGAGTCCCTCGATGCCCTGCCCGCGGTCTTCGAGGTCACCGTCGACGGTTTCGGTGAAGTCGGGCTTAGCCTCGGCTCGCGCGAAATGCCGCAGCGTCGACGTCGCATCGGAGCCGAAGATCAGGGCGGCCTGGCAGCGGCCGCCGGCGATTTCGGCGGCCAGCTCGTTGATCAAGTGCTGCGGCCCCTGACCGCCGACGATCTCTAAGATCGCACGAGCTGGGTTGGCGCCCAACCGCTTTGCCACCGAGCGCGGATAGTTGTTGGACCTTCCCAACGGTGCCGTCGCCACCGGACCGGAGATCTCGAATTGCCTGACTCCGGCAACCGTGTCGATGGCCCCGGCCACCGCGGCACCACCGCAATCGTCGACGGCGGCCTGGGCAGCGGCCGCGGCAAGCTCGACCGGTGACATGGCCCGGTACTCGGGATCATCGATTCGCTCGGCGGCCTGACCGACACCGACGACGACGGCCGTCCGGGGATCCAGATTCATCGCCCAACTATCTAACGCGCGTTGTTTCGGTTACCAACCAGGGGCGCAGCGAGCTAAGCGAGAAATCTCAAGCAAGCCGCCAATGCCCGGCACCGAATCCTCTTACGATTAACACCTCGCAGCGGAGGTGGTAGCGAATGTCGTTTGTGATTACGGCCCCTGAGTTTGTGACGGCGGCGGCCTCGGATCTGGCCAATATCGGTTCGACTATCAGCGCGGCCAATACGGCCGCGGCGGCGTCGACCTCGCAGGTGGTGGCCGCGGGTGCCGACGAGGTATCGGCGGCCGTGGCTGCGCTGTTCGGCATGCACGCGCAGAGCTATCAGACGCTCAGCGCTGCCGCGGCGGCCTTTCACGAGCGCTTCGTCGCACTTATGAACGGTGGAGCAGCGCAGTATGCGACGGCCGAGGCCGCCGCCGCCTCGCCGTTGCAGACCCTCGAGCAACAGATATTCGACGCCATCAACGCGCCCTTCATCCAAGCGCTGGGACGCCCGCTGATCGGTAACGGCGCCAACGGCGCCCCCGGAGCAGACGGCCAGGCCGGCGGGCTGTTGTTCGGCAGCGGCGGCAACGGCGGCGCTGGAACGGCCGCCCACCCCGCCGGCGGCAACGGCGGCGCCGCCGGCCTGTTCGGCAACGGCGGGTCCGGTGGGCCGGCCAAGACCAACAGCAACGCGGTCGCCGGCGGCAACGGCGGAGCCGGCGGACTCTTGATCGGCAACGGTGGTGCCGGCGGCACCGGCGGGTCGGGCGCCGGCGGTGCCGGCGGCACGGGCGGGGCCGCCGGGTGGCTGTTCGGTACCGGCGGTGCCGGCGGGGCCGGCGGCACCTCGATAGCCGACGCGCCCGGCGGGACTGGCGGTGCCGGCGGTGCCGGCGGACTCTTCGGTACCGGCGGCGCTGGTGGCCACGGCGGCGGTTCGCCACCCGGGTTGGGGAAGGGTGGCAGCGGTGGAGCGGGTGGCGTCGGTGGCGCCGGCGGCATTCTGCTCGGCAACGGCGGAGCCGGGGGTGCCGGCGGAGACGGGATTGTCGGCACCGGCGGCGCTGGCGGTGCCGGCGGCCACGGCGGCTTCATCAACGGCAGCGGCGGCGCGGGCGGCCTGGGTGGGTTCGGCCCCCAAGGCGGGGCCGAACCCACCCAGGCC
>NZ_LQPW01000131.1 GCF_002116635.1 Mycobacterium szulgai | reverse complement strand
TGGGTGTTCTCCGGGCAGGGTTCGCAGTGGGCGGCGATGGGTGCTGACCTGCTGGCCAGCGAGCCGGTGTTCGCCGCCACCATCGCCACGCTCGAGCCGCTGATCGCCGCGGAGTCGGGCTTCTCGGTGACCAAGGCATTGTCGGCACCGGAGGTCGTCACCGGTATCGACCGCGTGCAGCCGACCCTGTTCGCCGTCCAGGTCGCACTCGCGGCGACGATGAAGTCCTACGGTGTACAGCCCGGAGCGGTCATCGGCCACTCCATGGGCGAGTCCGCCGCCGCGGTCGTCGCCGGTGCGCTGTCGCTGGAAGACGGGGTGCGCGTGATCTGCCGGCGCTCCAAGCTGATGACCCGCATCTCCGGCAGCGGCGCGATGGCCTCGGTGGAACTGCCTGCCCAGCAAGTACTTTCGGAGTTGGTGGCGCGCGGCGTGAACGACGCGGTCGTCGCTGTGATGGCTTCGCCGCAGTCCACGGTGATCGGCGGGGCAACCCAGACGGTGCGCGATCTGGTGGCGATCTGGGAAGAGCGCGACATCATGGCCCGCGAGGTGGCCGTCGACGTAGCCTCCCACTCACCGCAGGTCGACCCGATCCTGGACGACCTGACCGAGGCGCTGGCCGACGTCACCCCGCTGTCCCCGGAGATTCCCTACTACTCGGCCACCTCGTTCGACCCGCGCGAGGAGCCCTACTGCGACGCCTACTACTGGGCCGACAACCTGCGGCACACGGTGCGCTTCGCCGCCGCCGTGCATGCCGCGCTCGAGGACGGCTTCCGGGTCTTCACCGAGCTGTCGCCGCACCCGCTGCTGACGCACGCGGTCGATCAGACCGCCCGCAGCCTGGACATCGCGGTCGCGGCCCTGGCCGGAATGCGGCGCGAGCAGCCGCTGCCCTACGGGCTGCGTGGGCTGGTGGGCGATTTGTACGCGGCCGGCGCAGCGGTGGACTTCTCGGTGCTCTACCCCGGCGGTCAACTGGTGGACGCACCGTTGCCGGCCTTTACCCATCGCTCGCTGATGCTGACCACCGAGGGCCAGGATTCGCGGGCGCATGGCGCCTGGACGGTCGCGGTACACCCGCTGATGGGGGCGCATGTCCGCCTGCAAGAGGAGCCGGAGCGCCACGTTTGGGAAGGTGAGGTCGGCACCGTCGCGCAGCCGTGGCTGGGCGACCACCAGGTGTATGACGCGACCATCCTTCCGGTGGCTGTGCACTGCGAGATGGCATTGGCCGCGGCCCGAACCGTTCTCGGCGAGGCGTCCGAAGTCCGCGACATCCGCTTCGAGCAGATGCTGCTGGTTCGTGACGAGACTCCCATCGGTGTGACCGCGACGGCCGTGGCGCCCGGTGTCGTCGAATTCGCGGTGGAGACCACCCAGGACGGCGAACGGGCCCGCCAGGCTTCTGCGATGCTGCACGCCGCCCCACAAACCGACGAAGATGACGACCGGCCAGCCGCCAAGGACATGGCCGAGCTGTTGGCCAGCCACCCGGAAAGCATCGACGGCCACGAGGTCCGGCAGTGGATGGATGAGCGGGGCCGCCGCCGATTCGGTCCGGCTTTCACCGGCCTGACCAGCGTGCACACCCCGGAAGGACCCGGTGACACGGTGCTGGCCGAGGTCGCCGTGCCGGGCGCGATCCGCACCCAGCAGGGAGCCTATGGCGTGCACCCGGTGTTGCTGGACGCATGTTTCCAAGCGGTGGCGGTTCATCCCAGCATCCGCAACGCCAGCAACGGCGGCCGACTGATGCCGTTGGGCCTTCGCCGGCTGCGTGCCTATGGTTCGGCGCGCACCGCTCGGTACTGCCACGCTACGGTGACCGCCTGCGGCGCGAACATCGAAGCCGACCTCGACGTGCTGGACGAGCACGGAACGGTCTTGCTGGCCATCCGCGGACTCGAGATCGGCACCGGCGCCTCGGAAAGCAGTGAGCGCAACCGGCTGCTGAACGAGCGGTTGCTGACGGTGGAGTGGCATCAGCGCGAGCTGCCCGAAATGAACCAGGAAGACGGCGGAACCTGGCTGCTGATCAGCACTTCGGACGCAACCGAGCTGGTGGCAACCGAGTTGACCGACGCGCTTAAGTTGCACGACGCGCAGTGCACGACCACGTCCTGGCCGCAGCAGTCCGACCATCTGGCCAGGGCCGGGCAGTTGCGCGACCAGCTGGATGCGGGGAGATTCACCGGCGTCGTGGTGCTCACGGCGCCGCAGAACGGCAACCCGGACTCGGAGTCGCCCAGCCGCGGCGGCGAGTACGTCAAGCATGTCGTGCGCATCGCCCGCGAACTCCTGGAAACCCTGGGTCAATCGCCCCGGTTCTATGTCGTGACCAGAAACGCCCAGGCGGTGCTGGAGGGCGATCGTCCAAATCTGGAGCAGGGCGGTTTGCGGGGGCTGCTGCGGGTGATCAGTGCCGAGCACCCGCACATGAAGGTCACCCACATCGATGTCGATGACCAGACCGGTGCCGAGCAGGTTGGGCGCCAGCTGCTGCTGGCCGAGTTGCACGAAGACGAGACGGCCTGGCGCAACGACGAGTGGTACACGGCGCGGCTGAGCATCGCCCCGCTGCGTCCCGAGGAGCGCCAGAGCATCGTCGTCGACCATGCGGAAGCCGGTATGCGCCTGCGTATCCGGACCCCCGGCGACCTGCAAACGCTGGAGCTGGCGGCCTTCGACCGGGTGCCCCCGGGACCCGGCCAGATCGAGGTCGCGGTGAGCGCGTCGAGCATCAACTTCGCCGACGTCCTGGTCGCCTTCGGCCGGTACCCCAGCTTCGAAGGCGAGGCGCCCGAGCTCGGCATGGACTTCGCCGGGGTGGTGACGGCGGTCGGACCTGACGTCACCGGTCACCGGGTCGGTGACCATGTGGGCGGCTTCTCCAGCGCTGGCTGCTGGGCGACGTTCGTCACCTGCGACGCGCGGCTGGCGGCACCGCTGCCAGCGGGCTTGACCGACGCCCAGGCGGCCGCGGTAACGACCGCACATGCCGCCGCCTGGTACGGCCTGCATGACCAGGCCAGGATCACTGCCGGCGACCGGGTGCTGATTCACTCCGCCACCGGCGGCGTAGGGCAGGCGGCGATTGCGATCGCGCGGGCGGCCGGCGCCGAGATCTACGCCACCGCGGGCAGTGAACAGCGGCGAGCGATGTTGCGCGACATGGGAATTAAGCATGTCTACGACTCGCGCACCCTGGAGTTCGCCGAACAGATTCGCCGCGACACCGACGGCTACGGCGTCGACATCGTGCTGAATTCGCTGACCGGTCCGGCCCAGCGCGCGGGTCTGGAGCTGCTGTCCATCGGCGGCCGTTTTGTGGAGATCGGCAAGCAGGACGTGTACGGCAACACCCGGTTGGGTCTGCTTCCGTTCCGGCGCAACCTCACGTTCCACTACGTCGACCTAGCGCTGATGGCGCAGAGCCACCCACAGCGGGTCGCCAACCTGCTGGGGACGGTGTACCGGCTCGTCGCAACCGGTGAATTGCCGCTCCCGGAGACCACGCACTACCCGCTTGCCGACGCGGCCACGGCTGTGCGGCTGATGAGCGCGGCAGAGCACACGGGCAAGCTCGTACTCGACGTGCCACACGACGGGGAGAGCAGCGTGGTGCTGCCACCGGAGCAGGCACAGGTATTCCGCGGCGATGGCTCCTACATCATCACCGGCGGACTGGGTGGCCTAGGCCTCTACTTCGCCGAGAAGATGGCCGCCGCCGGCTGTGGCCGCATCGTGCTTACCTCCCGCTCCCAGCCGAATGCGAAGGCGCAGGAGACCATTGAGCTCATCCGCGCGATGGGCGCCGATATCGCGGTGGAGTGCGGCGACATCGCCGACATCGCCACCGCGCAGCGCCTGGTGGCGGTGGCGACCGCGACCGGACTTCCGGTGCGCGGTGTTTTGCACGCCGCGGCGGTGTTCGACAACGCCATGGTGGAGAACATGTCCGACGAGCTGCTCGACCGCAACTGGGTGCCAAAGGTCAACGGCGCGTGGAATTTACACCAGGCCACGCTCGAGCAGCCCCTGGACTGGTTCTGCTTGTTCTCCTCGGCGGTTGCCCTGCTGGGCTCGCCCGGGCAGGGTGCCTACGCCGCGGCCAACAGCTGGCTGGACGCATTCACCTACTGGCGGCGGGCCCAGGGTCTTCCGGCCACCTCGATCGGGTGGGCGCTGTGGTCCGACGTCGGTCGAGCAGCGGCAATCCGGGCCGAGGCCGGCGACGACGCCGCTCTGGACGTGGGCGGCGAGGGCACCGCTTTCGCTTACTGGCGCGACACCGCGATCAGTGCCGAGGAGGGCGACTACGCGTTCCAGACGCTGCTGCGCCACGACCGCGCCTACACGGGATATGCACCGGTCATCCCGTCGCCGTGGCTGACGGCCTTCGCGCACCGCAGTCCGTTCGCTGAAATGTTCCAGTCCGCCGGGCAAAGCCGTTCCAGCACAAGCAAATTCCTCATGGAGCTGAACGAGCTGCCGCCCGAGGAATGGCCCGCCCGTCTGCGGCGCATGCTCTCCGAGCAAATCGGCCTGACGCTGCGTCGCACCATCGACGCCGACCGGCTGCTCACCGAATACGGCCTGGACTCGCTGAGCAGCCAGGAGCTGCGCGCCCACATCGAGGCCGAGACCGGGATACGGGTTACCGCAACCGATATCAACACTACGGTGCGGGGCCTGGCGGATCTGGTGTGCGAGAAATTGACCGCCGAGCGTGAGCCCGCGGCGACATGACGGTGGCCAATCAAGCCCCGACAGCCTGGTTTGGCCGATGAAGTTCGTGCTGGCGGTCCACGGCACCCGTGGCGATGTCGAGCCTTGCGCCGCAATCGGTTTGGAGCTGCGCCGACGAGGGCACGAGGTGGCCATGGCGGTGCCGCCGAACTTACTTGGATTCATCGAATCGGTCGGGCTTACCGGCGTGCCGTACGGCCCTGACTCGGTGGCGCAGCTGGACGAGGACATCTTCCGCAACCCGTGGAAGGTTC
The DNA here is from genome assembly GCF_002116635.1 of Mycobacterium szulgai. GTDB lineage: Bacteria > Actinomycetota > Actinomycetes > Mycobacteriales > Mycobacteriaceae > Mycobacterium > Mycobacterium szulgai. Next base: position 40,992 of record NZ_LQPW01000131.1, on the reverse strand, counting down.
GCAGCCCGGTCACCATCTGGCGTCAGGGCGCCGAATACCTCACCTGGGGCTGGGAGGAGATGAGCTCCACCCTGGTGTCCCTGGCAGACGGGGCGGACCTGCTCGTGTCCGGCCAGACCTACCAGGGCGTCGTCGCCAATGTCGCTGAGCATTACGGCATTCCGATGGCCGCGCTGCACCACTTCCCGCACCGGCCCAATGGGCACCTCATCCCCCACGTGCCCGCTCCCCTGATGCGCTCCACGATGAAGTTGCTCGACTGGCTCTATTGGCGGATGTGCAAGGGCACCGAAAACACCCAGCGCCGCCGCTTGGGTCTGGCGCCGACGGCAGTCTCGTCGGCGAATCGGATCGCCGAGCAGTCCTTGGAGATCCAGGCTTACGACGAGATCTACTTTCCCGGGCTGGCCGCCGAGTGGGGCGACCGGCGGCGGCCGTTCGTCGGAGTGCTCACGTTGGGGCTGCCTACCGAAACCGACGACGAGGTCGCCGAGTGGATAGCCGCGGGAACGCCGCCGATCTACTTCGGCTGGGGCAGCATGCGGGTCGACTCCCCCGCCGACGCGGTCGCCATGATCAGCGATGTCTGCGCCGAGCTGGGCGAGCGAGCGTTGATCTGCTCCGGGGTAAGCGACTTCGACGTCGTGACCAAGCATGACAACGTCAAGGTTGTCTCCGCCGTGAACCACTCGGCCGTGTTTCCCCTTTGCCGCGCGGTGGTCCATCACGGCGGTGCGGGGACCACGGCTGCCGGCATGCGAGCCGGAGTTCCGACGCTGGTGCTCTGGATTGCGGCTGAACAACCGCTCTGGGCGGCCCAAGTGCAACGACTCAAGGTGGGCTTGGCGCGGCGTTTCCCGGCCGCCACGCGCAAATCGCTGGCCAAGAATCTGCGTACCGTGCTCGCGCCCGAATATCGCATCCGGGCACGCCAGGTGGCCGCTCAGATGACCAAAGCGGCCGACAGCATCACCACCACTGCCGATCTGCTGGAAGAAACCGCCCGCGCCGGAGCGGATCCGGAAACGCAAGGTCACGCAAAGATCACAGTAACTGGCGCGGACTCTGATTCGCCCACCCGAATCAGGCACGAAATATAGGGTTGACAAGTGCCGGATCATCAGCGTTCGCACGACGAGGCCAAGCCGGGGGGAATCTTCGACCGGCTGGGGCAACTGGTCGTCCGGTGGCCGCTGTTGGTCATCGGTGCCTGGATCGCTGTGGTCGCCGCGATGGCGCTGACACTTCCGCCGCTGGCGGTGCAGGCCGCGAAACGCGAACAGGCCCCGTTGCCGGCCGACGCGCCGGTGATGAAAGTTACCCGGGAAATGGGCAAGGCGTTCAAGGAAACAGGTGGGGGTTCCCTCCTGATGATCGTCTTGACCAACGAGAAGGGGCTCACCCCCGAGGACGAGGAGACCTACCGCAAACTGGTCGACAACCTGCACCAGGACACGCAGGACAAGATGTCGGTACAGGACTTCCTCAGCCAACCGGCTGTTCGCGAAGTCATGGAGAGCAAGGACAAGAAGGCCTGGATTCTCCCGGTCAATTTCCCTGGCGACGGGGCCGCCCCGGAAACTCAGACGGCACTGCTCCACGTCGCTGACATCGCCAAGAAAACCGTCGCCGGAACCACCCTGACGTCCTATCTGAGTGGGCCGGTTGCCACCATCTACGACCTGAAAGTCCACAGCGAAGAAGACGTCAAGCTCATCGAGATCGGCACCGTCGTCAGCGTGCTGGTCATTCTGATGATCGTTTACCGAAATATCGTCACGATGCTGGTGCCACTGGCCACCATCGGTTTGTCGGTGGCCGGCGCCCAGGGCGTCCTGTCCGGTCTGGCCGAAGTCGGGATGCCGGTGAACTTGCAGGCCCTCATCTTCATGAGCGCGGTGATGATTGGGGCCGGAACCGACTACGCCGTCTTCTTGATCAGCCGCTACCACGACTATGTGCGTCACGGTGAGACTTCCGATGTGGCCGTCAAGAAGGCATTGATGTCGATCGGCAAGGTGATCGCCGCTTCAGCGGCAACCGTGGCAGTCACCTTCATGGCGATGGTGTTCACCAAGCTGGAGGTGTTTTCGGCCGTCGGGCCGGCGATTTCGGTCTCGATCGTGGTGTCGTTGGTCGCCGCGGTCACCCTGCTGCCCGCGATTCTTGTACTGATCGGACGACGCGGCTGGATCAAGCCGCGAAAGGACCTGACGTCTCGGTTCTGGCGTATTTCGGGAACGCGCATTGTGCGCCGGCCCAAGAGCCACCTGGTGGCGAGCCTGATCGTGCTCGCGATCCTGGCGAGCAGCGCGGGGCTGATTCAGTTCAACTACGACGATCTCAAGACCGTGCCGCAGGACACTCCAAGCGTTCTCGGGTACAAGGCGATGGATCGCCACTTCCCGCAGAATTCGATGACGCCAATGATGCTGTTCGTCCAGGCACCCGTCGACCTGCGAACGCCGGCCGCTCTTGCCGACCTCGAGATGATGGCCCACCGGGTCAGCCAACTGCCCGACATCGTCATGGTGCGGGGTCTGACCCGGCCCAACGGAGAACCGCTGGAGCAGACCAAGGTGTCCTTCCAGGCGGGTGAAGTCGGCGGCAAACTCAACGAGGCCTCCGACGCGATCGCCACCCACGGGGGCGACCTGGATACGTTGGCCGGCGGTGCCCACCAATTGGCGAATGCCCTGGCCCAGGTACGCGATCAAGTCAACGGGGCCGTGGCGAGCGCCAGCGGACTGGTCGGCACGCTGCAGGCGATGGTGGTCCTGATCGGTGGCGACAAGACGATCCAGCAACTCGACAAGGCGTCCAATTTCGTCGGCCGAATGCGCGCGCTCGGCACCAACTTGAGCGGGACCATCGCGGATGCCGAACAGACCGCGGTCTGGGCGAATCCAATGGTGACTGCCCTCAATTCCAGCCCCACCTGCAATAAGGACCCCGCGTGCGTGCGCTCGCGCGCTCAGCTCTCAGCGATTGTCGAAGCCAACAACAACGGACTGCTCAAGTCGATCGCGGCGCTGGCCGTCACCCTGCAGCAGACGAAGGAATATCAGACCCTCGCTCAGACCGTGGGCAAACTGGACGACCAGCTCAGGCAAGTCGTCCAACTCCTCAAAGACGTCAACGGCCTGCCCGCGAAGCTGGCCCAAATGCAGGCCGGCGCGAATGCCCTTGCCGAAGGCAGCGCCGCGCTGGCCGAAGGCGTGCAGCAATTGGTCGACCAGACCAAGAAGATGGGCTCCGGCCTGAACGAGGCCTCCGCATTCCTGCTCGGCATGAAGCACGACGCGAGCAAGCCGTCGATGGCGGGCTTCAACATTCCGCCGCAGATTATGACCCGCGACGAATTCAAAAAAGGCGCGGCGATCTTCCTGTCGGCCGACGGGCACGCAGCGCGGTATCTGGTCCAGAGCGCGCTCAACCCGTTCACCACCGAAGCGATGGATCAGATCAATAAGATTGTCGCTGAAGCAAACTCGACGAAACCGAACACCGAGCTGAAGGACGCCACGATCGAAGTGGCGGGTATTCCCACCGGTCTTCGGGACACCCGCGACTATTACAACGGCGATATCAAGTTCATCGTCATCGCGACCATCATCATCGTGTTCCTGATTCTGGCGATCCTGCTGAAAGCCATCGTGGCGCCGCTGTATCTCATCGGTTCGGTGCTGGTTTCCTACATGTCGGCTCTGGGCCTCGGCGTCATCGTGTTCCAGTTGATATTGGGACAGCAAATGCACTGGAGCCTGCCCGGGCTGTCATTCATTTTGTTGGTGGCGGTCGGCGCCGACTACAACATGCTGCTCATCTCGCGGATCCGGGACGAGTCACCACATGGCGTGCGCGTCGGCGTCATCCGCACGGTGGGTTCGACCGGTGGCGTGATCACGTCGGCGGGGCTGATCTTCGCCGCTTCGATGTTCGGTCTGCTGGTCGCCAGCATCAACACTATGGCCCAGGCCGGCTTCACCATCGGCATCGGGATCGTGCTCGACACCTTCCTGGTGCGCACCGTCACTGTGCCGGCCCTGGCCGCGCTGATCGGCCAGGCCAACTGGTGGCCTTCGAAACTGGGAGCAAACAACAACCGTCGGTACAAGCCCCAGCCCCCCTGGGTGCGCAAGCTCAACCGCCGGCTGCCATGGGTCAAGCACATTCCCGGCCTGGCCCTAAGGACTCCCGCACCGTTGCCGCCGGCGAAGCGGATAGCACCGGCGGCAAGACCGTCCGGGGGTGTCCCGGTGGTTGTCAAGGGCCTGCCGATGACCAAGCTGGATTTCCCAATCCTGTTCAAGGACAACGGCAAGACCCCGCTCTATGACCTCGGTGGCCACGCCTTGCCACTGTTCGGCCCTGTGGGTCTGCCGCAACTCAGCGAAGAAATGCGCAAGAAGGCGAAGAAGGCGACGGCGAAAGCCAAGAGCACCGGGGGCAACGGCGAGCAACCGGCCGACCAGCCACTACCGCTGTTCAGCCTGGTCGGCGGGCCACACAACGGACATGGCCACGCCAACGAGCCCGTCGACGACCTGGCAACTCACGCGCTGCCGCTTTTCGGCCCAAACCCAAGGCCCACCAACGGCTTTGGCCACACCAATGGCCACACCAACGGGAACGGCAAAGCGAACGGCAACGGCGCCGCGCACGACTAAGCAGCCACACGACTGAGCGGCTACGCGTCTAAGCGGGTGAACTCCTCGCGGCGGTACAGCTCGACGCACTGCGCACGCCGGATCTTGCCGCTCGTGGTGATCGGAATCGAACCCGGGGACACCAGCACAAGATCCGCCACACTGAGGCCATGGGACTTCGAAATCGCAGACGTCACTTCGCGTTTCACTAAGCCGAGTCGCTCGGCCGCCTCTTCGTCGGACTCGTCCTTCTTCTTGAGCTCGATGATGGCGACCAGCTTCTCGGCTCCGTCCTGGGGAACAGCGATCGCCGCACACCGGCCCGGATTGATCTCCTGGATGGTCGCCTCGATGTCGTCGGGTGAGTGGTTGCGCCCGTACACGATCAACAGGTCTTTGATGCGACCCAGGATGAAAAGCTCGCCGTCGGAGAGAAATCCCGAATCCCCCGTCCTGAGCCAAGGCCCCTCGGGAGTGCCAGGCGATGGGTTGACGATCTTGGCGTTGAAGGTGCGCTCCGTCAACTCCGGCTTCTGCCAGTAGCCGACGGCGACGTGCTCCCCATGCACCCAGATCTCGCCCACCGTCCCTTGCGGGCATTCGATGCAAGTGTCGGGGTCGACGATATATGCCAGCTGAGTGTCCACCACGCCGTAGCTGACTAGTTGTGTGGCGCTTTCACTTTCGGTCTTCTCGGCCCGGCCTTCGGGCAACTGCTCGGGATCGAAGCTGTCGACTTTGGGTGGTTCACCGGCTTTGCGAGTCGCCACGTAGACCGTGGTCTCCGCCATACCGTAGGAGGGACGTATCGCCCGCGCGTCGAGTCCGAACGGGGCGAACCGGTCGATGAATCGCTTCAGGGTCACCGGCTGCACCCGTTCGCTGCCGTTGAGGATGCTATGGACACCGCTCAGGTCGAAACCGGCCATATCTTCGTCTTTGGTTTTGCGCGACGCCAAATCGTATGCGAAGTTCGGCGCGGCCGAGAAAGCGAGCGTGTTGGTGGCCAACATTTGCATCCACCGGGCCGGTCGCTGCAGGAATCCAACGGGGCTGGTCAGTTTGGCCGGCATACCCGCCAACACCGGCACAATGATCCCCAATACGAAACCCATGTCGTGATAAAACGGCAGCCACGAAACGACCGTGGATCCGGGCGGGGCCACCTTTCCGTATACCCCGTAGTAAGCGGACATGATTTGCTCGAAATTGGCGAATAGATTCTTATTCGACACCATTACGCCGGCCGGTGTGCGGGTAGATCCGGAGGTGTACTGCAAATACAGCGTTTCAGACCGGTCCCTGCTGCTGCCACGGGATCCTGGGCCGGGCCGTCCGTCCAGGTCCAGGCGGTCGACGTCGATTACCGTTGCCGTCCTTTGACCAGCCTGCGGCTCCACATACGGGTCGACGAATTCGCGCACCGAGGATGTGGTGAGGATCAAAGCGGGCGACGTGTCGGCCAGCACGGATGTGGTGCGCTCGTCGGCAGCACCGCCATACGGAACCGAAAGCGGCACTGCGATAGTCGCGGCCTCCAGCGAAGCAAGAAAACTGACGATGTATTCGAGTCCCTGCGGCGCAAGAATTACCGCACGGTCACCGGCTGAAGCATTTTCCCTGAGCTGTGCGGCCAGGTTTAGCGTGCGCCGATATAACTGCGACCACGTCAGCGATTCTTCGACACCATCCCACGACTGGTCGTAATCGATATAGGTAAATGCGGTGTCGTTCGGCTGCATGCTCGCGCGCTCGCGAAGCACAGAAGAAATTGAGGATTCAGCCACGGACATCAGACTACCTTCGCTAGGAATGTTTCTCTTGAGAACCGGGAACCGGCCGGCTCGCCGCCCCGGTATCCCCCAGTGCCAGACCTTGTGTCTGACACCATCTCCCGCCGTCATGGCGTGAGTACGTTACTTTACCGGTGCCAACCGGCTCGCACACATGGATCAGGAGCCGGCGGCATAGATGCCACGCCCAAACTTTTGATGTCCTTTGCGGTACACGCCAAACCTGATTTGATGTACCTAGCCATGGATACTAAAGACACGGACGAGACCAAGAAGCGCAGCTACGAGATGCGGGCCCGTAGGGAGGCTACCGAAGCAACTCATGAGGCGATCGTGCAAGCAGCCGTCGATTCCGTAATCGCGGAGCGATCCCTGGCGATCACGCTGAACACGATCGCCGAGCGCGCCGGCGTCTCGGTCAAGACCCTGCTGCGGCACTTCGGCACTCGGGAACCACTGATCGCGGCGGCCTGGTCACGCATTCACCAGGACGTGATCGTCGAGCGCACCACGCCCCCCGAGGACGTTGATGAGGCCCTGCGGGTGCTGCTCGAGCACTACGAGCATCGCGGCGACATGATGTTGGGCCTGCTCAGCGAGGAAGGCGACGACCCGAGGGCACGCATAATGTGCGACACCGGGCGGATGGAGCATCGGAGATGGGTGCAGGAAGTGTTCGCGGCGAGATTGCCCAAGCAACCCGCGGCACGCTCTCGAGTGGTTGACGCGCTGGTGGTGGCCACCGACTTGTACAGCTGGAAGCTGTTGCGGCGCGACCGGGACCTCAGCATTGAAGACGTGCTCGACCGGATACAGCTGCTGACCGACAGCGTGCTGCGCACCGCGGTACAAGATGCCGCCGAAGCCCCGCGGCCCTAGCCGCATCGGCCCACCCACAGCAAACTCATTGCCGACAGCGACTGCAGGCTGTCAGCAAACCCCGACGGTCGGTATTCAGCCCACCCGATCCTGGCCGGTTGACGCCGGCGCCAGCATGCGAGCGATGCGCTTGCCGCGTCAGCTCTAACCTCCTACGACATTGAATCCGCTGTTCAGTGTGCTTTAAGTCTTTGAGCTTTCGCGTCCATTGCCATGTACGCTAAAGTATGCTTTCATGTACCTCGCCATGGACACAAAAGACGCGGACGCCCCCCCACCACGCAAGAAGCGGACTTACGAGATGCGGGCTCGCAAAGAGGCGACCGAAGCCACCCACGAGGCCATCGTTCAGGCCGCTATCGACGCCGTTATCGCCGAGCGATCCCTGGCGATCAACCTGAAAGAGATTGCCGAGCGCGCCGGCGTGACGGTGAAGACGGTGCTGCGTCACTTCGGCAGTCGAGAGCCGCTCATAGCGGCGGCATGGGCGAGGGTTCACCACGACGTCCTGATCGAGCGAACGGCTCCGCCGGAGGATCCCGATCAGGCATTGGCACTGCTTGTCGACCACTATGAGCACCGTGGAGATGTGGTCCTGGGTCTGCTCGCCGAGGAGGACGACGAGCACCCGGCGCGCGTGATGTGTGACACCGGACGGGCCGAGCATCGAAGCTGGGTGAAGGAAATTTACGGCCCCAGGTTGCCCGTTGCGCCGGCGCAACGTTCCCGAGTCATCGACGCGCTGGTGGTCGCCACCGATATTTACAGCTGGAAGTTGTTGCGCCGCGACCAGCGGCTGAGCGTAGACCAGGTGATAGACCGCATGCAGCTGATGATCGATTCCATTCTCACGTCGAGGGCCAGCTCCAGCGGTTGAGCTTCGACGTATCGGCCGGCGCGCCGATGCACCACAGCTCGTCCGCCGCACCAGGGTGCGTTGGTAACACCGCGAAAGTAGTCCCACTCTCCAGCGGCAGTGGTGGTGCTGAATTCGAAGTGGCGCAACAACGTTCGCAACACCACCAGCATCTCCATGTTTGCGAACGCTGCGCCCACACATCGGTGTATGCCCGCACCGAACGGCACCCACAGCGAGCTGTCGGGTGGATTGCCCACGAACCTATCCGGATCGAAGACGTTGGCGTTGACGAAATTTCGCTCGGAGCTATGACTGAGCACCATGCTGACCGCAACCAGATGGTTTTCCGGAATCACCCACTCGCCCAGGCGGATCCGCGATCGGGTGACCCGCAGCAGTCCCTGGATCACCGGGTGAGTCCGCTGCACCTCCCACACCGTGGCCTGCAGCAACCGCGATTCATCGCGGTCGGCCTCGGCCGTCAGTCGGCGAAGCAGCTGCGGGTGGCGCCGCAACCGCTCAACGGTCCAAGCCAGTGTGGCGCTGGTGGTCTCGTGGCCGGCTGCCAGCAGCGTGAACAACTCGTCGGCGATATGGGCGTCGCTGATCGGCTGGCCGTCGTCGTAGCGTGCGGCCAACAATAGCGACAGCACATCGCTGCGCTCGGCGAAATTCGGATCGCAACGTGCGGTGGCGATCAGGCGGGCGATGATTTCGTCGTAACGGCGGCGCTTACGGACAAAACGGCCACCGGGACTCCACGGCCCGAAATCACCGCGCGCCCACGTCGGCAATATCGCCAGCCGTGAGCCCAGGGCCACCATAGCGGGCAACAACTGGCGCAGCTCGTCGAATTCGGCACCCTGCGCACCGAATACCGCACGCAGGATGGCATTGATGGTGATACGCATCATCGACGGCAGGGTGGAAAACTCCCGGCCCTCCGGCCAGCCCGCCGTCTCCCGCAGCGCCTCTTCCGCGACGACGTCCTCGTAGCCGCCCATCCGCCTGCCGTGAAAAAGCGGCAACAGCAGCCGACGGCGCTGCCGCAGCTCGGCCCCATGCAGGCTGACGGTCGAGCCCGGGCCGAACACCGAACCCACGTGGGATGCCGGCCGCACCAGGTCGTCCTTGGTACTCAGCACGTCTTTGATCAACGTGGGCTCACCGAACACCACCACCTGACCAACGATCGGCAACCGCACGACGAATGCCGTTCCATAGCGGCGGCCGAGCGCTTTGACGGCGGCCTTACGGGCGGTCAGGAACGCCACCGCGATGATCGGGGAAGGAATCGACACTACCGGCGGCAGCCGGACGGCATCGGTGGTCGCGCTAGCTCCCATTGGTTGCCTTTCGAATGTTCGAAACGTGGTTCATGCGCGCGTCGCACCGCGCGGCATAGCGAGGATCGGCGGTCATCGGAGCAACCGTGCACGCAATAGGCGAAGCAATCCGCCGGCGATGTTGGCCAGGTCCAGCGGTATCCAGACCAGCACCGACTCACCTTCGGCATACTGCGGCACCAGTTCGGTATAGAACTGCACATCGGGGTCATGGTTGATTCGCCGCATGCGCGCGACGTCCAGTGGGACCGCGTCCGAACGCACTACCCAGGGATTGGCGCCGACCGGTTTGTAGTGTCGCCGGCTGCTGACCGCCAATGCGAGTGCTTCGATATCCGCCGGTGTCGGGTGCCGGCGGTTGGGATACATCCGCGGCATGGTGGAGGCGAGCAGACGATACACAGCCGGCGATGAACTTCGGGTGGCGTAGGCCAATGGTGTACGCGGCGAACAGATCTTGAAACGCAGCGCTTGACGCAGCCCGAAGAACGCGGCCGTGGCTCCCCCGCAGTAACCGGGCCGGAAGAACACACCCGCGTTGATCACCGCCTGGGTTGTGCCGCCGTGCTGCAGAAAGTCGAAGGCCGCGTAGGAGAAACCCACGTAGTGATCGCGCTCATCGCAGAACAGCGCGAAGCGCCCATCGCCGGCCTTGAATACGACGTCCGCGAACTCATCGCGAGTGCAACCGCAAGCGGTCTCGCGGTAGATGTCGTAGAGGATGTCCACCAGCTCCTCGAGCTCGGCCGGCCCCAACGATCCCGACTGCAGATACCTGCCCCGGGCGATGCGTTTCAGCTTCGAGGTGTGCGGAAACATTCTGACCGGCGTCGAGCCCATCGACGACAGGCGCGTGAAAACATGTTGCGCAGGCACGCCAAATACGCCTTTCTACCGTAACTTAGTATTCTAAATATATGTTTGCTGCACCGAATTAGCCATCGAAGGACACCATACTAGGACGGTGAGTATTGCCGACGCAGTATTTCGCAATTTGACGAACTTGAGTGCGCCCTAGCAGCGCGGATGTGGACGTTGTGACCTGCCGATCATCGCTGCTTTCGATACTCAATGTCTTCAAGTCGGCACACATTTGATGTCCCGGCTGGGTACATTAAATCAACGCCATACGCGATCTACGGACAACTATTTGAAGTCCAATATTGGGAAAAGAAATTAACTACAAATCGTTTGCCAGGAGAGCTCGTGCGCAACATGCCAAGTAGTAATTCAATGTCCTAGTTTGAGACATGAAAATATCGGCCGCGATTACCAACGAGAATCGGGCCGGCGCCGGTCGCCTAGTCAGCGACGAAGGTCAGCCGAGCGGAATCGGCCGGTGCCACTTGCGGCTATGCGCTGCGCCGATCTGCCGCATGATCGCCACCGTCGCGGGCAGGCCGTGCAACTTGCGCAGGCCCTGGAACATCGCCAGGTTTGCGCCCAGTTCGTAGCGCCAGTTGCCGAAGTGCGCGTTGGCGGTCCTGCGCCCAAAGTGATTGATATAGGCCATCTCCGTGGTGTAGAGGCCGTAACCCGCCTCGCGAGCGCGCAACGCCAGGTCGAGGTCGATCCCCCAGCCGTAACGTTTGAAGTTGACTAAATCCATCCCACCGGTGTCGTGCCAGCACTCACGGGACAGCATGAGCGCCGTTCCCTCCACGGCGGGCACGGCCCGATACTGCGGTTGCGGGTTGTACTGCGCGGCTGGTGGTTTCGAGTCGGCTTCGGCATAGGGAAAGCCGCGATCGATCATCGGCCCGACGATTCCGGCGTCAGGGGGCAGGCGCGAGTCCAGTAATGCGGCGACGAAGCCTTTGGAGATCCTGGTGTCGTTGTTGAGCGTCATCGCGTGCGAATAGCCCTCGGAGAAGGCAATCTCGAACCCACGCTGGCTGCCGCCGGCCCATCCCAGGTTCCGGCCCGGCGTGGTCACCCGTTCGTTGCCGATCTTCGGGTAGTCACCGCGGTTGTCGACGATCAAGTACTCGGCGCCCTCGCGCTCCAAGTCAGCGACCAGCGCGTGGGTGTACTCGTGCTGCCCGAATACCGGGACCGTAATAAGTACCGACACCAGGCAACGGTACACCGGCGATCTCGTTGCCGAGAGCCGTTCGGGCGGCGTGAAACTCGCGGTGGGTCAGCTCCGGCCGACGGCCGCCGGCAACCGTCGCGCATCTTTGAACTCGCGCAACGGTGCCACGGCCAACGTCTTCATCCGGCCCCATCGCTGGGGTCCGAACACGACTGCTTCAAGGGGCAGCGCCAGCCAAGCGGGTAGCCACCACATCGCCGCGATGATCCGAATAGTCAACGGCGCCGCAGGATCCACGATCAACCACGTCAGAATGCGCAGTTGATCAAGCCAGTATCGCCTGGTCTTCATCACGCGTGTCGTCTCCGTAGCCGTCGTGTGACTGCGGACGGAGAGTTCGTGTGGAACAAAGCAGACTTCGCTGCGCAACATCAGACGCAACCACATGTCCAGGTCGACCAGCTGGTATATATCGTTGCGAAATCCCCCGGCCGCCAACGCCAGTCGTCGCCGAAACATGACGCAGGTCGGTTCGCCTATCCAATTGCCGTTTCCGCCGCGCATCGCGATCTGGGCGACCAACGATGGTCCGTGGTTGCGTTCGCCGAGTTTGCGAAAGTTCCGGTGGACCGCGCCGTACCGCTTCTTCCACTTGAGGTCGTCGCTGTCCACCTGCCGGGGCGCGAACGCCATTCCGACGGCCGGATCGGCGAAACATCCGGCCAGCGTCTGCAGCGCTCCCGGCAGCAACCAGTCGTCCCCATGCACGAACTGCACATAGTCGCCGCGCGCGGATTCGAGGCACTTGTTGTGATTCTGGTTCAGACCGACGCGAGACTCGTTGCGTATCAGCCGGTCCCCGGGCCGCAGCAGCCGCGCGGCAATCGCGGGACCGTCGTCCGAGGAGTCGTCGTCGACGACCACTATCTCGAACTCGATGCCCTCCTGCTCCAAGACGCTGCGCAGGCAACGCTCGATGGTGGCGGCATTGTTGTACATCGGAATGCACACCGAGACAGGTGGACTCACCTCAGGGCCGAGCAACGTGGCTCAGAGCCGCCCAATACCTTGGACCACGAACGCAATTCCGGCCACGATGAGAATGGTCTGGGTGATTTGCGGACGGTGCGCACGAACCCAGCCATCCAGATAACGCACCACAACTTCAGTCTTCCCCGGCACCGCCAAGTAGGCGATGAGCGGAATCTCGACGACGGCAAGCAACAGCAGGATGAAGGCGACGAAGGCGCTGAACTGCACGCCCACCGCGGCTCCCGAAGCCATGATCACGGTCAGCACTAGTAGGCATTCAGCCGGCGGAGTCGCCATGCCAAGCCCCGCCACGAAAGCACCCCAGACAAATCCACGCTTCATAACTGCCTCGAAGCCCGCCGACACCCGCGCCATCGCGCTTGGCTTGCACGGCTCCAACACCGCCAAGGGAGACGCACCGCCAGCGTGTAGCGGAACCCGGCTGCGCTGACGGACTACCAGGAAGGCGGCGACCAGTAGGGCCAACACGCCGATGCTGACGTGCAGACGCCCGCCGGCCAGGATCGTCACCGACGATGTCACGTTGTGGAATGACGCCATCCCACCCTTGTAGAGGTCAAGTGCGAAGTCACGCATGATAAGCAGCACGGCCGTTGCGACACCGATACCCGCGGTCATGCCGCCCAGCCAAAACGCCAGCAAATTGACCGCAGGGCGCGGCCGCGAGACCAACAAAGCCGTTAACCCAAAGCGCAGCGGGTCAATCGCGGTCCCGAGACCGAATAACAGCACTGCCGCCCACACGCTGGGTACGTTACCTAAGTGTGGCCGTGCTCGCGGCGGTATTGAAAAATTCGCGAGATAAACCCCTGACCAGCTAATACGAGCCCAAAAACGTTGCGCCACGGCCATAGCGAAGGCGATCTGGCGTTGGTCGCGGCGGCCGAGTTCTACTATCAAGCAGACGGCAAAACGCCTGAATCATGGCCGCGCGCAGGCGCGAGCATCGACAGAAGTAGGAATTTAGTGAAGCGAGCGCTGATAACCGGCATCACCGGACAGGACGGCTCTTATCTCGCAGAACTGCTGCTGAGCAAGGGATATGAGGTTCACGGGCTGATCCGTCGAGCCTCCACGTTCAACACATCGCGCATCGATCATCTCTACGTTGACCCACACGACCCGAACGCGCGACTGTTCCTGCATTACGGCGATCTCATCGACGGCACCCGACTGGTGACATTGCTCAGCACTATCGAGCCCGACGAGGTGTACAACCTTGCGGCGCAATCACATGTGCGCGTGAGCTTCGACGAACCGGTACACACCGGGGACACCACGGGAATGGGATCCATGCGGCTACTGGAGGCCGTTCGGTTGTCCAGGGTGCAGTGCCGCTTCTACCAGGCGTCTTCGTCGGAGATGTTCGGAGCGTCGCCGCCACCGCAGAACGAGCTGACGCCGTTTTATCCACGTTCACCCTATGGTGCGGCCAAGGTCTATTCCTATTGGGCCACACGCAACTACCGAGAAGCGTATGGATTGTTCGCGGTCAACGGCATCCTGTTCAATCACGAATCGCCGCGGCGCGGTGAGACATTCGTAACCCGGAAGATCACCCGGGCGGTGGCCCGCATCAAGGCCGGCATCCAGTCCGACATTTTCATGGGCAATCTCGACGCCGTCCGCGACTGGGGTTATGCACCGGAATACGTCGAAGGAATGTGGCGCATGCTGCAGGCCCCTGATCCCGAGGACTACGTGCTTGCGACCGGGCGCGGTTTCACGGTGCGTGAGTTCGCCGAAGCCGCTTTCGGCCATGCCGGTCTGGACTGCCAGAAGTACGTCAAGTTCGACCAACGCTATCTGCGGCCCACCGAGGTGGATTCGCTGATCGGAGATGCCACCAAGGCCGCGGAGTCACTGGGCTGGAAGCCCTCCGTGCACACCGCTGAACTGGCCCGGATCATGGTGGACGCCGACATCGCCGCCTTGGAGTGCGAAGGCAAGCCCTGGATTGACAAGCCGATGCTCGCCGGGCGGAAATGAGCGCACCCAATTCGGTCGGCGCCCTGGACCGCTCGGCGCCGGTGTATATCGCCGGTCACCGCGGGCTGGTCGGATCTGCACTGGTCCGCAAGTTTTCCGGCGAGGGATTCAGCAATCTGCTGGTACGCACGCGCGACGAGCTCGACCTGACGGATCGGGCTGCGACGTTCGACTTCGTTCTCCAGGCAAAACCGCAGGTCGTCATCGACGCGGCGGCCCGAGTCGGCGGCATCCTGGCCAACAGCACCTATCCGGCCGATTTCCTGTCCGAAAACCTGCAGATCCAGGTCAACCTGCTGGACGCGGCGCTGGCAGCGCGGGTTCCGCGGCTGCTGTTTCTCGGCTCGTCATGCATATATCCCAAGCTCAGCCCCCAGCCCATCAAGGAAAGCGCACTGCTCACCGGCCCCCTGGAGCCGACCAACGACGCGTACGCGATCGCCAAGATCGCCGGCATTCTTCAAGTGCAGGCGGTCCGGCGGCAATACGGCCTGCCGTGGATATCGGCCATGCCCACGAATCTTTACGGGCCGGGCGACAACTTCTCCCCCAGCGGCTCACATCTGCTGCCTGCCCTCATCCGCAGGTATGAGGAGGCAAAAGCGACGGACGCGCGGCAGGTGACCAACTGGGGCACCGGAACGCCCCAGCGTGAGTTGCTGCATGTCGACGATCTGGCAGGTGCGTGTCTTTACCTGCTGGAACATTTCGACGGCGATACCCAGGTCAATGTGGGTACCGGCATCGACCACACCATCCGTGAAATCGCGGGGATGGTCGCCGCCGCGGTGGGATACACCGGCGAAACCCATTGGGATGCAACCAAACCGGACGGGACGCCACGCAAACTGCTGGACGTCTCGCTGCTACGGGAGGCCGGCTGGCGACCGACGATCTCGCTGCGCGACGGCATCGAGTCGACCGTGGCGTGGTATCGGGAAAACGCCGCCGCGGTACGTCAGTGACCCGGCGCATGAAGTTCGTACACCGCGCCCGGGAAATGGTGCATCGGACCGGTTTTGAGGTGTCGCTCTATCGCCCCGAGCGGGATGCGACGCGCAACTTCATGAACCAACTCAGATCCCACCGGGTCGATGTGATCCTCGATGTGGGCGCCAACTCAGGCCAGTACGCCGCGGGCCTGCGCGCGGCCGGCTTCGAGGGCCGGATCGTCTCTTTCGAGCCACTGTCGGGGCCGTTTTCCCAGCTGGAGCGCAGAGCCGCGGCCGATCCGCGCTGGGAGTGCCGGCGCAATGCACTCGGAGACACCGACGGCACCGTCTCGATCAATGTCGCCGGCAACGCCGGGGAGAGCAGTTCGGTGCTACCTATGCTGAAAAGCCATCAGGATGCCTTTCCGCCGGCGAATTACGTGGGCACCGAGGAGGTACCGATACGCCGGCTCGATTCGGTAGCCGCAGAGATACTGCGGCCGGCCGACGTGGCTTTCTTGAAGATCGATGTGCAGGGATTTGAAAAGCAGGTGCTCGCCGGTGCGGCGGCCACGGTGCGGGACCCCTGCGTTGGTTTGCAGTTGGAGCTGTCGTTTCTGCCCTTGTACGAAGGCGGCATGCTGATTCGTGAGGCGCTGGACATCGCATACTCGCTGGGCTTTACGCTGACAGGCCTGCAGCCCTGCTTCACCGATCTGCGCAACGGTCGGATGCTGCAGGCCGACGGCACCTTCTTTCGTGAGGACGATTAATCGACAATGGTTGCAGTGCCACTGTTTTCGATCATCGTCCCAACCTTCAACGTGGCCGGGACCATGCGCGCCTGCCTGGACAGCATCGCCGGCCAGACCTATACGGACTACGAACTGGTCGTGGTCGACGGGGGCTCGACCGACGGCAGTGTCGAGCTGGCCAAGAGCTACGAGTCCAGCCTGGACGGGCGGCTGATCCTGCACAGCGGCCCCGACGACGGCCCCTACGACGCCATGAACAACGGCGTCGGCATGGCGAACGGGACCTGGGCGCTGTTCCTTGGGGCCGACGACACCCTGTACGAACCGGAAACACTGGCCCGGGTAGCCGGCTTCATCGGCGAGCACTCCCCCAGTGATCTGGTCTACGGCGATGTGATCATGCGCTCGAAGTCATCGCGCTACGCCGGCGTATTCGATGTCGATCGGCTGCTGTTCGAGCAGAACATCTGCCACCAAGCGATCTTCTACCGCCGCACGCTTTTTGAGACCATCGGCCCCTACAACCTGCGCTACCGGCTATGGGCCGACTGGGACTTCAACATCCGCTGCTTCTCCAATCCGGCGCTGGTTACTCGTTACATGGACATCGTGGTGGCCAACTACAACGACGTCAGCGGCCTCAGCATGAAAGAGGACGAGGAATTCAAGAAGCGGTTGCCCAGGTTCGTCGGGGCCTCGGTGCGCGAGATGATGCGCCGGAATCTGCCTGGGAGGCGAAAAGCCACATGACCGGATTGGTGAGCGACGGCGCCCGGGCACTGGCCGCACAATCGCTCGGGGAGGACCGGGTGCTGGTCACCGGCGCGTCGGGCTGGCTCGGACGGACCGCCCTTGATCTGATCGCGCCGCTCGGTCTGCCCACGCTGGCCCTGGCCAGCCGGCCTCGGATTATCAAGGTCGGCGATCGCGAAGTCGAGCTGCGGGCGTGGGATGACCGGGAAGTGGCGGAGTTCGCCCCGACCGTCGTGCTGGACTGCGCATTCCTCACCCGCGACCGGGTGTCCGACCTGCCGCTCGACGAGTACGTCGCAACCAACCGCGCCCAGACCGACCGCCTCGTCTACGCCACGAAGCTACCCGGAGTGCGTCTTTCGCTCACGGTCTCCAGCGGAGCGGCCGTCCACCCGCAGGACGCCTTCGACGCCCCGATCGAGGACAACCCGTACGGCTACCTCAAACGGGAAGCCGAGTACTGCCTGCAGGAGGCGGCCGCCAAGAGCGGTGCGGTGCCCGTCGTGTTGCGGGCCTGGAGCATTTCCGGGGCGCACGTGCAGAAACCGCGGGGCTACGCACTGGGGTCCATGATCCAAGACGCTGACGCGGGCGCGATTCGAATCACAGCGCGCCGCCCGGTATTTCGCCGCTACGTGCTGGCCGAGGAACTGCTCGCGCTCGGCCTCGCCGAAGGCGGCGTGGGGCCGGCCACCATTGACAGCGGCGGCGAGCTGGTGGAAATGGACGAGCTCGCCGCGCGGGTCGCCGCGGTAGTGCGCCCGGACGCCGTGATCACCCGCGGCGAAGTCGATCCCCGAGACGCCGATCGCTATCACTCCGACGGCCAGGATTGGGAAACACGCTGCCAGCGATGGGGTTTGGCGAGCGTACCGCTGGATCGGCAGATCGAGATCACCGCTCGAGGTGTGCTCGCTCGTTAAGAGTCGGCTCGGCTACGCCGGAACCGCGAGGGCTCCCAGCCGGCCCAGACGCAGACCCTCGAAACTCGCGGTTGGGTCGGCGCGGGTGGTGATGACCCGGAATCCTCCGCGGGTCAACAACTCCTGCAGGGATTGTGCCGAGAAGTAGTTGATGTGCTCGCTCTGCTTGACCGCGCCCAGGCGCGGCACCGTACGGCCGAAATTGCGTGCCATGCCCGCCGCGAAATCCGCGGCGATCCAGCCGGCCCGGGTTGCCGAAACCGAGTCCAGGAAACGGCGATAACGCGCCCCAGCGTGCCAGCGCCGCACCTTGGGGCGGTCCAGCGGCACCTCGGCATAGAACCACCCATCCTCGGGAAGCGCGGCCCGGATGTCTTTGACCAGCTCAACCGGGTCGACGAGGTGCTCAAGAACGCCAGATGAGATCACCAGGTGCGGCTTTTCGGGCAACTCGTCCAGTGACGCGGCCGCCTGCACTCCGTCGACCAGGTTTTTCCCCGATACCTCAATTACGTACTTGGGGCCTGCGTAGCCCGGCGGAAAGAACTGACCTTCGTCGCCCCCGTAGTCGACCATGTTCCGCACGGTGTCGAGGCGGACATGAGGCTCGATGATGTCGACGACGAACCCGACGCGCTCGGCCACCACCTCCGATCCTGGCTCCATCATGGAGTTCACATTGCGCGAATACCAAGGCTCCCAGCGTCGTCGGATCGAAAGGTAGCGCTCATTTCGGTACCCCGAATACATTGCGGCCAGGGTGTCGTCATTGAAGCGATGTGAGAAATAGACCAAATCGCAGGCGGCACAACGGCATAGGGTGGTATCGCGCGGAACGTCGTCCGGGTCGCCCTGCAACTGAAGGATGAACGGCGCGATTCGGCCATGCGCCTGGACGGTACCCTCACCGCCACAGATCGGGCAGAGCTGAGACATCTCGTTCCAAACCCCCCTAGATTTCCCGGGAACTGGACAGTCTTGCCGAGATCCGATCCGCGAACATCGCAGCGACCAGTTCGCACAGTCCTTCGAAATCGTCCAGCCGCGCGTCTGCCGCGATCGCGCCGAGGTCGCCATGGGGATAGCCGAAGGTCACCAGGACGAACGGCAGCCCCACCGCGAGCGCGGTTTCAGCATCAATTTCGCTGTCTCCGACGAAGATCGCGTCGTGCGCCGATACGTCCAGCCGCTGCAGCGTCAAGTGGCAGAGCTCCGGGTCGGGCTTGAGCCGGCGGCCGGGTGCCCCGCCGACGACGACGTCGAGATAGGACGCGATACCGAGGCCCGCGACGTAGGGAACGGCGATGTCCTCGCGCTTGTTGGTGCAGACGCCAATGCGGTAGCCCGTGTTTTTGAGGGCTGCAAGCATTTCCGGCACGCCGGGATAGAGATCGGCGGGATCGGCGGTCTGGCCACGCAGGATGTCGCGAAACTCGTCGAGATCGCCAAGGGGATCGGCCGTGTCGCCAAGCGCGCCGCGCAGCATCGCCTCCCCGCCGAGGCTGACCCAGTTGCGTACCGATGCAACGTCGACGGCCGGAGCGCCGCGGCGCCGCGTCATTTCATTGAGGGCGCGCGTCATCGCCGGAGCGCTGTCTACGACGGTGCCGTCCAGATCGAAAAGGATCGCGCCGGGCCGGCTAGGGCTTTGCGGCATTTTTGGACTGCTCGATGAGTCGCTCAGGCAAGTTCTCCGAGGCGGGGTCCAGCGGCACAATCATGTTGGCGCCAAACTCCGCCCGCGGCAGCAGCGGCGACATGTCTTCCAGCGGCATCGAGCGAATCGACCCATCGGGTTGTGGCAGCGCCGCGGATTTCGGCCACAGCGCCTCATTGTTCTGCACCCGGACATCGACGATGAGCGGTCCGCGCCGCGATAGCGCCTCGCGCACACCGGTAACAAGATCGGCCGCATCCTCGATGCGCATCGCCGCTATGCCGTTCGCCTGGGCGAGCGAAACGAAGTCCGGCAGGCCGAGCCGGCCCTCCGGCCCGGTTCCGACGTAGCGGCCGTCGAAATAGTTGCGCTGGGTGTTTCGGATGGAGGCATAGCCGCCGTTGTCGAACAGGAAGAGCTTGAGCGGCAGATCGAGCATCCGAATAGTTTGCAGCTCTTGGATATTCATCATCAGGCTGCCGTCGCCTTCAACGCCGACATAGGATTTCGCGTTCGAAGCCAGGCCCGCTCCGACCATCGCCGGCAACCCGTAACCCATAGCGCCGAGGCCAGAGGTGAGAAAGATGCGCTGCCCCGGCTTGTTCGCGAAGCCCGTGTAGAAAATCTCAACCGCAAGGCCCGAGCTGCCGGTGACGATGAGCGTGTCCTCGGGAATCTCGTCGGCGAGCACCTTGGTGAGGTGATAGTGGCTGATCACTCCCGATTTCGGGAAGGGAGCCCCGTCGTTGATCGGGTAGCGCGTTTTCCAATCGTTGCAGCGCTGCAGCCAAGGCGAGCGGTCCTTCGCGGCGATGCCCTCTTTTTGTGCGAGCATCGCGCGGATGAAGTCCTGTGCGTCAGCACAGACCGTGCGTGCGATGTTCATCTCGGCCGGGAACTTACCCAGTTCGGCGGGATCGACATCGACGATGACCTTGGGTGCATGGCGGCCGAATTTCGCCGGATTGTATGCCGTGACCACGTTGTCCAGCCGGGCCCCGATGGCCAGGATGAGATCGCTGTTCTGGATCGCGAAGTTGGGCGGCCGCTGCGCGACCGTGCCCGGCTTTCCAACAGAAAGCCGGTGTCCCGAGGGAATGAGATCGGCCGCATTCCAGGTGGTGGCGACCGGAATCCCGAGCGCCTCATAAAGCTCACGGAAATCGTCGGCCGCCTCGGCGAGACGAATGCCGTGTCCTGCCAGGATGATCGGCCGTTCGGCCGCATTGAGGAGTTCAATGACAGCGGCTGCGTCAGCGCCCAGGTTTGGATCGCTAACCGTCTCTGGCACATAGCCGTTGAGCGTCGAAGCGTCGATCTGTGCGGCTTGCACGTCCAGCGGAATGTCCAGCCAGACCGGGCCACGCCGGCCAGTGGTGGCGAGATGCACCGCCTTCTCGAAGTGATAGCGGATCTCGGACGGATCGAGCACTGTCACCGCATATTTGGTGATCGGCTGCACCATCGACACGATGTCGACTTCCTGCGGACCCTTTTGCCGCACACCGCTGTCACCCATCAGGTCGGCACGCTTGACCTGTCCGGAAAGAACGAGCAGCGGCACCGACTCGATCCAGGCGCCGGTCACCCCGGTGATCGCGTTGGTCGCGCCGGGCCCCGTAGTGACAAGCGCGCAGCCCAGATGGCCGTTGATCCGCGAATAGGCTTCAGCGGCGATAGACGCCGCCTGCTCGTGGTGAGTCGGCACATAGCGGATGTCCTGGTTCTGCCCGAGCGCATCGACGAGATACATCGCCCCGCCGCCGGGGACCAGGAATACTGCGTCCACGCCCTCTTCCCGTAGGCGCGCGAAGACGTAATCCGCGAGTCGCATGGTTTTGGACATGGCGGGGCTGGCCTCATCGGGCGCAGCGGTGACTGTGCTCATCACATCCAATGCGTGAGGAAGGTCTTGCGCTCTTTGTTCTGACCGATCTTGGGGTCGGTGTAGAACGAGTCGTCCTTGTAGTGGGTGGACGAGATCTCCTCGAAGATCGCACCTGTCTTGCTGGTGAACGCGTGGCGCACGGTCCGCTCGACGGTGATGACGTCGCCGGGGCCGCAGACACGCCCCTCGCCGTTCAGCTCAACGTCGAGATCACCGAAGAGAACGTGGAATGTCTCTTCCTTGTGATTGTGGTACTGCTCGGGATGATTTTGGCCGGGAAGTACCACAATCAGCTTCTTGCAGTATTCGCGGTTCACCACGGTGATCATCGTGATACCGAATTCATCGAACTTGTCGATGCCGTAGTGGTGCGAGATTTCCAGATCGGCCTCGCCCGGGATGACGACGTTGGCGCGGGCGAGCAGCGACTTCACCCGCTGCACAATGGAAAAGACCTGTTCACGCACTTCTTCGCGCCGGCTGTTGGTGACCAGGATCGGCTCGTTCTTGCTGATGTCGGTCGTCGCGTAGAAGTGGCTGTACTTCGACCAGTCGTTCGCGGTGATGTGGCCTTCCTGCGTCGGGATTGCCATGAAGACGTCGCTGGTGCTGATCTTCTCGCCGGCCTTGATGTCCTGGCGGGCGAAAACGCCACGGCGCAGCGACAATAGGCTGTCCCGCTCGTCCGGCGTTGCCTTCGAGCGCTCGCCGGAGATGCCGTTCATCGAGCGAGCCACGGTCGCCATCTCAAGCCATGCCCGCGCCTGATCCGGACCGGCCGAATAGCCGTTGATGCCGTATTCGTCGGTGACGAGTCCCACGTGCTTCTCGAATACGGTGCAGCCCTTGCCGATCGCGACCGCGACCGGCAACGTCTCGGTCGGGAATTCGTGGGTCGAGTATCCAACGCGGATATCGTCGTAACGCTGGCGCAGGAAGTCGATCTGGTTGAGCTGAAGTTTGTCGTTGCTCGTCGGATATTCGGCCACGCAGTGCATGAGCACGAAATCCTTATTGCGGTGTTTGAGGAAGGCGACGACGTTGTCGATCTCCTCGATGGTCGATCCCGCCGTCGAGACGATCATCGGCAGCGGGCTGCTCACCGCCTTTTCCAGCAGCGGCCAGTCGGTGAGCGAGCAGCTCGCGATCTTGAGGATGTCGAAGCCGTCGGCCACGACCCGGTCGACCGACTCCTCGTCGAAGGGTGTGCAGATTGGAATGAAACCGTTGTCGCGGATCGCGTCGACCAGCTTGCGGGTCTGTTCCGGACTCAACCGGGTTTCCTCAAAGCGCTTGATGTATTTGATGTCGTCGCGGCCCTGATACTCGGGATGGATGAACGTGTCGAGCGCGCGATACTGCATCTTGAAGGCGAACTTGAAGTCGAAATCCTTTGCGACGGCAGCAAATTCGCCAATCAGGCGCACGCCGTGGTCGACATCGCCCATGTGGTTGTTAGCCATTTCGAAGATGAAAAGCCAGTCGGGAATGAGCGATTGGCCTACACGGTTGGGGGATCTCGTTTCCTGAAGCACTACAAGCGACCTCTCGATTGATGCGGGACGGGCGGTCGCTTGGCCGGGAATCGCGTCATTATGCGGTTCGCCCCCCGACGACATCCCATCCGTCCATGTGCGGTTAATCCTAAGCCAGACCGACACGCAGCGGAGGCACTTTAACCGCCTCCCTCATAATCCGACCTTGTTGGTGACGACGAAGTTGGGTCGCTGTTTTGCTTCCTCATAGATGAGCGCCAGGTACTCGCCCACGACGCCGAGCAGCAGCGTGACGACTCCGAAACCGATCAGCATGACGCAGATCAGCGAGCCGAACCCGGGGAAAGGCACCCCGAAGAAGGCGAAGCGAACGGCGAGCAGCACCACGACGACGGCCGCGAGGAAGCTCAAAAAGAAGCCGGTGATGGTGATCAGTCTCAGCGGCACGTAGGAGTGCGCGAAAATGCCTTTGAATGCCATGTTGATGACGCCCAGGCTGTAGGCCTTCGACTCGCCCGCGAAGCGGGGCGGGCGCACCATCGGCACTCCGATCGACTTGAATCCGACCCAGGAGAACAGGCCACGGACGAAACGGTTGCGCTCGTCCATCGACCGAACGGCCTCGTAGACTTTCCGGTCGACCAACCGAAAGTCACTGGCGTTCTTGGTGATCCGGTCGTGCGTCAGCTTGCCCGCCAGCCAATAGAACAGCAGCGAATTCATCGCGCGGATACGGCTGATGCCCCGCCGCTCGGTGACTACGCCGTAGACGTTCTCGTAGCCCTCTTCCCATTTGCGGATCAACTCCGGAATGAACTCGGGCGCGTCCTGCAGGTCGGCGGTCATGAGCACGACGGCATCGGCGTCGACCACATTGAGGCCGGCGGTCAGGCCGCCGTCCATCGTGAAGTTACGGGCCAGCTGCAGAATCTTGAACCGCGCGTCTTCCTTGTGGATGACGAGCAGCTTTTCCATCGTGTCGTCGGTCGACCCGTTCTCCACGACGATCGCCTCGAAGTCGTAAGCGGTCTCGGAGTCGAACACCTTCGCCAGCCGGCGGGCGAGTTCGTCGACGCATTCGCTTTCGTTGTAGGCGGGGATGATGCAGGTGATCTTCTTTTTCACCGCCACGCCTACTTCCACACCTTCCAGGGGGGATTTCCGCTGTTCCACAGATTGTTCAGCAACTGCGATTCCCGGTAGGTATCCATCGGCTGCCAGAATCCATCGTGCGAGTATGCAGCGATCTGATGTTCTTCGGCCAGCCGTTTCAGCGGCTTGTCCTCCAGAATCGAGTCATCGCCGTCGATGTAGTCGAATACCGCGGGCTCGAATAGGAAATAGCCGATGTTGACGAAGTCGTCCGTCTTCGGCTTCTCCCGGAAGGTGGCGACCGCGCCGTCCTGTTCCAGGTCGAGGACCCCGAACCGGCTCATCGGCTGGGTGGCCGTGATGGTGGCGAGCTTGCCGTGCGAGCGGTGGAACTTCAGCAGCGCGTGGATGTCGACATCGGCGATACCGTCGCCGTAGGTGCACAGGAACGTCTCGCAGCCGATGTACTTCTGGATGCGTTTGATCCGGCCGCCCGTCATCGTGTCCAGGCCGGTGTCGGCAACGGTGACCTTCCAGTTGAACTCGTCGTGCGAGCCGTGATACTGGATGTTCGACTGGTCACCGAGGGTAACGGTGAAGTCCAGGTTGGCCGCCCCGTAGTTCGAGAAGTAGTTCTTGATGTACTCGCTCTTGTAGCCCGTGCACACCACGAAGTCGGAAATCCCGTAGTGACCAAGGATTTTCATGATGTGCCACAGCACGGGACGGCCACCCACCTCGACCATCGGCTTGGGGCGGAACTCGGTCTCCTCACGCATACGGGTGCCTAGACCACCCGCGAGCAGCACCGCTTTCATTGCGACTCATCCCATCTCAAAGTAGTTGTTCCCCCGGGGTGCGATTTCGCTGACGCGGCGTCGCGCAGGTGACACACTAGCAATGCTGCGGTGGGCTCCGTGGGGTTTTCAGCCGCCGCATACTATACGAATTACGTACGGCTGAGGAGATCTCATTTCACGACTCGATACCGACGGGTTTGGGGAGGACGGGCTCGAGCAGGATCGCGAGGACATTCTCGCGGCCGTTCGCGGCTACGCGAAGCGCAAGCTGGCGACATCAGAGTTCATCCCCGGCACTTCGCCGGTCCCCGTATCGGGCAAGGTGCTCGATCCGGAGGATTTCGCCGCACTCGTCGACGCATGCTTAGACGGCTGGCTTACCGCCGGGCGGTTCCATCCGCTCTTCGAGCGCGCGCTAGCCCGCTATGTCGGTGCCCGCGATTCGGTGTTCGTCAACAGCGGATCCAGTGCCAACCTGTGCGCGTTGAGCGCCCTGACCAGCCCAAAGCTGGGTAGTTATAAGAAGAAGTTCGGAAAGCGCCCGCTTGAGGCCGGTGACGAAGTGCTGACGGTGGCGGCAGGATTTCCCACCACCGTCAACCCGATCATTCAGAACGGGCTGCGGCCGGTCGTCGTCGACATCGAACTGGGCACCTACGACGCAATCTCCGAGCGGCTCCGCGAAGCCGTCGGGCCCCAGACGCGCGCGATCATGATGGCCCACACCCTCGGCAACCCCTTCGACCTGGACACGGTCCTGGAGTTGTGCGACAAGCATGGCCTATGGCTGGTCGAGGACTCGTGCGACGCACTCGGCTCCACCTACGACGGCAAGCGCACCGGCAGTTTCGGCGATACCGCGACCGTCAGCTTCTACCCCGCTCATCACATCACGACCGGCGAGGGTGGTGCCGTCTTCGTCAAGTCGGCGCTGGTCCGCAAGCAGGTGGAATCGTTCCGCGACTGGGGCCGCGACTGCTACTGCGCGCCGGGGGACGCCGACACCTGCCATAAGCGGTTCGAATGGCAACTCGGCGATCTGCCCAAGGGCTACGACCACAAGTACATCTACAGCCACATCGGTTACAACCTGAAGGCCACCGACATGCAGGCCGCCATCGGGCTGTCCCAGCTGACCAAGCTGGACGGATTCGTGCAGGCCCGGAAGGACAATTTCGCCTATCTGACCTCGCGGCTGTCGGGCACCGAGGGACTGATCCTGCCGGTCGCCACACCCAAGTCGGACCCGTCCTGGTTCGGTTACCCGATCACCCTGGACCCCGAGCATCCGGTCGACAGAACCAAGTTCATGCAGTTCCTCGATGAGCGCAAAATCGGATTCCGGCAGCTGTTCGCGGGCAATCTGCTCAAGCAGCCCGCCTACCGCAACGTCGACTTCAGAGTCGTGGGCGACCTGACCAACACCGACATCGTGATGAACCGGACGTTCTGGGTGGGCACTTACCCGGGGCTGACTCAGCCGATGCTCGACTTCATGGCGGACTCCATCCGCGACTACATGGCTGAAGCCGCACGATAACCGTGCACTACCTGATCACCGGCCATACCGGCTTCAAGGGACCCTGGCTCACGCTGCTCCTGCTCGGCCGCGGGCACCGGGTGTCAGGTTTGGCCCTCGGCCCGGATGAGGGCGGGCTGTTCAAGCGGGCCGGTCTCGCCGACCAGCTTGTCGCCGACTTCCGGGTCGATATCCGTGACGCCGATGCCACGAAGGCGGCGGTCCAGGCGGCCGCCCCCGATGTGGTGGTGCACATGGCGGCCCAGTCGTTGGTCCGCGAGTCCTACCGCGATCCGCGGTACACCTACGAAACCAATGCCATGGGCACCCTCAACGTGCTCGATGCCGTCGCCGCCACCCCGTCCGTGCGTGCGCACGTCGTCATCACCACCGACAAGGTGTATCGCAACATCAACCAGGAAGCCGGTTACGTCGAATCCGATCCACTCGGTGGCGACGACCCCTACAGCGCCTCCAAGGCGATGGCCGATCTGCTCACCCAGTCCTGGGTCCGCAGCTTCCCCGGCATTCCCACCGCAATCGCCCGGGGCGGCAACGTCATTGGCGGCGGCGACGTCAGTCGCGACCGGCTGCTGCCAGACCTGGTGGCTGCCTACGCCAACGGCCAGGCGCCGCTGCTGCGCTTCCCTAGCGCGGTGCGGCCGTGGCAGCACGTACTCGACTGTCTCAACGGCTATCTCACGCTGGCCGACGCTCTGTTGGCGGGTTCGGGTCTGGGCCAGTGGAACTTCGGGCCTGGACGTGACAGCTTCGTCGAGGTGGGACAGGTCGCCACGCTGGCGGCCCAGCTGTGGGGTGGCGGAGCGCATTGGGAATGCCAACCCGGAGACCACCCGCACGAGGCGAACCTGCTGGCCCTCGACGCCGGTAAGGCGGAACGAGAGTTGGGTTGGCGCAACCGTATCGGCTTCCGCGATGCCGTCGCATGGACGATCGACTGGGAGCGGCAGGTGCACGCCGGCGCCGACCCGCTCGCGGTGACCCAACAGCAGATCAGCGCATTCGAAGACCTCTGATGACCGAATTCGACCTGCCACCGGAACCGGCGCCACCGGGTCCGCTGATCCGGCTCGTCCACGACCAGCGCGTGGCATTTCTTGTGGTCGGAGTGATCAATACGATCGTCGGCTTCGCCCTGTTCATTGCCTGCTCGGTGACCGTGGGCCACTTCGTTGACCACCGGTTCGGCAAAGTCGCCGGTTCGTTGGTGACTCTCGGCATTGCGCACATACTGGCCGTGTTGTCCGCGTTCGTACTACACCGGCGCTTCGTGTTCCACGTCCGCGGCCACGTGCTGCGCGACCTCATGCGCTTCTGGAGCGTCTATCTCACTGCGCTGGCCATCAACGCGGTCTTGCTACCTGTGCTGGTCGAGTTGGGCATGAACCGCGTCGTGGGGCAGGCGATCATCGTGGCGGCCACCACGCTGTTGAGCTACTTCGGCCACCGGCACTTTTCATTCCGGCGCAGTGCGACCGAGTCCCAGGATGAGAAACTGCGCAGCTAAAGCGCCCTTGCTCGTGATCGGGTAATTCGAAACGCTACCGCGTTTGTATCAACATCCATTTGTTGTCCCACATCTCGCCCCACTGCTCGCGGGAGCCGAAGTCGCTGGTGTAGGCGACGTGCCACATTCCCTCGTCGATCTTCTGCTGGATGAGCTGGTCGAGGTAGCGCTGCTGTAGCGGGTTGCCCTGGTTGTACACCTTTTCGTGCAATCGCAGGGTCGTAAGCTGCCGCTGATACAGGATCCATTTCGGCGGCGAACTCTGCAATTCGTTCATCAAGCCCTGGATGGTTTCCTTGCTTGTCGTATCGAAGAACGTCTGCACATAGCCATGCCAGGGCGGTATGGAACAGAAGAAGTTCCCGCCGGGGAACGGTATGGACAGCAGCTCATCCTCGGTGCCGTTCTGGCGCATCGTCTGGCAGACCGGTTCGATCATCTGCAGCAAATCGCGGTCGATGATCATCGGACCGTATTCGGGATGCTGGTACCAGACGCGGTTGGAGAACATGGCATTCTCCCGATAGGTATGCCAGTGGTAGGGCTCTTTGAATCGGTTGACGACCGTACAAAGTACCAACAAGATGGCCAGCGCGACCATGACATCACGGGGCCGCTGTGCCTTTATGCGGAATGGTGAGCAGATGGCCATTACTACGATAAGGACGCCCACCGCACCAAGAATGTTGCTGTAATGCGTTCCGCCCGAGGAAAGCGAACCCGACGCCATCTGCCCGAGCGGTATCAACAGCAGAATCTCTCGCCGGTCCCACCCCATGGCCCGTTCCGGGTAGAACAACCAGAAAATGAATCTCGCTAACACCCAGATGCCGGCCGCGTAAGCGAGCAAGACCATGAGACCTGCCACGCTCTTCGACGACGAGTTGTCAACGAAGAGGCCCATCGTGTGGATTTGAACCACAAACATAACAAGCCCAAGAACAGCCAATGCAAATTCCCACCATCCGCGCTTCCGGATGAGCGGGAAAACCAAGAACGCCATGATCACCGCGGCAAAGGCCGCATGGAAAGCCACCCATATGGGCACCCCATCGGTCAGCCACACGATGGTGTTCCAGGGCAGTAGCAGCGGTTGCGCGAATAGGGTGCCTCCGGAGCCCTTGATCCCTGCCGCCTTGAAGATCGAATTCATTGCGTAGTCGTACAAGGAGTCCCCGGTAAGGAACACGACAAGCACCAGGGTCAGGCCCGTGGTCACAGAGAACAGCAGCAGCGACCATAGTTTCTTCGCAGGGGCTAAACAAATGATCGCTACGAATACACCGGCGAACAGAGCGCCACCATCATTGAGCCGGGTGGTTAGCGTCAGGCCAGAAAGCACACCCAGGATCCCCACCAGTATCAGGGTCCGACGCACGCTGTCTGATTTCCTGAGCGACAGCAGAATTAACAGGGAGTAGAGCACAAAGGAATCGGCTACCACGTGGTAGTCGTTGAACACGTACGCCTCATTGGCAATGGAAATGAAGAAGGCGCAGGCGAGCATGATTCCCTTGCGCGCGTCCGACATTTTCGACTGTCGGACCAGCAGCAGAAGAGCCAGGCAATACGCTATGAGATGCAGAACCGCGGGAATCTTGGAGACCAGCCATCCCTTGCCCAGCACGGCCATGAACGCGCTGGTCTCCAGCACATACAACGGCTGCAGCGCCAAATGCATATCGGCGTAGAGGCGTTTCCCACTGTCCAGGAAATAGCTATACCAATACCAAACGCCGTCGTCCGCGGGCTCAGTGTTGGCGATCAGGGCCAATCCGAAGAGAACGCAGAAGATGAAGGCCAGATTCTGCCAGAGGTTACTTCGGTCG
Source organism: Mycobacterium szulgai (assembly GCF_002116635.1). Classification (GTDB taxonomy): domain Bacteria; phylum Actinomycetota; class Actinomycetes; order Mycobacteriales; family Mycobacteriaceae; genus Mycobacterium; species Mycobacterium szulgai. The sequence goes on along the minus strand of NZ_LQPW01000131.1, from coordinate 11,217 downwards.
AAAACGGGCCGGAAACGCTGACTAAGCGTCTGTGTGGGCTCTGATTGGTCGGCAACTGAGCCGTACCCCTTCACCGTCGACACTGCACCCTGCAGCGCATATATCTGCCTCAATGCGCACTCCCCCTTACTCGACAACCGGCACCGAGAGAGCGGCACCCCAGCTAGCCGCCCGGCAGTTTGACCCAGTGTCGTTCGTTCCCACAGCGGAGTCGTCGACAAATGCGCACGGTTAGCTAACCGCCTGCCGGTTCACCACACTCGCGAGCCACCTCCTGCTTGCGGTGTATGAACCTGGCTCTCCCTGCCCGCACGAAGTTTCGCAGATTACACCGGCCGGTGTGGCGAAAATTACGCCATAAGTTTCGACGAATTTGGAATATTTTCGTCAGCATCCCCGGGATCGTCGGATCCTCGGTCGCTGGGCGGCGACGTGCCAGGGCGCCGACCGTAGGAGATGAGAATCGCGGCGCAGGTGACCAGCCAGAGGATCGGCGCAAGGAACACCGTTGTCACGACGACGGACCTAGTCAATGATCCGGCCGTCCCGAATTGGCCCGTTATGTCTCCTACCTCGATCGGCGGGCTGGGCAGCGCGATATGGGCGATGCTCAGCGCCACAGCCAGACTCAGGCAGACTCCGAGCGCACGCCGGCGATCGCCGTCGGCGGCGAAGCGGTCGAAGATCCCGGTTCCCGGCGGCCCGTCCGGGTCCCGGACCAGCACCGCGGCGATTGGCAAGACGAACACCAGATAGTAGGGCTGGCTCAACGCCGGCGACAGCGACGCGGTGGCCAGCAGCAATATGCCGGCCATCACGGCCGGAATCCGTCGTCCCAGCACCAGAACCGCGATGACAACGATCAGCAGGACGGCGTATCCCAGCATCGATCGGGGTCCCGCAAGGAAGCCGTCGGGCAACTTGCCCCCCGATTCGCCGGACTTGATGCTGTCGGGGATCAGCAGGAGCGCCTTGCCGAAGGAGACGTTCAAGTTCGCGGTGAGCGCTTTGAACGTCGCATCAGTAGCGGCGCCACTACCGCCACCACCACCGCCTCCGCCGCTGCCGCCCCCGCCGCTGGCGTTGCCGTAACCGAAGGTGTACTGGATAGACCGCATGATCGTCTGTGGAAAGTCCCGCGGCCACAGCGCATATGCGGCCAGATTGGAGGCAATGACCCCGCCCACGGCGAGGCCGGCCCAGCGCCATTGCCGAGCCGCGAACAACACCGCTCCCAACACCGCGAACTGTGGTTTTACCAGCGCGGCCAGGATCACCATGACTACGACGAGCCCCCACCGTCGCCGGCACAGTGCCACCAGGAAGACAAGCGCGACCGGTACGACGAAACCTGCCGAGTTGCCGCGATCGATGACCATCCACGCCGGTATCGCTACGACTCCCAACGCCAGGAAGACCACGATCTTTTCCAGGCCACGTGCACCGCGAGCAGCCCACACTGCTGGACTGATGACGGCGATCGTCAAAGCGAGCTGATAACCGATCAACCCGAGTCGCGGAGCGCCCAGCCATTTCCCCAGAAGTCCGAACATGACCTGCGGCACCATTCCGGCTGCCGGGTAGTTGCTATACCCATAGGTGAGGCCAGAGGGCAGGTATACCGGGTACGCATCCCAGGGATCGGGCCGCAGCCCGAAGCTCACCACCATCGTGTAGTCGCTGAAGCAGTGCCGACCCCACTTGGTGTCCCAATCGATGTAGCAGTCGTCCGGGACGAACACCAGCGAAGAAAGCACGTCGATCGACAGGTATTGGGCAAGCACAAAACCCGTCACCGCCGAGACTGCCGTCAAGACAAGCACCGCGCCGAGCAGGATCGTGCGCTCGGATTGGCCGGCGACCGCCGCGACCTGTCCTTTGACCGTCGACTGTGCGCCCCGTAGTAGCTCTACGGGTCTTTTCACCGCATGCCCCCCGTTCTGCAGAAACGGTGCCGGAGGCGCGCCCGGCACAGTCGCCCGGCAGTTTACCAATAGCATTTGTGGCGACCCGAGAATGAAAGTTCGGCATACGTAAGGGGACACGATGAGCCATCACACCTACCGCGTGATCGAAATTGTCGGTACCTCGCCCGACGGAATCGACGCGGCCATCCGCAGTGGCCTGGATCGAGCAGCCGAGACAATGCGCAACCTCGACTGGTTCGAGGTTGAGTCGGTCCGGGGCCACTTGGCCGACGGCGCTGTTGCGCACTTTCAGGTGACGATGAAAGTCGGCTTCCGCCTGGAAGATTCGTAAAACTAGCCCGCTACGGCACCCCGCTCGGCGAACGGTGAGCCGAACTCGGTTATCGGCTCGAAACCGCGCCTGCGGGCCCGTCCGACGCCTTGGCGGATGAGGTTGCCCAGCGTCGCCACCCCGGCGTGGTCTAGCACCAGGAATGGCGACAACAGCCGGTTGTGCACGTAGGCGAACGCCATTCCCGTCTGCGGGTCGGCCCAGCCGACCGAGCCGCCCATCCCGACGTGGCCAAAGCCCGGCATCACGTTGCCGAACGGTACGCAGTGGTAGCCGAGGTGGAATGACAACGGCACCAATATGTTTCGATCCATTCGTAGGTTCCGCCGGCCGGTCAGCCCCTCGACGATTCCGTGCGACAGGAATCGGGTGCCGTCGATCTCGCCGCGATTGGCGATCGCGCCGTACATGCGCGCCAGGGCGCGCGCGGTTACCACTCCGTTGGCGGCCGGCATCTCGGCGTCCAGTAGCGGAATCTCTCCCCGCACGGCCGCCATGACCCCCCGGAAATACATGGAGCGGAATCCGCCGGACAACTGATCGGCGACTTTGTATGCCGCGTAGTTGAGCACCGGGTTTCCCGTGATGGTCTGCGGCATGATGATCTGGGCGACGCGGGTGGCCGCTTCGGCGGGGGGCCGACCCAGATGCATGCCGTCAGTGCCCAACGGCTCCGCGAGTTCCTCGCGGATCAGCGCACGCATCCCTTTTCCGGTCACCGCTCGAGCCAGTCCCGACATCAGCCAGCCGAAGGTCAACGCGTGATAGGCAGGTTTGCCCAAGAGTCGACCCGGAGACGCCGCCGCCAGCCGATCTTCCATTTCGATGTGGTCCAGCAAGTCTTGTTGGCTGGCGCCGCGCAAGCCCGACAGCCCGGCATGGTGCCGCATGACCTCACGAACGGTGAGGTCATGCTTGCCGTTGGCGCCGAACTCATGCCAGTACTCGGCAACCGGGGCGTCGTAGTCGATCAGCCCCCGGTCGACGAGCCGGTGAATCACTGTGGCGGCCATGCCCTTAGTTGCCGAGAACACCATCGGTGCAGCATCTGCCGACCACGGTACTTTGCCGCGCCGGTCCGCCCAACCTGTCCACACGTCGACGACGGGTTGTCCGTCGAGATAAACCGCCAGCGCGCCGCCGCCAAACCGGCGACCTGGGAACATCTTGGCGAAGGCGCGAACGACGCAAGCAAAATTTGAGTCCGCCGCGCCGGACACACGAGCACCTGCGTCAGGGGCCTCGTGGTAGGGGACCGCGCGTCGATCGACTCCGATGTCAACCTTCACGAGTTTGAATTTACTTCGACTTCACACGTGTCGAATGGCAAACAAAGATTATTTACCTTTCCGTTAGGAAGAGGCGAGGTCGAGTATTTGCTGAGCCGCCATCGCCGGGGTCAAGTCCCCGGCCCGAACCTGGCTCTCCACCGCGGCGCGCGCCTTGCGTACCGCCGGGTGGGTCAGTACCCGGTCCAGGACCGCGTCGCGGACCATCTGCCAGGTCCAGTCCACTTGCTGATCCCGTCGACGGGCTTCTAACTCCCCTGCCTCGATAAGCACCTGTCGGTGCCGTTCGATGGTTTCCCATAGCTCGGTCAGGCCGCTGCCTTCCACCGCGCTCATCGTGAGAACCGGTGGCCGCCAGAGTGTTTCGCGTGGATGAATAAGTCTGATCGCCGACGACAGCTCCCGAGCCGCTACCCGCGCATCACGCAGATGCTCACCGTCGGCCTTGTTCACCACCACAACGTCGGCCAGCTCCAGCACGCCCTTCTTGATGCCCTGCAACTGATCACCGGCACGTGCCAGAGTCAACAGGACGAAGGTGTCGACCATATTGGCCACCGCCACCTCGGACTGCCCCACGCCGACGGTTTCGATCAGAATCACGTCAAAACCGGCCGCCTCCAACAGGACAACGGTTTCCCGGGTGGCCTTTGCCACGCCGCCCAGGGTGCCCGAGGTCGGTGACGGGCGGATGTAAGCGTCCGGGTGTACTGCCAGCCGCGCCATCCGGGTCTTGTCCCCCAGAATCGAGCCACCACTGCGGGTCGACGACGGATCGACTGCCAGCACCGCCACCCGGTGCCCCTGCTCGATCAGGTACATACCGAGCGCCTCGATGGTCGTGGACTTGCCCACACCGGGAACACCGGTGATACCCACGCGATGGGCGTTGCCGGAATCAGGCAACAACGCCAATAGCAGCTGTTGCGCCTGCTCACGGTGGTCGGGCCGGGTGGACTCCACCAACGTGATGGCCCGCGGCAGGGCTGCGCGGTCGCCGCCACGCACGGCAGCCGCCAATTGCTCGGCCGAATCCTTGTTTTGGGAAGCCATCTAGCCCTCACCAAACGTGCCGAGCGTAACGCCACGGCCAAAAAGTGGGGCGAGTTTGGCGATGACGTTACGGTCGCGAGAAAGGATCCCAGCCATTTAGCCCAGCGTGTACCCCAGCCGCTCGGCAAGCTTGTGCAGCAAGCCGATCGCGGCGTCGGCGATGACCGTTCCCGGCGGGAAGATCGCGGCGGCTCCGGCCGCGTACAGCTCGTCGAAGTCGCCGGGCGGGATGACGCCGCCGACCACGATCATGATGTCGGGGCGGCCCACCTCGGCCAGCGCATCACGCAGCGCCGGCACCAGCGTGAGATGACCCGCTGCCAGGGACGACACGCCGATCACGTGCACATCGTTGTCGGCGGCCTGACGGGCCACCTCCTCGGGCGTGGAGAACAGAGATCCCACGTCGACGTCGAATCCGATGTCGGCGAACGCCGTCGCGATCACCTTCTGGCCGCGATCGTGACCGTCCTGGCCCATCTTGGCTACCAGGATCCGCGGCCGGCGGCCGTCGGCCTCGGCGAACTTCTCCACGAGTTCGGTGGCGTTAGCGATATTCGGAGCCTTTCCGACTTCGTCACGGTAGACCCCGGCGATAGTACGTATCTCCGCCTTGTGGCGTCCGTAGACCTGCTCCAGCGCATCCGAGATCTCGCCGACCGTGGCCTTGACCCGTGCCGCGTTGATGGCCAGGGCCAACAGATTGTTGCCCAGCCCGTCGTCTCCGGCGCGACCGTGCGCGCCAGCCGCGCGGCTGAGTTCGGCCAGGGCGGCATCGACCTCGGACTGGTCTCGCGTTTCGCGCAGCTCTTTGAGCTTGGCCAGCTGTTCGGCACGAACCCGGCTGTTCTCGACCTTGAGCACCTCGATCTCGTGGTCCTCATCCACTTGGTACTTGTTGACCCCGATCACCGGCTGCTGACCGGAGTCGATGCGGGCCTGGGTGCGCGCGGCCGCCTCCTCGATGCGCAGCTTGGGAATGCCTTCGCTGATGGCTTGTGCCATGCCGCCGTGTTCGGCGACCTCGGCGATGTGTGCTCGCGCGCGCTGGGCGAGCTGATGGGTCAGCCACTCCACGTAATACGAACCCGCCCATGGGTCGATCGGCCGGGTGGTGCCCGATTCCTGCTGCAACACCAGCTGGGTGTTGCGTGCGATGCGGGCGGAGAAGTCGGTGGGCAGCGCGAGCGCCTCGTCGAGTGCATTGGTGTGCAGCGACTGGGTGTGCCCCTGGGTGGCGGCCATCGCCTCGATGCACGTGCGTGCGACGTTGTTGAACGCGTCCTGGGCGGTCAGCGACCAGCCCGAGGTCTGCGAATGTGTGCGCAAGGAAAGCGATTTCGCGTTCTTGGGATCGAACTGGGCCACCAGTTCGCTCCAGAGCAGCCGGCCGGCCCGCAGTTTGGCGACTTCCATGAAGAAGTTCATGCCGATGCCCCAGAAGAAGGACAGGCGCGGCGCGAACTTGTCGATGTCCAGATCCGCGGCCAATCCTGCCTTGATGTACTCGACACCGTCGGCAAGGGTGTAGGCCAACTCCAAATCGGCTGTGGCACCGGCTTCTTGGATGTGGTAGCCGGAGATTGAGATGGAGTTGAACTTCGGCATCTTGGCGCTGCTGTAGGCGAAGATGTCGGAGATGATCCGCATGGAGGGCTTCGGCGGATAGATATAGGTGTTGCGCACCATGAACTCTTTGAGGATGTCGTTCTGGATGGTGCCCGCCAGCTTCTCCGGCGGCACCCCCTGCTCCTCGGCGGCCACCACATACAGCGCCAGGATGGGCAGCACGGCGCCGTTCATCGTCATCGAGACGCTGACCGTCGACAAGTCGATGCCGTCGAACAGCTGCCGCATGTCGAGAATGGAATCGATTGCGACGCCGGCCATTCCGACGTCACCCTGGACGCGGGGGTGGTCGGAGTCGTAGCCGCGGTGGGTGGCCAGGTCGAAGGCCACCGACAGTCCCTTTTGGCCCGCGGCCAGGTTGCGACGGTAGAACGCGTTGGATTCCGCGGCGGTGGAGAACCCGGCGTATTGGCGGATGGTCCACGGCTGGTTGACATACATCGTCGGATACGGGCCGCGTACGAACGGGGGGTCACCGGGAAAGGTGTGCAGGGGATAGCCGTCGGCCTCGGCCGCGGCGCGATCGGCGGCGATGTAGACCGGTTTGACGTCGATGCCTTCCGGCGTCTGCCACTGCAACTGGTCAGGGGTGTACCAGTGCGCGGCCGCGGCGGCGGCCACGTGCTCTGCCACCGCGGCTTCGGTAGGCGCCTTGGCGCCGTGGTCGCCGTGCAGTGGGATATCGGCGAAACTGCCGAGAATGGGCGTGGTAGTCGTCATCGTGGCTACGCTCCCAATCGGGTCAGCAGGTCCGACAAGGCTTGGACCGCATCGATTTTCGCGGTGAGAAATTCGTCGGGCCGGTGATCTTGCGAGTCGCCGAGGGCTTTTTCGGGTCCCGCCAGGTATACCCGTGCGATCCCCGCGTTTCGCGCCGCCTCGACAATGCGGCTGGCCTCGTCCTGGTAACGCGTGTCGGTGCCGCAGATCACCGCCACGGCGGGCGTTCCGGTTTGGCTGACAGCTGTCGCGACCGTGTCGGCATCGACCGTTCCGGGGTTGATCGCCTCGATGCCACCTGAGGCCAGCAGGTTCGTTGCGAACGTCGACCGGATGTTGTTTTCCGCCAGTGGCCCCAGCGGCAGCAGCAGCGCCTGCGGACGTGACCCGGTGCGGGCCAGGTACACATCCGAGCGATCCCGCAGCGCTTCGAAGGCCGCGGCGTAGCGGATCAGGTTGCCGGCCGTGCCCGGGGCAGGCGACGAATCCCCTTGCGGCAGCGCGGGTTCGCCCAAGTTCGGAAACTCGTTGACGCCGGTGATGGCGATGCGGCGATGCGCAATGTCGTCGGCGCGCCGCGCCGCAAGATCACCCAGCCGGCTGGCCAGGTAACTGCGAGCCTCGACGAATCCGCCGCGCGCCTCGATTTCCTGGAAGTTGGTCCAGGCCTGCTGGGCCAGCTGTTCGGTGAGGTCCTCCACGAACCAGGAACCACCGGCCGGATCGAGCACCCTGCCGACGTGCGACTCTTCCAGAAGCAGCAGCTGGGTGTTGCGGGCGATGCGCCGGGCGAAACCGGCCGACGTGCCCGGAAAGCCGCCCGGAATCGCCACATCGAAGGGGAAGACCTGCACTGTGTCCGCTCCCCCGACCCCGGCGCCGAAGGCGGCCAGCGTGCAGCGCAGCAGGTTCACCCACGGGTCGCGCTGAGTCATCATCGGCAGCGACGTCTCCGCGTGCACCGTGGCCGCGCCACCTCCCGGGTCCCCGGCGACCTCGGCGACGCGTGCCCACAGTTGTCGCACGGCCCGCATCTTGGCCAGCGTCATGAACTGATCGTCGTCCGCGGCCAGCCGCAGGCTGATCTGCCGCAATGCGTCGCCGACGGACAGCCCAGAGGCGGTGAGTACCCGCAGGTAGGCCACGGCTGCGGCGATGGTGGCCGCGAGTTCCCAGGCCGCGGTTGCACCCAAGTTGTGGAACGCGGGGCCGTCGACGGTGATCGCGCGCACCCCGCGTTCGCCGGCCACCTGCTTTGCCACCGCGACCGCGTCCTCCATCGACGCGGCCGGACGGTCGCTGAGAACCGCCGTGAGTGGGTCTGCGCCGAGGTCGACGGACAAGGTGGCGCGTTGGTCGGGTTTCACCTGCGCCACCAGCGTCAATAGGGCATCGCAAGCCGCGCGATAAGCGGGACCGGCGTCAAGAATCACCGGCGCCATGCTCAGATGCACGCCCTCTAGCAGCTCGTTGAGCTGCTGCGGGGGCACCCCGGGCTCCCCCACCTTGATCAACAGTGCGCTGACACCGTCACCCAGCGCTCCCAACATCGCGGCGTTGCGCTCGCCGATCGTCTCGCCGGACCCTGGAAACGCCTCGACGACCTTCCAGCCGGAGTTGACATCGCGCAGTGCGTCGCCGCCACGCACGTAGGGCCACTGGCCCGGCAACGGCGGTTCGGGAAGCTCGTCCAGTGCTGTGTAGAGCGCCCGGATGGCGAATCCGTCCGGGGTCGCTGTGTCCAGTAGCTGCTCGGGCTGATCCCCAAGCTCGCTGGGATCCCTGCGGGTGCTCTTGGCCAGCACACCGGCGACGGCAGTGCGCCAACGCCCGCGAACCTGTTTCAGGTCGGCGAGTTCGGGTACATCAATGGACACCGACGGCTCCTGTTTTCGCAGCAATTACCAACTTTGCTTGGCCTTGCTTCGGATCGCCACTTAACTAATAAGGCTAATTGATTGTGACGGCTGGCCAGACCATGAGTTCGCCCGATCGACGCCTGAGTGTGACGAAACGCCAGCCCAGGGAAACGAGATATTCACGTTCGTTCCGTAACTTAGTAGGCATGACGGCTCCCGCCATCTGCAAAACCACCGATACGGTGCGCGGAATCGCCACCGCAGTTGGTGTGGCTGCCCGCCAGTTGTCTCGGCCACGGTCTGTCGCGACCGTGGTGGGAATCACAATTTTGGTCGTCATCGTGCTGCTCGTTCCGGTGCCGACGGCGGTTCAGTTGCGAGACTGGGCGGAGTCTGTGGGGCCCTGGTTCCCGTTGGCATTCCTGCTGGTGCACGCCATCGCCACGGTGCTGCCGCTCCCCCGCACGGCCTTCACGCTGGCGGCGGGGCTGTTGTTCGGCCCGGCGCTGGGGGTCTTGATCGCGGTCCTGGGCAGCACGGCAAGTGCGGTGATCGCGCTGTTCCTCGTGCGCGCGGCCGGGTGGCGGCTACATGGCCTGGTCCGCCACCAGGCGGTCAGCACCGTAGACGACCGCATGCGCGAGCGGGGCTGGCCGACGGTCTTGTCGTTGCGATTGATCCCCGCGGTCCCGTTCTCGGCGATCAACTACGCAGCGGGGGCATCATCCATTCAGGTGGCGCCCTACACCTTGGCCACGGTGGCCGGCTTGCTGCCCGGCACGGCAGCGGTGGTGATCCTGGGCGACGCACTGGCGGGTCACTCCAGCCCGCTGCTGATTCTGGTGTCGGTGTGTACCGGCGCCCTGGGCTTGGCCGGCCTGTTCTACGAGATCCGCAACCACCGGCGGCGGCACCACGGCCAAACGCGCGAGGACGAGCCGGTCCTCGAGCCTGCCGTTACGTTGTAGGGCCTTTTCCGCAGCGAATCTCGCAGCGAGTCTGCGCGAAGTGCACCAGATCTGAGGAAGGCGCACGCGCAGCGGCACCATCAGGGCGGTGACCAGCGCATTTCATCAGTGCCGCATGTTCTCCGAATGCACAAGCGCCACTGTTAACCGAAAGCACAGCCGCTGCGTGGCTGCTTAGCGAGTCCTTGATGCAGTGCGCTGGCATAGGAGGATGCAAATGTCGTTCTTGGTTGCGACACCTGAAATGCTTGCGGCCGCCAGCGCCGAGCTAGCCGGAATAGGCTCCGTCGTCAGCGCGGCGAATCAGGCCGCAGCGGCCTCGACAACCAGAGTGCTTGCCGCGGGCGCCGATGAAGTGTCGGCCGCACTCGCAGCGATGTTTACCGCGCACGGTCAGGCCTACCAAGCGCTTAGCACTCAAGCGGAGGCATTTCACGACCAGTTTGTCCGTACCCTGTCGACCAATGCGACCGCATACGTCAGCGCCGAGTCCGCCAATGTCAGCCAAGTCCTTCTGACCGCGCTGAACGCGCCCTCCGAACTTCTCACGGGGCGAGCATTAATTGGTAACGGCAAAAGCGGAACGTCGCCAGGCCAGCCCGGCGGGAACGGCGGATGGCTGTGGGGCGACGGGGGCGACGGCGCGCCCGGCGCCGCAGGACAAGCGGGCGGTCGCGGCGGAGATGCCGGGTTATTTGGCAACGGAGGAAACGGCGGAACCGGCGGTACCGGATTTTTCGGTGGATCCGGCGGCGCAGGAGGTGCCGGCGGCTTGATCGCCGGCAATGGCGGACACGGCGGGGCCGGTGGCGCTGGGATCAACGGCGGGACCGGCGGTCAGGGCGGTAACGGCGGCGCCGCGGTTGGACTGTTCGGTAACGGCGGGGACGGTGGAATCGGCGGCATCGGCGGCGCCGGAGCTAGTGGGGTCAATCCGCCGAGCAGCCCGGCAGCCAGTGGGGCAGCCGGCGGCCAGAGTCAGCCAATTCCCTTCGGTACGTCCGGCGGAACCGGCAGCGACGGCAGCACCTACGGACAAGCCGGCGGCGCAGGTGGCAGGGGCGGGGATGGTTACGGCCAGCCCAGGCCGGACCCACTCCCTAACGGACCCATCGATGGTCTGCCCGGCGGCGATGGTGGCGCCGCAGGCGATGGCGCCGTGGGCGCGCCCGGCGCCGTCGGAGGAACGGGTGGCATCGGTGGTGCCGGGGGCCACGGCGGGTTGCTGGTCGGAAACGGAGGATTCGGCGGGCGTGGGGGCGCCGGCGGCATCGGCGGCACCGGCGCTATTGGAGGAGACGGCGGCCACGGCGGCAATGGCGGCGCGGGCGCGCAATTCGACACCGCGGGAGCTAATGGTGCCGGCGGTGCGGCCGGTGACGGTGGGCAAGGCGGAGTCGGGGGCAATGGCGGGGACGGCGGCGGTGGCGGCGCCGGGGG
>NZ_LQPW01000130.1 GCF_002116635.1 Mycobacterium szulgai | reverse complement strand
GGTTGGCGGCGGGGTCCCCGACACCGGGGGTGGTGACTGGGCGGGTGGTGCAGGGTAAGACGGCGTTTGTGTTTCCTGGGCAGGGGGCGCAGCGGGTGGGGATGGGGGCGGGGTTGTATCGGGGTTATCGGGTGTTCGCGCAGGCCATTGATGAGGTGTGTGCGCGGTTGGATCCGTTGTTGGGTCGGTCGTTAAAGGAGTTGTTGTTCGCGCCGGCGGGGTCGGTGCAGGCGGGGTTGCTGGATGAGTCGACGTTTACTCAGCCGGCGTTGTTTGCGGTGGAGGTGGCGTTGTATCGCCTTGTTGAGTCCTGGGGGGTGACGCCGGATTTCTTGATTGGGCATTCGGTGGGTGAGTTGGTGGCGGCGTATCTGGCGGGGGTGTTTTCGCTGGCGGATGCGTGTGCGGTGGTGGCGGCGCGGGGGCGGTTGATGGGGGCGTTGTCTGCGGGTGGGGCGATGGTGGCGGTGGCGGCGACCGAACAGGAGGTGGTGTCGTCGTTGGTTGGTTATGAGGGTCGTCTGTGTGTGGCGGGGGTGAACGCTCCGGGGTCGGTGGTGGTCTCTGGTGATGCCGAGGCGATCCAGCAGTGGGTGGGGGTGTGGGCGCAGCGGGGCCGCAAGACCACCCGGTTGAAGGTCAGTCATGCGTTTCATTCGGCGCGGATGGAGCCGATGCTCGAGGAGTTCGGCGCGGTCCTTGAGGGTGTGTCGTTCGGGCAGCCGCAGCTTGCGGTGGTGTCCAATCTGACCGGCCGGGTCGCCACCGGTGATGAGTTGAGTTCTGGGCGGTATTGGGTGCGTCATGCCCGCGAAGCGGTGCGGTTCATGGACGGGGTCGAGTCTTTGGCCGGGGCGGGGGTCACCCGGTTCCTGGAGCTGGGCCCGACCGGGCCGCTCAGTGCCATGGTGGCTCAGTGCCTGGCCGCCCACGGCGAGGACAAGCCGGCGTTGTGTGTTCCGGCGCTGCGTGCCGATCAGCCCGAACCCGACGCGGTGACGGGGTTTTTGGCCCAGGCGCATGTGGCCGGAATAGGGGTGGACTGGGCCGCGGTATTCGCCCCGTGGCGCCCCTCGCGGGTGAAACTACCGACCTATGCCTTCCAGCGGCAGCGGTACTGGCTGTCGGGCAGGCCGGTGGGGGATGTGACCTCGGTCGGCCTGGATCGGGCCGAGCATGCGTTGTTGGGTGCAGTGGTAGCGGCGCCGGATTCTGGTGGGGTGGTGTTGACGGGGAGTTTGTCGCTGGGAGCACAGCCGTGGCTAGCCGATCACAAGGTGGGCGGGGTGGTGCTGTTCCCCGGGACCGGGTTTATGGAGATGGTGATCCGGGCCGGCGATGAGGTGGGGTGCGGGGTCATCGAGGAGTTGGTCTTGGGTGCTCCGCTGGTGGTGCCCGATCGGGGTCAGGTGCGGGTTCAGGTTGTGGTGGGCGGGGCCGGTGAGTCCGGTGGGCGGCCGGTGTCGGTGTATTCGCTTGGCGGCGAAGCTGATTCGGGGTGGGTGCGCCACGCCGAGGGCATGCTCGGGGCGGCAGAGGCGGTCCCCTCAGCCGATCTGTCGGTGTGGCCGCCACTCGGCGCGCTCAGCGTGGATATCTCGGATGCTTACGCCGGGTTAGCCGAGCGGGGCTATGAGTACGGGCCCGCGTTTCGCGGATTGAGGTCGATGTGGCGGCGCGGCCGGGAATTGTTCGCCGAAGTTGGTGTGCCCGAGGACGCCGGGGTCGACCCGGCCGGGTTTGGGTTGCATCCAGTGTTATTCGACGCGGCACTTCACGCGGTGGCCCTGTCCACCGACACCGACACCGCACAAACACAACTACCGTTCTCCTGGCACGCGGTGTCGCTACACGCCCAGGGCGCTTCGTGGGTACGGGCCCGCGTCGCCCCCGCCGATGCCGACACTGATGGCGGATTCTCGGTGGAGCTGGCCGACACCATGGGTAGGCCAGTGTTATCGGTCGGTTCGCTAACCACCCGCCCGGTATCAGCTGAACAGTTGCACGCCTCGGTGATTGCGGCTAGCGGCGGGGCCGATCAGGGCTTGTTGGAGTTGCTGTGGTCACCCGTAACGCCTAAGGCCGCACTCGTGGATCAGGCGGTTGGGCATCCGATGGTGGTGTCATGGGCTCAGTTTTGCGCCGAGGCTGACGGTGAGGCGGATGGTGACGTGGTGGTGTGGGAGTGCGGGGCTCCCGGTGAGGATGTGGCGGGCTCGGTGCACGCGGCAACGCATGCCGCTCTGGAGAGGTTGCAATCGTGGCTTGCGCGGGATCGGGCGGGAGTGTTGGTGGTGTTGACCCATGGCGCAGTCGGGTTGGCCGGGGACGAGGTCACCGATTTGGCGGGGGCGGCGGTATGGGGGCTGGTGCGTTCGGCGCAGGCCGAACAACCGGGGCGGATCGTGCTGGTGGACACCGCCACTGCTCCCGACGCTGGGGTGGATCTGGCTGTGCTGGTTGGTCTCGGGGAACCCCAGCTGCTGGTGCGCGGCAGCGAGGTCTATGTGGCTCGGTTGGCCCCAGTGCCGCCGGTGCTGCGGCGGTCTTGGATCGCCGATGCGTTGGCGGCGGGCGCGGTGTTGATCACGGGCGGTACCGGGATGGCCGGTGCGGTGTTGGCTCGGCACATGGTGGCCGCCTACGGGGTCCGGCATCTGCTGTTGGTGAGCCGGCGTGGGATGGACGCCGAGGGTGCCGATGAGCTGGTGGCAGAGCTGGCCCGGGCGGGGGCGCAGGTAGAGGTGGTCGCCTGTGATGTTGCTGACCGCGTGGCGGTAGCAGGGCTGTTGGACCGGTTTGCGGGGCGGCGCCCGCCGTTGACAGGGGTGATTCATGCCGCAGGGACCCTTGATGACGCGCCGATCGGCTCGTTAACGCCGGATCGGGTGGATGCCGTATTGCGGGCCAAGGTGGATGCGGCGTGGAACCTGCACGAGCTGACCCGGCACATGGCGTTGCCGATGTTTGCGCTGTGCTCCTCGATCGCGGGTGTGGTGGGCACGGCGGGCCAGGGTAATTATGCGGCCGCGAATGCGTTTTTGGATGGGTTGGCAGCTCATCGGCATGCGGGGGGGTTGGCGGGGGTGTCGTTGGCGTGGGGGTTGTGGGAGCAAGCCAGCGCGATGACCGGGCATTTGACCGATCGTGATAGGGCGCGGATGAGTCGTGGCGGAGTGGCGGCGATGACCGCCCAGCAGGCGCTTGAGATGTTCGATACCGCTTTAACGCTGGATCAGCCCACCGTTGTGGCCGCCCGCTTAGACCAGACGGCGCTGGCTAACCGGGCTCAAAACGCTGACCTGGCGCCGTTATTTGACGGGCTGATACGTCGCCCGCTGCGGCGGCGGGTCAAGGGTGCAGGCTCCGGGGCAGGGCTGATGGAAGTGCGACTGGCCGAGTTAAGCGACACCGAACAACTCCGGGTGGTAAGAGAGTTGATCCTTCAGTGCACCGCAGATGTACTCGGGTATGAGCGCGACGATCGAGCCAACTTGACTTTCGAGAATTCCGGCTTGGACTCATTGAATTCCATGGAGATCAGAAATCAGCTCAATTCGGCCACGGGTTTGAAACTGTCACCAACGGTTGTTTTTGATTACAAATCCCCTGATCTGTTGGCCCGCCACATTGTGGATATGCTCACTGAGCATAGGAAAAATATTGCGACCGCCGTTCCGCGATCCCGCGAATCCATCATCGAAGAGTCGCGGTCGGTCTTGATTCAGGGTTCGCTTGAAGCACTATTCAAGGATGCGGTCGACGCTGGAAAAATGAGCGAAGGAATGCACTTGCTGCGCGCAGCTTCGCGGCTCCGGCCGGTGTTCGGGCCAGAGTGCGATACGAGCATCTTGCCGACTGCGGCCAGGCTTACCGACGGACCCGAATTGCCTCACCTTGTATTTATATGTACCTCTGTATTTACCAGCGGCGTGTATGTTTATGCACGCATCGCCTCCGCATTTGAAAGTTTAAGACCTGTCTCGGCTGTCCCACTTTGTGGGTTCTCAGCGGGCGAACCTCTGCCCAATTCGCCCGAGGCCGCAGTCGAGTCGCTCGCCCGTGTGGTCATGGAGCTGGTGGGCGACGAACCTTTTGTTCTTGCTGGCTATTCATCGGGTGGTAATTTCGCCTACGCTTTGGGTGATTACTTTGAAAACAAAGAGAATGTGCGTGTGGCGGGAGTGGCGTTACTGGACACCTATTCCATTGAAGATAGTGAACTATTATTATCAACGAGTAGTGATCTTTTTTACGCGATGTACGAGAGAACACGTGAGTGGGGATTGTATAACGCCACCAGGCTAACCGCGATGGCGGGGTGGTCTGAAGTGATACCAAGGCTATACAAAGGGCCTCTTAAAGCAGATGTACTATTTATGCAATGCACCAAGCCTTATCTCAAGGTGCGTTCCGAGTCTGGAAGTCTCGAGTATGCTATAGCCACGCCTTGGACACCATTGCAGACTGTACGCACGGTGCCGGAGCATCATGAATCCGTAGTATTTGAAGGTGCGGAGTTAGTAGCACAAATTCTGGAAGAATGGATTGCGAGCCTCGAAATTTCACGGTAGCCGAGTTTCCCGGGCCCCGGAATGGTCGCAATTCATTGTGCGTGTCGGCGTTTTTTCAGGGGTTGCGCTATGCGCGGATCATGCGTTGGTTGATGTCCTAGGTCGCCTCGACTTCGACGTGCGCGTCGACGGCAAATGGCTTTGTCGGCCCGTCTTTTTGCTTGTCGGTTAGCGGCGCGGCCCCAGTCTCCGGGATCCGCCGCGCGTAGAGCAAGTTGCTTCGCGGCCGCGGTGTCCGCGGGTGTCGAGTTGAAAACGGCGGCAGGTATCTAGCGTCGCACCGACTAGTTAAGCCAAGGACAGTTTGAAGAACGGAACCGGCGTCGCGCCGCAATTACGGCAGATACAGTAAAGCAATGCGCCAGGCGGATCGGCCGCCGCGTGAGCCGAAGACAATTGCCAGCACTCACGCCACGGGCGGATCGCGCCTGGACGACGACGCGCGTCCCGTCGACTATCCCACCACGCTGGATTCCAGACTCGTGATGACCACCGTGACGTGCCTGATGCTCGCGGTGATGGTCAGCCTGGACACGACGGTCGTCAATGTGGCCCAGCGGACGTTCATCGACGAATTTTCCTCCACCCAGGCCATCGTCGCATGGACATCTTCAGGCTATGCGCTGTCGTTGGCCGCAGTGATTCCACTCACCGGCTGGGCAGCCAACCGGCTGGGCGTCAAACGGCTCGCGATGGCTTCGGTGCTGCTGTTCACCTTCGGATCCTTACTGTGCGCAATGGCATCGAACATCACCCAGCTGGTGGCCTTTCGGGCGGTGCAGGGGCTTGGCGGCGGGATAGTCATACCGCTGCAGCTCATCATCCTGGCTCGTGCGGCTGGCCCGGCACGGTTAGCCCGCGTGATGACGATCAGCAACATCACCGTCTTGATGCCCCCAATATTCGGGCCCATTCTCGGTGGCTGGTTAATCAGCTCATTTGGCTGGCAATGGATCTTCTTGATCAACATCCCCGTGGGGGCGCTCGCCCTGGCGCTGGCGGTATACGTTCTCCCGAGCGATGATTCATCGTCCGCGGAGTCACTGGACGTCCTCGGCATGATCGTGCTGCCCCCAGGGCTCGTACTGCTTCTTTACGGGCTGTCACTGTTGCCGGAGCGCGGCACGGTTCGCGATCCCCACACTTGGGTACCGATGACCGTTGGGGTGATATTGATCGCGGCATTCGTACTACATGCCCTGCGTCGGGCTGATCGTGCGTTGATCGATCTGCGTCTACTGAAGAATCGGACGGTCGCTGCGGCCAACGGCACGAGGTTCGTGTTCGCCGTCGCCTTCTTCGGCAGCAGCCTGCTGTTTCCGGCCTATTTCCAGCAGGTCCTCGGAAAGACACCGTTCCAGTCCGGATTACTTCTCATACCGCAATCCCTGGCCGCGGCCGTCGCCATACCGATCGTAGGGCGGCTGACGGAAACGCGGGGGCCGCGCGGGGTGGTGTTGGGCGGGACGGCCGCGACCGTCGTGGGCATGGGCATGTTTGTCTACGGCATGAGCCGAGAGCACGTACACCTGACGATGCTGCTGGCCGGGCTGGCGACATTCGGCGCCGGCTCCGCCTGCATGATGGTTCCGGTTTCATGGTCGGCGGTGCACACGCTCAATTCCAGCGAGGTAGCGCACGGCTCAACGTTATTCAACGTCACCCACACCGTCGCCGTGTCTGTCGGCGCTGCGTTGATGTCGGTGCTGCTCACCAGCAGGTTCAACCAGAGTGCCAACATCGCTGCAGCCAGACAAGCGGACTTGATCCGGGCCGAGGCTGCCCGCCGGCTTGCGCCGCTCGACCCGGCCAAACTGCCTTCTCAGCTTCGGCTCCCCGACTTCACCGAACATCTCACCAAGGACTTGTCACTGGCTTATGCCGGGGTGTTCCTGATCGCCACGATCGTGGCCGCGGCAACTGCGGTACCCGCGTCGTTTCTACCCAAGCGGCCTGCGCGCCACGTGGAGTTGCTGCAGGTTGAGCCGTAGCAGCGAAACCGGAGGCGAACTCACGGAAATCTTCGACTCAGAGTCGCTCGCCAACCCTTCCGGGACTTTGGCACCGAACTTGCTGTCTGCCGGAAGTGCCGGTCACTACGCTTACCAGCAGATCGGAGAAATCCCGGTCGCACAAGACGATGTATGCATCAAACCCGGGATGCTGCAAGGAGTTAGCTAATGGAACACCGCGCTGACGCCGAACGTAAATCTTTCGCCGAGTCGGCGGGGGTTGTGGGTGGTGATGCTGTTGCGATTGTGGGGATGGCGTGTCGTTTTCCGGGTGCGGGGGATTTGTCGGGGTTGTGGTGTTTGTTGCGTGATGGTGTGGAGGCGGTGGGTGTGGTGCCGTCGGGGCGGGGTATTGGGG
>NZ_LQPW01000129.1 GCF_002116635.1 Mycobacterium szulgai | reverse complement strand
CCGAAACGGCGGGCCGGGAGGAGGGGGCGGGGCCGGAGCGGCCGGCGCGGTCGGCACCGCGGGCACTCCGGGCACTTCGACGCTGTCGGGCGGCCCTGGTGGGCAGGGCGGCGACGGTGGTCTTGGCGGCGCGGGCGGAACGGGCGGAAACGGCGGGCGGATATTCGGCGTTGGCGGGGTTGGCGGCCAAGGCGGTGTCGGTGGAGCCGGTGGGGTCGGCGGAATGGGCGGTGCAGGTGCAGACGCCACCGTCGTCGGCGCTACTGGCGGCCTGGGCGGCAACAGCGGCGCCGGCGGCCACGGCGGTGACGGGGGGATAGGTGGTTCCGGCGGCCACGGATCAGTGCTGTGGGGCCCGGCTGGGCCCAACGGGAACGGCGGTGCGGGCGGTGCCGGCGGCAATCCGGGGGCGCCCGGCAACGGCGGTGTGGGTGGGCCCGGAGACGCCATGACCGTGGCAGGTACAGGAGGCGCCGGCGGCGAGCCGGGCAGCGGCGGGGTGGGCGGCGCCGGGGGTGCTGCCGGCGGTCCTGGCGCAGGGGTTGGGGCGGCTGGTCCCAGCGGAGTCATAGTCCCCGGGCTCGGCGGCAACGGCGGCACCGGCGGCCACGGTTACGACGCCGCCAGTGACCCTGCGGCGGCCCAAGGCACTCCCGGCGGCTCGGGTGGTACCGGCGGCAGGGGCGGCAGCTACGGCAACGGCGGCCTCGGCGGAGCCGGTGGCGATGCCGCCCCCGGCGGCGGAAATGGGGGTGTCGGTGGGACGGGTGGCCAAGGCGGTGCGATCGCCGGGCAGGGCGGCAGCGGCGGTCACGGCGGGGACGGCACTGGCAGCGGCGTCGGAGGCCAAGGCGGGGCTGGCGGCTCGGTATCTCGTCTGGGACCAGGAGACGCAATCGGCGGCCAGGGCGGGGTGGGCGGTGCCTCGGCTGACGGTTCCGGCGGTAGCGGCGGGTATGGCGGTTCCGCGATCAACTATGGGACCGGCAATGCGATCGGCGGCGACGGTGGCGGCGGCGGCACTGGCGCGCTCGGGGGCGGAAACGGTGGCGGCGGCGGCTCGGCGACGAACTATGGAACCGGGAACGCGACAGGCGGCGCGGGCGCGGACGGCGCCGATGGCGGGACCACCGGCAGCGGCGGAACCGGCGGATCTGGCGGCATCGGCTACATCAGCAACGCCGTCTCTGCCGGCCATGCCACCGGCGGCGGCGCTGGGACTGGTGGCAACGGCACCGTTGGCGGTGACGGAGGAGACGGGGGCGCTGGAGTGCAAGACGGGCGTGGACTTGCCACCGGCGGCGGCGGCGGCGCGGGCGGCAACGGCACCACCGGCCGCGGCGGATTCGGCGGGAGAGGCGGTGGCGGGACCAGCTACGGATCGGGATCCGTCACCGGCGGCGACGGCGGCGCAGGTGGCAATGGCACCACCGGCGGTCAGGGCGGGGATGGCGGTGCCGGTTACATCGCTATCCCTCAGACCACGACGGGTAGTGCGACGGGCGGCCACGGCGGTGCCGGTGGAGTCGGCGCTACTGACCACGGTGGGCTCGGCGGCGCTGGAGGTGGTGCAACGAACAACGGAAACGGATTCGCCCTCGGCGGCGCGGGCGGATCCGGCGGCGCCGGTGCCAGCGGCGGCCTCGGAGGGTACGGCGGCGACGCCATCGCCTCCGGAACAGGACCTGCTACCGCCGGCAACGGCGGCGGCGGCGGTGACAGCTCGGCAAACTCGGTTAGCGGCGGTGATGGGGGCCGCGGGGGTGGTGTGCACACCTCAGCTTCGGCAGCAGGCACCGTCGGCATGGGCGGCGTCGGAGGCGCAGGAGGACCTGGGGGTCAGCCAGGGCAAACCGGTAGCCAAGGCATCGTATTTTGAACCGGTCTTTTGGACCGGAGAATTTGGCGAGCATTGATCTCGTTGAATTCGGCCGCGCTGCCGACTTCGGGCTGCCATTGGCGCTCGGGCTTCAGGTAGGGGGCATCGTTCCCGCGCTTTGACCTCCCTGCCTCGCCAGCTTGCTGCCACGATCGCCCCGATCACGGAGCCGCTGCGGGACTGGCCCGCCCGTCAATTCCGATGGGAATTAGCCGCCGATTCCCCAAAACGCGGTTTTGGAGCATACGATCCGCTCGGGGCGTTATCGCGCAGCGGAAGGTCGGGAGATGTCGTTTGTCAGCGCTGTGCCCGAGGTTTTCTCGTCGGCAGCGGCAGATTTGAATGGAATTGGAGTGGCACTGCGAGCGGCCAACGCGGCCGCGGCCGCGTCGACCACTGGAGTCATGGCTGCCGGCGCCGACGAAGTGTCGGCGGCAATCGCGCGGTTGTTCTCCGGGAATGCCCAGGCGTATCAGGCGTTGAGCCGGCAGGCGTCGGCGTTGCATGCGGATTTCATTCGTGCGCTAAGCACCGCGGGAACGGCTTACCAGGCCGCCGAGGCGGCCAATGCTTCACCGATGCAGCAACTGCTCGATGTGGTCAACGCCCCCACCCGGGCCATGCTTGGACGCCCGTTGATTGGTGACGGGGCCAATGGCGCTCTGCCCGGCCAACCTGGTGCTGACGGCGGTTTGTTGTATGGCAACGGCGGCAATGGTGCTGCCGGTGCCGCCGGGCAGGCCGGCGGGGCCGGGGGGAGTGCCGGCCTGATCGGAAACGGCGGAAACGGCGGCGCCGGTGGCGTCGCGCTGCCTGGAGGCGCGGGAGGCGCCGGCGGCCACGGCGGAAATGCCGGGTGGCTGTCCGGTCACGGGGGCCTGGGTGGAAATGGTGGCGCCGGCTTCGTCGGAGCCAACGCGGTTAACCCCCAGCGCGTCGCGAACCCGGCTGCCCCGCCGGCCGTCGCGCACGACGGCGGTGCCGGCGAGATGGGTGAGACCGGCAGCAACGGCGCTGGACTACAGGGTGGCGCCGGGATCAATGGTGACCCCGGCCAGAACGGAGCGGCGGGGCAAAGCGGCGGCACGGGCGGCCGGGGGGGTGACGGCGGCCAGGGCGGCCCTGGCAATCCCGGCGGCCCCGGCGGTTCGGCCGGCACCGGGGGAACCGGGGGTCAAGGCGGGGCTGGCGCGCCGGGCGGCACCGGAGGAACCGGCGGCACCGGCGGCGGAGGCGGTCTGGGTTTGTCCGGTAACCCGCAAAGCGGCGGCAGTTTCGGCGGCGATGCCGCCGCGGGAGGTATCGGCGGGAGCGGGGGTCAAGGCGGCGCCGGCGCTGCGGGCGGTCAAGGCGGCGCAGGTGGAACCGGTGGCTTCCCCGGCGGGGGCAGTGGCCAGGGCGACGGCAGCGGCGGCCAGGGCGGCATGGGCGGGACCGGCGGCATGGGCGGCACCGGCGCTACCGGCGGCAAAGGCGGAGCGGGCGGTGCCGGCTGGACCTATGACGACGGCAGCCATGCCAACGGGGGTGGAGGCGGCGCTGGCGGCGTAGGCGGCACCGGCGCGTTCGGGGCCGCAGGTACTGCCGGGGGC
>NZ_LQPW01000128.1 GCF_002116635.1 Mycobacterium szulgai | reverse complement strand
TCGCTGCGGGCGGCAACGGGTCCGCCGGCGGCGCCGGCGGGGCGGGCGGCAACGGCCTTGCCGGCGGGACGAACGGGTCCGGCGGAGCAGGTGGCAGCGGCGGCGCCGGCGGCGCGGGCGCGGCTGGCGCCGACAACCTGACCGGCGTCGGTGGCGCCGGCGGTGGGGGCGGTACCGGCGGCGATGCTGGTATCGGTGGCGCGGCGGGCACGGGCGGAGCCGGCGGCACTGCGGGCGGAACAGGTACCGGCGGTGACGGCGGTGCCGGCGGAGCCGGCGGCCGCGGCGGCGCCGGTACCGGCGCAGGCATTTCCGGCTTTGGCGGCGGCCAAGGCGGCGCCGGTGGCGGCGGCGGCAGCGCCGGCGTGGGCGGCGTCAACGGCAACGGCGGGACCGGCGGGGCCGGTGGCGATGGCGGGGCCGGCATTGCCGGCAAGGCCGGTTTGGGCACTACCGGAGGCAGTGGCGGGGCCGGCGGCGGCGGTGGTCTCGGCGGCGACGCGGGCACGGGTGCCGGCGCGGCCGGCAGCGGCGGCGCCGCGGGTGCCGGCGGCGACGGTGGAGCCGGCGGCGCCGGCGGTAGCGGCGGTGCGAACCTCGCCGGCGGCCAAGGCGGCGGCGGCGGTATGGGCGGCTCCGGTGGCACTGGCGGCACGGGAACCACCGGAATCGTCGCGGCCGGTGGCGACGGCGGTAACGGCGGACAAGGCGGCCAAGGCGGCCAAGGCGGCGCGGGCACCACCGGCACGGCAGGGAATGGCGGCACCGGCGGCTCCGGCGGCGATGCCGGGACCGGCGGAGCGGGCGGTACCGCGGGCAAGACCGGCATCGGCGGCACCGGCGGGGCCGGTGGCACCGGCGGCACCGGGGCCAACAGCTCGATCGCCGGCGGCGCCGGATTCGGCGGCGGCGAGGGTGGGCTCGGGGGCAACGGCGGCAGTGCGGGCGTGGGCGGCACCAACGGCGCCGGCGGGGATCGAGCTGTTGGCCCCGGTGCCGCCGGTGC
>NZ_LQPW01000127.1 GCF_002116635.1 Mycobacterium szulgai | reverse complement strand
GGCTTCGATCGGGTCACCCAAACTGGTGCCGGTCCCGTGCGCCTCCACCACATCAACTTCACCCAGGCCGATGCCGGCACTGGCCGCGGCTTGGGCGATAACCCGCTCCTGTGCCGGGCCGTTGGGGGCGGTCAATCCGTTGGACGCGCCGTCCTGATTGACCGCCGAGCCGGCGATGACCGCCAGCACCGGATGGTTGTTGCGGCGCGCGTCACTGAGACGCTCGAGCACGACCACCGCCGCACCCTCGCCCCAACCCGTACCGTCAGCGGTCGCGGCGAATGCCTTGCAGCGCCCATCCCCGGCCAGCCCGCGCTGCCGGGCGAACTCGGTGAAGATGGCCGGCGTGGTCATGATCGTCACGCCGCCCGCCAGGGCCAGACCCGATTCGCCGGTGCGCAGCGACTGACACGCCAGGTGCGTCGCCACCAGCGACGACGAGCACGCGGTGTCCACGGTGATCGCCGGACCCTGCAACCCCAACAGATAGGCCACCCGGCCCGAGGCAACACTGGTGGCATTACCGGTCAGGCCGTAGCCCTCGGCGCCGTTCGAACTTTCATCCCCGTACGGCTGGGCCCAGGTGCCGGCGAAGACCCCGGTGTCGGAGCCGACCAGAGCGGTTGGGTCGATACCGGCGGCTTCCAGCGCCTCCCAGCACACCTCGAGCAGTAGCCGCTGTTGGGGTTCGATGGCTTGGGCTTCGCGGGCGGAGATGCCGAAGAACTCCGCATCGAAGTCCGCCGCGCCGGGCAGGAAGCCGCCGTAGCGGGTGTAGGTCTTGCCCACCGCGTCGGGGTCGGGGTCGAACAACTCGGCCAGATTCCAGCCCCGATCGCTCGGAAATTCCCCCATCACATCGATGCCGCCGCTGACGACCTCCCACAGGCCGGCGGCCGAATCAATGCCACCGGGGAAGCGACACGCCATGCCCACCACCGCGATGGGCTCCTCGGCGCGCGCAATGCTGGCAGTCCGTACCGGTTTGGCCACGGAGTTCGTCGTTGTGAGCTGGGTGAGCAGATGGTGAGCCAGAGCGCCCAGGGTCGGGTGATCGAAGATCAAGGCGGGGGACAGGGTGAGGCCGGTGTGCTGGGCTAGGGCGTTGCGTAGTTCCAGGGCGGTCAGGGAGTCGATGCCGAGGTCTTTGAAGGGCCGGTCGGGGTCCAGGCTGGCCGGGTCGGGGTGGGCCAGCACCGCAGCGGTGGTCGTG
>NZ_LQPW01000126.1 GCF_002116635.1 Mycobacterium szulgai | reverse complement strand
CACCAGCCCCGCCCACCCCCGCGCCCGCCCCGCTAACTGCGCATAACTCACACGGCGCTGCCCATCAATCACCGCAACCCCATCCCGGATGCGCTCCACCTGCGCCGCGAACAACTCCGCCATCGTCACCTCAGAGGCGGCGGCGACGGTGTGATCGGCCAACAACCGCACCCGAGTGGCGTGATCGATGATGTCGATCGTGTCGATACCCCGACCGGCATCAACTGACACCACGTCCAGGATGCGCAGGTAATAACCGATAAACCCCTCAACCGTGGACCGATCAAACAAATCGGTGGCGTACTCAACCGATCCGGGCAGCGCTAAGGGTTGGCCGGCAACCGCAGGCAGGTCGACCAGATACACCGACAGATCAAACTTGGCGGTATGAGTGGGCACAGGCATCGCCTCGATGGCCAACCCAGGCAACTCGAATCTGGGTACCGGATTGTTCTGCAACGCGAATGCGACCTGGAAAAGCGGGTGATGAGCGGTGGACCGGGCCGGGTTGAGCAACTCCACCAACCGCTCAAACGGAGCATCCTGATTCTCATAAGCCGCCAACGCCTTAGCCCGCACCTGAGCCAACAACTCAGCGAAGGATTGGTTGCCCGACGTATCCACCCGCAACACCCACGTATTGACGAAAAACCCGACCAGATCAGCCAAACCCGCATCAGTACGCCCCGCAATCGGACCCCCGATACACACGTCATCACCAACACCCAACTTGCGCAACAACACCACCAACGCCGCCTGCAACACCATCGACAACGTCGCACCACCACGCCGGGCCAACTCCTGCAACCGCCCCCGCAACCCCGCATCAATACTGAACCCCACCACCTCACCAGCAAACGACTGCCGCTCCGGCCGAGACCGATCCCACGGCAACACAACCCGCTCCGGCGCCCCCGCCAATTCCTCCCGCCAATAACCAAATTGACGCGCCAACACCGACTCAGGATCATCCTCAGCCCCCAACACCCCCCGCTGCCACAACGTGTAATCGGCATACTGCACCGCCAACCCCGACCACCCCGCCACCCGCCCCCCACACCGCGCCGCATACGCAGTAGTCAAATCACGCGCCAACGGCACCAACGACGCACCATCAGCAGCAATATGATGAATCACGAATGCCACCACATGCTCCAAAGCCGAAACCCGCAACAACTCAACCCGAATCGGGATCTCGGTCGCCAAATCAAAACGATACGAAGCCGCCTCCACCAACGCATCCGCTAACGCCCGCCCACCGGCAACCTCCCTCACCCCCACCGCCACCTCTAACCCGTCGGCAGCCACGATCTGCTGCCACGGCACCCCCTCAAACGAGGGAAACACCGTCCGCAAACTCTCATGCCGCGCCACCACATCACCCACCGCACCCACCAACGCCGAGACATCCAGAGCCCCCCGCAACCGCAACGCCAGCGGCACGTTATACGTCGCCGACGGCCCCTCATAACCATGAACGAACCACAACCGAGACTGCGCATAGGACAACGGAATCCGCTCAGGACGATCCTGAACCACCAACGCTGCGCGCACACCCGTCCCCCCATGGGCACGGATCCAGTCAGCCAACCCGGCTACGGTGGGCTTCTCGAATACCGCCCGGATCGGCACCTCGACATCAAGCTCGGCGCGGATACAAACCACCAATCGGGTAGCCGACAGAGAATGACCACCCAACTCGAAAAACGAATCGTCAATCCCAACCCGCTCGAGCCCCAACACCTGCGCGTAAATCCCGGTCAAAACCGCCTCGACGGGAGTGGCGGGGGGCCGATACCGTTCGGCGTCAACATATTCGGGGGGCGGCAACGCGCCGGTGTCGAGTTTGCCGTTGACCGTCAAAGGCAACTGCGGTAGAACCACCACGGTCGCCGGCACCATGTATTCGGGCAGCCGGTCCGCCAAGGCCGCACGCGCCCAGCCCGGCTCCACCTCGCCGGTGACGTAGCCGACCAGTCGTTTATCGCCAGGACGGTCTTCGCGGGCGATCACGACTGCCTGATCCACGCCATCCAATTGCGCTAACAGGACGGCGATTTCGCCGCATTCGATGCGATATCCGCGGATCTTGACCTGCTCATCAGCGCGCCCGACATAGTGCAGTTGGCCATCGGTACCCCAACGCACCAAGTCTCCGGTGCGATACATCCGGGTCCCCACTCCACCGAACGGGCAGGCTACAAACCGTGCGGCAGTCAACGCCGTGCGACGCCAATAACCACAACCCACCCCACTGCCCGCGACGTACAGCTCCCCCACCACTCCCACCGGCACGGCGCCCAACCCGGCGTCCAACACGAACAACGCCGTCCCCGACACCGGTGACCCGATCGGTGGTGTGCCCGACCCTGCCACCAAGGGCACACTGAACGAGGCATAGATGGTGGTCTCGGTCGGACCGTACGCGTTGATCATCACCCGTCCCGGGGCCCACCGATCGACCACGTCGCCCGGACAAGCCTCACCGGCGACCACCAATGACGCCGAATCCAGCCCTTCCGGCGCCAAAACCCCTGCCGCCGAGGCGGTTTGGCTGAGCACGGTGACCCGTTCGGCCTTCAGGAGCGCATGCAGCTCAACCGGAGAGCGGGTCACCTGTTCGGGGACCACCAGCAGCCGTCCGCCGTGCAGCAGCGCCCCGAAGATCTCCCATACCGAGAAGTCGAAACCGTAGGAATGGCACTGGCTCCATATCTGTCCGGCCGCCGGCATCACACCGCTGGCTAGCGACCTGAACAGTTGGGTGACGTTACGGTGGCTGATGGCAACGCTTTTCGGGATTCCGGTGGTGCCCGAGGTGCACAATAGGTAGGCGATGTTGTCTGCATCCGGCGCCGGGGGCGCGTTGCAAGGCTGAGTATCGATATCTGGGTCGCTGACCTCAATGACGACCAGGCCGTGCCTGGTCAGCCGCGAGCGCAGGCCGTTGGTGGTGACTGCCGCCACCGGCGCGGCGTCTTCGATCATGAAGGCGATCCGCGCATCGGGATGAGCCGGATCGATCGGCAGATAGGCCGCCCCGGTCTTCAAGACCGCCAGGATCGCCACGATGGCGTCCGCGCAGCGGGGCATCAGCAGCGCCACCACATCCCCGATACCGATCCCGTGGCAGATCAGCGCGTGAGCGAGCCTATTGGCCGCTGCACCGAGCTCGGCGTAGGTGATATGCGTGCCGTTGAAGGTGAGCGCGACCGCGTCGGGTGTGCGCAGAACCTGCGCGTCGAACAATTCCGGAATGGACACCGGCGGCGGCGGATTGGCCGTCAGCACGCCGCGGTGACCGATCGCGTCCAACATGGCGTGTTCGGCGGCATCGAGTAGATCGATCGAGCAGAGCCGCCGGCCCGGATCGGCGACCATTGCGTCCAGCACGCGCTGCAGCCGGGCGAACAGCAGGTCGATGCCGGCGGCGCTGAACACCTCGGTGGCGAACTCGATGCGAAGCGTTAGTTGAGGGCCGGGCACCGCGATCATCGCCAGTGGGTAATGGGTGTATTCGCGGCCGATGATCTCGGTGATGGTCAGCTCGTGTCGGCCGGTGGCCACTGAGGTGTCGATGGGATAGTTCTCATAGACGCAAAGGGTGTCAAACAGCCTCACTTGACCGGTGATTCGGTGGATATCACTGAGCCCGAGGTGTTGGTGGTCGAGCGTGTTGTTGCGATCGGTGTGTAACTGCGCGAGCAGGCCGGCAGTGCTGGTGGTTGCGGTCATGCGGGCGCGCACCACCACGGTGTTGACCAGCAGCCCCACCATTGACTCCACGCCGGCCAGATCCGGCGGGCGCAGGGCGACGACTGCGCCGAACAACACATCCTGCTGGCCGGTCAGCCAGCTCAGCACTTGCGCCCACGCGGCTTGCAGCACCGTGCTCATCGTGGTGTGGTGAGCTCGCGCCAGGGCGGTCAGAGCATCGGTCGAGACCGTAGACAGCGCAAAGCTTTTCACACTCTTGCCGGCCAGTCCCAATGGGTCGGGTGGACCTACCAAGGTGGGTGCCTGCA
Source organism: Mycobacterium szulgai (assembly GCF_002116635.1). Taxonomy (GTDB): domain Bacteria; phylum Actinomycetota; class Actinomycetes; order Mycobacteriales; family Mycobacteriaceae; genus Mycobacterium; species Mycobacterium szulgai. The sequence goes on along the minus strand of NZ_LQPW01000126.1, from coordinate 5,683 downwards.
CCCCGGCCAGCACCGCGCGCCAGGCCGTGAGAGCGCGCTGGTGGTCCTGGTCGGCCAGCCAGGAAACAAACCTGCGAAACGGCACCGGCGCCGACAACGGCTGCCCGCCGTAGCTGGCCAGGATCTCGTCGAGCAGAATCGACAGCGACCAACCGCCCAGCACAATGTGGTGGTTAGTCAGCACCAGCCGGTGCCGCTGCGCTGCGGTGCGGACCAACATCGCCCGGAACGGAACCGCCTCGGCCAAATCCATCGCGGCGGATCGTTCAGCAGCACAGAGGGATTCGATGTCGTGTTCGGACCGGCTTGTCTGGCTGAGATCGAGATATCGCCACGCCGGCGCCGGATTGGCCATGATCACCTGTACTGGTTGACTCGAGTCCTGGTAGACGAATCGGGCCGCCAGATTGGGATGGCGGGAAATGACCGTGTGCAGCGCCCTACGCAGGCGATCGGGGTCGACCCGACCGGCCAAACCGATGTCGAGTTGTACCGCATACAGGTCATCGCGATTCGGCGTCGTCTTGGCGTGAAACAGTAAGCCCTGCTGCAGCGGGGTCAGCGGCAGAACGTCAGCGATCTGGTATTGCCGGTCAAGCCGGTCGATCTGGTCCTGGGTCAGGCGCAGTGGCGCCAGATCCGACGGGGTCAGCCCGCCGCCACCCCGGGCCACATGCGCGCAGACGCCGACCAGCGCCTCACCCCACAGCCGGCTGACCTTATCGACAGCGCCGCGATCTAGCACCGAGGAAGCCCAGGTCCAGGTGGCATGCAACTGCGGGCCGGCCTCAGAGTCGAGGGTCAGCGCGTTGAGCTCGACGGTATGGGGCAGCGCCATCGGTATCGCCGCGCGGGCGGGATCGCTGAACGCCGGGCCACCACCCGTGATCAGCCATTCGTCATCGTCGGCGACGGCCGCGTCGCCATCGACGCCGAGGCGGCCCAGGTAGTTGAACCCGATCACCGGGTCAGGCCCGGACAATTCGAGCGCGGGATTCATATAGCGCAGCACGCCATACCCGAGCCCATCCGGCAGTGCGCGCAGCTGCTCTTTGAGTTCCTTGATCAGCGCGCCCAATCCCGTTGCCCCGGCGCGTACTTCGGCCCACGGCAGCCGTTGCACCGCCAGAGCCACCGGATATTTACTGGTGAACCACCCGACCGTGGCCGACAGATCAAGATCGGGCGTCAGGTCTTCGCGCCGTCCGTGGCCTTCTACGTCAAAGCTGATCGGGCCGCCGCGGTCCAGGAATTCGCTGAACGCCAGAGCGAACGCGATCAGCAAGACGTCGTGGACACCGGCATGAAACGCCGCCGGCACGGCACCCAACAACGCCCGGGTGGTCGCGACGTCCAGCGCCACCGACAGCTGCCCGGCGGTGACATAGGTGTCTCTGGCCGGGTCCGCCGCCGGCAACACGGGCTCGACTGCCGCAATGCGCCGCCACGTGGGCAGCTGATCGAGCATTGCGTCGCAGCTCCCCCGCTCGGCCAGGATTGCAGCCCACCGTTGAAACGAGGTGCCCCGTACCGCCAACTCCACCGGCTGCCCGCCACGCAGCTGGGCCCACGCCGCGTTGATGTCGTCGACCAAGATCCGCCAGGACACGCCGTCAACGGCCAGATGGTGAATCACCAGCACCAGCCGCTCAGCAGACGACTCCCATACCGCGCTGAGCATCACCCCCGCCCCCGGATCCAGCTGCTGCCGCGCGGCCACCAACGCCTCGTCAGAGATCGCGGTTACCGACCGCACACAATGGCGGGCATCGACCCCGCCCGGCGGTCCGACATTCAGTGACCAGGCGCCGGCCGCGTCTTCGACGCGGGAGCGCAGCATGGGGTGGCGATCCAGCAACGCCTGCAGCAATACCACCACGTCGGCCTCGCTGACACCCGCCGGAGCCTGCAGCACCATCGTCTGGTTGAACTGCTCTACCGCGCCCGCAATACCGCGCAGCCAACACATGATCGGTGTCGGGTGCACCTCGCCGATGCCGTCGTCGGCGACACCGCCGCCGACCCCAGCCGGCCCGGCCACCCGCGCGACCCGCGCCACCGTCCGCTCGGCGAAGATATCCCGGGGCCGGCACGACAACCCGGCCGCGTACGCCCGCGCGGCCACTTGCATCGACGAAATGCTGTCGCCGCCAAGGTCGAAGAACGAGTCGTCGATACTGACCCGATCGAGTCCCAACACCTGGGCGTAAATCTCGGCCAGCACCGTTTCGACCGGAGTGGTGGGGGCGCGGTAATGGCCTGTGCCGGGGTAGTCGGGGGCCGGCAGGGCGGCGGTGTCGAGCTTGCCGTTGACCGTCAACGGCAGCCGGGGTAACACGACGACCGCGGCGGGCACCATGTAGTCGGGTAGCCGGTCGGCCAATGCCTCGCGGGCTTGCCCGGGATCTATGGCGCCGGTGACGTAGCCGACGAGGCGTTTGCCGCCAGGGCGGTCCTCGCGGGCGATTACGGCGGCCTGGTCGACGCCAGCCAATTGCGTTAGCGCAGCTGCGATTTCACCGGGCTCGATGCGGTATCCGCGGATTTTGACTTGCTCATCGGCGCGGCCCAGGTAGCGCAGTTGGTCGTCGGCATCCCAGCGCGCCAGGTCTCCGGTTCGATACATGCGTGCCCCGGGTCCACCGAAGGGGCACGCCACAAATCGCGCCGCGGTCAACGGTGCGCGCCGCCAATATCCACATGCCACCCCGGCGCCGGCGATGTACAACTCGCCTACCACGCCGGCCGGCACCGGGCGTAACCACTGATCCAGCACGAACAGCGCCGCCCGCGGCGCGGGTGATCCGATCGGCGGGGCCCCCGAGCCGGCCGGCAGCGGCGCAGTCGAGCAGGCATACATCGTGGTTTCGGTTGGGCCGTATTGATTGACCATCACCCGGCCGGGTGCCCAGCGGTCGACCACCTCGCCCGGGCAGGCCTCGCCGGCGACAACCAATGCCGCCGATTCCAAGCCGCCTGGGGATAACACCGCTGCCGCCGAAGGGGTTTGGGTGAGCATGGTGACGCGTGCGGTGAGGAGCAGGTTGTGCAGCTCTGTTGGCGAGCGGACCACGTGGTCGGGAATTATCAGCAGCCGTGCGCCATGCAGTAACGCACCGAAGATCTCCCATACCGAGACGTCGAAACCGTAGGAATGACACTGGCTCCATATCTGCCCGGACATCGGCGTCAGCTCCCCGGCCAGTGAGCCGAACAACTGGGTGACGTTGTGGTGGGTAACTGCAACACCTTTCGGGGTTCCGGTGGTGCCCGAGGTGTAGAGGATGTAGGCGACGTTGTCCGGGTCCGGTGCCGGCAGCGCGGCGCTTGGCTGGCTGTCGATAGCCCGGGCCTGGATATCACCGAGGTCAATGACGGGAAACTCGCGACCGTGCACTCGTGTGTGCAATCCGGTCGTAGCGATCACGGCAACGGGCGCAGCGTCTCTAACCATGAACTCCACTCGCTCTGGTGGGAGCGCAGAGTCGATGGGGAGATAGGCCGCTCCGGTTTTCAGCACCGCCAGGATCGCGGTAACCGCCTGTGGGCAGCGCTCGAACAGCAGACCGACAACGGTACCGGGACCCGCGCCGTGGCCGGCCAGGACGTGCGCGAGCCGGTTGGCTGCGGCATCGAGCTCGGCATAGGTCGTGCGTTCGCCGTTGAATACCAGCGCGATCGCCCGCGGAGTATTGGCAACCTGCGCGCTGAACAGCTCCGGGATGGACTGCGGCCGCCTCGGATTGGCGCCGAGCGCGGGGCGATTACCGATCTGGTCGAGGTGAGCGTGTTCGTCGGGCTCGAGCAGATCGATCGATGACAGTCGCCGGTTCGGATCGGTCAATGCGGCGTCCAACAGTCGCTGCAGCCGTCGGATCAGGGCGCCGATGGTGGTCGCGTCAAAGACATCGGTACGGTATTCGGCGATGCCGGTGATACCGCCGAATTCGCCGGCATTGGATCGGTTTTCGGTGAATGATAAGACCAGGTCCATGCGAGCGGTGTGGGTAGCTACGGGTATGGGGGCGATGTCGAGGTCACCCAGGCACAGGTCGGCCGGGGTGGTGTTCTGCCAGGCGAGCATGACTTGAATGAGCGGGTGGCGGGCCAGTGACCGGTCCGGCTTCATTCGCTCGACCAGTACTTCAAAGGGCACGTCTTGGTGGTCGAATGCCTCCAGGCTGCGGGCGCGGACCTGGGTCAGCAACTCCGCGAAGCTGAGCTCGCCGGCCAGCCGCACCCGCAATACCAGCGTGTTGACGAACATGCCGATCAAGCCGTCCAGCGCCGGATCCGAGCGGCCGGCCACGGGAATCCCCATCCCCACATCGCTGCTGCCGGAAAGTGCTGAAAGGACCGCGGCGCAAGCTGTTTGGATAACCATGAAGCTGGTGGCACGGTGCTCGCGGGCCACCCGGGCCACCGCCTGAGCCAGCGCCGCCGGCCAGTGGAATTCCAACTGGGCGCCCCGGTGATCAGCAGTGGGCGGGTAGGGACGATCGGTGGGCAGCTCAAGACGTCGCGGCATCCCAGCCAAAGCCTTTTCCCAGTAGGCCAGCTGGGCGGAGATGCCGCTGTCGGGGTCAGCCAGCTCGCCTAGGGCGGCGCGCTGCCACAGGGTGTAATCGATGTACTGCAGCTGCAGCGGCGCCCAGGTCGGGGACGCGCCGGCGCAGCGCGCGGCGTAGGCGCAGGCCAGGTCGTTGGTCAGCGGCGCCAGTGAGGCTCCGTCGGCGGCGATGTGGTGCACCACCAAAATCAGCGCATGATCGTGGTCGGCCAGGCGAAACAGCTTTGCCCGCAACGGGATCTGGCTTGTCAAATCGAAGCTGCGCCGCGCCACGTCCTGCAGCGCCACCTCCAGCCGGCCTGGCGACCAGTCGCCGGCGTCGATGATCTCCCACCCGAGCTGTGCGCTGTCGGCCGGCAACACCACCTGCTCGGCTATCCCGTCCACTGCGCGGAAGACCGTGCGCAGGCTCTCGTGACGCGCCACCACGTCGGCTAGAGCCGCACCCAGCGCCTCTGCGTTGAGCTCACCACCTAACCGCAGTGCGCAGGCGACGTTGTAGGTCGCCGCGGGTCCCTCAAGTTGATCGAGAAACCACAACCGCTGCTGCGCAAATGACAACGGCACCGCGGCCGGCCGCACCGCTACCGGCGCCAGCGGCGCGCGCCCACCCGCTGCGTCACCGAGCCTGGCCGCCAGCTGCGCCACGGTGGGCGCCTCGAACAGGGCGCGCACGGAAAGATCCGCATCGATCGTGGTGTTGACTGCCGCGATTACCCGCATCGCCGATAAAGACTCCCCACCCAAGTCGAAGAACGAATCGTCGATGCCGACTCGCTCGAGGCCTAATACCGCTCCAAAGACGTTGGCCAACAATTCTTCCCGGTCATCACGCGGCGCGCGATAACCAGCCGCGCTGATGAACTGCAGAACGGGTAAGGCTTTTCGATCCACTTTGCCGTTGACCGTCAGCGGTACCGAATCGATCACCGTGACCGCCGCCGGGACCATGTACTGCGGTAGCCGTTCGGCGACGAATCGTCTTACGTCGGTGGGGAATTCGATCGCACCGGGGTGGTTGGCGTAGTCGGTCAGCTCCCCGGGCGTCGGGGTTGGTAGGTAGACGTCGGATAGGGCCGCGTCGTGGTCGGCGGGCATGAGGATGAGGTCCAT
>NZ_LQPW01000125.1 GCF_002116635.1 Mycobacterium szulgai | reverse complement strand
CGCCACCCCTGTCCCCGCATCAGCCACCGGCGCCATCCCCACCCGGGCCACCCGCGCCAATCCGGCCACCGTGCGCTCGGTGAACACATCGCGCGGCCGGCACACCACCCCGGCTTCGCGCGCCCGCGCCACCACCTGCATCGAGGAAATGCTGTCGCCGCCCAAATCGAAAAACGACTCCGCCACCCCCACCCGCGCCAGCCCCAAAACCTGGGCAAAAATCCGGGCCAGCACCTCCTCCACCGCATTAGCCGGCCCCCGATACCGCCCCACCTCCCCATACTCGGGGGCCGGCAAGGCACGCACGTCCAACTTCCCGTTGACCGTCAACGGCAATGAACCCACCACCACGACCGCCGCGGGAACCATGAAGTGCGGCAACCGCTGCGCCAACTGGGCACGCACCGCCGCCGTATCCACCACGCCGGTGACATAACCCACCAACCGCTTGTCCCCCGGGCGGTCCTCGCGGGCGACCACCACCGCCTGCCCCACCCCATCCAGTTCGGCCAATGCCGCAGTGACCTCGCCGGGCTCGATGCGATATCCCCGAATCTTGACCTGTTCGTCGGCCCGGCCCAGGAACTCCAGCTGGCCGTCAACGTCACGGCGCACCACGTCGCCGGTGCGGTACATGCGCATCCCGGGCGCACCGTCCGGGCACGCCACAAACCGCGACGCCGTCAGACCCGGCCGCCGCCAATACCCACACCCCACGCCCGCGCCGGCCACATACAACTCGCCCACCACCCCGGCGGGCACCGGCCGCAGCCAGTCATCGAGTACGAAGAAACCCAGATTCGCCAACGGCAGGCCGAGCGGACTGGCGCCGCTGCGCACGTCGCCGGCGACGATCTCCCGCGTGGATGCGTGCACCGTCGTCTCGGTGGTGCCGTACATGTTGATCAGCCGCGGCCGGCCCGGACGATCGTCGAGCCACGCCGCTATCCGTTGCGGCTGCAGCGCCTCGCCCCCGAACACCACGGTGTCCAGCGCCAGTTGACGTTGCAGCTCTGGCTGTCCCGCATCTGCGGCCAGCAGGGCATAGAACGCCGACGGCGTCTGGCTCAGCACATTGACCCGTTCGGCCACCAATAGCGCAAGCAGGTCGGAGGGGGAACGGGTGATGCCTTCGGGGACCACCACCAGCCGGCCGCCGTGCAGCAGCGCTCCCCAGATCTCCCATACCGATACGTCGAAGGCGTAGGAATGCCACTGGCTCCAGACCTGCCCCACCGCCGGCGTCAGCTTCTCGCGCACAGCGCTGAACAGCTGGGTGACGTTGCGGTGGGTGATCGCCACGCCCTTGGGGGTTCCGGTGGTGCCCGAGGTGTAGATCAGGTAGGCGACGTGGTCCGGGTCCGGATAAGGGAGGCCCACGCAGGGCTGGTCACCCCCGGCATTGACGTCCAGCACTGTTAGACCGGATGCCTGTAGTCGCCCGGCGAGGACGGCGGTGCTCAGCGCGATTTTCGGTTGCGCATCGTCGAGCAGTAACGCGACGCGCGCAGTCGGGTAGGCGGGATCCACCGGCAGATACGCCGCTCCGGTCTTGAGCACCGCGAGGATCGCGACGATTGTTTGGGCCGAGCGCTCCAACAACAGCGCCACCACGTCCCCCGGACCCACCCCGTGACCGCTCAGCAGCTGGGCTAGCCGGTTGGCGGCCTGATCCAGGCGGCGATAGCTCCACTGGTCGCCGTTGCACACCAGCGCCGTCGCCTGCGGGCGCTGCGCGACCTGGGCGGCGAACATCGCCGGAATCGACGCCGCCGCCGGCGGTATGGCGCTCAGTACCGCGCGGTTGCCCGCTTCATCGAGTCGCGCGCGGTTTGCCGCATCGAGCAGATCCAGCGACGACAACCGTTGGGCCGGATCAGCGGTCACCTCCGATAAGACCCGCTCGATCCGCTTCACCAGATCAGCGCTATCCAAATCCGCAAACGGCCGGCCCGCGCCGACGGTACTCAAAAAGAGGCGATCGCCGTCTCGGACGAAAAAGAAGCCGAAATGGCTTACCCGGCCGAAAGTCCGATACACCGCCTGCGCCGGAGCACCGTCGAAAGGCATGAGTGTCGTGGACGGCAAAAAATTGATGGCCACTCGATTGGCCGCTGGTTGCATAAATTGCACCGGAAAGCGTTGGTGCTCCATTGCTTCACGTATCCGCGCGTGTACGTGCTGGCAGAAGTCGCCGATTGCAGATTCCGCCGGAGCCGTCAGCACCAGCGGCACTATCCCGGCAATCGTCCCGGGAAACGTCATTAATTGCGGACTAGTGCGCCGGCTGACCGGGAAATCCAGCGCCACCTCTGATCCGCCACCACACCAGGCCCGCACGATAAGCGCGCACGCCGCCGTGATGACCGACGACCGACGAATGCCCAGTGCCCCGGCGAATTCGTCGACTCGCCGCACCACCGCGGGGTCCAACTGAACCGGAATCGAAGCCGTGGACGGATCGCAGTCCGCCACGTTCGGCAATTGGTAACCCGACTCGGTCTGCGTCGGCAGGTTCGCCCGCCAATAGGCCTCATCCTGGCAGTATTCCGCGGATGCCTCGTACTCCAGCTCGCAATCAACCATGGCTTGCAGTGAGCCGAAGAGCGCCGGTGGCGTCGGTGTCCCCGAGGCGATCGCGGTGTATATAGATGCGATCCGATTGGCCCACAGCACCGAGCCGAATCCGTCAACCACGATGTGGTGGCAACAGATGAATAGATAGAATTGGTCGGCCCGGGTCTGAAACAACGCGAATCGGAAGAGCGGTCCGGCAAACGACATCGGTGTCCGCTGCATCAATGAACCCAATCGAAAAGCCTCCGGCACGGGCTCGCACAAATCGGTCAGGTCAAAAATGGGAAATTCGATGTGGGGATACTTGGCTGTTTTCTGCCGAACTTCGCCGTCGATCTCAAAAAATGCGGCGCTGGCCGGTTCGGCCTCGGCTACCGCTTGACATATCGCCCTTTTGAGCAGATCAACGTCGACCTCTCCATTGATGACGACGAACTGACTGACTTGCCATTCTGTTTTTAATCCGTCTATTTCCTGGGACATCCAAATGCCAAGCTGTCCGCGAGTTAGTGGAAACGAGTTTTCCATACGCAGCACCTTCTATACACACCAATTTCAGAGCAGTCGGGCTGCCGGCGAAAAAAGAATATGCAGCACGTAATCGCTGCGGCCATGGGCACAAGCACTCGCAGACCTGGGTCAAAACCGACAACGTGCACACTTGCGCACCAGCCGGTATTCGACAAGGCGAAGAAGTCAGCCCGGTCTGCCCGTGGCCGGGTCAATCCGATAGACCCGAGCCTGACGGCGTGTTCCCGGCTCGATCACCGCCACCGGTGCGACACAGCTCGTCGCCGTCATGTGCGGTGCGCGTGGGGAGCTCAGCCCGGGGTCGGGCTCCATGAACTCCGTACAGCCGTCTTTGCCGGTTCCGGCGGGCGCGGTGGCGACGTAGTAGTCGACGTGATAATCGCGGAACACCTGGCTCAGTGGCTGGCGACGCCGGATGCGGTCGATGAACGCGTGCGACATCATCAGGCCCTCCAGTTGCACGATGGGTCGCTTGACCAGCCACCCGGGCGTGCCGGCCGCATCGCCCATGGCGTAGATGCCCGGATGGTCGACCGAAAACGCCTGCAGCCGACGGGCCACCGCGGCGATGTCGACTTGGTAGCTGTCCGGCTTGAGGGCGTATCCGATTCCCAACACCACGATGACCGGCATCGCCACGCCCAGCGGAATGCAGGCGACGCGTCGCAGCGTGTGCCGGGTCCGCAGTTCTACCGCCGACAGGGCCGCCGCCAGCCCCAAGCCCATGAAGACGAAGTACTCGTACCAGGCGAACACCATCCAGCCGCTGCCCAGCGCCTGCGCGGCGAACTGCAGTAGCGGCGCGGTGGCCAGTGCCAGCGCGATCGTGCGGATATCGCTGCGAGGCACCCGGGACAGCAGGAAGAAAAGGATCAGCGGCATCGCGACCATGCTGATGCCGGCGGCCGCCGACGGCTGCTGCAGGAAGTACCAGTTGGGCGGCACGAAAAAAGCGAGCGTCTTGGCCGTCATCGACGAGGTGGCGAGATGGCCGAACGCGCACAGGTTGAAACCCAGGTACACGTAGAGCGGAAGCGCGCCAATCGCCATCGCCGCCAACCGCTTTCGGCCCCAGCAGGGCACCACGACCACGGCCAGACCGAACAGCAGCGCGGGGGCGTCCAGCCGCGACATGACCAGCAGCGCCGCCAGCGCGCCCAGCAGCGCCGCGTCGCGCACGGCATGTTCGGCCACCGGCTTGGCGCTCAACCGGACCAACAGCAGCGCCGCGACGAACACCGTCAGCGCCGTCTCGACGCCCGCGCGGGCGGTCACGGCGAGCGGAACCGCGGCAACACAGGCGCCCAACGCGGCGGCCAGCCGATCATTGGTGACCCGGACCAGGAACCGCTCGAACAACAGGTAAAACCCGACCATCAAGGCCATCAGGCTTAGATCTAGCAGCGCAAAGAATAGCCCGCCGTCGCCGCACGCCACATAGAGCAACGCGACCCACAGAAACCACAGCGGGTGGTAGCCGTTGGTCGACTCGCCCGGAAAGAATGTCGAGCCGGCGCCGTCGACCCAGTGTTCGGCGGGTACCAGGTAGTAGAAGAAGTCGTCGAAGAAGCGCAGCGCGGGATCGCGGATGGCAAAGATTCGCCAGAGGTACAAGCCGATGATCATTGCCGGCGCGGCTACCCGCAGCCCCAGCACAACTCGGCGCTGCACGGCGCCCGCGGCGGTCGTTCCCTCCAACGTATCTCCTGCATCGGGAGGCTTGGACGAGCGAAGACCGTGCGGAGCATACGCTCCAGTGCCTCCGGCGGGTAATCGTGGAGCAACCGCTCCGCTCTTGTCAAATCGCGATACCGCGGTCGTTCGCCGCAGGAACCGGGCTAGTCTGAGCCGCCCAGCAACGAGGGCCAGCTGAAGCTCAGCGCGCCTTGGCTCAGCCGGGTGATCAAATCCTCGAGATGCCGCAGCGGCAAATCCATTCGCCATTCCGGCAGCAGCGCCGATAAGCGCAGCGCATCGGAGCCGAGCGTGACGCCGGTGACCAGCAACCCGTGCGGCAGTTCAGGCAACGGCACCTGGTAGGCCGGGGTCCGCACCGGCAGGCGCCACCTGCGTTGCCCGGTGATGACCGCGCGCGGTCGCAGCCATAACGTCGTCCCGACGACATCCGCGTCCACGTCAAGACCGGCCCAATCCGGCCAGCGCACCCAGCGCACCCGGGCCGTACCGTCGGAGCGCAGCTCGCTGCACAGCTGCGGCGCCGCCTGCCGCAGCACACCGTCGAAGACGTCCGCCGGCAGCGCCGACGTCAGCTCGGTCGGAGCCGCCACCACCACCGGCGGAACCCCGGGACGGATGTGTACGTTGCGCAGCACGGCGACGGCGCTCTGCAGGCGATGTTCGTCCCATCGGATGTCGCGAGCGGCCACCCGGACCTCGCCCAGTTGACCGACGGCCAATCCCTGCGGGTCCAGCGTCGAGTCCAGCTCGGTGACGGTCAGCACCACATCGTGCTCGCCGATGCGTACCGTGACTTCCTTGCCGACCAGCAGTTGCTGCAGTGTGGTGAACAAGGTCCGATAAGGTACCGAAACCGCTTGGGCGGCACTGGCACTCACCGACGGCAACCCGGTCGAGGACCACAACGAGCCCAAAATGTCCAGCGCGCGGAACGCGTCATCCCAACGCAACCGGGGAACTTTGGGAAACATCGCCACGCGCCTCCTAAGTTCGAGGTTAGTGCGAGGTTAGTGCGAGGTTGGCCGCATCGTCACCCCGGCAATACCGGCGCCGCCCCACCGATCATCAGCCCGGCCACCTCCGACCAGCCCTGCTGGTTCTCGGCGGCCGACGCCGAATACATCAGCACCCCTTGCGGGGCCGAGACGTACACCGTCGAGGGGTTGGCCGCGATGGCGAACAGTGGAATCTGCAGACCACGCGACGGCGCATCGGAGTTCACGCCGTCGAGGTTCACATACGACACCGGATGCGTGGCATCGTTGCGGGTCACCACGATGTCGTCACCGGTTCGCCAGTACAGCGACACCACCGAGGTGCCCAGCCCGAAGCCCAGCCGCCGTGGGTAGGTCAGGGCGAACTGGCCGGCCTGGGTCTGCTCGACGCCGGCCAAAATCACCTGTCCCGCAATCACCATGGCCGCGCGGGTCCCGTCGCGCGACAGTTGCAGATCGGTGATCGGCCCCGGGAAGCGACTGGACACCGCGGTGGAATCCACCGGGATCCGCGCCGGCTGTCCCGATGCGGTCTCCTGGATCGCGCGCAGCACGTTGTTGGTGTCGACCACCACCCAGACCGCGTCGTCCAGCGACCAGCTGGGCCGGGACAGGTTGTGGCCGTCGGCGGATTGGACCGCCTCACCGCCGAGATCACCGATCCACAAGGACGCGGCCATATCCGGGGCACCGCGCCGCAGCGTCACCACCGACGCGACCTGACGCCCGCTGCGCGACAGCGCGGCGCCGGTCTGGTCGCCCATCCGCCCGAAGGCGCCGGGGACCGTGGAGATCCGCTGCCCGTCCAGGGCCACCAGTGAACCGCCCACCAGCGCGTGCAGCCCGGCACCGGCGCCGTCGGCGACTCCGGGGTCGGTGGCGGCGACGTCGGAGGTGGTCCACCCTTCGGCGAAGCGGTCCTCCAGTGGGGCGCCGTCGGCGTTGATCACGTAAGGCCCTCTGATGTCGGCACGAGCCAGCGTCCAAATGATCTGCGCGGCAAGCAATTGCCGGCTGTGTGGATCGGTGGTGGCGAGCTTTTCCAAATCGATGCGCGCACCACCGTAGCCTTTGCCGATCCCGCTCTTGCTGCCGTCGGCGCGGGTCACCGGACCGCGCAACCGCAGCGGTGGAGCCAGCAGATTGCGCACCGTGTGCGCCATCTCGGGACGCGGACCGGCCAGCAGTTTGGAGACCAGCTCGGTGGCCAGCTGATCGTGGTCGGACACCGCGACGTAGCGCGGATCAGGGACGACGGTCTTGCCGGTCGGGTCGGCGAAGTACAGCGTGTTGCGTTTGTAGGTCGCCTGAAACTGCTGCCAGTCCAGGAAGACTCCGTTGGGCAGCCGGTCGATGCGCCACCCGCCGGACGTCTTGACCAACTCGATCGGGCCTGGGTCCGGCAGCTGTCCCTCGGCGGTCTCGAACACCCCGATGTCGGACAGCGAGCCCAGGATGTCTGCCCGCATGGTCGCCGAAACCCGATCGGCGCCACGGGTTTCCACGAACACCACGTGGTCGATCAGCAGCGCGCTACCGGCGTCGTCCCACGCGTTGGACGCCGACTGGGTGAGGAATTGGCGCGCGGCCAGGTGCCGGTTGGCCGGATCGGCGGTGGCCTTGAGGAATTCGCGCAACAGCACATCGGGATCCATGCCCGGGGTGGGCTTGGGCAGATTCGACGGCGCCGGACGGTCCACGGTGCCGATAGCTTGCGGCGCCGACGAGCTGGGCACGCTGGCGCAGCCCCCGAGTACCAGCGCCACGAACAACAGGGCAAGCAAGCGTCTCATCCGCCGCTCCACTCGGCGTGCTCACGCGGGCGCGGGCGCTGCTCGGGTGCGTTGGGCTGCTGCGGGATCGGTTTCATGGGCAGCGGGCTGGTGGTGACCTTGTGGCCGCGCACCAACGGCAGCGTCAGCCGAAAGCAGGCACCTTCACCGGGCTCGCCCCACGCTTCCAGCCGGCCCTGGTGCAGCCTCGCGTCCTCGATGCTGATCGCCAGACCCAGTCCGGTGCCGCCGGAGCGCCGCACCCGGGACGGATCCGAGCGCCAGAACCGGCTGAAAACCAGCTTCTCCTCGCCAGGCCGCAGCCCGACACCGTAGTCGCGGACGGTGACAGCGACGGTGTCTTCGTCTGCGCCCATCCGGATCCGCACCGGTTTGTGCTCGGCGTGGTCGATTGCGTTGGCGATCAGGTTGCGCAGGATCCTCTCCACCCGGCGCGCATCGACTTCTGCGATCACCTCTTCGGAAGGCATATCGACCAGCAACTCGATGCCGGTCTCCTCGGCCAGGTGGCCGACGTTGCCCAGTGCGTTCTTGACGGTGGTGCGCAGGTCGACAGCCTCGACCGACAACTCGGCCACGCCGGCGTCGTGCCGCGAGATCTCCAGCAGGTCGTTGAGCAGCGTCTCGAACCGGTCCAGCTCGCTGACCATCAATTCGGTGGAGCGCCGCAGCGTCGGGTCGAGGTCGTCGCTGTGGTCGTAGATCAGGTCGGCGGCCATCCGCACGGTGGTCAGTGGGGTGCGCAGTTCGTGGCTGACGTCGGAGGTGAAGCGGCGCTGCAGGTTGCCGAATTCCTCGAGCTGGGTGATCTGCCGCGACAGGCTTTCGGCCATGTCGTTGAACGACACCGCGAGTCTGGCCATGTCGTCTTCACCGCGCACCGGCATGCGTTCGGACAGGTGCCCCTCGGCGAACCGTTCGGCGATGCGCGACGCCGACCGTACCGGCACCACCACCTGCCGCGAGACCAGCAACGCGATGCCGGCGAGCAGGACCAGCAGCACCAAGCCGCCGGTGGCCATGGTGCCGCGCACCAGCGTGATGGTGGCCTGCTCGTTGACCAGCGGAAATATCAGATAGAGCTCTAGGTTGGCCACCCGCGAGGACGTAGGCGTGCCGACTATCAGCGCGGGCCCGGAGAAACCATCGGTGTGCACGGTCGCGTACTGGTAAGCCGCCTGCCCCGCCTTGACGAAGCCGCGCAACGCGTTGGGCACCTGGTCGACCGGTCCGGCGCTGGAGGCGGCGCGCGGCCCGTCGCCGGGCACCATCAGCACTGCATCGAACGCACCGGCCAGGCCGGCGCCGGAGGCCGGGTCGGTTTTGGAGGTCAGCGTGTTGCGTGCCAACTGCAAGCTGCTGTCCAGCGAGCGAGTCTCTTCGCCGTTGACGATTCCGCTGACCGTGTTACGCGCCCGCTCGATCTGATCGGTCGCGGCCTTGACCTTGACGTCGAGCACGCGGTTGGTGACCTGGCTGGTAAGCACGAAGCCGAGCGCCAAAATCACGGCCAATGAAAGACCGAGGGTCAACGCCACCACGCGCAACTGCAGCGACCGACGCCAAGCGACACTGACGACTCGGCTTAACGCACCGATGCCCCGCGTCATCGGGCCAGAGCGCCCCCAACGACTCCTCGTCCGTCGTCGCGAACCCCAAATCAATGACGCTCCACGTCAAAACCGCGGATCACGGAGGTCCGGCCTTGTATCCCACTCCTCGAACGGTCAACACCACGGTCGGGTTCTCCGGGTCTTTCTCGACCTTGGCCCGCAGACGCTGGACGTGCACATTCACCAGGCGGGTGTCCGCCGGGTGCCGGTATCCCCACACCTGTTCGAGCAGCACATCACGAGTAAACACCTGGCGCGGTTTGCGCGCCAACGCGACCAGCAGGTCGAACTCCAGCGGTGTCAGCGAGATCTGCTCACCATTGCGGGTCACCTTGTGCGCAGGCACGTCGATGTCCACATCGGCGATGGACAGCATCTCGGCCGGCTCGTCGTCGTTGCGCCGAAGCCGCGCCCGTACCCGCGCGACCAGCTCCTTGGGCTTGAACGGCTTCATGATGTAGTCGTCGGCGCCGGACTCCAGGCCCAGTACCACGTCCACGGTGTCGGTCTTGGCCGTCAGCATCACAATCGGAACGCCGGAATCGGCGCGCAGCACCCGACACACATCGATGCCGTTCATACCGGGCAGCATCAAGTCCAACAGCACCAAATCGGGGCGCAACTCGCGCACCGCGGTCAGGGCTTGAGTACCGTCGCCGATGACCGCGGTGTCGAAGCCCTCCCCACGCAACACGATGGTGAGCATCTCAGCCAGCGAAGCGTCGTCGTCGACGACCAAAATCCTTTGCCTCATGCTGTCCATGGTGTCACCAGTTCGGGACAAAACTGGGGTACCACACGGGCGTTTCTTACTTGATTAGGACAAATAGGCCCGAAAATGTGCTATCCGGCCGCCAAAGTGGCCGTCAAACGGGCCGGATCGACCTCGGCGCCGACCACCAGCCACCGTCCGCCCCACTGCGCGGCGGCCAATCCGGCATACACCGCGCCGGTGCGCTGCTGCAGTCCGTCGTCGCGTTCGTAGCTGTCGCGAGCCCGGCCCGGATCGCTTTCGGCCCGGCTGCGGGCGCGCTGCCCGGCGAGTTCGGCGGACACGTTCAGCAAGACCTGCCAGTCCGGAGCCGGCAGTCCCAGCCGCTGGTATTCAAGCTGTTGCACCCAGGCCACCGCCGTTCCGGACGCGTCCTGGTGCAGGCGCGCCGCGGTGTAGGCAGCGTTGGAGGCGACGTAGCGATCCAGGATCACCACGTCATGGTCCCGGCACAGCTGCGCGATCTGGTCTATCGCGCCGGCGCGATCGAGCGCGAACAGCATCGCCATCGCGTATACCGAAGAGGCGATGTCGCCGTGCTCACCGTGCAGGGCTTCGGCAGCGACGTCGGCGGTTACCGATTGCCCGTAGCGCGGGAACGCCAGCGTGGCGACCGACTTGCCGGCCGCCTCGAACGCCTTGCGCAGACCATCGGTCAGCGTCCGCTTACCCGAGCCGTCGACGCCTTCGATTGCGATCAGCACCGCGCGAGCCTACTCGCTGCCGTCAGCGTGACGCTGCAGTCGCACTCGGCGCCGAACGTGACTGTGGCGTCACGCTCGGCCGCCGACGGCAGCATCAGTAGCGGTAGTGGTCCGGCTTGTACGGGCCCTCCACGTCGACGCCGAGGTACTCGGCCTGGTCCTTGGTCAGCTTGGTCAGCTTGCCGCCGAGGGCCTCGACGTGAATGCGGGCCACCTTCTCGTCGAGGTGCTTGGGCAGCCGGTACACCTCGTTGTCGTACTCGTCGTTCTTGGTCCACAGCTCGATCTGGGCGATCGTCTGGTTGGCGAAGCTGTTGCTCATCACGAACGACGGGTGGCCGGTGGCATTGCCCAGGTTCAGCAGCCGTCCCTCGGACAGCACGATGACCGAGCGGCCGGTCTCCTTGAAAGTCCACAGGTCGACCTGCGGCTTGATGTTGGTCTTCGTCGCGCCGGAGCGCTCCAGGCCGGCCATGTCGATCTCGTTGTCGAAGTGGCCGATGTTGCCCAGGATCGAGTGGTCCTTCATCGCCTTGATGTGCTCGAGCATGATGATGTCTTTGTTGCCGGTCGAGGTCACGACGATGTCCGCGTCACCGATGGCATCCTCGACGGTGACGACGTCGAAGCCCTCCATCATCGCCTGCAGCGCGTTGATCGGGTCGATCTCGGTGACCTGGACGCGCGCGCCCTGGCCTTTCATCGCCTCCGCACAGCCCTTGCCGACGTCGCCGTAACCACAGATCAGCACCTTCTTGCCGCCGATCAGCGCGTCGGTGCCGCGGTTGATGCCGTCGATGAGCGAGTGCCGGGTGCCGTACTTGTTGTCGAACTTGGACTTGGTCACCGAGTCGTTGACGTTGATCGCCGGGAAGGCCAGGTCGCCCGCGGCGGCGAATTGGTAGAGCCGCAGCACGCCGGTGGTGGTCTCTTCGGTGACGCCCTTGACCGACTCGGCGATCTTGGTCCACTTGCCCTTGTCGGTCTCGAAGCGGTTGCGCAGCAGGTTGAGGAAGACCTTCCACTCGGCGGAGTCGTCTTCCTCGGCGGGCGGCACCACGCCGGCCTTCTCGTACTGCATGCCGCGCAGCACCAGCATGGTGGCGTCACCGCCGTCGTCGAGGATCATGTTGGCCGGCTTGTCCGGGTCCGGCCAGGTGAGCATCTGCTCGGCAGCCCACCAGTACTCCTCGAGCGTCTCACCCTTCCACGCGAAGACCGGCACGCCCTTGGGCTCCTCCGGCGTACCGTGCGGACCGACGACGACGGCGGCCGCGGCGTGGTCCTGGGTGGAGAAGATGTTGCAGGACGCCCATCTGACTTCAGCGCCGAGGCTCGTCAACGTTTCGATCAGCACCGCGGTCTGCACGGTCATGTGCAACGAACCCGAGATCCGGGCCCCCTTCAGGGGCTGCACTTCGGCGTATTCGCGTCGTAGCGACATCAGGCCGGGCATCTCGTGCTCGGCGATCCGGAGTTCTTTGCGGCCGAAATCCGCTAGTGACAGGTCGGCGATCTTGAAGTCGATGCCGTTGAGAACGTCTGGTGTAAGCGAGATTTCGGTAGTCGTCATTACGTGTTTCATCCTTACTACGGGGCTCACAGGGGCTCAAAAGGTCCGAGCGGGCTACTTCGCCTCGATACGCTCGAGCGTCACTTTAGTCGCCTTCCTATAAGCCCCGCAGGTCAGGCCATCTTCAAAGCACCACTAAGAGACGATATTCACGCCGTGCCGTTCAGCGAACGGCGTCATCAACCGGGCCAGGTCCGCCGCCACGTCGTGGTCGGCTTCCGGTGGCATCGAGACGTAACTCAGGCACAGCCGAACGATCGCCCGCGACAGCACATTGGCGTCGTCGTCGCTGGTAGCAACCCACGTTTGAGTGAACGCGGTCGCCAGCCGGGCCGAGGCGCGGGTGATGATGGGCGCACTGTCGGTGGTGATGAGTTGCAGCAGATCGGGCTTGGCGACGCCGCTCAGCAACGAGATCACCAGCGGGTCGGCGGCTGTTTCTGTGAAGAACGTCCGAAAACCCTGAAGGAACGACTCGTAGATGTTGCCGACGTTGGCGTCCAGGGCGGCGTGCACGGCATCGACCAGGCGATCGGCCAGGCGCAAGGCGTAGCCCTGGGCGAGCCCCTGCCGGGAACCGAACTCGTTGTAGATGGTCTGCCGGCTGATACCCGCGGCGCGAGCGACGTCGGACAGCGTGATCGCCGACCAGTCGCGGGTCAGCAGCAGATCCCGCATCGCGTCCAGTACCGAATCACGCAGCAGGGCCCGGGATGCCTCGGCGTAAGGAATCCGCTTCACAGGCGCGAGGATAACGCTTTGGCTGCTCATGAGCGGGCCACCTCCACCATCACGAAGTCCGATTTTGCCGCGCCGCAGTCCGGGCAGCTCCAGTCCTCGGGGATGTCGTCCCAGCGGGTTCCGGGGGCGATGCCGTCTTCCGGCCAGCCCAGCGCCTCGTCGTACTCCCAACCGCATTGGACGCACTGGTACAGCTTGTAGTCGTTCATTTCACAGCTCCTTTCAATTCGTCCAGCTCCTCCTCTGCCGCTTGCGCGGCAGCATCGTCGCCAGACGGCATCTCTTCGAAATCGACTTTCTCGCGGACAGCGCAGTCCGGACAGGTCCAGTCGTCGGGAATCTGATCCCAGCCTGTTCCGGCTGGAAAACCTTCCCTGGCATCACCTTTGGTCTCGTCGTAGACGTAGTCGCACACGGGGCACTTGTACTGGTTCAAAGCACTCATGCGGCGTCTCGTTCCGGGGCGCCGTACTTGGCGAACAGCTTCTCCCGCAGCCGGGGCTGGATGTTGACCTTGGTGATGTCGCCGCCGTAGTGCGCGAGCACCCGGTGGTCCATCACCTTGCGCCACAGCGGCGGGAAGTAGGTCAGCGAGATCATCGACGCGTAGCCACTGGGCAGGTTGGGCGAACCTTCCATGCTGCGCAGCGTTTGGTAGCGACGGGTGGGATTGGCGTGGTGATCGCTGTGCCGCTGCAGGTGGTACAGGAACAGGTTGGTGACGATGTGGTCGGAGTTCCAACTGTGTACCGGCGCGCAGCGCTCATAGCGGCCGTTAGCGTTCTTCTGGCGCAGCAGGCCGTAGTGCTCGAGGTAGTTGACGGCTTCCAGCAGGCAGAAGCCGAAGACGGCCTGGACGATCACGAACGGGATCAGGCTTAGGCCGAACACCGCGATCAGCACGCCCCAGAGCACCACCGACATCGCCCATGCGTTGACCACGTCGTTGGACGGCCAGGTCTTGGGGTTCCACGGGCTCTTGCCGAGCCGGCGGATCCGCTGGGACTCCAGGTGGATCGATGAGCGTGCGCTGCCGATGACGCTGCGGGGCAGGAACTCCCAGAAAGTCTCGCCGAAACGCGCCGAGGCCGGGTCTTCGGGCGTGGAGACGCGCACGTGGTGGCCGCGGTTGTGCTCGATGTAGAAGTGGCCGTAGCAGGTCTGCGCCAGGGTGATCTTGGATAGCCACCGCTCCAGCGAATCCTTCTTGTGACCCATCTCGTGCGCTGTGTTGATCCCGACACCGCCCAGCACACCGACCGACAGCGCCACGCCGATCTTGCCCAGCCAGCCCAGTCCGCCCTCATAGCCGAGCCAGCCCAGGTTCGACGCGGTGAACAGGTAGGCGCCCAGGATCACGCTGGCGTACTGGAACGGGATGTAGATGTAGGTGCAGTAGCGGTAGTACTTGTCGTTTTCCAGCCGCTCCATCACCTCGTCGGGCGGGTTCTGGCCGTCCGGCCCGAAGCGCAGGTCCAGCAGCGGCAGCAGGACGTACACCAGGAACGGCCCGATCCACAGCGGCAGCTGCGCAGCGGTGTGCCAGCCGAGCTGGTTGAGAGCCCAGATGATCGGCAGCATCACGAACAGCGCCGTCGGGGCGATCAACCCCATCAGCCACAGGTAGCGCTTCTTGTCCCGCCATTCGAGGGCAGGGACCGCAGGTACTTCGGACCCGATCTGTGTGGTCATATGCCAAACCTCCTTGTGAGTCACACCACGTTGAGGTTGGACAATACCGATGTTTCCGTCTCGTGTCTAGACACAAAGCAGTGTTTTGTAAACAAACTGTCCAAATTAGCTTGATTTGTCTGCTCGCTCCCGTCGTCCTTGTACCGAGTGCCGGCGCCCGTACCCGAGGTAGATCGCGGTACCCAGCAGCAACCACACCGCGAACCGGATCCAGGTCAGCGCGGTGAGATTGAGCATCAGCCACACACACGCCGCCACCGAGGCGATCGGGAGCAACGGCACCCAGGGCGCCCGGAACCCGCGCTCGAGGTCCGGCCGCATCCGGCGCAGCACGATGACGCCCGCGGAAACCAGCACGAACGCGAACAGGGTGCCGACGTTGACCATCTCTTCGAGCTTGGTTATCGGGAACACCGAAGCCGTCGCGGCCACCACCAGCGCGACCAGCACGGTGATCCGCACCGGCGTGCCGCGGGTACCGGTCTTGGCCAGTTGCTGGGGCAACAGGCCGTCGCGCGCCATCGCGAACAAGACGCGGCACTGCCCCAAGATCAGCACCATCACCACGGTGGTCAGCCCCGCCAGCGCCCCTACCGAGATGATGCCGCTGGCCCAATGCAATCCGTTGGCCCGAAACGCCGTCGCCAGATTCGCCTGACCACTGCCTGGCACGGTGCGCAGCTGGGTGTAGGAAACCATGCCGGACAACACGATGGACACCGCGACGTAGAGCAGGGTGACCACGCCCAGCGACGCCAGGATTCCCTTCGGGACGTCGCGCTGCGGATTCTTGGTCTCTTCGGCCATGGTGGCCACGATGTCGAACCCGATGAACGCAAAGAACACGATCGATGCCCCCGCCAACACGCCGTACCAGCCGTAATGGCTGCCGCCGGCACCGGTGAGCAGCGACAGGACGGACTGGTCGAGCCCCCGGCCCTGGTGTTCGGCCTCCGGCTTCGGAACGAACGGCGTGTAGTTGGCCGCCTTGATGTAGAAGGCGCCGACGATCACCACCAGGATTACCACCGACACCTTGATGGCGGTGACCACCGCGGAGAACCGCGACGACAGTTTGGTGCCGAGTGCGCACAGGGTCGCCACGATCGCGACGATGAGCAGCGCGCCCCAGTCGATGCTGAACGATCCGAGATGCACTGTGCCACCGGCGAATCCGAACACCGTCCCCAGGTAGCTCGACCAGCCCTTGGCGACGACGGCTGCGCCGATGGCCAGCTCCAGCACCAGGTTCCAGCCGATCACCCAGGCCAGGAACTCACCGAAGGTGGCGTAGGAGAACGTGTACGCGCTGCCGGCCACCGGCAGGGTCGAGGCGAACTCGGCGTAACACAGTGCGGCCAGCGCGCAGGTTCCTGCGGCGATGAGAAACGAGACCCAGATCGCCGGGCCGGTGATGTCACCCGTCGTCGAGGCGGTGACCGTGAAGATGCCCGCCCCGATCACCACCGAGACGCCGAAGACCACCAGGTCCCGCCAGGTGAGGTCTTTGCGCAGCCGGGTGGTCGGCTCGTCGGTGTCGGCGATCGATTGCTCAACGGACTTCATGCGCCATCGACCGGCCATCACCCGTCCTCCCTCTCGTTGTGACCGCACAGTACCGAGTAGCCTCCCCAGGATGCGCGGCCGAGGCGAAGCGAGCAGGGACCACGCAGTCGTTATCGGCGCAAGCATCGCCGGGCTGTGCGCGGCGCGGGTGCTGGCCGATTGCTACGCCCGGGTGACGGTATTCGAGCGCGACGAGCTGCCGCAGACAGCTGCCAGTCGCAACGCCGTTCCGCAGGACCGGCACCTGCATATGTTGATGACGCGCGGGGCCAACGAGTTCGAGAGCCTGTTCCCGGGCCTGCTCGCCGACCTGGTGGCCGCGGGTGTGCCGACGCTGCACACCGAGCCGCACCGCGTGTATTTGGGTGCCGCCGGCCATGTTCTGGGCACCGGGCCCACCCTGCGCAAGGAATTCAGTGCCTACGTGCCCAGCCGGCCGCATCTGGAATGGCAGCTGCGGCGCCGGGTCCTCGACATCGGCAACGTCGAGATCGTGCGGCGCTGCGTCGCCGAGCCGACGTTCGAGCGTGCACAGCAACGGGTGACGGGCGTGTTGCTGGATCCGGTCGCCGCCGGGGACCCCGAGTTTGTCGCCGCTGATCTGGTGGTCGACGCGACCGGGCGCGGCACCCGATTGCCGGTGTGGCTGGCACAGTGGGGATACAAACGGCCCACCGAACAAACCGTGGACGTGGGCATCACGTATGCCACTCAGAAGTTCCGGATAGCCGAAGGCGTGCTTGACGAACGGATCGTCATCGCAGGCGCATCGCATGACCAGTCCTACGGGATCGGCATCCTGGCCAACGAGGACGACACCTGGGTGCTGACAACTTTCGGGGTTGCCAATGCCAAACCGCCGCCCACCTTCGACGAGATGCGGGCACTGGCCACCGAACTGCTGCCGGCACGTTTCGGCGAAGCGCTGGCGCAGGCCGAGCCCGTCGGCACCCCGGCGCGCCACGCCTACCCGGTGAGCAGATGGCGGCGCTATGACAAGCTGCGCCGCTTCCCCGCCGGGATCGTTGCCTTCGGCGATGCGGTGGCCAGCTTTAACCCCACCTACGGGCAGGGCATGACGATGGCCTCGCTGCAGGCCGGTCAGCTGCGCCGGGCGCTGGAATCTCCCGACCGCAAACTGGCCCGCAAGCTCAACCGGGCCACCGCCCGCACCACCTACCCGGTGTGGATGAGCGACGGCATCGGCGACGTCAGCTTCCACAACGCGACGGCCAGTCCCGCACCCTTGTGGTGGCGGCCGTTCGGCGCGTTGTTCGACCTGTTTCTGCAGGCCGCCGAAACCGAGCCGGTGCTGGCCGAATGGTTCCTGCGCAGGTTTTCGCTGCTGGACAGCCTGTACATGGTGCCCTCGCCACTGCTGATCGGTCGCGCCGTCGTCAATTACATCCGTGTGTGGTTTCGCCGATCGCCTGGGTACTCTCCGGAGAACGGAGGGGAGCCACAGGTTGGCAAGCAAGAGTGACCACGCGGTCGTCATCGGGGGCAGCATCGCGGGCCTGTGCGCGGCGCGGGTCCTGTCGGATTTCTTCGCCCGGATAACCGTTTTCGAGCGCGACGACCTACCGAGCACGCCAGCCAACCGCGCGGCGGTCCCCCAGGACCGGCATGTGCACCTGCTGATGGCCCGTGGGGCAAACGAATTCGAGGCCCTGTTCCCGGGTCTGCTCGACGACATGGTGGCCGCGGGCGTGCCGATGCTGGAGAACCGCCCGGACTGCATTTACCTGGGCGCCGCGGGCCATGTCCTGGGTACCGGGCACACCCTGCGCGACGAGTTCACCGCGTTCGTGCCCAGCCGGCCGCACTTGGAATGGCAACTGCGGCAACGCGTTCTGGACATCGACAACGTCGAGATCGTGCGCCGCTCCGTCGACGAGCCACGGTTCGACCCAGTCGGTGAGCGGGTAACCGGCGTGCTGGTTGATCGGGCCGGCGACGAACCGGAATTCTTCGCTGCCGATCTGGTCATCGACGCGACTGGGCGCGGTACCCGGTTGCCGGTGTGGTTGAAGCAGTGGGGATATCAACCCGCCGTCGAAGCCACCGTGGGCATCGGCGTCAAGTACGCCTCCCATCAGTTGCGCATCCCAGAGGGTCTGATCGCTGAGAAGGTCGTGGTCAACGGCGCCTCACATGACCAGTCACTGGGGCTGGGCATGTTGTGTTACGAAGACGACACCTGGGTCTTGACCACCTTCGGGGTGGCCAATGTGAAACCCCCGCAGACGTTTCCGGAGATGCTAGAGCTTGCCGACCAGCTGCTTCCGGATCATTTCACCAAAGCGCTGACCGAAGCCGAGCCCATCGGCGGCCCGTCGTATCACGCCTTCCCGGCCAGCAGATGGCGCCGCTACCACAAGCTGGAGCGCTTCCCGGCCGGCATCCTGCCCTTCGGCGATGCCGTGGCCAGCTTCAACCCCACCTTCGGGCAAGGGATGACGATGACCTCGCTGCAGGGCGGTCACCTGCGCCGGGCCCTGCAAGCCGGGGCTGAAGACGGCGAGCTTGCCCGTCAGTTCCATCGCGCCACCGCCAAGACGACGTATCCGGTGTGGATGATGAACGCCATCGGCGACATCACTTTTCACCATGCCGACGCCGATCCCACGCCCCGGTGGTGGCGAGCCGCGGGTAACCTGTTCGATCAGTTCCTGGGAGCCGCGGAAACCGATCCCGTTCTCGCCGAATGGTTTTTGCGCCGGTTCAGCCTGCTCGACAGTCTGTACATGGTGCCGCCCGCGCGCATCGTCGGCCGCACGATGGCACACAACCTGCGATTGTGGCTCAAAGAACAACGTGACCGGCGAGCCGTCGCACAGACTGCTAAAGCC
Organism: Mycobacterium szulgai; assembly: GCF_002116635.1. Taxonomy (GTDB): domain Bacteria; phylum Actinomycetota; class Actinomycetes; order Mycobacteriales; family Mycobacteriaceae; genus Mycobacterium; species Mycobacterium szulgai. The sequence goes on along the minus strand of NZ_LQPW01000125.1, from coordinate 93,868 downwards.
CGACGGTAGCCCGGAACAGCTTGGCGGGCTCGTGGGCGACAAGGCGGATCGGGCCGTCGTCGGCTCCCACCCACGCGGCCATCCCCCGGTCCAGCGTGAGCGAGTCGAATTTTCCGTGCACGGTCGTCGTACCCTCCGCGCACAGCAGGATCTGCGGGCCGTCATGGTGCGACGACGCGTCGACCTCGTGGCCCAGGTATTCGCCGTCCAGCACCAGCAGTGCCACCGCGAACTCATCGGTGGGGGTGTCATAGATCAGGCAAAGTCCTTCGCGGCGGATCGCCGGCCGCAGCTGCGCCTCGGGGGTCGGGTTGAAGTCGAGCACCCGCAACAACTCGGGCACGTCGACGTGTTTGGGGGTCAGGCCGCCGCGCAATACGTTGTCGGAGTTGGCCATCACCTCCACACCGAAACCCCGCAGATAGGCATGTAGATTGCCGGCCGTCAGAAAGATCGCTTCGCCGGGTTCCAGGGTGATCCGGTTGAGCAGCATGGCGGCCAGCACGCCGGCGTCACCGGGATAACGTTCGCCGAGTTCCAGGACCGTCTTGGCCTCGGACGCAAATTCCGTCGCACCCGAGCTGACGTAATGGATGGCACCCTCGAGCACGGCGGGCACCAGCACGTCGATGTCGGGCTGGGGTGCGGTGATCCAGGTGGTGAACAGCGCACGCAGACCGTCGGCGTCGGACTGGTCGCTCAGCAGATCGATGAACGGGTCCAAGTCGGAGACGGCCAGCGCCTGCAACAGTTCTCTGGTGCGCGCCGCGGGCCGGAATCCGGCCAGCGCCTCGAACGGCTGCAGCGCGACTAACAACTCCGGTTTGTGAGAGGTGTCGCGATAGTTGCGCACCGGCGAGGTCACCGGAATTCCCAGGCGCTCTTCCCGCAGATAGCCCTCGACCGCCTGCTCGGTGCTCGGGTGTGCCTGCAGCGACAGCGGTTCGTCGGCGGCCAGCACCTTGACCAAGAACGGGAGCACGTCACCGAACCGGGCCCGCGAAGCGGACCCGAGCTGGCCCTCCGGATCGGCGACCAGCGCCTCCAGCAACGACGTCTCGGCGCCGTCGGTTTGCAGCCAGGCCGGATCCCCGGGGTGTGCGCCGAACCAGAGTTCGGCCTCGGGATGGGCGGCAGGAACCGGGCGTCCGGTGAATTCGGCAATGGCGGTGCGCGATCCCCACGCGTATGTCCGTAGCGCTCCGCGTAACACTTCCACGGTATTTTCTATCCCCGCACCAGTCGCAAGTAAACCGCGGCCATCTCCAGCCGAACCGCCAATACTGCCAGTTGCTGCTCGGCGTGCCCGGCACCCCCCGGTGCGGTAGCCGGAGCCGGGCGGTCGGCCGCGTCCGGCACATCCTCGGCCGCGACCAGGTAGACGTTGTCGAGCCCGGCGACCCGTGCGGAAACCACTGTGCGCTCACGGGCCAGGGTCAGCGCGAGCACGCGCAGCCGCTCGGGCAGCGGCCCGTCGATCTCTTCGTCGTGAAACAGGGAGTCTGCGCCCCGGAAGCCATCGGATGCCCAGGTGCGCAGGGCCACCACCGCGTCCGCCAGGCCGGTGGCCGCGACCACCTGGTCCCCCACCCGTAGCAACGTGGAGCTGCCATGCCGGGCCAGCGCCAGCGTGGCGGCGCTGTCGCCGGCCAGCGCCACCCGGCAATCGGACATGCGCGCGGCGAGCGTCTTGGCCGGGTTGGTGAACACGTCGCGGGCGGCACTGTTGCGCAGCACCTCGGCGTCCAGCTCATTGGCAAGTGTGGCCAGATCGATGCGCAGGGCGGGGTCCACCACCTGCAGCACGGCCAGGCCCGCGGCCAGGTAGCGACACAACCCGAACTCGTCGGGAACCCAGAGCCGTGGTGCCAGCACCGCTACGCGTCCGGCCGTCGAATCCCGCAGCGGACCCTCATACGGCGCCACCACAACCACCCGCGCGCCCCGGCGCACGCCAGTCGCGGCCGCGTTGACCAGCGCGGGATCACCCGGATCGTCGCCGGCGACGATCAGCACATCGAGCGGCCCGATCCACGGCGGTGCCTCCCGGGCGAGCACGATCGGCTCGGCGGCGGCGGCACCCAGCGTCGAGGCGAGCATGGCACCGGCGGTCTCGGCGGTACCCCGGCCGGCCACCCAGATCACTGTTCGCGGCCGGGCGTCGCTGCGCAGCGAGTCGAGTTCGCCCTCCTCGGCGGCGGCGGCCACGGCACGCACCTGGGCGCCGGCCGTCGACGCGGCCCGCAGCAGCGCGTCCCGGTCGGCGGCGATCAGGCCATCGGCGTCCTCGAGATCGACGACCCGGGTGGTGTTCACGGTCCGGCCTCGCCGGCCGCCGCCTGGGCGGCGATCTCGGTGCTGACATGAGCGACCACCGCGTCGACGTCCTCGACGCTGCGCGCCTCGACGTTGAGCCGCAGCAACGGCTCGGTGTTGGAACTGCGCAGGTTGAACCAGCTGTCGTCGCCCAGGTCAACCGTCACCCCGTCCAGGTGATCGATGGACTGAATGCGGCTGCCGAAGGACTTCAGCACGGCGTCCACACAGGCGGGTGCGTCGGCGACGGTGAAGTTGATTTCGCCGGAGGATTCGTAGCGTTGGTAGTCCGCGGTCAACTCCGACAGCGGCCGGTCCTGTTCGCCGAGGGCGGCCAGTACGTACAGCGCGGCCAGCATTCCGGAGTCCGCACCCCAGAAGTCGCGAAAGTAGTAGTGCGCCGAGTGCTCGCCACCGAAGATCGCGCCGGTGTCGGCCATCATCGCCTTGATGTAGGAGTGTCCGACGCGCGACCGCAGCGGCGTGCCGCCGCGTTCGACGACCAGCTCGGGCACCGCACGGGAGGTGATCACGTTGTGGATCACCGTGGCACCGATCTCCCGGTGCAGCTCGCGCGCGGCGACCAGGCTGGTCACCGTCGACGGCGAAACCGGTTCGCCGCGTTCGTCGACGACGAAGCACCGGTCGGCGTCCCCGTCGAAGGCCAGGCCGATATCGGCACCGGTTTCGCGCACGTAGGCCTGCAGGTCCACCAGATTCGCCGGGTCCAGCGGATTGGCCTCGTGATTGGGGAACGACCCGTCGAGCTCAAAGTACAAGGGCAGCAACGTGATCGAGTCGATCGCACCCAGCACCGCCGGTGCGGTGTGGCCGGCCATGCCGTTGCCGGCGTCCACGGCGACCCGCAACGGGCGCAGGTTGGACGTGTCCACCAGTGAGCGCAGGAACACCCCGTAGTCGGCCAGCACGTCTTTGTCGGTGATGGCTCCGGCGGGCCCCTCGCGGGGCGGCACGCCGGCGATCAGGTCGTCACTGATGACGGTCAGACCGGTGTCCTTGCCGACCGGTTTTGCCCCGGCCCGGCACAACTTGATGCCGTTGTATGCCGCCGGGTTGTGGCTCGCGGTGAACATCGCGCCCGGACAGTCCAACAGCCCCGAAGCGAAGTAGAGCTGGTCGGTGGACGCCAAACCGATCCGCACCACGTCAAGCCCCTGCCCAGTCACCCCGGTCGCGAAGGCGGCCGCCAACGACGGCGAACTGTCGCGCATGTCGTACCCGATGACCACCTGGTGTGCGCCCTCGTCGCGCATCAGCCGGGCGAACGCGGCACCGACATCGGTGACCAGCGACTCGGAGATCTGCTCGCCGACCAGCCCGCGGACGTCGTACGCCTTGATGACTCCGTGAATAGCCGCTGCGGGCCAAGACATGCGGGGACTCCTGCCGACGTGAACTCTTGGCGCCAGCCTAACGGCCCGCCGGGCGCCGCCGAGCGTTAGTCGGCAGGATCGGGCAACACCCGCAGGTGTCCGCGCCGGCGTCCGGAGCGATGCTCGGGCGGCGCAAGCACGCTGCCGCTGTGCGCGGCCGCATGGGCTCCCGCAGGGTTCAGGCGGGGATCGCCGGGCGGGCTGCCCACTCGGGGCGGAAAACCGTTGAGCGGCATGCCGGTCCCACCACCGTAGGGGCCGGCGTTGGCGGCCGAGTAGGACAGGTCCACACTGCCAGGGGCGCCCTCACGCACCGCGTCGGCCAGGGCGACCAAGTCGTCCTCGTCGGGATGCTGCATGGGTAGCGGCTCTGCGTGACGCACGAGTTCCCACCCGCGTGGCGCGGTGATACGGCCGGCATGGCCGACGCACAGATCCCACGAGTGCGGTTCCCGCGCGGTGGCGAGCGGACCTACCACCGCCGTCGAGTCCGAGTAAACGAACGTCAACGTTGCCACTGCATAGTGCGGACACCCGGGCCGGCAGCAGCGACGGGGTACGTTCACGATCGAAAGGCTATCGTGCGGAAACGCTGGGCAAGCGCCGGACACGCGCATCCGTTCTCGCCGCGATGTGTAACCGTTACCATCGGGCGGTGAGCGATTCCCGAAGCTCGCCGCGCGGCGGTCGATCCGCGGGTCAGCCCGCCGGGCGACTCGGACACCGAGCCCGGCGACGGGGCCGCGATCTGCGCGGGCCGCTGTTGCCGCCGACCGTGCCCGGCTGGCGCAGCCGCGCCGAGCGCTTCGACATGGCGGTGCTGGAGGCCTACGAGCCGATCGAGCGGCGGTGGCAGGACCGGGTGTCCGAACTCGATATCGCTGTCGACGAGATTCCCCGCATCGCGGCCAAGGACCCCGAAAGCGTGCAGTGGCCACCAGAGGTGATCGCCGACGGGCCGATAGCGCTGGCCCGGCTTATCCCCGCCGGTGTCGACGTCCGCGGTAATGCCACACGGGCGCGAATTGTCTTGTTCCGCAAGCCAATCGAGCGACGGGCGAAGGACACCATCGAGCTCGGCGAATTGCTGCATGAAATCCTGGTGGCGCAGGTGGCCATCTATCTGGATGTCGACCCGACGGTCATCGACCCGACGATCGACGACGACTGAGGCGGTAGCGCGCGGCGCGCTGGAATCTTTCAGATGATGCCGCGTTTGAGGCGGCGGCGTTCGCGCTCGGAGAGGCCGCCCCAGATGCCGAAGCGCTCGTCATGAGCCAGGGCGTACTCGAGGCATTCGTGGCGGACCTCGCACCCCAGGCAGATCTTCTTGGCCTCGCGGGTGGAGCCGCCCTTCTCCGGGAAGAACGCTTCGGGATCCGTTTGGGCGCAAAGGGCGCGGTCCTGCCACTGGTCGGCAGGTATGGGCTCCGGCTCGGGCTCGAACGCTTCGAACGCCTCATATGTCGGGGGCGCCTCAGGAACCAAACTCAGGTGCGGTCGGCCAATGACGATTGGCGACACTGGCACAGGACCGGAAGTGGTGTGCGGTGCGCTTCCCATTACGCCCCGAAGGTGCTCATAGGACATGCCTCCGCCTCCTCACTTATAGAGAGTGAAATGGTTTCCCACTGTTTTGATGTACAGTTACCAAATTCGAACAAGTGATCGAATCTCGGTCTGCGACACCGGAACCGGCCGGCCAACCGGGAAATGACACTCATGTGATTAGACACGGGTTCATCTATCGGGTCAAGCACTCCGCGGCATTTCCATATCATCTCGTAACTAAATTTCGGCGTTTCCGTTGTCGAAGGCCCACGGCGTGTCTTATGCCCCTCCTCACACTGGCGCTCGCCCAGGTCGCCACACGGCAGGCCGGTGCAGCATCGCGGGCAGGTACTGTCCTGCGATGTGAAGGTCACCGTTCTGGTCGGTGGAGTCGGCGGCGCGCGCTTCCTGCTCGGAGTCCAGCAGCTGCTCGGCCTCGGCCAGTTTGCCATACCCGATGACGACTCGGGCCACGAACTAACCACTGTGGTCAACATCGGCGACGACGCCTGGATCCACGGCGTGCGGGTCTGCCCCGATCTGGACACTTGCATGTACACCCTCGGCGGCGGTGTCGACCCGGCGCGCGGCTGGGGCCACCGTGACGAAACCTGGCACGCCAAAGAGGAACTCGCGCGCTACGGCATGCAGCCCGATTGGTTCGGCCTCGGCGATCGCGATCTGGCCACCCACCTGGTGCGTACTCAGATGCTGCGCGCCGGCTACCCGCTGACCCAGATCACCACGGCCCTTTGTGACCGCTGGCAACCGGGCGCGCGGTTGCTGCCCGCCAGCGACGACCGTTGCGAGACCCACGTGGTAGTCACCGATCCGGTCGAAGACGCCCCCCGAGCGATCCACTTCCAGGAGTGGTGGGTGCGCTATCGCGCGCAGATACCGACCCACAGCTTTGCCTTCGTGGGCGCCGAAAAGGCCAGTGCGACAACCGAAGTTGCGTCGGCCATCGCCGATGCCGACGTGATCATGCTGGCACCGTCGAACCCGGTGGTCAGCGTCGGCGCCATCCTGGCCGTCCCGGGTATCCGCGCGGCGCTGCGGGCGGCCACCGCCCCGGTCGTCGGCTACTCGCCGATCATCGGCGGAAAGCCGTTGCGCGGCATGGCCGATGCGTGTCTGGCGGTAATCGGGGTGGATTCCACCGCCGCGGCGGTGGGCCGGCATTACGGTGGCCGAAGCACCACCGGGATACTGGACTACTGGCTGGTGCACGAGGGTGACGTGTCGGGTTCTGAAGCCGAAATCGACGGTGTCACGGTGGCATCGATCCCGCTGATCATGAGCGACCCGAAAGCAACCGCGGAAATGGTCCGCGCCGGGCTGGAGCTTGCGGGCGTGAGAGCGTGACCGAGCACGGATCTGCCGCGCCGATCGAGATCCTGCCGGTGGCCGGGCTTCCCGAATTCCGTCCCGGCGACGAGCTCGGCGTGGCCATCGCCGAGGCGGCACCGTGGCTGCGCGACGGCGATGTCGTGGTGGTCACGAGCAAGGTGGTGTCCAAGTGCGAGGGCCGGCTGGTGCCCGCTCCCGAAGACGAGGAAGCACGCGACCAGTTGCGCCGCAAGCTGGTCGAAGACGAGGCGGTGCGGGTGCTGGCACGCAAGGGCCGCACCCTGATCACCGAGAGCCGGCTGGGGCTGGTTCAGGCGGCCGCCGGGGTGGACGGATCCAACGTCGGCCGCTCCGAACTGGCCCTGTTGCCGGTCGATCCCGACGCCAGTGCCGCGGCCCTGCGCGCCGGATTGCGCGAGCGGCTCGGTGTCACCGTCGCGGTGCTGATCACCGACACCATGGGCCGCGCCTGGCGCAACGGGCAGATCGACGCCGCGGTGGGCTCTTCGGGCCTGGCTGTGCTGCACAACTATTCGGGCACCGTCGACCGCCACGGCAACGAGCTGGTGGTGACCGAGGTCGCGGTCGCCGACGAGATCGCGGCCGCGGCCGATCTGGTCAAAGGCAAACTGACCGCGATGCCGGTCGCCGTGGTACGTGGGCTGAAGCTGACCGATGACGGCTCGACGGCCCGGCAGCTGCTGCGTTCCGGCGCCGAAGACCTGTTCTGGCTCGGCACCGCCGAGGCGATCGAATTGGGCCGCCGGCAGGCTCAGTTGTTGCGCCGGTCGGTGCGCCGATTCAGCGACGAGCCGGTTCCTGCCGAGCAGCTCGAGTCCGCCGTCGCCGAAGCGCTCACCGCACCGGCCCCCCACCACACCCGGCCGGTGCGGTTCGTGTGGCTACAGACGCACGCCCTGCGGACGCGGTTGCTCGACCGGATGAAAGACAAGTGGCGCGCCGATCTGGCCGGCGACGGCCGGCCCGCCGACTCCGTCGAGCGACGCGTTGCCCGCGGCCAAATCCTCTATGACGCGCCCGAAGTCGTAATCCCCTTCCTAGTGCCCGACGGCGCGCACTCCTATCCCGATGCGGCCCGCACGGATGCCGAGCGCACCATGTTCACGGTCGCGGTCGGAGCGGCCGTGCAGGCACTGCTGGTCGCACTGGCGGTGCGCGGGCTGGGCAGTTGCTGGATCGGATCGACGATCTTTGCCGCCGACCTGGTCCGCGAAGAGCTGGACCTGCCTGCCGATTGGGAGCCGCTGGGCGCCATCGCGATCGGCTACGCGTCCGAGCCCACCGGGTTGCGCGACCCGGTAGCGGTCAGCGACCTGCTGGTCTGCAAATGACGACCTTCGCGGGCAAGGCAGCGGCATCGGCCGACAAAGTCCGCGGTGGTTACTACACGCCGGCCGCGGTGGCCCGCTTCCTGGCCGGCTGGGTCCGGCAGGCGGGTCCACGGATCCTGGAACCCTCCTGCGGCGACGGCGCGATCCTGCGCGAGCTGGCCGCCCGCACCGACCAAGCGCACGGCGTCGAACTCGTCGCAGCCGAAGCGGCCAAGGCACGACGGTTCGCACCCGTCGACAACGCCGACCTGTTCACCTGGCTCGGCAGCCTCGAGCGCTGGGACGGTGTCGCGGGCAACCCGCCCTATATCCGCTTCGGAAACTGGGCAACCGAATACCGTGGTCCCGCTTTGGAACTCATGCGGCGCCACGGGTTGCGGCCCACCAAGTTGACCAATGCATGGGTCCCCTTCGTCGTGGCGAGCACCGCGCTGGTGCGCGATGGCGGTCGGCTGGGTCTGGTGCTTCCCGCCGAGTTGCTTCAGGTCAGCTACGCCGCACAGTTGCGCGAATTTCTGCTGAGCCGGTTCGCCGAGATCACACTGGTGAGCTTCCAGCGACTGCTGTTCGACGGCATCCTGCAGGAGGTCGTGTTGTTCTGCGGCGTGGTGGGAACCGGACCCGCGCAGATCCGTACCCTCGCGCTACCCGACGCCGGCGCCCTAGACGCGGCGGACCTCGATGTGGAGCCTGCCCGCGCACTGCTGCACGAGAACGAGAAGTGGACCAAGTACTTCCTCGACCCCGCGCACATCGGGCTGCTGCGAACACTCAAGCAATCCGAAGCCCTGACCCGGCTGGGCCGGGTGGCCGAGGTGGATGTCGGCATCGTCACCGGCCGCAACAGCTTCTTCACCTTCACCGACGCGCAAGCCGGCGAACTCGGACTGCAACAACACTGCGTCCCGCTGGTCTCGCGTAGCGCCCAACTGTCCGGCCTGGTGTACGACATGGATTGCCGGGCAGGCGATGTCGCCGCCAACCATCGAACCTGGCTGCTCAACGCGCCGCCCGCGCCGGCCGACGCCGCCCTCGTCGCACACATCGACAGCGGCGAACAAGCCGGCGTTCATCTGGGCTACAAGTGCTCGATCCGCAAGCCGTGGTGGACCACGCCATCGCTGTGGATTCCGGACCTGTTCATGCTGCGCCAGATTCACCGGGCACCGCGGCTGACGGTCAACGCCGCGGCCGCCACCAGCACCGACACCGTCCATCGGGTCCGGATCAAGCCTGGGGTCCATCCCGCCGCGCTGGCGGCGGTGTTCCACAACAGCGCGACGTTCGCCTTCGCCGAGATCATGGGTCGCAGCTACGGCGGCGGCGTGTTGGAGCTCGAGCCCCGCGAGGCCGAGCAACTGCCCATCCCGGCACCGGCGGCCGCCGACGCCGAATTGGCCGTCGACGTCGATCTGCTCTTGAAGGCCAACGAGATCGACAAGGCCCTCGATCTGGTCGACCGGCGAGTGCTGATCGACGGACTCGGCTGGTCTGCGGATGTGGTGGCGGGTTGCCGCGCGGCCTGGACCGCGCTGCGCGATCGCCGGACCAAGCGGGGATCCCGGTGAGCCCGCGCGACTCGGTGATCGCCACGCTGACCGACTGGCAGCCCGCCGATCCGGCCCAGGACTCATTGCGACATGCCGCGCTGGCCTTCGTACTCGCCCGCGCCGACGCCTGCCGGCGCGAATGCGAAGCTGGTCACATCACCGCCTCGGCGCTGGTTTTCGACGACAGCGGCTCACGGGTGCTGCTCACGCTGCACCCGCGCGTCGGCCGATGGGTGCAGCTCGGTGGGCATTGCGACGAGAGTGACGACGACATCGTCGCCGCCGCACTGCGCGAAGCCACCGAGGAATCCGGGATCACCGGATTGCGCATCGACCCCGAGCTGACGGCACTTCACGTCCATCCGGTCACCTGCTCGTTGGGCTTGCCGACGAGGCATCTGGATATGCAGTTCGTCGCGCGCGCTCCGGCGGGCGCGCAGATCGCGATCAGCGACGAGTCCGAGGACCTGCGATGGTGGCCGGCCGACGGTCTGCCGCCAGGCACCGACCATGCGCTGGAGTATCTAGTCGCCCGCGCGCTGCGCCGAGGGTGACGCTGCAGTCGCGTTCGGCCACGAACGCGACGCTGCAGTCACACTCGCGACGGCTCACACGTCGGACGAATACCGAATCCCGCCGTCCGGAATGGAGACGCCCGGCCACACCCGGGCGCCACGCAGCAATTCGCAGCGCGCTCCGATGTCGGCGCCGTCGCCGATCACGCCGTCGCGGATCAGCGCCCGGGGACCGATGCGGACGCCGAAGCCGATGATCGAGCGCTCGATCACACTGCCGGCCTCGATCTTGACGCCGTCGAAGATGACCGCGCCGTCGAGCCGGACGCCGGGGCCGATCTCGGCACCGCGCCCGACGACCGTGCCGCCGATGAGCACCGCGCCCGGAGACACCGCCGCCCCGTCGTGCACCAGCTGCTCGCCGCGGTGGCCGTGCAATGCCGGCGAGGGGGCGATGCCGCGCACCAGATCCGACGATCCGCGGACGAAGTCCTCCGGCGTGCCCATGTCGCGCCAATACGTGGAGTCGACATAGCCGCAAATCTTGACGTCGTGGGCCGAGAGCAGGTTGGGGAAAACCTCGCGTTCGACCGACACCTCGCGGCCGCGCGGGATGCGGTCAATGATCTCGCGGCGAAACACATAGCAGCCGGCGTTGATCTGGTCGGTCGGCGGATCCTGTGTCTTCTCCAGAAACGCCGTCACGCGACCGGCGTCGTCGGTGGGTACGCAGCCGAATGCCCGCGGGTCGCCGACCCGCACCAGGTGCAGCGTGACGTCGGAGTGGTGCGACTCGTGGAACTCCAGCAACTGGCCCAGGTCGGCACCGGAGAGCACGTCGCCGTTGAACACCATCACGGTGTCGTGGCGCAGCTTTTCGGCCACGTTGGCGATCCCGCCGCCGGTCCCCAGCGGAGTTTCCTCGGTCACATAGTCGATCTGCAGACCCAGCTTGGAGCCGTCGCCGAACTCCGCTTCGAACACCTCGGCCCGATACGACGTGCCCAGCACGACGTGCTCGATGCCGGCCGCCGCGATCCGCGATAGCAGGTGGGTGAGAAACGGCAGCCCGGCCGTCGGCAGCATCGGCTTGGGCGCCGACAGGGTCAGCGGCCGCAGCCGGGTGCCCTTGCCGCCGACCAAAACCACCGCATCGACTTGGCTGGGTACCAACTCAGTGCCGCCCTTCTCCCAATTTCAGCAGTCTCCGGCGCGAGCTGCGCACCATCAGCCGGGAGCGCACCGCCAGCGACACCCGCAGCACCCAGCGCAGCGGGGCGCGCCACCAACCAGCGTGGCGGTCCGCCAAAAAGATATAGGTACTCCGGTGATGTGCGGCGAGATGACTTGCCGGATCGCGGCCGGTCGAATGTCCCTTGTGATGCAGGACCTCAGCCGAGGGCACATACACCGATAGCCAGCCGGCCTTGCCCAGCCGGTCGCCGAGGTCGACGTCCTCCATATACATGAAGTACCGCTCGTCGAAGCCACCGATCTGGTTGAACGCCGAACGGCGCACCAGCAGGCAGGAACCTGACAGCCAGCCCACCGGCCGTTCGCTGGGTTCCAGGCGCTCCTGTCGGTAAGCCGCAGTCCATGGATTGTTCGGCCACAGCGGCCCCAGCACCGCGTGCATGCTGCCGCGGACCAGGCTGGGCAGATGCCGCGCCGACGGGTACACCGAGCCGTCGGGATCGCGGATCAGCGGGCCCAGCGCGCCCGCCCGGGGCCAGCGTGCGGCCGCGTCCAGCAGGGCGTCGATGCTGCCCGGTCCCCACTGCACGTCTGGGTTGGCCACGATCACCCAGTCGTCGAGCCAGGCTTCGTCCTCCTCTGAAAGCCGGTCGGAAAGCTGGGCCACCGTGCGATTCACCGCGGTGCCGTAGCCGAGGTTGGCTCCCGTCGGCAGCAACCGCACGTTGGGGTAGCGCTCGACGGCGGCCTCCGGCGTTCCGTCGGTGGAGCCGTTATCGGCCAGTAGAACGCTCACCGGTCGCTCGGTGGCCAGCGACAACGAGGCCAGGAACCGCTCCAGGTGCGGGCCCGGCGAGTAGGTCACCGCTACGACCGGCAGGACGTCAGCCACGCGTAGAGGGTACCGGTCCATCAGACCCGTCTCGCGACGAAGCCGCCGCGAGCGCCGCGACAAGTGCAGGGCGCCAGGGCCTTAGCGGCGTCAGGCCGGCCGCGGCCCAGGACTTACCGGATAGCGCCGAATAGCTCGGCCGCGGCGCGGGCCGGGGAAATCGAGTGCTGGGCACGGGCCGAACCCGCTGCGGGTCGGCGCCGCTTTCTTCGAAAACCGCGCGGGCCTGGTCGAACCGGGAGACGGCGCCCTCGTTGGCGGCATGCAGCAGGCGGCCCTGGATATCGGTGTCGGCCAACTGCAGCAGCCCTGCCGCCAGGTCGCCGACGTAGGTGGGCGAGCCGGTTTGGTCGTTCACCACATCGATCGGGTCGTCTTTGGTGGCCAGCCGCTGCATGACGGCGACGAAGTCGTTGCCGGCACCGCCGGTGTACACCCAGGCCGTGCGCACCACGACGGCCTGCGGCAGCGCTGCCAAAACCGCCTGCTCACCTGCGAGTTTGCTGCGCGCGTACACGCCCTGCGGTGCGGTGGCATCGGTGGGCTCGTAGGGCCGCGGTGCACCACCTTCGGTCAAGCCGCCGAAGTCGCCATTGAAGACGTAGTCGGTAGACACGTGCAGCAACCGGGCTCCGGCTCTGGCGCAGGCCCGGGCGAGGTTCTCCGGACCGGTCGCGTTGACCGCGTAGGCGCGCGCTTCGTCACTCTCGGCGCCGTCGACGTTGGTGTACGCCGCGCAATTGACCACTACATCGCCGTTTCGGATGTTGGCGCTGGCCGCCTCCGGGTCGGTGATATCCCACTGGGAGGAAGTGCTGGCCAGCACGTCGCGGCCGGTACGAGCGGCCAGCGCCGACAAATGGCGGCCCAACTGGCCGCCGGCACCGGTGATCACGAGCCTGCCCGACATGCGTTCGAGTCTGGCACGCCGAGAACCGCTACCCAGAAAGCGGGTGTTACACAAGTAATCTACAGTGATGCCTGTTCAACGTGTGACTCGTGTGGTCGCAACCGCGCTGGCCGTCGTGATCGTCCTCGGCACCGGACTCGCATGGACTAACGTGCGCTCCTTCGAGGACGGCATCTTCCACATGTCCTCGCCCTCGCTGGGCCACGGCGCCGACGACGGCGCCATCGACATTCTGCTGGTGGGCCTGGACAGCCGGACCGACGCGCACGGCAACCCATTGACCGCCGAGGAACTGGCCACTTTGCGGGCCGGCGACGAAGAAGCCACCAACACCGACACGATCATCCTGATCCGCATCCCCAACAACGGGAAGTCGGCCACGGCGATCTCCATTCCGCGCGACTCCTACGTCGCCGCCCCCGGCCTGGGCAAGACCAAGATCAACGGGGTCTACGGCCAAACCCGGGAGATCAAGCGAACCAGTCTGGTCCAGGCCGGCGCTTCGGCCGCCGAAGCCGCGACGGCCGGCACCGAGGCCGGACGCACCGCGCTGATCAAGACGGTCGCCGACCTCACCGGCGTCACCGTCGACCACTACGCCGAGATCGGCCTGCTCGGCTTCGCGCTGATCGCCGACGCGCTCGGTGGCGTCGACGTGTGCCTCAAAGACGCAGTCTACGAACCGCTTTCGGGTGCGGACTTTCCCGCCGGGCGCCAGAAGCTCAACGGCCCTCAGGCGCTCAGCTTCGTCCGTCAGCGCCACGAACTGCCACGCGGCGACCTGGACCGGGTGGTGCGTCAGCAGGCGGTGATGGCCTCGCTGGCTCACCGCGTCATCTCAGGCAAGACGCTGTCCAGCCCTGCCACCCTCAAGCGCCTGGAACAGGCCGTGCAGCGCTCGGTGGTGATCTCCTCGGGTTGGGACATCCTGGATTTCGTCAAGCAGCTGCAGCAGCTAGCCGGCGGCAACGTGGCGTTCGCCACCATTCCAGTGCTCGACGGCTCCGGCTGGAGCGACGACGGCATGCAAAGTGTGGTGCGGGTGGATCCGCATCAGGTTCAGGACTGGGTGGCCGGCCTGCTGCATGAGCAGTCCGAGGGCAAGACCGACGAGCTGGCCTACACACCCGCCAAGACGACGGTCAACGTGGCCAACGACACCGACATCAACGGACTGGCGGCCGCGGTGTCGAACGTGCTGTCCGCCAAGGGTTTTGCTTCTGGTGACGTGGGCAACAACGACGCCGGCCACGTCAAGAAGAGCCAGGTGCGCGTCGCCAAGACCGACGACCTGGGCGCACAGGAGGTCGCCAAGCAGCTCGGCGGGTTGCCGGTCGTGGCCGACGCGTCGCTACCGGCGGGGTCGGTGCGGGTGGTGCTGGCCAACGACTACACCGGTCCGGGCTCCGGGCTCGACGGCGGCGGCATGAACGGCCAGGTCACCCCGGCCCGCGCGTCGAACGCCGGCTCCAACGGGGGCGCAAATGACGCTAATGGCACCGCTCCCCCGCCGTCGCCGATCCTGACCGCCGGGGCCGACAAACCCGAGTGCATCAACTGAACACGCTCGCCGGGGCGATCCTGGATCCGATGCTGCGCACGGACCCGGTTGGCCCGCGCATCACCTACTACGACGATGCAACCGGCGAACGCATCGAGCTGTCGGCCGTGACCCTGGCCAACTGGGCCGCCAAGACCGCAAACCTACTGCGTGACGAGCTGGGCGCCGGGCCGGTCAGCCGGGTCGCGATCTTGTTGCCGGCGCATTGGCAGACAGCGGCGGTGCTGTTCGGCGTGTGGTGGGTCGGCGCCGAGGCGGTTCTGGACGGCACCGCGGATATCGCCTTGTGCACCGCTGAGAGGTTGGCGGAGGCCGACACCGCGGTAGGCCTCAGCGGTGAAGTCGCGGTGCTGTCGCTGGACCCCTTCGGCAAGCCGGTGCCGGACCTGCCCATCGGGGTCACCGACTACGCCACCGCGGTGCGGGTGCACGGCGACCAGATCATCCCCGAACAAAACCCCGGCCCGGCACTGGCCGGCCGGTCCGCCGAACAGATCCTGGCCGACTGCGAATCAGCCGCCGCGGCAAAGGGTTTGACGCCGCAGGATCGAGTCCTTTCCAGTGCGTCATGGGCCACGCCCGACGAGTTGGTGGACGGCCTGCTGGCGGTGCTGGCCGTCGGAGCCTCGCTGGTCTACGTGGCCAACCCCGACCCAAACACCGTGGCACGCAAGATCGATACGGAAAAGGTCACCCGCACCTTCTAGTACGCTTCTGGCACCGCGCAGCGGCACGACCCGCCCGCAACAGGACGTTTTGCTGCGAACTTGGGCCCGTTCGCCACACCCATGGCAATACATGTTGATATCGCGATATTTAGATGTTAGCGTCGACCGAAAGCAATCAATCACAGCGGAAGGTTTGGGCAATGGCGGTGCAGGTGCTCTTGGCGAAGGCGGCAACAACGGTGATCACCGGATTGGCCGGGGTCACTGCGTACGAGGTGTTGCGCAAGGCCGCGAAGAAGGCACCGTTGCGCGAGACCGCCGTATCGGCCGCAGAACTGAGCCTGCGCGGCACCCGCAAGGCCGAAGAAGCCGCCGAGTCGGCCCGGCTCAAAATCGCCGACGTGGTGGCCGAAGCCCGCGAGCGCATCGGCGAGGAGGCACCCACCCCTGCCGTCAGCGAAGTCCACGACCACGACCACTGATCGCTGCCCATGACCCTCGCGATTGTCAAAGAGGTCGCGCCGGCCGATGATCCCACCCTGGTAGTGGTTTCCGATGCGGCCGGGCGCATGCGGGTTCTGGTGGACTGGGTGCGCGCCAACTCCAGGCGTGCGGTGGCGGTGGAAGAAGCCGTCGCCAAGCAGAATGGTGTGCGCGCCGTGCACGCCTATCCGCGCACCGGCTCGGTGGTCGTCTGGTATTCACCCAAGCGCTGCGACCGCTCGGAGGTTTTGCAGGCCATCGGTTCGGCCGCACATGTTGCGGCCGAACTGATCCCGGCACGCGCGCCGCATTCGTCTGAGATTCGCAACACCGACGTGCTGCGCATGGTCATCGGCGGCGCGGCGCTGGCCCTGCTCGGAGTGCGGCGTTATGTGTTCGCCCGGCCGCCGCTGCTGGGTCCGAGCGGCCGGCTGGTGGCCACCGGCGTCACCATCTTCACCGGCTACCCGTTCCTGCGCGGCGCCCTGCGCTCGGTGGGGTCCGGCAAGCTCGGTACCGACGCGCTCGTCTCGGCGGCGACGGTAGCCAGCCTCATCCTGCGTGAGAACGTGGTCGCGCTGACCGTGCTGTGGCTGCTCAACATCGGCGAGTACCTGCAGGATCTGACGCTGCGGCGGACGCGGCGCGCCATCTCGGAGTTGCTGCGCGGCAACCAGGACACGGCCTGGGTCCGCCTGACCGATGGCACCGAAGTGCAGGTCCCGATCGACACCATGCAGATCGGCGACGAGGTGGTGATCCACGACCACGTCGCCATCCCGGTCGACGGTGAGGTGGTCGAGGGCGAGGCGGTGGTCAACCAATCCGCGATCACCGGGGAGAACCTGCCGGTCAGCGTCGCCGTCGGAGCCCACGTGCACGCCGGTTCGGTGGTCGAGCGCGGACGACTGGTGGTGCGTGCCACGGCCGTCGGCAACCAGACCACGATCGGGCGCATCATCACCCGAGTCGAAGAGGCGCAACACGATCGGGCCCCGATCCAGACCGTCGGCGAGAACTTCTCCCGCCGCTTCGTGCCAACGTCGTTCATCGTCTCGGGCATCACCCTGTTGCTCACCGGCGACGTTCGGCGGGCGATGACCATGCTGCTGATCGCCTGCCCGTGCGCGGTGGGTCTGTCCACACCGACCGCGATCAGCGCGGCGATCGGCAACGGCGCGCGGCGCGGCATCCTGATCAAGGGCGGATCGCACCTCGAACAGGCGGGCCGGGTCGACGCGATCGTGTTCGACAAGACGGGAACGTTGACCGTCGGACGCCCGATAGTCACCAATATCGTTGCCATGCATAAGGATTGGGAGCCAGAGCAGGTGCTGGCCTACGCCGCCAGCTCGGAGATCCACTCTCGGCACCCGCTGGCCGAAGCGGTGATCCGCTCGACCGAGGAGCGCCACATCAGCATCCCGCCGCACGAGGAATGCGAAGTCCTCGTCGGACTGGGCATGCGCACCTGGGCCGACGGGCGCACCCTGCTGCTGGGCAGCCCGTCGCTGCTGCGCTCGGAGAAGGTGAAGGTCACCAAGAAGGCCCAGGAGTGGGTCGACCGGTTGCGCGCCGAGGCCGAGACTCCGCTGCTGCTGGCGGTGGACGGCACGCTGGTCGGGCTGATCAGCTTGCGCGACGAGGTACGGCCCGAGGCGGCCGAGGTACTCACCCAGCTGCGCGCCAGCGGGGTTCGCCGCATCGTCATGCTCACCGGCGACCATCCCGACATCGCCAAGGTCGTCGCTGAGGAACTGGGCATCGACGAATGGCGCGCCGAGGTCATGCCCGAGGACAAGCTCGAGGTGGTGCGCGAGCTGCAGGACGACGGGCATGTCGTCGGGATGGTCGGCGACGGCATCAACGACGCGCCCGCATTGGCCGCGGCCGACATCGGCATCGCCATGGGCCTGGCCGGAACCGACGTCGCGGTCGAAACCGCCGACGTCGCGCTGGCCAACGACGACCTGCATCGCCTGCTCGACGTGCGGGATCTGGGGTCGCGAGCGGTGGACGTCATCCGGGAGAACTACGGCATGTCGATCGCGGTCAACGCGGCGGGCTTGCTGATCGGCGCTGGCGGCGCGCTCTCGCCCGTGCTGGCCGCGATCCTGCACAACGCCTCGTCGGTCGCAGTGGTGGCCAACAGTTCCCGGCTGATCCGCTATCGCCTGGCCTGAGGTTTAGCGTTCAGCAGCCGCACCGCGCATGAGTATCCGACACCGAATTGCCGTTAGTGTTGCACCGCCTTTCGCTATCGCCTGTTCTACTCCCGAAATGGTTTTGCAGCAGATAGATAACGACATCGGTGCCTATGGCCCTAGCGGCATCTGGGTCAGTGGAGCTCGGTTCGCCGCGTGTTGTGACCGCATGTGGGGCAGATTCCACTGGCCGACAATGCGCTGGGCTTCAGAACGGCGGTGGTTCGTCGGAGTCGCAGGGGCGGCACCGAGGAGTTGACCGTCAGCGAAAACGACATCCTGGACGGCACCGCGCTGTCGACCGCCGACTGATCTACTGGCCGAACGAGATTTCGAGCAGGATCTTCTTTTGCTCGGCGTATTCCTGTTCGCTCAGCAGTCCAGCGGCGCGCTGTACGGCGATGTCACGGATCGCGGCGGCGACGCCGGTCATGACGGTCCGCGGCGCGGGCAATACCTCGACGTCCTCGGCCTGTGCATCCTCGGTGCGACCGGTGAACCGCGCCGGCACGACGTTCTTCTGGTTCGCGGCAGCCGGCAGGTCGGCCATCGCCTGTCCGACCATTCCGCCAATTCCTATCTGGTTCAACGTGTTTGCCGCGCCGAATTCGGTTGCCGGCTCCGCTGCCGCGTTCTCGCTCGACAGCGGTGCGGCCAGTGCGGTCGGGCGTATCTCGGTTGCAGCAGTGGCGATTTGGGTCCAGCTCGCGGGCACCGTCAATTTCCCGACCATGTTCGCCTGGCCGAGAGAGGCTGAAAACGTCGGCGTGAGAATACCGCCAGGGGGCAGGTTCGCAAGGCGCGCCACAAACGGCTCTACCGGTGCCGATCCGGTCCCCGGCCAGGGCTCTACCCCGTCCCAGGCGCTGACGGTCTCATCGTCATCGACACCGGAAACAGCGGTCAACGCGGCGAGAGGGAAATCCCCGAATGTACCAATCACGTCTGCCGGTATGACCGCGAAAAGGGCCGATGCGTCGATTGGCGCAATGAAAAGGAGATCGAGCAACAGCGCCAAGAATTCGAGCTCGACCGGTACCGCCATTGCCGACAAGGCCTGCGGCACAACCGATATGGCAGCTTGCGCGGTGCCGGCGAGGGTGCCGATCTGGCTGATCGCGGCGGCTTGGCCGGCCGTCCCGCCCGGGTCGGTGTTCTGGTGCGGAGGGGTAAAGGGAGTCAGCACCGACGCGGCTGCCGCTGAAGCTGCGTAGTTGTACATCGCCAGGCTGTCCTGCGCCCACATCTCGGCGTAAAGCGCCTCGGCGGCCGCGATCGCCGGCGTGTTCTGTCCCAAAAGGTTGGTCACCACCAGCACCGCCAGCAGGCTGCGGTTGGCGGCGATCTCGGGTGGCGGCACCGTGGATGCGAACGCCGCCTCGTAAGCGGCGGCCGCCGTCCATGCTTGGGCGGCGGTCTGGTCCGCCCGCGCAGCTGTGGCGCTCAGCCACTCCACGTAGGACCCGGCCGTTGTGCTCATCGCCGCGGAGGACGGACCCGACCAAGCCCCTTCGGTGAGTTCGGACACGACCGACCGGTATCCGGAGATCGCCGTGTAGAGCTCGTCGGCTACGCCTTCCCAGGCCTGCGCAGCGGCCAGCATCGGCCCCGGTCCCGGGCCGGTATACATCCGACCGGAGTTGATCTCCGGTGGATAGATGCCGAAATCCACTGCTGCACATACCTCTCGACAACTGTTGCATTCGCCCGACTGGGGGTTCAGCGACCGAGCAGGCGGTTCTTTTGCTCGGTGTATTCCTCGTCAGTCAAAATCCCCTCGTCGCGAAGCTTGCTGAATTCACGTAGCTCGGCCGCGACTCCGGTGACCACAGCACGAGGCTTGTCGCTGGGCGCCTCGCCGTTTTCGCCGGGCGGCGCGATGTCACCGGCGGTCGCCGCAGTTCTGGCGCGAGCGGGCGCGTGTGCTTTATCGGCGGCCTTTCCGCCACCCCGGCCCCTGCCGGCGCCGACGGTCCCGGCCATGGCTCGTCCGGCCAGTCCCGCCAGTGCCATCTGGCCGAGCATGCTGTCCGAGCTGGCTTCCGCCGGTCCGGCAGCGGCCTGGACTGCGGTTTCACTCAGCGCCGGCAGCGTGAACGAGACGGGGCGCACCGACGGGGTGGCGACGGTCCACGTCGGTGGCACGGATAACGCCCCAATGGTGTTTGCCTCACCCAGACCGGCTGACACCCTCGACGGCGGCACCGTGCCCGCCGGCAGGTTGAGCAGCGACGCCGGCAACGGCTTCACTGGCGCCAGCTCCGAGCCCGGATAGGGTTCCACGCCGTCCAAGAAGCTGAGGATCTCGTCGCTGTGTAGACCCACCAGGGTGCTGTAGACGGCCACCGGAAGATTCACCACCCCGAGCACACCGGCAGGCACGCCGACACCAAGGGTAGCGATTCCTGCGGATACGCCGAAGGTAATGGCGGACAGATCGGCCAGCAGGGACAGCAGGAACAATGGGTCGTCCACGGCCGCTGCCGGGGCCGCCGCGCTCTGCAGCGCGCTGGGCACCGCGGTGAAGGCTCGCTGGACGGTGCTCTCCGCGATGGTGGCCTGGCCGGCGGTGGCCTGGTTGGCCAAGCCGCTCGGGTTAGTGGTCGGCGGGGGTGGGTTGAACGGCGTCAGCGCCGTCGCCGCGGCTGACGAGGCTGCGTAGCCGTGCATCGCCGCGGCGTCCTGGGCCCACATCTCCCCGTACTGTGCGTCGGTGGCCGCGATCGCCTGGGTGTTTATTCCGAACACATTGGTCGCGACCAGGGTCATCAGCTGACTGCGGTTGGCCGCCACCATCGGCGGCGGAACCGTCGCCGAAAACGCGGTTTGGTAGGCAGCGGCAGCGGCTTTGGCCGCAGCGGAGGTTTCCTCGGCCTGTGCGGCGGTGACTCGCAACCACACCGCATATGACGCGGCCGCCGCGCTCATCGACGCCGACGACGGTCCCAACCAGGGACCAGCGGTCAAGGTCGATACCACCGATTGGTACGAATTCGCCGCCGAATGCAGTCCGGCGGCGAGCGCAGCCCACGCCTCGGCCGCGGCCGACAACGGTCCTGACCCGGCCCCGGAATACATACGGGCCGAGTTGACCTCCGGCGGATAGCTCCCGAAATCCATGGCTCGTTGCTCCTCGAGGCACCCTGGGCGAACTTATCGCCCCGCTCGTGGTGCTGGCGCCCGACGACGAAATCACCGAAGAGCCAACGGTACATCGCCCGCGCACCTCGTGCCCGCCAGCGCGTTCAAGACATAGCTCGCGCATATGTTGTCCGCCAACGCGGTCGGGCGCGAGTCCAGGGCATGGACCTCCGCGGCCACACAACCGAGCTATCTATAGAATTATTGCAATATTTATATGTTAGCCTAACGAGCATCAGCGCTGGTGATCACCGTGGATGCCGCCTTCGCTAGCAGGCCGTATGCCGCCATCGCTCAAACCTCTCTGTTGTCCGGATCGCCGGGGTGACCACCTACGAGGTGCTGAAAAAGGCCATCGCCAAGGCGGCACCCGCAACGCCGAGGAGGCCGCGGAATCCGACCCAGCAGTCGCCTGATGCAGCGTTTCGCGAGCGCTGCCGGGATATGCGAGACGGCGGGGTTTGACGGCGTACAGATACACAGCGCTCATGGATATCTGATAGCGCAATTCCTGTCGCCGTTATGCAATCGGCGCAACGATGAGTGGGGTGGCGACCCGCACCGTCGGATGCGCTTTGTACTCGAAGTCGTGCGCCGCATCCGTGCGCGGGTATCACCAGGTTTTGCCGTTGGCATCAAACTCAACTCGGCCGATTTTCAGCGAGGCGGATTCACCGAAGACGAATCCCGCGGGGTGGTTGCGGCATTGGCGCAGGAGGGTCTCGACCTCATCGAGATCAGCGGTGGCAGCTACGAAAAGCCCGCCATGATGGGCCGAGGCACCGACAGCACCCGAGCCGCGCGAAGCCTATTCCCTGCAGTACGCCCGCACGGTCCGCAGCCTCGCCGGCGACATCCCGCTAGCGGTCACAGGCGGTTTCCGTTCCCGCGCGGCGATGCAAGAAGCCGTGGAATCCGGGGAGTGCGACGTCGTCGGCCTGGCCCGGCCTGCCGCGACAATCACCGACGCCGCCGATGTGATCCTGGCCGGGCGCGCCGAAACCCTTGCCACACATCAACCGCGATACGGGATGGGACGAATCCTCGGCAGCTTCGCCACCCTAAAATCGCTCGACGGGATACTCGAACTCTCCTGGCACACCGACCAATTGCATCGCGTGGGGGCAGGTTTGAAACCCGACCTCAATCGCGGACGCGTCGCCACCACGCTCGCGATGCTTCGTCGCAACGGCACCACCTCATACCGACGCAAGCGCGGTCTGTGACGCGAGGATGCGATTCGACAGTCAGCAGCCGCAGTCGAGACCACGCCAGGCCCGCACGCCCTGCCAGATCGCGAAGCCGGCGATGCCCAGCCCGATCGCCGGGTCAACCCACCAGCCGCCGGACCAGCACGCGGTCACCGCCAGGCCGACCAGCACCGCACCGGCCTGGGCGGCACACAGATAGTTCTGGGTGCCTTCGCCCTTGGTCGCCGCCGAACCCAGCCGCATGGCCAGCCCGTGCTTGACCCGGCCCAGGATCGGCATCAGCACCAGTGCGCCGGCGGTCAGGGCGATACCGATCACCGACGTTTCGGCGTGATGCTCGTTGGCCAGGTAGCGAATCGATTCGGCGGCGATGTAGGGCGCGGTGAGCCAGAACGACACCGCAACGCCTCGTTGGGCGCGCTGCTCGGCATGTTCGGACAGGGTGCGTTCGCCACTGAACCGCCACACCACCATGGCGCTGGCCAGGGCCTCGGCCCCCCCGCCTAGCGCCCAGCCGGTCAATGCCACCGAGCCGACCGCCAGGCCCTGCCAGATGCCGATCGCGCCTTCGGAGAGCATGACGGCCAGGCTGAGCCACGCCAGCCGATGCGCCCAGCGCGCATTGCGGTGCCAAACGCCGTCCCGTGCCGGCGGTGCCGGAGCCTCGGTCGCCGAATGGTCACAACAGGCGGTTGCCGTGGTGGCCGTCTCAATCCCGGATTCCATCCCGACGATGTTAAGGGCAAGTCCGGCCGCGTGCCGGTTGCGCCAGTTCAGGGGGTGTGGCGCAGAGCCGTCAGGAAGCGGGTACCGGGTGTGGTTAATCTGTCTAAGCAGTAATCGTCGAGGGGATCGCAATGGTGCGTACCGACAACGACACCTGGGACATCGCGTCCAGCGTGGGCGCCACTGCCACCATGGTTGCCGCCGGGCGCGCCCGCGCCAACCGGGCGGCCCTGATCGACGACCCGTTCGCCGAGCCGTTGGTCCGCGCGGTCGGCATCGACTTCTTCATCCGCTGGGCCAGCGGCGAACTGGATTCTGCCGACGTCGACATCGCCGATGCGCCCTGGGGCATGCAGCGCATGACCGATCAGCAGGCCGCCCGCACTCGTTTCATCGACGCGTTCTTCGCCCAGTGCCAACAATCAGCCCAGCAAGACGACATCCGCCAAGTGGTACTGCTGGCCGCGGGTCTCGATGCGCGCGGGTACCGGCTGCCGTGGGCGGCCGGGACCACGGTCTTCGAGATCGACGTACCCAAGGTCGTCGAATTCAAGACCGCAGCACTGGCCGGTCTCGGTGCCGCCCCCACGGCCGACGTCCGCGGCGTACCGATCGATCTGCGTCACGACTGGCCGTCCGCGCTGCGCCAGGCCGGGTTCGATACCGGCCAGCCCACCGCCTGGGCCGCAGAGGGACTCTTCGGCTACCTGCCGCCGCAAGCGCAGGACCGGCTGCTGGACAACATCACCGAACTCAGCGCCGACGGCAGCCAGTTGATCGCCGAGGTCTTTTTCAGCGCACCGGCCAGCCGGGAGCTCTTCGACGCCATCTACCAACGCTGGTATGACCACGGCCTCAACATCGGCATTCAAGAGCTGGGCTTCCCCGGTGTACGCAACGACGTGGCCGGCTACCTTGCCGACCGGGGTTGGCTGGTGCAGCGCACCCCGATAAATAAGCTGTTGGTGGACAACGGATTCCGGCCGCATGCCGCCGTCGGCGCCACCCCCGAGGAAGCCCTCTTCGCCGAGAACTACTTCTGCACAGCGTGTACAGGAAAGGCCCACCCCCATGCCGAACGACAACGCCGCCAAGCCACTTGACGGGTTTCGGGTACTCGACTTCACCCAGAACGTGGCAGGGCCGCTGGCCGGGCAAATCCTGGCCGACCTCGGCGCCGAAGTCATCAAGATCGAAGCGCCCGGTGGTGAAGCGGCGCGGCAGATCACCTCGGTGCTACCCGGACGGCCGCCGCTGGCCACCTACTTCCTGCCCAACAACCGGGGCAAGAAATCGGTCGCGGTGGATCTGACCACCGATGCGGCCAAACGGCAGATCCTGCGGCTGGCCGACACTGCCGACGTGGTGCTGGAGGGGTTTCGGCCGGGCGTGATGGAGCGGATGGGCCTGGGCCCCGACGAGTTGCGCGCCCGCAACCCCAAGCTGATCTATGCCCGCCTGTCGGCCTACGGCGGCAACGGCCCACACGGCAGCCGGCCGGGCGTGGACCTGATGGTGGCCGCCGAGGCGGGCATGACCACCGGCATGCCCACGCCGGACGGCAAACCGCAGATCATTCCGTTCCAGCTGGTCGACAACGCCAGCGGCCACGTGCTGGCCCAGGCGGTGCTGGCCGCGCTGCTCAACCGCGAGCGCCACGGGGTGGCCGACATCGTCCGGGTCGCTATGTACGACGTCGCCGTCAGCCTGCAGGCCAACCAGCTGACCATGCACCTGAACCGGCCGAGCAGCGATCAGCCCAAGCCGGGCGGGCCACCAAAACCCAAGGGGCGCAAGAGCGTTGGCTTCGCCACTCAGCCATCAGACGCGTTCCGGGCCGCCGACGGCTACCTGGTCATCAGCGCCTATGTGCCCAAGCACTGGGCGAAGCTCTGTGACATCATCGGCCGCCCCGACCTGCTCAAAGACGAGCGATTCAGCGACCAGCGGGCCCGTGCACTCAACTACCCGGAGTTGACCGACGAACTGGAATCGGCCCTGGCGGCCAAGACCGCCGCCGAATGGGTCGAGCTGCTGCACGAGGGCGGTCTGATGGCCTGCCTGGCCTACACCTGGAAGCAGGTGGTGGCGACCCCGCTGTTCGCCGAGAACGACCTCGCGCTTGAAGTGGGCAGCGGCGAGAATGCGGTCACGGTGATTCGTACGCCGGCGCGTTACTCGAGCTTCAGCGCTGCGGTCACCGACCCTCCGCCGGCGGTCGGCCAGCACAATGACGCATTTCTGGTCGAATCCTGATTTCTCGCCACGACCGCATGGTTTTTCTTTGAATTGGCGATGAATTGCCGCTGGGTTCGCCGGATGGACGAATGCAGCACGGAGGATTTCTTCATATGACTTTTGCGGCAAGCATGCATTGTCGGCTCAAAAAATGAGGCCTATCTCCCTTCCGACGCTCGGTGGACACTTGATTGACACGCAAGCCGATCTCCGCCGAAGACCGTTTGACCCGGCTCCGAGGAGTCCAAAAATGAGCACGGTTGTCACGAACCTGCGGCATGACTTTCCCGCGTCGCTGGTGGTCTTTCTGGTCGCGCTGCCCCTTTCGCTGGGCATCGCGATCGCCTCGGGGGCGCCGCTCGTCGCCGGACTGATCGCCGCGGTGGTAGGTGGCATCGTCGCGGGGACGCTCGGTGGGTCGTCGGTTCAGGTCAGCGGTCCGGCAGCGGGCCTCACCGTGGTCGTCGCCGGGCTGATCGACCAGCTGGGCTGGCAGATGCTGTGCTTGATGACCATCGCGGCGGGCGCCCTGCAGATCCTGTTCGGCGTCAGCCGGATGGCTCGCGCCGCACTGGCCATCGCTCCGGTCGTGGTGCACGCCATGCTCGCCGGCATCGGCATCACGATCGCGCTGCAGCAGATACACGTGCTGGTCGGCGGTACCTCGCGCAGCTCCGCGTGGCAGAACATCGTGGCGTTGCCCAACGGCATCCTGCATCACGAACTGCACGAAGTGATCGTCGGCGGGACGGTGATCGTCATCCTGCTGCTCTGGTCGAAGCTGCCGCCCAAGCTGCGCATGATTCCCGGCGCGCTGGTGGCCATCGTGGCGGCCACCGCGCTGGCCAAGTTCGTCGGACTCGACGTGGAGCGCATCAACCTGTCGGGCAACTTCTTCGACGCCATCAGCCTGCCCCACATCGCTGACAAGACTCCTGACGGCCAGCCATGGAGTCAGGAGATCAGCGCGATCGTCATCGGGGTCCTCACCATCGCGCTGATCGCCAGTGTCGAGTCGCTGCTGTGCGCGGTGGGTGTCGACAAACTGCACAACGGTCCGCGCACCAACTTCAACCGCGAGATGATCGGACAGGGCAGCGCCAACATGTTGTCGGGCTTACTTGGCGGCCTGCCGATCACCGGCGTCATCGTGCGCAGCTCGGCCAACGTTGCCGCCGGCGCCCGCACCCGGATGTCGGCGATACTGCACGGCGTCTGGGTGTTGCTGTTCGCGTCGCTATTCACCAACCTGGTCGAACTCATCCCCAAGGCCGCCCTGGCCGGCCTGCTCATCGTCGTCGGTGTCCAGCTCATCAAGCTGGCCCATATCAAACTCGCTTGGCGCACCGGCAATTTCGTGATCTACGCGGTAACCATCGTGTGCGTGGTGTTCCTCAATCTGCTGGAAGGCGTGGCAATAGGTCTGGCCATCGCGATCGCGTTCCTGTTGATCCGGGTGGTGCGCGCACCCATCGAGGCCAGGCCGGTGGGCGAAGAGGCCAAACAGTGGCGAGTCGATATCGACGGCACCCTGAGCTTCTTACTGCTGCCCCGGCTGACCAACGTGCTTTCCACGCTGCCGAAGGGCTCGGATGTCACGGTGAACCTGAACGCGGACTACATCGACCACTCCGTTTCCGAGGCGATCTCCGATTGGAAAACCAGCCACGAGGCCACCGGCGCAACGGTGACCATCAACGAGACATCGCCGGCCAATCTGGTCAGCGCGCACAGCAGCCCGCCGAAGCGTCACTTCATATCCCGGTCGCTGCGGGAAGCGCCCTGGCCGTCGCGCCGCGACAATAACGGCGATGCGGCCGACGCCTCAATCCTGCACGGGGTCAAGGAATATCACCGCAACGGTGCGCTACACCACCATGTGCCCGAGCTGATCGATCCGACAAACCCCGACACGGTGTTCCTCACTTGTGCCGATTCCCGGATCCTGCCGGACGTCATCACGGCCAGCCGTCCCGGTGACCTCTACATCGTCCGCAACGTGGGCAACCTGGTGCCGATCGATCCGGGCGAAAGCTCAGTGGACGCCGCACTCGACTTCGCCGTCAACCAGCTCGGCGTCACTTCGGTTGTGGTTTGCGGACATTCATCGTGCCGCGCGATGAAGGCGCTGCTGGACAACACGGCAAGGTTGGGCCCGATGAGCCGGTGGCTCGAACACGCCGGCGACAGCCTGACCGCATACCTCGACCATCATCCGGCCCTGGAAAGCGCCAACGGCTTCAGCGAAGTGGACCGGCTGGCGATCGTGAACGTGGCCGTGCAAGTGGAAAGGCTTGCCCGGAACAAGATTTTGGTGCCCGCCGTGGCGTCCGGTGCGGTACAGGTGGTCGGTATGTTCTTCGATTTCGCAACCGTGCACGTGCACGAGGTGAATCAGGACGGGCTGGTTGGCAGCCGGACGACCTGAAGGAAGAACTCGTCGATCTGGCGCACCGCGTTCATGAACTGATCCAGGTCAACCGGTTTGGTGACGTAGGCATTGGCGTGCAGCTTGTAGCTACGCAGAATGTCCTCCTCCGCCGAGGAGGTAGTCAGCACCACCACCGGGATGCGACTGAGGTCGGGATCCGACTTGATCTTCTGAAGTAACTGCCGGCCATCGTATTTCGGCAGGTTCAAGTCGAGCAGGATCAGGTCCGGGCGCGGCGCGTGCTCATACGAGCCGCGCTGGTACAGATAATTCAGCCCCTCCTCCCCGTCGCGCGCTACATGCAGCCTGTTGTTGAGCTTGTTGTGCTCGAACGCTTCTCGCGTGATGAGCTCATCTCCTGGGTCGTCTTCGACTAGCAGGATGTCAATTGCGCGACCGGGCGCTGTCATGTGTGGGCTCCTTTTCTGTTAAGGCAGTGGGAAGCGTGAATTCGAACCGGGTCCCGTCGGTGTAGGACGTATCGATCCAGATGTGGCCGCCATGGTTCTCAACGATCTTCTTGCACAACGCCAGACCCAGGCCCGTGCCGCTGTAGGTCTCCCGCCCATGCAGGCGCTGGAAGATGATGAAGACCTTGTCGACGAACTCGTGCCCGATGCCGATGCCGTTGTCGGACACACTGATCAACCAGAGGCCGTCGCGGTCACCGCTACCCTGCTGACAGTCGATAACGATACGGGGCGGGCGATCCTTGTGCCGAAACTTCACGGCATTGCCAATCAGGTTCTGCCACAGCATCGTCAGCAAGGTCGGGTCCCCCATCACCTGCGGGAGCCGCTGGCCGTACACCACCTCGGCACCTGATTCCTCGATGGCGGCATCGAGGTTGGCCACCGCAGTGTCCAGCGCTGTGTCGAGGTTGACCTCGGTGTACTTGGCGCCCAGGCGCCCGACCCTGGAGAAGCTGAGCAGGTCGTTGATCAGCACCTGCATGCGCTTGGCTCCATCGACCGCGAAACCGATGTATTCCAGACCCCGATCGTCGAGTTGGTCGCCGTACCGCTTCTCCAGCAGCTGGCAGAAGGAGGCGACCTTGCGCAGTGGCTCCTGTAGATCATGAGACGCCACATATGCGAACTGCTCGAGTTCGGCGTTGGACCGCCGCAATTCGATTGCCTGCTCGTCCAACAGTTCCCGGGCCTCGCGCGAGGTTTCCAGCTCTTGCACGATCCGCTGCCGCATGTTCTCCACGTCGACAGCCATGGCCCGGATGTCTTTGGGCCTGCGGGGCGGCGTGATTCGTTCGTCGAAATTGCCTTCGGTGATGCGCTGGCAGGCCTCGGCCAGCGCTGCCAGCGGCTTGGTGACCGCTCGCCGAACCAACAGACCCAACAGCGCCGCGGTCACGATGAACACCAGCACCATCGAGCCCAGCACCCGGTCGCGCCAATCATTCATGCGCTCCAGGTCGTGGGCGGCACCGTCTCGCGCGGCACCCAGCCGCGCGTTCTGCACCTCGAAAAGCTTACGTAAATGGTCGAATTGGGCTTTGCCGCGCGCCACCACCTCGCCGCCGACCACCGCGGGTGAATCCGGGATCACGCTTGCGATGACCGGCTCGGCGAAGGTGGTCCGCCAGGCGGCGGCGACCGTTTCGATCTCGTCCAGATCCGCGAGGAGGTCGGGCCGGTGACTCAGCCGCTGCCGCATTTCGGCGGCGGCCGCCTGCTCGGCACGCTGCCCGTCGTAGTACGGGGTGAGGAACTGCGGATCGGCGGCAATCAGGTAACCCCGGACCCCGGTCTCCTGGTCACGCAGCGCGGACTGCAATCGACTGGCCAACACCCGGGAGGGCTGGACGTCATCGCGCAGCCCCCGCGACAGCTCGTCGGTGCGATTGAGCAACACCGCACCCGCGATCGCTCCGGCGAGCACGACCACGCCCATCACCGACAGCACCAGGGCTTGCCATCCCCGTACGGTGAGCTCCAGCCCCCGCGGCGTGCGGAAAAAAGCGCTCACCCGGTGGTCCGCTCGACGCGCAGCACGGCGATGTCATCGGTGAGCCCGCCGCG
Source organism: Mycobacterium szulgai (assembly GCF_002116635.1). GTDB lineage: Bacteria > Actinomycetota > Actinomycetes > Mycobacteriales > Mycobacteriaceae > Mycobacterium > Mycobacterium szulgai. The sequence continues at coordinate 64,145 of NZ_LQPW01000125.1, read as the reverse complement.
CGCCTGCGCGAGCCGTTGGGCTCCGTCGATGAGGGCGTCGACGAATTCCGGACCGGGCAACGCCACGTGCGTGCGGGCCAGCGCGAGCAGGCCGTCCTCACCCAGGCGCTTGTTGGCCCGCCCCGAATATCCCTCGAAGAGCCCGTCGGTGAGCAGTAGCAGACCATGCCCGGCGGGCAGCTCGAACTCGGTGTGCGGCCAGTCGTCGGCGTGGAGGCCCAGGGCGGGCCCGGCCGGCGGCTCGAGCCACTCCACGCTGTCCGGGCCGTGGACCAGCATCCCCGGGTGGCCGGCACGCACAGCCGTCATCCGTGGGCTGTCGGCATCGATTGCCAGGCTGATCACCGTCGCGAAGATCCCGCTACCGCTGCGTTCGGCACGCAGGATCCGCTCCAGCTGCCACATCAGCTCGTTACCCCGCACGCCGGCCAATGTCAGTGCGCGCCAGGCGATTCGCAGTGCCGCACCCAGGGCAGCCTCGTTGGGCCCGTGCCCGGCGACGTCGCCGATCAGCACATGCACGACTTGATCGGGCGCCTGGACGACGTCATAGAAATCCCCGCACAGCAACGCGTCTTCGCGACTGGGCCGGTATCGGGCCACGATGTCGACACCCGGGTTGTCCAGTAGTAGCGGCGACGGCAGTAGTCCGCGTTCCAGCAGTGCGTTCTCCCGGGCGCGGATCTGGCTGGCGTGCAGGTCGGCGGCGATGAGCTCGGCACGTTTGCGTTCGATCGCATACAGCAGCGCGCGCCGCAGCATTTCAGGCTCGACGCGACCCTTGACCAGATAGTCCTGGGCTCCGGCCGCAACCGCCGAAGCACCGAAGTATTCGTCGTTCAGTCCGGTCAACACGACTATCGGGACGGTGGGGTCGTAGCTGGCGATGCGGTCCAGCGCGTCGAACCCGTTGGCGTCAGGCAGGTGCAGATCAAGCAGCACACAGTCGGGGCGGGCAGCGGCCAGCTCACGCTCGGCGTGAGCCATCGACTGCGCCCAGACCACCTTCGTGTCGGCGGCGGCGTCGGCGACCAAGTCCTCGACCAGCACCGCGTCGGCCCGATCGTCCTCGACCAACAGCAACGACAACGACTGCCATGTCGCCGTCGGCCCAAGCATGGTCACGTCCCCGTCGCAAAAGGGGGCGCACCCAGGCCTATATGCCTCACCTCACACCCCCTGGGCAGCAGGCTTTAGCCCAACGCGTTGCGTTTTCCACCCCGAACTGGCTGCCGACCGCGTGGCCTTCGTCCTAAAGCCTGATCTGGATCGTATGCGGTGGGGCTGATCTTTTCGGACAGTTGAGGAAACTGCTCGCAGCCAGTAAACGTCAGCGTAGCAACGCCCGCGACATCACCACGCGCTGGATCTGATTGGTGCCCTCGTAGATCTGGGTGATCTTGGCGTCGCGCATCATCCGCTCGACCGGGAAGTCGACGGTGTAGCCGGCACCGCCGAACAGCTGGACGGCGTCGGTGGTGACTTCCATCGCCACGTCGGAGGCCAAACACTTCGATGCCGCTGATATGAAGCCGAGGTTTCCTTCCCCGCGCTCGGCGCGGGCGGCTGCGGAGTAGACCATCAACCGGGCGGACTCCACCTTCATCGCCATGTCGGCGATCATGAACTGCACCGCCTGGAAACTGCTGATCGATTGCGCGAATTGCTTGCGGTCCTTGGTGTAGGCGATCGCGGCGTCCAGCGCGCCCTGGGCGATGCCGACGGCTTGGGCGCCGATGGTGGGGCGGGTGTGGTCGAGCGTGGCCAGCGCCGTCTTGAACCCGGTGCCCGGCTCCCCGATGATCCGGTCGCCGGGGATCCGGCAGTTCTCGAAATACAACTCCGTGGTGGGCGAGCCCTTGATGCCCAGCTTGCGTTCCTTGGGTCCGACGACGAAGCCCTCGTCGTCCTTGTGCACCATGAACGCCGAGATGCCGTTGGCGCCCTTGTCGGGGTCGGTCACGGCCATCACGGTGTACCAGGAGGACTTGCCGCCGTTGGTGATCCAGCATTTGGCGCCGTTGAGAATCCACTCGTCGCCCTCGGCCTTGGCGCGGGTGCGCATCGACGCCGCGTCCGAACCCGCCTCACGCTCGCTCAGCGCATAGGAAGCCATCGCGGTGCCGTCGGCGACCTGCGGGAGCACCTGCTTCTTCAGATCGTCGGAGCCGCGCAGGATCAGGCCCATGGTGCCGAGCTTGTTCACCGCGGGAATCAACGAGGCCGAGGCATCGACGCGGGCGACCTCTTCGATGACGATGCACGCCGCCACCGAGTCCGCACCCTGGCCGCCGTATTCCTCGGGCACGTGCACCGCATTGAAGCCCGATGCGTTCAGCGCATCCAGCGCCTCTTGCGGGAACCGGGAGTTCTCGTCGACATCGGCGGCATGCGGGGCGATCTCCTTTTCCGCCAGCGCCCGGATCGCGGCCCGCAACTCCTGGTGCTCCTCGGGCAATTGGAACAGATCGAACGACGGATTTCCGGCCCATCCAGCCATCTCTCGGCCTCCTAGTTTCCTTGCTACTCGCCGGTAACTTTACCGTGCAGCTGCTGTAACGCCGCATCCTTGGCCGCCACGGTCTCGGCCAGCTGATCTTGGAACGCCACGATCCGGGCCCGCAGTTCCAAGTCCGACGAGCCCAGCATCCGCACCGCGAGCAGCCCGGCATTGCGGGCGCCGCCGATCGACACCGTGGCCACCGGAACCCCGGCCGGCATCTGCACGATCGACAGCAGCGAATCCAGGCCGTCGAGCCGGGCCAGCGGCACCGGCACCCCGATCACCGGCAGCGGCGTCGCCGAGGCGACCATTCCGGGCAGGTGCGCGGCACCGCCGGCACCGGCGATGATCACCTCGATGCCGCGCTCGGCGGCGCTGCGGGCGTAATCGAACATCACCGCCGGCGTGCGATGCGCCGAAACGACCCGCACCTCATGCGCGATGCCGAACTCAGCCAGCGCAGTGGCCGCGTCGGCCATCACCGACCAGTCACTGTCGCTGCCCATGATCACGGCGACCCTCGGGTTAGTCATGCACATCCCATCCGTCAGGCATTTTGCGCCGCTCCTCCACATCGCTTTGCTCTGCATCGTCGCCGGCGCGCCACTGCCCATGAGCTAGCCAGTACGCCGCCAGCTCGGCGCGTTCCCGCAGCTTAGTCAGGTCGCTGCCGACGAAGTTGATGTGTCCGACCTTGCGACCCGGGCGTTCGGCCTTGGCGTACAGGTGCACCCGGGCATCGGGCATCCGCGCGAAAAGATGGTGCAGCCGCTCGTCAACCGACATCGCCGGCTGCTCCGCGGCGCCCAGCACGTTGGCCATCACCGTCACCGGCGCTATGGCGTCGGTTTCGCCGAGCGGATAGTCCAGCACCGCGCGTAAGTGCTGCTCGAACTGGCTGGTCCGGGCCCCGTCCATAGTCCAGTGCCCAGAGTTGTGCGGGCGCATCGCGAGTTCGTTCACCAGCAGTCTGCCCTCGGGAGTCTCGAACAGCTCAACCGCGAGCACCCCGACAACACCGAGTTCGGCCGCCAACCGCAGTGCCAGCTGCTGGGCAGCCGCCGCCATGTCCGCAGACAACTCCGGCGCCGGTGCGATCACCTGCACGCAGATGCCGTCGCGCTGCACCGTCTCCACCACCGGCCACGCCGCACCCTGGCCGAACGGCGAGCGCGCCACCAGCGCCGAAAGCTCGCGACGCAGCGGCACCCGCTCCTCGACCAGTACCGGCACCCCGCCGGCCAGATACTCACCGGCAACCTCGCGGGCGTGCGCCAGATCACGTGCCATCCGCACCCCCCGGCCGTCATAACCGCCGCGGACCGCCTTGACCACCAGTGGCGCGTCCTCAGCGATATCCAGGCCGGCCACGAAGTCGTCGAGGTCATCGAGGCTCTCGACGCCGGCGTAGCGCGGCACGGGGGCACCCAGGGCCGCTAGCCGGCGCCGCATGACGAGCTTGTCCTGGGCGTGAATCAGCGCCTGCGGCGGCGGCAGTACGTTGACGCCCTCGGCAACCAGCTTCTCCAGCAGCTCGGCCGGAACGTGCTCGTGGTCGAAGGTCAGCGCGGCGGCCCCGGCGGCAACCCGGCGCAGGTCTTCCAAATCGGTGTGCGAGCCGATCACCACATTGGGGGTTACCAACGCGGCCGGCTCGTCGGCGGCATTAGCCAACACGCGCAGGTTCTGCCCCAGCGCGATGGCCGCCTGATGGGTCATCCGGGCAAGTTGACCGCCACCGACCATGGCCACAAGGGGGGTGCGTGAACTCGGCACGGCCATCATGTTGTCACGGCGCCTGACCGGCGTGTTTACCGGCTATTGCACTAAATCGTTATGTACGATTTTGCGTTCATTTCGCGGAGATCCGTACACTGGCGTGTTGTGTCCTTTGCCGATGCCACAATTGCGCGTCTTCCCGGGGTCGTTCAGCCCTTTGCCGAGCGGCATCATGAACTGATCAAATTTGCCATCGTCGGCGGCACCACATTCATCATCGACTCCGCGATTTTCTACACGCTGAAGCTCACCATTCTCGAACCTAAACCGGTGACCGCGAAAGTGATCGCGGGAATCGTCGCAGTCATCGCGTCCTACGTGCTGAACCGGGAGTGGAGCTTCCGCGACCGCGGCGGCCGCGAACGCCACCACGAGGCACTGCTGTTCTTCGCATTCAGCGGCGTGGGGGTGCTGCTGAGCATGGCCCCGCTGTGGTTCTCCAGCTACATCCTGCAGCTGCGGGTGCCGAACGTGTCGCTGACCGTGGAGAACCTCGCCGACTTCCTTTCGGCGTACATCATCGGCAACCTGCTGCAGATGGCGTTCCGCTTCTGGGCTTTCCGGCGCTGGGTGTTCCCCGACCAGTTCGCGCGCAACCCCGACAAGGCCCTGGAATCGGCGCTGACGGCCGGCGGAATCGCCGAGGTCTTCGAGGACGAGCTGGAAGGCGGCAATGTCACATTGCTGCAGGCATGGCGCAACCGGGCGGCCGGCCGGCCCAATCAGCTGGGCGACTCTTCAGAGCCCAGCGTGTCGAAAACTTCGTGATACAGCAGCGCGTGCACTTCGCGCAGGCGCGGAATGTTGTAGAACTCCAGCGGATCCTGTGACGCCGACTCGATAATCAGCGTCCCGGTGCGAAACATCCGTTCGAAGATCTTGTCCCGGAACTCCACGCTGTTGATCCGCGCCAGCGGAATGTCGATGCCGCTGCGGGTCAGCACGCCGTGGCGATACATCACCCGCCGGTTGGTGACGACGAAGTGGGTGGTTAGCCAGGTCAGGAAGGGCCAGAGGGTCAGCCAGCCGATGATCACCAGCCAGATTCCCCAAATGACCCCGTAGATGATGTTCTTGGCCAGCTGCTGCCAATGCGTGGAGTCGACGAACCCAGACCCCAATGCGGCCAGCCCGGTCACCAGGATCAGCACCAAAACGGGCAGAATCAGACGCTTCCAATGCGGATGACGATGAATAACGACCTGCTCGCCGGCGGCCAGGGCATTGTCGGGATAGCTCATGCTGGCGACCTTAGCTCCGCAGATGCACCACGTCACCGGCGGAAATCACGACGCTTTTGACGCTGCTGCCCTCCCCGGTGTCCAGACACAGGCGGCCTTGCTCGTCGATGTCCCGGGCGATCCCGATCACCACCTGGCCGCCGGGCAACTCGGCGCGCACCCGCGAGCCCAGGGTCAGGCTGCGGACCCGGTAGTCGGTGGCCAGTTGCGGGTCGGCCCGTCGCCACTGGGTGATGCGCTCTGCGAGCTCGCGCAGCAAGCGGCGGATCAGCAGATCGCGGTCGGGAGCCGGCACGCCTTCGTCGAGCAGCGATGTCGCACCGGGTGCGCCGGCCTCCTCGGAGGTCTGCGTGACGTTGAGACCCAGCCCGACGACCGCAAACGGCTGCCCCACCTCGGCCAGGATGCCCGCCAGCTTGCCGCCCCCGGCCAGCACGTCGTTGGGCCACTTCAAGCCCGCCTCAACCGTGCTGAGCATGGCCACCGAATCGACCACCGCCAGGCCCGCGGCCAGCGACAGCCAGCCCCAGCCGGCGACCGGGACGTCATCCACCCGCACCCCGACCGACATGGTGATCTGCGCCCGCGGCGCGGCGGCCCAGCCCCGGCCATGCCGGCCGCGCCCGGCCGTCTGGTGCTCGGCGATGAGCACCGCCCCGTCGATATCGCCGCCGGCGGCGGCACGTGCCAGTAGGTCGGCGTTGGTGGAGCCGGTCTCCTCAACGACATCGAGTTGCCGCCAGTACCCGCCTTCGATCGCAGCGGCGCGCAATGCGGCCTCATCGAGCGGCCGCCTGAGCTGATCGCGGTCGGTCACGGGATCAGCCTACGAGTGGCACGCATCACTCAGACCATTATGACGCCACTAGACGCCGCTAGATGCCCGAGCCACGGTGCCCGGGAACGCCAGACAGAATCCCTGCGTGGCCGCCGACACCGCCCACGGCACCTGCGCCGGTCGGTGTGCCGGACCCGCCGGTGCCGCCGGAGCCGCCCTCGCCACCGTTGCCGACCAATTTGGCATCGCCGCCATAACCACCCGCTCCGCCCGCGCCACCACCCTCACCGGCGCCCGTCCCGCCGTTGCCGCCATCACCGCCGGCCCCGCCGCCCCCGCCATTGCCGTACAGCTGTGCGCCAAAGCCGCCATTGCCTCCCGCACCGCCGTCAGTACCGGGTTGTCCCACCACGGTCGATGTCCAGCCCTGTCCGCCGGCGCCGCCGGCCCCACCCTGACCGAACAGTCCGATCGCGGTGCCACCGTTACCGCCGGGCGCACCGCTGAACGCTCCGAGGAAGCCGGGGCCCGTGCCGTCCCAATTCATTCCACCGGCACCACCTGTCCCGCCCATGCCGCCGTTGCCCCAGATCCACCCACCGGTACCGCCGTTGCAGCCCGGGGTTGGAGCGAATTGGGCGCCGCCGGCGCCGGCGTTGAATCCCGGACCTCCGTTGCCACCGTTGCCGAATAGCCCCGCGTTACCACCGTGCCCGCCGGGTGCACCGGGATAGCCGGGACCGCCGTCGGCTCCATTGCCCCACAGCAGACCGCCATCGCCGCCGGGTAGGCCCGGCCCCATCGCGGTGTGACCGTCACCGATCATTGGGCGTCCGAGCAGCGCCAAGGTAGGGAAGTTCACCACGTCCAACAGCAGCTCGACCGGAGACAACTGCGCGGCCGCCGCCGAGGCACCCGAATAATATCCGGCCATTGCGGTCACATCCTGTGCCCACATCTCCTCGTACACAGCCTCCGCGGCCGCGATCGCCGGAGTGTTTTGACCGAACAGATTCGACAACACCAGCGATACCAAGCCGTTGCGGTTGGCCGCGACCGCCAGCGGATGGATGACGGTGGCCCGCGCGGCCTCAAACACGTTCGCAACGGCCTGCGCCTGCTCAGCGGCCACACCGGCGGTCGACGATGCGCCCTCCAGCCAGCTCGCGTAAGACGCGGCCACCCTGGCCATCGCCACGGACGCCGGCCCCTGCCACGACCCTCCCACCAGTTGCGTGGTTACCGACCCGAATGACGTTGCCGCCGAAGCCAGTTCGGCCGACAATTCATCCCAAGCCGCCGAAGCTTCGGCCATCGGCGCCGATCCGGCGCCTAGGTACATGTTTATCGAAGTGATCTCGGGCGGTTGCAGCTGGAAATTCATCAGGGCCACTCCTTTTCAATCGGAGTGCTGTCAGTGGCCTTCGCGGATCGTAACCCCGATCGGAGCGTTTGCTCCACCATTTGGCGGAATTGTGTGGGGCGCCAGACCGAGCGACTATGAGGCTGCCGATAACATCGACTCCCATGACACGCGCTGACGACGATGCAGAGCAAAAGAGCGATGTGGGGGCAGCTCCCGCTTGCGGGGGAGAGGAGCAGCGCATATGACAAGCGTTACCGACCACACGGCAGAGCCCGCCGCAGAGCACACCATCGACATCCACACCACCGCGGGCAAGCTGGCCGAGCTGCACAAGCGCCGGGAAGAATCGCTGCATCCGGTCGGTGAGGCGGCCGTCGACAAGGTCCACGCCAAGGGCAAGTTGACCGCTCGCGAGCGCATCTACGCGCTGCTGGACGAGGATTCGTTCGTCGAGCTGGACGCGCTGGCCAAGCACCGCAGCACCAACTTCGGGCTGGAGAACAACCGGCCGGTCGGCGATGGCGTGGTCACCGGCTACGGCACCATCGACGGCCGCGACGTCTGCATCTTCAGCCAGGACGCCACAGTGTTCGGCGGCAGCCTCGGCGAGGTGTACGGCGAGAAGATCGTCAAGGTGCAAGACCTGGCCGTCAAGACCGGCCGCCCGCTGATCGGCATCAACGACGGCGCCGGCGCGCGCATCCAGGAGGGTGTCGTCTCGCTGGGCCTCTACAGCCGGATCTTCCGCAACAACATCCTGGCCTCCGGCGTCATCCCGCAGATCTCGCTGATCATGGGCGCCGCCGCCGGTGGGCACGTCTACTCCCCCGCGCTGACCGACTTCGTGATCATGGTCGACCAGACCAGCCAGATGTTCATCACCGGACCCGACGTCATCAAAACCGTCACCGGCGAGGACGTCACCATGGAGGAACTGGGCGGCGCCCACACCCACATGGCCAAGTCGGGGACGGCGCACTACGTCGCTTCCGGTGAGCAGGACGCCTTCGACTACGTGCGCGACCTGCTGAGCTATCTGCCGCCGAACAACGCCACCGATCCACCGCGATACCAGGCCACCGAACCCGTCGGGCCCATCGAGGAGAATCTCACCGACGAAGACCTCGAGCTGGACACGCTGATCCCGGACTCGCCGAACCAGCCCTACGACATGCACGAGGTGATCACGCGCATCCTCGACGAGGACGAATTCCTGGAAATTCAAGCGGGTTACGCACAGAACGTCGTCGTCGGGTTCGGCCGCATCGAGGGCCGGCCGGTGGGCATCGTGGCCAACCAGCCGACGCACTTCGCCGGCTGCCTGGACATCGACGCCTCGGAGAAGGCGGCCCGGTTCGTGCGGACCTGCGACTGCTTCAACATCCCGATCGTCATGCTGGTGGACGTTCCAGGGTTCCTGCCCGGTACCGGCCAGGAGTACAACGGCATCATCCGGCGCGGCGCCAAGCTGCTCTACGCCTACGGCGAGGCCACCGTCCCCAAGATTACCGTCATCACCCGTAAGGCCTATGGCGGCGCGTACTGCGTGATGGGCTCCAAGGACATGGGCTGCGATGTCAACCTGGCCTGGCCGACCGCGCAGATCGCGGTCATGGGGGCCTCTGGTGCGGTCGGTTTCGTGTACCGCCAGCAGCTCAAGGAGGCGGCAGAAGCCGGCGAAGACGTAGACGCGCTTCGCTTACAGCTTCAGCAGGAGTACGAGGACACCCTGGTCAACCCATATATCGCCGCCGAACGTGGATATGTCGATGCGGTGATCCCGCCGTCCTACACGCGGGGCTACATCGGCACCGCGCTGCGCTTGCTGGAACGCAAGATCGCGCAGGTGCCGCCGAAAAAGCATGGGAACATACCGCTATGACGGACGAGCAAACCAGCGGCGAGCCGCTGCAGCATGAGCCGCAGCACCCGCACGAGCCGCATCTGCAGGTGCTTAAGGGACACCCCACCGATCAGGAGTTGGCCGCGCTCGTCGCGGTGCTGGGCAGCGTCGGCGGCCCGCCGCCGCCGCCTCCGCCCGAGCCCGCCCGCTGGGGACTGCCGGTCGACAAGTTGCGCTACCCCATCTTCAGCTGGCAGCGCATCACCCTGCAGGAAATGACCCATATGCGCCGATGACCCGGCTGGTGCTGGGATCCGCCTCACCCGGTCGACTCAAAGCGCTCCGCCAGGCGGGCATCGACCCGCTGGTGGTGGTGTCTGGCGTCGACGAGGACGTGGTGAGCGCCGGTGCGGGCGCGGACGCGGGGCCCGACGCAGTGGTAAGCGTGCTGGCTCAGGCCAAGGCCGCTCAGGTGACCGCCACACTGTCCGCCCCGGACAGTCTGGTCGCCGCGGATTGCGTTGTCATCGGCTGTGATTCGATGCTGCACCTCGACGGCCGGCTATGTGGTAAGCCCGAGACGATCGACGGGGCGCGCGAACAATGGCGGGCGATGGCCGGCCGTGCCGGTCAGCTCTACACCGGGCATTGCGTTATCCGGTTGCTGGACAACCGAATCGTCGATCGCGAGGTCCGAACAGCAACCACCACAGTACATTTCGGAACACCCTCTGCCGCCGATCTGGAGGCGTACCTGGCGAACGGGGAACCGCTGCGTGTGGCGGGCGGATTCACCCTCGACGGCCTGGGCGGCTGGTTCATCGACAAGATCGAGGGCGACCCGTCGAACGTGATCGGGCTGAGCCTGCCGTTGCTGCGATCGTTGCTGCAGCAGATGGGCCTGTCGATGGCCGCGCTGTGGGCGGCCAACCCCGTCGGACAACCGGCCTAATCTGAGGCCATGCCCGCCTGGACCGAGTTCATCGCTGAAGCCCCCAACATCGCCACCCTTTTCGCGCGCCGCCATCGCGCCACCGGAAACCTGTGTCTGCTGGCCACTCTGCGAAGGGACGGATTTCCGCGGATCAGCCCAATGGAGCCGCTGGTCTTCGAGGAGCGGTTGTGGCTGCCCGGAATGCCGGCCACCACCAAGTTCGGCGACCTCGAGCGTGACCCGCGCTTCTGTCTGCACACCGCGACCGCGGACCCCAAGGTGACCGACGGCGACGCCAAGCTGTGGGGCCTTGCGCACAGCGTCACCGACGACGCGCTGCGTCAAAGATTCGCCGAAAACCTGTTCGAGGAGACCGGATTCGATTTGCGCGAACAGGAGTTCGCGTTCTTCGGCACCGAAATCACCGGAGCGTCGGCGGTCGAAGTCAAAGGCGACCATCTCGACATCACCGTGTGGAAACCGGGTGAGCCAGAAAAGTTGGTGCGCAAGCATTGAGCCGGATACCGACTCCGATGAGCAGATCGGAGACTTCCAGCTACGACAACGGCCCGGCGAGGCGAGCACACCCGGGGTCATTGGTCATGCGAGCTTCGCCGGGCCAATTATCCACTCAGCCGTCGATGTTGCCGACCGCCAGAATCCCTAGACGCTGAATTCTTGCTCGCTGTACAGCATTTCGTGCGACATGGCTACACCCCCGCCTTTCAGCCGAGAGCGGGTGTGCGATCAATGGCGACTATGCCGCAACACGCGCTGCGAAACCATCCGCCGAACAGCCGATATCGCGCCGAGTTCGTATCCCCCAATCGGGGGAGAAACCCGCCAGCACCGATTGTAGCCATTGCATATTGCAACCTTGGCGTGCAGCATTACTCGAGTGCCCGCCACGGAATATCTTTGGCGCGTGAACAACTCGCAACGAATGAGGAAAATCGACTGTTGATGGTGTGTCGACGACGGAACCGGCATTGTCGATGACCCGCCCTCGGCTGGAGACAGCACCCGGAGAGCGCGAACCAGCCCCGCCGCCGTTACCGGAGTTGTTCGCTGCCCAGGTAGCTCGCACTCCGGACGCGGCGGCGCTGACGTGTAACGGCATCACGCTGAGCTACCGCGAGATTGACGCGGCGGCCGATCGGCTTGCGCACGCGCTGGCTGATCGCGGGATCGGTCGCGGCGACGTCGTGGCGCTGTTGTCCAAGCGCTGCGCTGATGCGGTGATCGCGATCGTGGCCGTACTTAAAACCGGGGCAGCCTACCTGCCAATCGACCCGGCTCTGCCGGATGCCCGCATCGGGTTCATGCTCGACGATGCCGCCCCAGCAGCAGCGCTGACCATCGGCGGATCGGGCGGCCGGCTGGCCGGCCACGCCGTCGCGGTGATTGACGTTGAAGACGCGGCCACCATTGCCGACGGCAGTCACGCTCTGACGCCGCCGCACGCCGATGACATCGCGTACTTCATCTACACCTCGGGCACGACCGGGACACCCAAAGGCGTGGCCATCAGCCACCACAACGTCACCCAGCTGATGGCAGCGCCGGCGCTGTTCACCCATACCGCAGGCCAAACCTGGAGCCAGTGCCATTCGTATGGCTTTGATTTCTCGGTCTGGGAAATATGGGGCGCGCTGCTGCACGGTGGCCGGCTGCTGGTGGTGCCCGAGCACATTACCCGCTCTGCGACCGATCTGCACCGCTTACTGGTCGCCGAGCACGTTGATGTGGTGAGTCAAACACCTTCTGCCGCAGCACTTCTAGCAACAGAGGGCTTAGAGTCGGCGACACTGGTCGTCGGCGGTGAGGCGTGTCCGGCCGAAGTGGTCGACCGGTGGGCCCCCGGTCGGGTGATGATTAACGCCTACGGTCCGTCAGAGACCATGCTATGCGTGGCGGCCAGCGCGCCGCTGCGGCCGGGTTCGGGAACACCGCCCATCGGGTCCCCGGTGCCGGGCGCGGCGCTATTCGTGTTGGATGCGGAATTGCGCCCGGTGCCCACCGGCGTGGCCGGGGAACTGTATGTGGCCGGCGCCGGCGTCGGCTATGGATACCTGCGCCGCGCGGGACTGACCGCAGCGGGGTTCGTCGCGTGCCCGTTCGGAGCGCCGGGCAGGCGCATGTATCGCACCGGAGACGTGGTGCGCTGGGACGCCGAAGGGCAGCTGCAGTTCGTCGGGCGCGCCGACGAGCAGGTCAAGATCCGCGGCTACCGCATCGAACCCGCGGAAATCGAAGCAGTCCTCACCAGCCATCCCGACGTTGCGCAAGCAGTCGTAGTCACCCACACCTGCGCCGCCGACACGCAATTGGTCGCCTACGTGGTTCCCGATCATCAGCCAGACCGCACCCGCCATCCCGACGACGAAGCCCACCGAGTCCAACAATGGCAAGCCATCTACGACCAGCTGTACTCCGAAGCGTTACAGTCCAGTGCCCCAACCGAATTCGGCGAGGACTTCGGCGGTTGGAACAGCAGCTACACCGGCGAGCCGATCCCGCTCGGCCAGATGCGCCAATGGCGCCAAACCGCCGTGCAACGCATTATGGCGCTGTCCGGGCAACGCCTCCTGGAAATCGGCGTGGGCTCGGGACTGCTGCTCGCTCATGTCGCCCCGCATTGCGCCGAGTATTGGGCCACCGATTTTTCCGCGCCGACCATTGAGAAACTGCGGCACGCAGTGGCCACCCAACCTTGGGGCCCGCGCGTCCGTCTGCTGGCCCAACCCGCAGACAGCACCGACGGCCTCCCCCATCAACATTTCGATGTCGTGGTGCTCAATTCGGTCATCCAATACTTCCCGAGTGGGGCTTACCTGCTCGACGTGTTGACCGCGGCAATGAAACTGTTGGCCCCCGCCGGGGCACTGTTCATCGGAGACGTCCGCAACCTGACCTTGCTGCCCGCGATGACCACGGCTATCGCCTGCACCGACAGCCAGGACGCGCCCGCGGCCACACTGCGGGAGCGCGTTCGCCGCGACATCCTCAGTCAACCCGAACTATTGGCGACACCCGAATTTTTCACCGCGCTGCCCGGCCACATCGCCGACATCGCCGCGGTCGACATCCAGCTCAAAGATCTGGAGTCGAGCAACGAACTCAGCAACTACCGCTACGACGTCGTGCTGCGGAAAGCCCCGATCGCCACGAACTCCGTCGCACTGGTGCCTAAGTACCCCTGGCGGCAATGGAACGACCTGGCCGCTGTCGGCCAACACTTACGTACCAACAAACCTGGCGCGCTGCGTATTACGGGCATACCGCACGCCGGCATCTGGAGCGATGTGGCCACTGCTCAAGCGGTGCAGCACGACCCCGGCGACACTCCGGCCAACCAGCTGCGCCCACCGGTACCCGCCGATGCGGTCTCGCCCCACCAGTGCCACCACCTCGGCCGGGAACTCGGTTACACCACCGCCGTCACCTACTCAGCCACCCCCGGCCACATCGACGTCATCTACACGCGCGAGGGCGCCGGCGCCCTCACCGACGTCTACCTGCCCGCCGGCCCACTGGCCGTCCTCACCGACTACATCAACCATCCGGTAACCGCCGAACTGACCACCCAGCTACGCCAGCACGCCGCCACCAGGCTGCCCGAATATATGCTGCCCCGGGCGATTATGCTTATCGAGTCGCTGCCGCTGACGGTCAACGGCAAACTCGACCGGCGCGCCCTGCCCGTCCCTCAATACCTGAGCAGCAGCGCCTACCAAGCCCCGCGCAACCCGTGCGAACACAACCTGGCCCAGCTATTCAGTGAAATCCTCGGCGTCGCCCGGATCGGCATCAACGACAGCTTTTTCGACCTAGGTGGCCACTCCCTGTCAGCAACCCGGCTCATCATGCGCATTCGCACCGAACTCCACGCTGAAGTCCCCATCCGCGTCATCTTCGAAACCCCCACTCCCGCAGCCTTGGCCGACTGGATCACCGCCCAGCCCGCCCAGCCGGCACAAATCCCACTCACGCCGAGACCCAGACCACCACGGATTCCGCTGTCGTACGCGCAATCACGGTTGTGGTTCATCTATAAATACGAAGGTCCCTCGGCGACCTACAACGTCGCGCTGGCGGCGCGCTTGATCGGGCGCCTGAACTCAGCGGCGCTGGTGGCAGCCATCGGCGATGTCGTGGCTCGCCATGAAAGCCTGCGTACGGTCTTCGCTGAAGCAGAAGGCGTTGCCTGGCAACAGATTCTGTCCGCTGAAGCCGTGCGGGTGCCCGTGGCGACGCACAAGGTTTCGGACGGATCGGAAGCGGCCGCCGCGGTAGCCAGCGCGGCTCAATACCACTTCAACCTGAACACCGAGATTCCGATCCGGGCTGACTTGTTGCAGATCTCCGACACCGAGCACGTGTTGGTCCTGGTGGTGCATCACATTGCCGCGGACGGTGCGTCGTTCGTGCCGTTGGCGCGGGATTTGTCGGTCGCCTACACCGCGCGGTGCGCGCACCGGCCACCGGATTGGTCACCGCTAGCCATCCAGTACGCGGACTACACCCTTTGGCAACAAGAGGTTTTGGGCGGCGATGACGATCCGGACAGCATGATGTCGGCACAGGTCGCGTACTGGCGCGGCGAGCTAGCCGGAGCGCCCGAGCAAATCACGCTGGCCACCGACCGCCCGCGTCCGGCCCGGCAGTCATTCCGCGGCGGGGTGGTGAGCTTCAGAATCGATTCGACGCTACGGGAACAGCTTCAGCAGCTGGCCCACGACTACGGGGCCACCATGTCGATGGTGCTGCAGGCGGCGCTCGCGCTGCTACTGCGCAAACTCGGTGCCGGGGACGACGTGACGATCGGTGGCCCGATCGCCGGACGTACCGATCAGGCACTGGCCGACCTGATCGGGTTTTTCGTCAACTCCTGGGTGTTGCGCTTCAACGTCTCCGGCAATCGGGGTTTCACCGAACTACTCGAGCAGGTGCGCGCAAAAGCGTTGGCCGCCTACGAAAACCAGGACGCACCTTTCGAACGACTCGTCGAGCTGATCAACCCGCGACGGTCGACGGCCTATCACCCGTTGTTTCAAGTGGCCTTCGCGCTGCAGAACAACCCGCTACCCGAAGTCGAGCTGCCCGGCCTAGGTATCGAGTTTCTGCCCGCCCCCACCGGCACCGCCAAGTTCGACCTGTTCATCAACCTGATGGATCTGCCCACTAGCTCGAGACACCCACAACCACTGCCGGGCACTATCGAATACGCCACCGACCTGTTCGACCGCGCCACTGTCAAGAGATTCGCCGACTACTTCCTGCGGGTGCTGCGCGACATCACCGACAACCCGCACCGACAGATCGATCTCGTCGACGTCCTCAACGAGGCCGAGCGTGAACAGATGCTGACTCGGTCGAATGCCGATCTCATCACTGCACCGAAAATGACTGTGCCAGAAGCATTTACCGCACAGGTGGCCCGCACCCCGGACGCGCCGGCGTTGACGTGCGACGGCGTCACTTTGAGCTATCGCGAGCTTGAGTTCGCCGCCGACCGGCTTGCGCACATGCTAGCCGGACGCGGGATTGGCCGCGGCGAGGTGGTTGCGCTGTTGTCCGGGCGCTGCGCCGACGCGGTGATTGCACTCCTGGCGGTGCTGAAAACGGGTGCGGCGTATCTGCCAATCGACCCGGCACTTCCCGATGCGCGCATTGCGTTCATGCTCGCCGATGCTGCCCCGGTGCTCGCGCTGACGACCGCCGGACTAGCTCCCCGGCTGGAGGCTCACCATGTGCCGGTTATCGACATCTCGGCCCCCGGTACGGAGAGCGACGGCGCGGCGCCAAACGGTCGGCCGCCGCGCGCCGAGGACATCGCCTACCTGATCTACACCTCAGGCACGACGGGGACGCCCAAAGGCGTGGCCATCAGCCACCACAACATCACCCAGTTGCTCACCGCTCCGGGGTTATTCACACCATCGAGCGGACAGGCGACTACCCAGTGCCACTCATATGGCTTCGATATTTCGGTATGGGAGGTCTGGGGCGCGCTGCTACACGGCGCGCGGCTGGTCGTGGTGCCCGAGCAGATCACCCGCGCGCCGGCTGAATTACACCGCTTGCTGATAGCTGAGCGCGTCGACGTGATGATTCAAACCCCCTCAGCAGCTGCGGTTTTGGTCCCGCAGGGTTTGGATTCGGTGACTCTTGTCGTTGGCGGTGAGGCATGCCCGGCCGAGGTAATGGATCGCTGGGCGGGCGGCCGGATGATGATCAATCAATACGGCCCGTCGGAGACGACGATGTATGTGGCGAGTACGCCGTTGCGGCCCGGCCTCGGTGCGGCGCCGATCGGATCGCCTGTGCCGGGCGCGGCGTTGTTCGTGTTGGATGCCGGGCTGCGGGTGGTGCCGGTAGGGGTGCCCGGCGAGTTGTATGTGGCCGGCACCGGGGTGGGCTATGGCTATCTGGGCCGGGCCGGATTGACCGCTGCGCGGTTTGTGGCCTGCCCGTTCGGTGCGGCGGGGCTATCCGGAAAACGTATGTACCGCACTGGGGATGTGGTGCGCTGGACCACCGCGGGACAGTTACAGTTCGTCGGCCGCGCCGACGAGCAAATCAAGATCCGTGGCTACCGGATCGAGCCCGCCGAGATCGAGGCGGTCCTGCGCAGACATCCACAGGTCGCCCAGGCGGTGGTGGTTGTCCACACCGGCGCAGCCGACCCGCACTTGGTGGCCTACGTGGTGCGCGACCGGCAAGCCACGCTCACCCGCACACCCGAACAGGAATCGGGCCTGGTCCGACAATGGCAGGGCGTCTATGACCGGCTGTACTCCGGCCAATTGCACGCCGGCCCCACCGGAGTCGACGACTTCAGCGGCTGGAACAGCAGTTACACCGGCAAGCCCATCCCGCTGGACCAGATGCAGCAATGGCGTGACGCCGCCGTGCAGCGCATCAGGTCCCTGGGTGGCCGGCGCGTCCTGGAAGTCGGTGTCGGATCAGGACTGCTGCTGAGCCAACTGGCCCCGCATTACGACCAGTACTGGGCCACCGACTTCTCCACCCCCACCATCGACGCGCTTCGCCATGCCGTGGCCGCCCGACCCTGGGCCGACCGCGTCCGCCTTCAAGCCCAAGCCGCAGACGTCATCGACGGACTCCCTACCGGGCACTTCGATGTCGTCGTCCTCAACTCCGTCGTCCAATACTTCCCCAGCGCGGCCTACCTGCTCGACGTTCTGCGCACGGCGATACAACTGCTGGCCCCCGGCGGGGCGCTGTTCATTGGCGACATCCGCAACCTGACCCTGCTGTCCGCTTTCACCACCGCCGTCGCGTGCGCTAACGCCACCGACGCCGACCCCGCCGCGGCGATCCGTGAACAAGTGCGTCGCGACCTGCTGACCGAACACGAACTGCTGTTGGCACCCGAGTTCTTCACCACAGTCACCGGTCACCTCCCCGACGTCGGGCCCGTAGATATCCGGCTCAAAGAGATGGAATCGGTCAACGAACTCAGCAACTACCGATACGACGTGGTACTGCGCAAAACCCCAGCGTCGGCGCACTCAGTTGCGCAGGTACCCAGTCAGCCGTGGCAGCAGTGGGGCAATCTCGACGCACTGCGCGACTACTTGGACACCCAGCGCCCCGACGAGTTGCGCGTCACCGCAATTCCACACGCCGGCATTGTTGCCGAGCTGGCCATCGCCGACACACTGCAGCGCGCCGCAGACCACACCCCGCTGGGCCTGCTGAACACCCAACCGCCCCCCAACGCCGTTTCGCCCGCCAGCTGCCGCCAACTCGGCCAGCAACTCGGATACGCCACCGCGGTCACCTACTCACCTACCCCTGGTCTCATCGATGTCATCTACACCCGCGCCGAGGCTTCCGCGCTCACCGACGTCTACCTGCCAGCCAACCCAGCCGGACGGCTGACCGACTATGTCAACGACCCCGGCACCACCGACCTGGCCAATCAATTGCGCCAATACAGCATGGCCCAACTGCCCGACTACATGGTTCCGGCCAAGATCATGCTCATCGATTCCGTGCCATTGACGGTCAACGGCAAACTCGACCGGCGCGCTCTGCCAAACCCTGAATACTTCAGTACGACCGCCTACCAAGCCCCACGCACCCACCATGAACACACCCTGACCGAGCTCTTCAGCCAGATACTCGGCACCGCGCGAATCGGCATCAATGACAACTTCTTCGATCTCGGTGGCCACTCGCTGTCGGCGACCCGGCTCGCCGTGCGCATCCGCACTGAACTCAATGCCGAAGTTCCCATCCGGGTCATCTTCGAATCCCCCACCCCAGCCGCACTGGCCGAATGGATCACGACCCAACCCGCTTACGCAGCAACCGAACTCGTCCCCCGCCCCCGCCCTGCGCAGATACCTGCCTCGTACGCACAGCGACGAATGTGGGACATGCACCATCTGGCCCCGGAGATACCGGTGTTCCATATGCCATTGGCCCTGCGGTTGGGCGGCAAGCTGGATGTCGAAGCCCTGACCCATGCCCTGACGGACGTGCTGAACCGGCATGAGCCGCTACGCACCGTATTCGCCGACGCCGACGGCGACCTACGACAAGTCGTCCTGACAGCCGCCGACGCGGACATCGGCTGGCAGATCGTTGACGCCACAGGCTGGTCCGCCGAGCGACTGCACGAATCCCTCACCGCGGCCGCCAGCTTAACCTTCGACTTGTCTACCCAGATCCCGTTGCGCACCAAGCTTTTTCGGGTGAACGACGAGGAACACATATTGGCCATCACTGTGCACCACATCGCCGCCGACGGCTGGTCGCTCGCGCCGCTGGCCTTCGATCTGAACGCCGCCTACCGCAGCCGGCGCGCCGGACGTGCGCCGAGCTGGGCCGCGCTACCCGTCCAGTACGCCGACTACGCGGTATGGCAACGCGACTACTTAGGTGATCCAGACGATCCCCAGAGCAGGGTCGGGACGCAACTGCGGTATTGGGAAAGGACGCTCGCCGGCCTCCCCGACCGGCTGCGGCTGCCCACCGATCGGCCCTACCCGGCTGTCGCCGACTACCGCGGCGACACCATCGCCGTGCACTGGTCCGCGGAGCTGCACGCCCAGATCGCGCGGACGGCACGCGAGCATAAGGCAACCGGATTCATGGTTGTCCATGCGGCTCTAGCCACCGTGTTGTCCGAAGTCAGTGGTAGTAGCGACATTCCGATCGGAATCAACGTCGCCGGCCGTGGCCATCCGCTATTGGACGATTTAGTGGGTACCTTCTCCAACAGCATGGTCCTGCGCACGGACCTAGGTGATGGAGCTACTTTTTCGCAACTGCTGGCTCAGGTGCGGGCCCGGACTCTGGCGGCGTTCGATCACCAAGACGTCCCGTTCGGAGTGCTCCTCGACCGGCTCAACCCCACGCAATCGCGCAGCCACACTCCGCTGCGGCAGGTGATGCTGGTCTGGCATAACACCGAGACCGTCAAATGGGCGTTGGAAGATTTGGATGTAACTGAAGCACCGCTACACACCCATGTCGGGCGGATGGATCTGGTGCTGTCTCTCAACGAAAATTTCGGCGTCACGGGCGTGCCGGGCGGCATCACCGGCGTCGTGGAATATCGCACCGACGTCTACGACGCCACCACCATCGAAACCTGGATGGCCAGGTTAGAAACCCTGTTAGCTACGGAAACGGCCCGGCGGGGATCCCACTTCAGCGGGTAGTGCAAGCCTCGCCGGGCCGCTCCTTTCGAAGTCAGGCGTCGATGTTGGCGACGGACAACGCTACCTGCGCGATGCAGAATTCTTCCTCGGCGAACAGCAATTCGTGCGACATTGATTCACCCCCTCCCAGCCGCTGCGGTAGTGCGGAATAAATGCAACTATTCCGTTCCGCGGCGGTCTGATCTATCCACCTAATAGGCCCCTAGCGAGAGGACGTTCGGTCCTCCGATTGGGGGACGAAGCCGGCGTCGGCCACGGTCGGTAGTCTCGGTGACGTGCCGCTTCCCGCAGACCCAAGCCCCACCCTGTCGGCCTACGCCCATCCCGAACGGCTGGTGACCGCCGACTGGCTATCGGCCAACCTGGGCGCGCCCGGGCTGGCGATCGTCGAATCCGACGAAGATGTCTTGCTTTACGACGTCGGCCACATCCCCGGCGCGGTCAAGATCGACTGGCATACCGACCTCAACGACCCGCGGGTGCGCGACTACATCACCGGCGAACAGTTCGCCGAACTGATGGACCGCAAGGGCATCGCCCGTGATGACACCGTGGTGATCTACGGCGACAAGAGCAACTGGTGGGCCGCCTACGCGCTGTGGGTATTCACCCTGTTCGGTCACCCCGACGTACGACTGCTCAACGGCGGGCGCGACCTCTGGCTCGCCGAACGCCGGGACACCACGCTGGAAGTGCCGACCAAGACGTCGACCGGCTATCCCATCGTCGCGCGCAACGACGCCCCGATCCGCGCCTACAAGGATGACGTCCTGGACATCCTGGGCACCCAGCCGCTGATCGACGTGCGTTCTCCCGACGAATACACGGGCAAGCGCACCCACATGCCCGACTACCCCGAGGAAGGGGCGCTGCGCGCCGGCCACATCCCCACCGCGCGGTCGATCCCGTGGGGAAAGGCGGCCGACGAGAGCGGCCGGTTCCGCAGCCGCGAGGAATTGGAACAGCTCTATGGCTTCTTAGAGCCCGACGACCGGACCATCGTGTACTGCCGCATCGGCGAGAGGTCCAGCCACACCTGGTTCGTGCTCACTCATCTGCTGGGCAAGCCGGGCGTGCGGAATTACGACGGCTCCTGGACGGAGTGGGGAAACACCGTGCGGGTGCCGATCGTCGCGGGCGAAGAGCCTGGAGCTGTGCCGGCCCAATGACGATGCCCGCGAGTCTGCCCGCTCCGCTAGCGGAGGTCGTGTCCGACTTCGCCGAAGTCCAGGGCCAGGACAAGCTCCAGCTCCTGCTGGAGTTCGCCAACGAGCTTCCAGCGCTGCCTGCCGAACTGGAAGAGGCGGCCATGGAGCCGGTGCCCGAGTGTCAGTCCCCGCTGTTCTTGCACGTCGACGCCCACGATCCCAACCGGGTGCGGCTATATTTCAGCGCGCCCGCCGAGGCGCCGACCACCCGGGGGTTCGCCTCGATCCTGGCTGCCGGGCTGGATGAGCAACCCGCCGCCGACATCCTGGCGGTGCCCGAGGATTTCTACACCGAACTCGGACTGGCGGCTCTGATCAGCCCGCTTCGGCTGCGGGGAATGTCGGCGATGCTGGCGCGGATCAAGCGTCGCTTGCGTGAGACGGCGTGAATTGAGGAACCGAGTGACCGGGCCGACGGCGCGGCGCTTAAACTTCCCCCGACAAGACTTGTAAGAAAATCTCTTAGAGACCTACATCTCTGACAGACGAAGACGTCCAGTCCCACAGGAGGCGCAGTGGCCAGTCACGCCAGCTCAAGGATCTCCAAAGTTCTCGTCGCCAACCGCGGCGAGATCGCGGTTCGGGTGATCCGTGCTGCCCGCGACGCCGGCCTGGCCAGCGTGGCGGTGTACGCCGAGCCCGACGCCGAAGCGCCGCACGTCGCGCTGGCCGACGAGGCGTTCGCTCTGGGCGGTCAGACCTCGGCCGAGTCCTACCTGGATTTCGCCAAGCTGCTCGACGCGGCGGCCAAGTCCGGGGCCAACGCGGTCCACCCGGGGTACGGCTTTCTGTCGGAGAACGCCGACTTCGCCCAGGCCGTGCTCGACGCCGGTCTGATCTGGATCGGGCCCAGCCCGCAGTCGATCCGTGACCTCGGCGACAAGGTCACCGCTCGTCACATCGCCGCCCGCGCGCAGGCTCCGCTGGTGCCCGGCACCCCGGACCCGGTCAAAGACGCCGACGAGGTGGTGGCGTTCGCCAAAGAATATGGAGTGCCGATCGCGATCAAGGCCGCCTTCGGCGGCGGCGGCCGCGGCATGAAGGTGGCGCGCACCATCGAGGAGATCCCGGAACTATTCGAGTCGGCCACCCGTGAGGCCGTCGCGGCGTTCGGCCGCGGCGAGTGCTTCGTGGAGCGCTACCTGGACAAACCCCGCCACGTCGAGGCACAGGTGATCGCCGACCAGCACGGCAACGTCATCGTCGCCGGCACCCGGGACTGCTCCCTGCAGCGCCGGTTCCAAAAGCTCGTCGAAGAGGCGCCGGCGCCGTTCTTGACCGACGCGCAGCGCAAAGAGATCCACGAATCCGCCAAGCGGATCTGCAAAGAAGCCCACTATCACGGCGCCGGCACCGTCGAATACCTGGTCGGCCAGGACGGCCTGATCTCGTTCCTCGAGGTCAACACCCGGCTGCAGGTCGAACACCCGGTCACCGAGGAAACCGCCGGCATCGACCTGGTGCTGCAGCAGTTCAAGATCGCCAACGGCGACAAGCTGGACCTCACTGAGGACCCCACCCCGCGGGGGCACGCGATCGAATTCCGGATCAACGGCGAAGACGCCGGCCGCGGCTTCCTGCCCGCCCCCGGCCCGGTGACCAAGTTTCACCCGCCCTGTGGCCCCGGTGTGCGGCTGGACTCCGGCGTGGAAACCGGCTCGGTAATCGGCGGCCAATTCGACTCGATGCTGGCCAAGCTCATCGTGTACGGCGCCGACCGCACCGAGGCCCTGGCGCGTGCCCGGCGTGCGCTGGACGAATTCCAGGTCGAGGGGCTGGCCACCGTCATCCCCTTCCACCGCGCCGTCGTCTCGGACCCGGCGTTCATCGGCGACGAGAATGGCTTCACCGTGCACACCCGCTGGATCGAGACCGAGTGGGACAACACGATCGAACCGTTCACCGGCGGTCAGCCCCTCGATGAGGAAGACGCACGGCCGCGCCAGAAGGTTGTCGTCGAGATCGACGGGCGCCGGGTCGAGGTCTCACTGCCTGCCGACCTGGCGCTCTCCAACGGCTCGGCAGCCGAGGCGTCCGGCGTCATTCGGCGCAAGCCCAAGCCACGCAAGCGCGGCGCCCACACCGGCGCGGCGGCCTCGGGCGACGCGGTGACGGCTCCAATGCAGGGCACCGTGGTCAAGGTCGCGGTAGAAGAAGGACAGGAGGTCGCCGCCGGCGACCTGGTTGTGGTCCTCGAGGCGATGAAGATGGAGAACCCCGTCACCGCGCACAAGGACGGCACCATCACCGGTCTGGCGGTGGAGGCCGGCGCGGCTATCACGCAGGGCACCGTGCTCGCCGAAATCAAGTAGCTCTCACCTGCCACGTTGTCGACCCCGTGGCGCTTGGGTAGGGTTGGAAAACAGGTTGAGTTCACAGCCGCCCGGAATGGCGTCCCATGGGATCGCGCGGGGAGGCGAAATCCCAGGATCGAGCGATTTGCCGTGCCCAGACGCGATTCACAGCACGACTGACGGAGTCAACAATGCTTGTGACCCAATCCCGGCAAGAGACCCGCATGGCCGACTTCAGCGCACAGCGGAGTTCATCGGTCGCCGTGGTGAGCGCGCACGGTGAGCTCGATGCCGCCAATGCCGATCAGCTCGCCGAGTACGTGCAACGCTGCGTCACCGATCGCGAATGGCTGACGCTGGACTTACGCGGCCTGGAATTCATTGGTACTGCGGGCTTTTCGGCACTACACCGAATCAATGTGGTTTGTTCCGCCCTGGGCACGCACTGGGCGATGATCCCCAGCGAGGCAGTGTCGCGGCTACTGCGGATCTGCGACCCCGACGGCATTCTGCCGGTCATGGAGGCCGCCGACGGCGGTCAGCCCGAACGGCGGCTACTCCAGCTGGTCACGTAGCCGGGTCAGCGATTTAGCCAGCAGGCGTGACACGTGCATCTGTGAGATTCCGACTCGCTCGGCGATCTGAGTTTGGGTCATCGACTCGAAGAACCTGAGTATCAAAACCGTTCGTTCCCGCTCGGGCAGTGCTTCGAGCAGGGGGCGCAGCGCCTCGCGATTCTCGATCCGGTCCAGACCGGTGTCGACATCGCCGAGCGTGTCCGCGATGGCGCGCGCATCGTCCTCTTCGCTGCCGCCCCCGCTGTCGATGGACAACGTGTTGTAGGAGCTTCCGGCCACCAAGCCTTCGACCACTTCCTCGCGGTCCATACCGAGTTCAGCAGCGAGTTCGGTGGCCGTGGGTGCCCGGCCCAGCCGTTGTGAGAGATCGGCGGTGGCGGTGCCTAATCGCAGGTGCAGCTCCTTGAGGCGCCGGGGCACCTTGACTGACCAGCTGTTGTCGCGGAAGTGCCGACGGACCTCACCCATGATGGTCGGCACCGCGAACGAAACGAAGTCCGATCCCGCCTCGACGTTGAACCGGACGACGGCATTGACCAAGCCGACGCGCGCAACCTGTATCAGATCGTCACGGGGTTCGCCGCGGCCTTCGAAGCGCCGCGCGATGTGATCGGCCAATGGCAGACACCGTTCCACGATCTTGTCCCGGTGGCGCTGGAATTCCGGTGAGTCTTCGGCAAAATCCGCCAGCTCACGGAACATGTCGGGGACATCGGCGTATTCGTTGGGCCGCGAGGACGACCCAGCACCGCCGTGACGCTCTGTCACCTGCTAGAGGCCGCCCGTCGGGCTGTCAGGGTGATCCCGAAGACGCTTCCGCTCGCATCTGGCTGGCGGCCGTCATGGAAGGTCTGCACGTCGTCAGCCAGCGACGTCAGGACATGCCAACTGAAGCTGCCCGGGGCTACCACGTCGTGTGTGTCGCACGACGCCGAGGCTTCCACAACGAGCTCCTCTTCCCGGGGATCAACCACGAGGCTGAGCACGGCGTCGGGCGTGGCCGAGCGGATCAGCCTCGTGCACACCTCGTCCACCGCCAGTCTCAGGTCGGCCACGGCGTCGAAATCCAGGTCCTCAAAGGTGCCGATGGCACCGACCAGGGTTCGCAGCATCGCCAGGTTCTCCAAGCGTGCAGCAACGTTCAACTCGACGGCACGCGGGCCCCGTTGGCGCCCGTGGGTGAGCTGATCCGCATCGGTCATGTGGCCTCCCGGCAATGTTCGACCGACCCGATTGGTGCCTCCGGGTCCGCCTTGGACCTTGGGTTCGAGCCGGTTGGTCATGATCGCCACCGGGTATTCAACCAGCTATGCGCGAGGCAGACGTCACCGACACCGCGCGGACGCGCAAGCTCAGGCGGACGGCGGTGATCGCGGTGGTAACCCTGGTACTGCTGATCCTGATCGCAGTAGCGATATACGTCGGTGCTTTTGTGATCTTGTCCCCAGCGATGGCACCGCTGGGATGACCGCGCGAAAGCAATACTGGCACTCATCATGGTCTAAACCAGATGCCCAATCGCCGCAGTGGGTAAACCCGGAATCCACAAGCCCTAGCTGGCAAGCCGCTGCCTGCGCACTTCGGGGTGTTCGGCGTACCACCGGTCGGCGATCCTGCGTATCCGCCGGTGCTCCACCGTCAGCCATGCCAGGCCAATGACGGCAAGCGTGATCGCCACGACCCCGGCCGTCATGCCCTGGTTGTGGTGTCCGCTGCCGAAGGCCGCGAGGGACCCGACACCACCGATCACACCGGCGACCATTAAGAGGTACCCAGGCCAGTGCAGCACGTCGATCAGCGATTCGCCGGCAAGTGGCCGCGTCGTCCGCAAGTGGTCGACGGGGTCACGAAAAGTGTCCCCCATGGTTCCTCCTTCCCGCGATTTCTGCCCGCCATCTGCCAAGCAAGGGCATTACCACCAACGGTAGAACTCGCAGAACGGGTTGTGGAGGGCTCAGCGCGATTTATTTGCCACCAGGCTTATAGGCGGGCTTATCGGCCAGCTTCATAGGCCCAGCACCGGGCCGGCGATCGGGGGAACGCCCATCGATACCGTGACCACCATCAGCGTCAACAGAAACCAGCCGGCACCCTGCCATCCCCACCAGGTGCCCTCGTCTCGCCATACCCGGTAGGTGCGCAGGAACGCCCAGAGCCCAGCCGCAAACAGGATCACCGGACCGCCAAACGCCAGCATCGTCCGCTCGGGCGCTCCGCAGGCCGCGGTGTCCACATTCACTCCGGGACACGTGCTGACCCATAATGCGGCCATAATTACAAAGCCGATCCCCGCGAGCGTGGCTACCACCGCAAAACGGATGGCAGAGCGGACCTCGTTGTCCTCCTGACCGAGACGGTCACGTCCTGTTACGTCATGTACTTTCTGCATCGGAGTACCTCTATCCCGCCCTTACCAACTACCCCCGCCGAATACCCTGCGTCAATACCGGACAAACCCGCAACAGGCTGCATCCGTCTAGGTCACAGCCGTTAAGGCGCTGCGCAGGGCGGCCACCGCAGCATCGATGTCGTCGTGCGAAACAGTGAGCGCCGGACGAAACCGCACGCCGTCTGTCCCAGTCGGGAGCACGATCACCGCGCGGTGCCACAACTGCCGGATCACCTCGTCGCGCACGGCCGTGGTGGGCAGGCTGAAGGCACACATCAGACCGCGTCCGCGTGGGTGCGAAACCAGCGCCGGGAAATCCTCGGCAAGCTCGTCGAGCAGCCCGCGCAGATAGCGGCCTCGCTCGGCAGCGCGCTCGAAGAGGCCCTCGGCTTGAATCACCTCGAGGATGCGGCGGGCGCGCACCATGTCGGTGAGATTGCCGCCCCACGTCGAGTTGAGCCGTGACTTCACCGCGAACACGTTCCCGGCGACCTCGTCGACCCGGCGGCCCGCCATCACGCCGCACACCTGCGTCTTCTTTCCGAACGCCACGACGTCGGGGTGAGCACCCAACTGCTGGTAGGCCCACGGAGTTCCGGTCAGCCCGCAGCCGGTTTGCACCTCGTCGAAGACCAGCAGCGCATCATGCTCGTCGCACAACTGCCGCATCGCGGCGAAGAATTGTGGCCGGAAGTGCCGGTCGCCGCCCTCCCCCTGGATGGGTTCGGCGATGAAGCACGCAATGTCGTTGGGGTACTTGGCAAATGCCGCGCGAGCCTGGCTCAGCGACTCGGCTTCCAGCGCGCACATGTCGGCACCCGGTCGCAGGTACGGCGCATCGATGCGGGGCCAGTCGAACTTCGGGAAGCGCGCCACGTTGACCGGTTTGGTATTGGTCAGCGACAAGGCGTAGCCGCTGCGACCGTGAAATGCGCCGCGCAGGTGCAGAACCCGACCGCCCAGCGCCGGGTCGACCCCGTGTGCTTCGTTGTGCCGGCTCTTCCAGTCGAAGGCCACCTTGAGCGCGTTCTCGACCGCCAGCGCGCCCCCTTCGACGAAGAACAGATGCGGCAGCGCCGGGTCGCCCAGGACGCGGGTGAAGGTCTCGACGAATCGGGCCATCGCCACCGTGCACACGTCGGAATTGCTCGGCTTGTTCAGTGCCGCTTCGACGAGTTCGGTGCGGAATTCATCGTCCCCGGCGAGCGCCGGGTGATTCATGCCCAGCGCCGACGACGCGACGAAGGTGAACATGTCGAGGTAGCGGCGACCGGTCCGGGCGTCGACCAGATAAGAACCGGCGGATCGGTTGAGATCGAGTACAAGATCGAACGTGTCGAGCAGGATGCTGCGCGCGAGGATCTCGGGGACCTGGGCCGGTCCGGCGTTCAGGGCGACAGTCATGCCCACATGATAGCGGGATCTTTACGGTTGATTGAGGTACAGACCGAAAAATTTATGGTACAAACTGCCGATCACAGTAAAAAGTATTCAAGATGATGGTGCTGCGCGTCCGCACGTTGGCGGTTGTCCGGATCCGTTGCAGCAGATCCTCCAGCGCCC
This sequence comes from Mycobacterium szulgai, assembly GCF_002116635.1. Lineage (GTDB taxonomy): Bacteria > Actinomycetota > Actinomycetes > Mycobacteriales > Mycobacteriaceae > Mycobacterium > Mycobacterium szulgai. The sequence continues at coordinate 35,968 of NZ_LQPW01000125.1, read as the reverse complement.
GTGCGGATTCGACGCGAACCAGCAGGATGTAGCTCTCCTCGCCGGCCACCGAATGGCAGGACTCGATTTCCTCGATCTGTTCCAGCCGGGCAGGAGCATCATCGGGTTGAGACGGATCAAGAGGAGTGATGGCCACGAACGCCGATAGGAAGTGCCCCACGGCCTCGGGGTTGATCCGCGCCGAGTACCCGGCCACCACACCGCGCGACTCCAGCCTGCGCACCCGGGACTGGACCGCCGAAACCGAGAGTCCGGCACTCGTGGCCAACTCCGACAGCGTCGCGCGCCCGTCGGCGACCAGCTCGCGCAACAGGATCCGGTCGATATCGTCGAGCGTCTCACTCATGGCCGGAGAGTATCGCAGCGACGGCGCGCCATGAGGTGGCTACCGACCTGGCAGCTGCGGGCGCGGTTCGCCGCCGGGCTATCGGCCATGTACGCAGCCGAGGTACCCGCCTACGGCACGCTGGTCGAGGTAAGCGCACAGGTCAATCGGGACTATGTGGCGTCGCACCCCGGCGCCGAAAGATTCGGTTCGCTGCAGCGCGTCACCGCCGAGCGGCACGGCGCCATCCGGGTTGGCAACCCGGCCGAACTCGCTTGCGTCGCTGAGCTTTTTGCCGCGTTCGGCATGCTGCCGGTCGGCTACTACGACCTGCGGTCGGCGGCCGCACCGATACCCGTGGTTTCAACGGCGTTTCGGCCTGTCGATCCAACCGAGTTGGCGCGCAACCCGTTTCGGGTTTTCACCTCGATGCTGGCCACCGAGGACCCCCGCTACTTCGACGCCGGCTTGCGCGCCCGCGTGCACGCATATCTATCCCGCCGGCAGCTGTTCGATCCCGCATTACTGGCCCGCGCGCGGATCATCGCGGCCGATGGCGGCTGCGACGCAGCGGCGGCCGGCGGTTTCGTCGACGCGGCGGTGGCGGCATTCGCACTGTCCCGTGATCCGATCGACAAGTCCTGGTACGACGAACTGTCCGAGGTATCGGCGGTGGCCGCCGACATCGCCGGAGTCGGCTCCACCCACATCAATCACCTGACGCCGCGGGTCCTCGACATCGACGAGTTGTACCGCCGGATGACCGAGCGGGGCATCACCATGATCGATGCGATCCAGGGCCCGCCCCGCAGCGACGGGCCCGAAGTGCTGTTGCGCCAGACCTCTTTTCGCGCGCTGGCCGAACCGCGCCTTCTCCGCTGCGCTGACGGCAGCGTGCGCCCGGGCACCCTGCGGGTGCGGTTCGGCGAAGTCGAGGCACGAGGTGTCGCGCTCACCCGCAAGGGCCGGGAACGCTACGACACCGCGATGGCCGCCGCGGATCCGGCCGCGGTGTGGTCGCAGTACTTTCCGTCGACCGATACGGAAATGGCTTCCCAGGGGCTGGCGTACTACCGCCGCGGCGACCCGTGCGCGCCGGTGGTCTACGAAGACTTCTTGCCGGCATCCGCGGCGGGTATTTTTCGCTCGAATTTGGACCGCGACACTGATATCGGTTCGATTGCCGACGACTCGGAATACGACGCGCAGTGGTTGGCTGGGGTGATGGGCCGCGACATTCACGATCCGTACGCGCTGTACGAGGCGGAGGCATGGGCATGACCGAGCAGCTACGCACCCGAGTGCGCGACGCCTTCGAGGCGATCGGCGTCGCGGCCCGCCTCGGCGAGCCGGGTTCGGACGGGCTGGCGGCGAGCACGCCGATCACCGGGGAGGTGCTGTGCACCGTCGCCCAGACCACGCCCGAGCAGGCCGACCGCACGATTAGCGATGCGTGCAATGCGTTTTCGCAATGGCGTGTTACACCGGCGCCGGTGCGGGGCGACTTGGTCGCCCGGCTCGGCGAACTGCTCGTCGAGCACCGGTATGAGCTCGCGACGTTGGTGACGCTGGAGGTCGGCAAGATCACCTCGGAGGCACTGGGCGAGGTCCAGGAGATGATCGACGTCTGCCGATTCGCCGTCGGGTTGTCACGTCAGCTCTATGGGCGCACCATCGCCTCCGAACGTCCCGGGCATCAGCTGCTCGAGACCTGGCATCCACTCGGTGTCGTCGGGCTGATCACCGCCTTCAACTTCCCGGTGGCGGTGTGGGCGTGGAACACCGCAATCGCGCTGGTGTGCGGTGACCCGGTGGTGTGGAAGCCCTCGGAGCTGACGCCGCTGACGGGTCTGGCCTGCCAGGCGCTGCTGGCCCGGGCCGCCGCTGACGTCGGCGCGCCGGCGGGGCTGGGTGGCCTGCTGTTGGGCGGCCGCGAGCTGGGCGAGCAACTCGTCGACGACCCGCGAATCGCGTTGGTCTCGGCCACCGGCTCGGTGCGTATGGGTGAGCAGGTGGGGCCCCGGGTGGCGCGGCGGTTCGGACGGGTGCTGCTGGAGTTGGGTGGCAACAACGCGGCCATTGTGACGCCGTCGGCCGACCTGGACCTGACGGTGCGCGCCATCGTGTTCGCCGCCGCGGGCACCGCCGGGCAGCGGTGCACCAGCTTGCGCCGGCTGATCGTGCACCGCTCGGTGGCCGACTCAGTGGTGAGGCGGGTGGCCTCGGCTTTCCGGCAGCTGCCGGTTGGCGACCCATCGGTGCCGCGCACCATGGTCGGGCCGCTGATTCACGAGGCCGCCTACCGCGACATGCTCGGCGCGCTGGATGAGGCCCGCGCCGACGGCGGCGAAGTGATCGGAGGTGAGCACCACCAAGGCGATTACCCCAGCGCCTACTACGTCACCCCCGCGCTGGTGCGGATGCCGTCGCAGACACCCATCGTGGCCACCGAAACGTTCGCGCCCATCCTCTATGTGATGACCTACGATGATCTCAATGCCGCGATAGCCCTCAATAATGCGGTGCCGCAAGGGCTTTCGTCGTCGATCTTCACCACCGACCTGCGCGAGGCACAGCGATTTCTGGCCGGGTCGGATTGCGGTATCGCCAACGTCAATATCGGCACCTCGGGCGCGGAGATCGGCGGCGCGTTCGGCGGGGAGAAGCAAACCGGCGGTGGACGCGAGTCGGGTTCGGACTCCTGGAAGGTCTACATGCGGCGGGCCACGAACACCATCAATTACTCCAATGAGCTGCCGCTGGCCCAGGGCGTGGAATTCGGCTGAGCCGGGTCGCCACAGTCAGCTCTATCCGAACGCACACTTTGCGTGGGTAGTATCACTGCTTATGGCGACGGCCAGGAGGCGGTTATCCCCAGAGGATCGACGCGCCGAGTTGCTCGCACTGGGGGCGGAAGTCTTCGGCAAGCGACCCTATGACGAGGTCCGTATCGACGAGATCGCGGAGCGGGCCGGTGTGTCGCGCGCGCTGATGTACCACTACTTCCCGGATAAACGCGCGTTCTTTGCCGCTGTCGTCAAGGACGAGGCCGACCGGCTGTACGCGGCCACCAACATCGAGCCGGCGCCCGGCTTGACGATGTTCGAAGAGATCCGGATGGGCGTGCTGGCTTACATGGCCTACCACCAGCAGAACCCGGAGGCCGCATGGGCCGCATACGTCGGACTCGGGCGGTCCGACCCGGTTCTGCTCGGCATCGATGACGAAGCCAAGAACCGCCAGATGGAACACATCATGACCCGCATCACCAACACGGTGGCCGCGACTCAGGGAAACAAGCTGGATCCGGACGTCGAGCGTGACCTGCGGGTGCTGGTATTCGGCTGGATCTCGTTCACCTTCGAAATCTGCCGCCAGCGGATTATGGACCCCACTACCGATGCCGACCGGCTGGCCGACTCGTGCGCGCACTCGCTGTTGGATCTGATCGCGCGGTTGCCCGAGATTCCTCCCGAACTCACCGAGGCCCTGGCCACCGCCCGGTTGTGAAGCTCTGAGTCTTTTTTGTCGGTAGGTGTTGGCACGATGGCCTGGTGAGCACTGATCCGTTAGGCAGATTCAGCGCGACTACTCGCGACTGGTTCGCCAGCACCTTCGCCGGACCCACTCCGGCGCAGGCCGCGGCCTGGGCCACCATCGCCGACGGCGATCACACGCTGGTCGTCGCGCCAACCGGGTCGGGCAAGACGCTGGCCGCGTTCCTGTGGGCTCTCGACGCCCTGGCGCGCGAGGCGGACCGCGTCCCGGGAACCCAAGTGCTTTACGTGTCCCCACTCAAGGCGCTGGCGGTCGACGTCGAGCGCAACCTGCGCACCCCGCTGGCCGGAATCACCCGGCTCGCCGAGCAACGCGGTCTGCCCGTGCCGAGCATCAGCGTCGGCGTCCGATCGGGTGACACCCCGCCCGCGCAGCGCCGTCAGCTCATCGCCAAGCCGCCCGATGTACTGATCACCACCCCCGAATCGCTGTTCTTGATGTTGACCTCGGCCGCCCGCGACACCCTGGCCGGCGTGCAGACCGTCATCGTCGACGAGATTCACGCGATCGCCGCCACCAAGCGCGGCGCACATCTGGCGCTGTCGCTCGAGCGGCTCGACGAACTAGCCGGCGAACGGCGGGCGCAGCGGATCGGGCTGTCGGCGACCGTGCGGCCGCCCGAGGAGCTGGCGCGGTTCCTGTCCGGCGCAGCCGCGACAAAGGCGACAAACCGGACAACTGTAGTGGCGCCGCCATCGGCCAAGACGGTCGAGCTGTCGGTACAACTACCGGTGCCCGACATGGCCAACCTGACCAACAACAGCATCTGGCCCGATGTCGAGGCGCGGCTGGTAGACCTGATCGAATCGCACAACTCGACCATCGTGTTCGCCAATTCACGCCGTCTGGCCGAACGACTTACCGCCCGGCTCAACGAGATTCACGCCGAGCGGTGTGGTCTGATGGTGCCCTCGGAGGCCAACCCGCAGGTGGCCGGCGGCGCTCCGGCCTACGTCATGGCCAGCGGCCAGACCTTTGGTGCGCCAACGCTGCTGGCGCGCGCGCATCATGGCTCGGTCAGCAAGGAGCAGCGCGCCGTCGTGGAAGAAGACCTCAAACGCGGCGAGCTCAAGGCGGTGGTGGCGACCTCGAGCCTGGAACTCGGCATCGACATGGGCGCGGTCGATCTGGTGATCCAGGTGGAGGCACCGCCGTCGGTGGCCAGTGGCCTGCAACGCATCGGCCGAGCCGGCCACCAGGTGGGCGAGGTTTCGCGAGGGGTGCTGTTTCCCAAACACCGCACCGATCTGCTCGGCTGCGCAGTCAGCGTGCAGCGCATGCTTACCGGACAGATCGAGACCATGCGGGTACCGTCCAATCCACTCGACATCCTGGCGCAACACACGGTGGCCGCCGCCGCGCTGGAGCCGCTGGATGCCGACCGTTGGTTCGAAACCGTGCGCCGCAGCGCCCCGTTCGCGACGCTGCCGCGCAGCGTCTTCGAGGCCACCCTGGATCTGCTGTCGGGCAAGTACCCGTCCACCGAGTTCGCCGAGCTGCGGCCGCGGCTGGTGTATGACCACGATAACGGCACCCTCACCGCGCGCCCCGGTGCCCAACGGCTGGCCGTCACCTCCGGTGGCGCCATCCCCGACCGCGGGCTGTTCACCGTCTACCTGGCCAGCGATTCCGAAAAGCCGTCCCGCGTAGGCGAACTCGACGAAGAGATGGTTTACGAGTCCCGGCCCGGGGATGTGATCTCACTGGGCGCCACCAGCTGGCGGATCACCGAGATCACCCATGACCGGGTGCTGGTGATTCCCGCGCCGGGCCAGCCGGCCCGGCTGCCGTTCTGGCGCGGCGACGACGTAGGGCGCCCCGCCGAGCTAGGCCGGGCACTGGGTGCGTTCACCGGCGAGCTGGCCGGCCTGGACCGTGGCGCATTCGACAAGCGTTGCACCGCTTTAGGTTTCGATTCATATGCGACAGACAACTTGTGGACATTGCTGGACGACCAGCGGACGGCCGCCGGCGTAGTGCCCACCGACACCACCCTGCTGGTCGAACGGTTTCGCGACGAGCTCGGCGACTGGCGGGTGATCCTGCACTCGCCGTACGGGCTGCGGGTGCATGGCCCGCTGGCCCTTGCGGTGGGCCGGCGGTTGCGCGAACGCTACGGGCTTGACGAAAAGCCGACCGCTTCCGACGACGGCATCGTGGTGCGCTTGCCCGATGCCGGGGAAGAACCGCCGGGCGCCGAGATTTTCGTGTTCGACGCCGACGAGATCGATCCGATCGTCACCGCCGAGGTGGGCGAGTCGGCTTTGTTCGCGTCCCGGTTCCGCGAATCGGCGGCGCGCGCGCTGTTGCTGCCCCGCCGCCATCCTGGCCGCCGCTCGCCGTTGTGGCACCAGCGCCAGCGGGCCGCCCAATTGCTCGACGTGGCACGCAAATACCCCGACTTCCCCATCGTGCTGGAGACCGTCCGCGAGTGCTTGCAGGATGTTTACGACGTTCCGACGCTGGTCGAGTTGATGGCGCAGATCGCCCAGCGCAAGGTGCGGGTGCTCTCGGCTGAAACGGCTAAACCATCCCCGTTCGCAGCGTCGCTGATGTTCGGCTATGTCGGTGCGTTCATGTACGAGGGCGATGTCCCTTTGGCCGAACGCCGCACGGCCGCACTCTCGTTGGACAGCACCCTGCTGGCCGAGCTGCTGGGCCGCGTTGAGCTGCGCGAGCTGCTCGACCCCGAAGTCATCGCCGGAACCGGTCGGCAGTTGCAGCATTTGTCGGCCGACCGCCTCGCCCGCGACGCGGAAGGGGTTGCGGATCTGCTGCGGCTGCTGGGTCCGCTCACCGCGGAGGAGGTCGCCGCCCGGGCGACCGCCGCCGACGTCGGGGGCTGGCTGGAAGGCTTGCGCGCCGCCAGGCGCGCGCTGACGGTGTCGTTCGCCGGACAGACCTGGTGGGTAGCCGTCGAGGACATCGGCCGGCTGCGCGACGGCGTGGGCGTAGCGGTTCCGGTGGGCCTTCCGGACAGCTTCACCGAAGCGGTGGCCGACCCGCTGGGCGAATTGCTGGGCCGCTACGCGCGCACCCACACGCCGTTCACCACCGCCGAGGCGGCCAGCCGGTTCGGCCTGGGCCTGCGGGTCACCGCCGACGTGCTGGGCCGGCTGGCCGACATGACCTCCGGAGGCAGGCTGGTGCGCGGTGACTTCGTCGCCCTCGAAGCGTCTGGTATGGCCGGCGGCGAACAGTGGTGTGACGCTGACGTGCTGCGCATTCTGCGACGGCGGTCGCTGGCCGCGCTGCGCGCTCAGGTAGAGCCGGTCAGCACCGCCGCCTACGGCCGCTTTCTGCCTGCCTGGCACCACGTGGACGCCAGTCACTCAGGTATCGACGGGCTTGCCGCTGTCATCGAACAGTTGGCCGGGGTGCGATTGCCGGCCTCGGCGCTCGAACCGCTGGTACTTGCTCCGCGGGTTCGCGATTACGCCCCGGCGATGCTGGACGAGCTGCTCGCCAGCGGCGAGGTGACCTGGTCGGGTGCCGGGTCGATTTCGGGCAGCGACGGCTGGATCGCGCTGCACCCGGCGGAGTCCGCGCCGCTGACCTTGACCGCCCCGGCCGAGATCGACTGCACCGACGCGCACCGGGCGATTCTGGACACCCTGGCCGGCGGCGGCGCGTACTTCTTCCGCCAGCTCTCCAAGCACGGCCACACCGAAACCGACCTCAAAGCCGCACTGTGGGAACTGATTTGGGCGGGCTGGATCACCGGTGACACCTTCGCGCCGGTGCGCGCGCTGCTCGGCGGCTCGGGCACCCGTAAGCGCGCCCAGCCGGCACACCGCAGCCACCGTCCGCCGCGACTGAGCCGCTACAGCGTCGCGCACGCCACTGCACGGACCGCCGACCCGACCGTGGCCGGGCGGTGGTCGCTGCTGCCGGTGCCCGAACCGGACTCCACGCTGCGGGCCCACTTCCAGGCCGAGCTGCTGTTGAACCGCCACGGTGTGCTGACCAAGGGTGCGGCCGCCGCCGAGGGTGTCCCCGGCGGATTCGCCACGCTCTACAAGGTGTTGAGCGCGTTCGAGGATGCCGGGCGGTGCCAGCGCGGGTATTTCGTCGAGTCGCTGGGCGGTGCGCAGTTCGCGGTCGCCTCGACCGTCGACCGGCTGCGCAGCTATCTCGACGGGGTCGACCCGGAACGGCCCGAATACCGCGCCGTGGTGCTGGCCGCTGCGGATCCGGCCAATCCCTATGGCGCGGCATTGCCGTGGCCGGCCGCGGAAGGCAACGATTCCCGGGCGGCCGCCCGGCCGGGCCGCAAGGCCGGTGCGCTGGTGGTGCTGGTGGACGGCGAGCTGGCCTGGTTCCTGGAACGCGGCGGGCGCTCACTGCTGACGTTCACCAAGGATCCGGCGGCCAACCACGCGGCGGCGGTAGGCCTGGCCGACCTGGTCGGCGCCCGGCGGGTTGCATCGATCCTGGTCGAACGGGTCGACGGGATACCGGTGTTGCAGCCAGGCGTACCGGGTCCGGTGAGCGCAGCGCTGACCGACGCCGGTTTCGTCCGTACCCCGCGTGGATTGCGGCTGCGCTAGACCATGCCCGAAGGCGACACCGTCTGGCACACCGCAGCCACGCTGCGCCAGCACCTGGTCGGCCATACGCTGACCCGCTGCGACATCCGGGTACCGAGGTTTGCCACCGTCGACCTCACCGGTCAGGCGGTGGACGAAGTGGTCAGCCGCGGCAAGCATCTGTTCATCCGAGTGGGCGCGTACAGCATTCATTCGCATCTGAAGATGGACGGCAGCTGGCGGGTCGGCGACCGGCCGGTGCGGGTCGATCATCGCGCACGAATCATCCTGGAAGCAGACAACATTCGAGCGGTCGGCATCGACCTGGGCGTGCTGGAGATCCTCGAACGGGATCACGACCTTGCCGCGGTCGCACATCTGGGCCCCGATCTGCTGGGCGAAGACTGGGATCCCGAACTTGCCGCCGCCAACCTGATGGCCGATCCGAACCGGTCCATCGCCGAGGCACTGCTTGACCAGCGGACAATGGCCGGAGTCGGCAATGTTTACTGCAACGAGCTGTGTTTCGTCAGCGGCCACCTGCCCACCGCACCGGTCAGCGCCATCGCCGACCCGCGACGGCTGGCCTCACTTGCACGGGACATGTTGTGGGTTAACCGCTTTCGCTGGAATCGCTGCACCACCGGCGACACCCGGGCGGGCCGGCAGCTGTGGGTCTACGGACGCGCCGGGCAGCGTTGCCGGCGCTGCGGAACCCGCATCGAACACCGAAACCCCAATGGCACCGGCGAACGTATCACCTACTGGTGCCCGTCCTGCCAGCGTTAGTCGCGGCCGTGGGTCAGGAAGAACTGCGCGATGACCTGAGAGGCGTCGAACGCGCGAGTGGTGGCCCCGATGACCGGCTTGGGTAGATACTGCTTGCCGCCCGGCCAGGTGTGTCCGCCGTTGTCGATCTGATAGAACACCACTTCCGTCCCGGCCACACAGATCTGGGCATCGAAACGGTGCACGACTGTTCCATCTCCGGTACTGGGCAGCACCTCGGTCACCGGATCACCCTGGCAACCGTCGACCGTGCGCCACCGATCCACCATGCTCTTCGCCGAGACCGCGTGGCTGACCCCACCCCGGCCGCGGACATCCCCACCGTTGAACGGCACCACCGGATCAGCGGTACCGTGCGCATCCAGCACCGACACCGGACGGGACGGATTGCAGGCCACCCCCACCCCCAACGTCCCGGACACCGGTGCGACCGCCGCGAACAGATCGGCGCGATCGCACGCCAGCCGGTTGGACATGAAGCCGCCGTTGGACATGCCGGTGGCGAACACGCGCCCGGCGGGAACGCTGAACTCGCTCTGCAGCTTGCCCACCAGCGCCACCAGGAACCCGACGTCGTCGACATGCCGGCGGTCCGCCGGAGATGCACCCCGGCCGTCGGCCCAGCTCTTGTCGTAACCGTCGGGATAGACGACCAGCAGGTTGGTGACGTCGGCAGCGCCGTTGAAGCCCGTCAGCCCCTGCTGTCCCGCGCCGGTGCCGCCACCGCCGTGCAGGTTGAGCACCAAACCAACGGGCGGGCCCGGGGGGACATGCACCGTATAGGTGCGCTTCAGCCCACCGAATTGCAAGGTGCCGGGCTGATCTCGAGCGCTGGCCGTCGAAACCTGCTGTCCGCGACAGCCAATCAGGCCGCCCACGAGTACGAGTAGCAGGAGCAGTCGCACCCAGGGCATGACGGCCAAATTACCGACCGCCCCGACCGACCGGTCGCAGACCTCTGAATTTTCATAGGGTTACCGAAGCGCCGCGCTCCAGCGGAACGACTCGTTCGGCCATGCCACGGCGCTGCATTTCGGCGGTGAAGTCCGCCAATGGCGATGCGAAGACACCGTAGTCGTCGAAGTGAATCGGAATCATCTTCGGCAGCTTCAGCAGCTCGACCAGTCCCGCCCCCTGGCGCCCGTCCATCGTCACCGTCAGACCGAACGGCAGACGCCGGCCCGCCGGCAACCGGGTGCCGCCCAGATGCAGCAAGCCGAAATCGATCGCATCGAAACGCAGGGGAATCTCGTTGAGCTCCTCGACGAGCAAGGTGTCGCCGGAGATGTAAACCCGACGTAGCCGTGAGCCGTCCGCGGCGGCGAAATCGAGCATTGTCCCCATAACCGGCGGCAACAACCGGTGAGCCAGCGCCGGCGCGTGCCGGCCTGGCAACGACGTCATGGTCACCGTGGCGCCGCCCTTGCTGATCGCGTGCTGCTGCCAGGTCGACAGACCGAGCGCACCCCCGAAGCCGCGATGACGGGCAAGTCGTGGTCGAGTCCCTTTTGCGAAACGCGGTCCCAATGATCGCCGTGCATGTGCGACAGGACGATCGCATCAGTCGGCGGCAGCCGCTCAATGCTCAACGCCGGTTCGCGGAGGCGTTTGGACACCAACCCATAACCCAGATAGGCATGCTGCCCACGATGCAGGAAGTTCGGGTCGGTCAGGATGGTCAGGCCGCCGGCGGCAATCAGCGTGGTGGCATCGCCCACGAATGTGACGGTGATTTCCATCGCCCGGGACTACCCGGGGGACGGCAGTTCAAGCAGGCGCGCTCAGCCCGCCCCGGGTGGGCGGGGCATGAACGTCCCCTTCAGCTCCAGTCCCATTGCCAGGTCCTCGTACTTCGGCTCCTTGCGTTTGCGCCAACCGCTGCCAGCCGAGATAGGCGGTGGCATCAGCGGCGGAAGCATGGGGAACCCGGCGTCGCCGGCCGGAAGCGGCGACACCGCCGACGCGAGTTGGACCGGTGTGTGCGCAGCGGTCAGCACACCCAGCGTTGCGGGCGGTGCGCTGAGGTTGCCCAGCGACACTCCCACACCTACCGCCGCCGCCGGTTCTAGCGCACCGAAGGCGCCGGCCGCGTTGGAAATACCGGCCGCCGCCTCGCTCAGGGCGGACTCGCCCTGCGATAGGCCTTCCGCGATGTCGGGGGCCACCGACTGCAATGCCTGCGCCGAGGTGTTCTGCGCCATGTAGCTGAGCAGGTTGATCGGGAATCCCGACGATATGAACTGGTTGGCGTAGGTGTTGGCCAATCCGAACCAGCCTTGGTCGGGGTCGAAGGTAACGCCTATCGCCTGCATTAGCGCATCGATGGGAGATACCGGCGGAGCGATCGCGTCGGCCGGGGCCACCGCCGCAGCGGCAGAAACCGCGGTGGCCTGAGCTGCCGGCGCACCCGGATCGGCGATCGAGGGCGGGGAAGCGAACAACGACAACGCGGTCGTTTGCGCCGAAGTGGTCTCGTAGCGGTACATCGCCGACGCGTTGTTCACCCACATGTTCTGGTATTGGGCTTCGGTCTCGGCGATGGCCGCGAGGTTCTTGCCGAACCCGTTGGTGGCCAGCAAGTGGGCCAGCTGCGTCCGGTTGGCGCCGACCGTCGCGGGAGGAACGACCGCCGCCAGGGTAGAGCTGAATGCCGCCGCCGCGGACTGCGTCGACGAGGCCAACTGCTGGCATTGCTGCGCGGTGGCCCGCATCCAGATGAGGTAGGGAGCGGCTGCCTGGATCATGGCCAGCGGCGAGGGACCGTGCCAGTCTGCGGCCAGCGCAGAAAGCACGGCGTTATAGCTGCTGGCAGTTTCTTCCAAATCGGCACTGAGGCGCTGCCAAGCGACGGAGGCCTCGAGCAGCGATTCCGCGCCGGGCCCCGAGTGCATCAGCGCTGAGCTGACCTCGGGGGGCAGCGTTATGAACTCCATAACATGACACTCTTACTACGCTGGGAAATTTTGCAAAACATTACGTTGACAACGGCGGGAAAACCGTCGAAACATTGCGCGTCACGAAATGGCGTTCACCGCGGCCGCTAGTCGCGACCTGAACGCATCCGGTACGGCGACGTATCCGTTATCCGCAAGACCGCCCTGACCAGCGCCCATCGTGCTTTGCAGGAACGCCCTAACCGCCGTACCGACACCCGCGTCCGGATACTTCGAACACACAATCTCATAGGTCGCCAGGACGATCGGGTAGGCGCCAGCCTGGTTCGGCCGGTAGAAGGAGATGGTGTCGAGGGCAAGGTCGTTGCCCTCCCTGGTGAACCACGCACTAGAAATCGTGCGCCCCACCGAGTCGGTGCCGAGCGCTACCGGTTCCGGCCCCGCCGAGGTGATGACCTTGGCCACGTTGAGCTGCTGTGCTTGGGCGAAGGACCATTCGACGTAAGTGATCGACCCGTCGGCGCCTTTGACGGCCGCTGCGGCCCCGTTGCTGCCGTTGGCACCTTCACCGACGCCGCCCTTGAACTCCTTTGCCGCACCCTTACCCCACTCGTCACCAGAGGCGGTGTCCAGATATCTCTGGAAATTCTCCGTGGTCCCAGAATCGTCGCTGCGGAACACCACATGAATCGGCTCGGCGGGCAAGCTCGCGCCTGGGTTGAGCACCGCGATCGCCGGATCGTTCCAGGAGGTGATCGCGCCGTTGAAGATTTTGGCCGCGGTGGCACCGTCGAGGTTCAACGAAGTCAGTCCGGTGACGTTGTAGGCGATCGCGATGGGTCCGAACACCATCGGCAGATTCCACACCGGCGAGCCGCACCGCTGCTCGGCTTTGGCGTACTCATCCCTGCTCAACGGGGAGTCGGAGCTGCCGAAATCCGTTTGTCCACCCACGAATTCGCTGATTCCAGCGCCGGAGCCGTTGGCCGTGTAGTTCAGCGACTGGCCCGGGCAGGCCTGTTCGAAAGCCTTGACGAAGCGGGTCATGGCGTTGTCCTGGGCGGTGGAACCGGCGGCCGTCAGCGTCGGCTTGCCCCCGCACCCGACATTCGGCGACGACGCCTTTCTCGCCGCGGCGGCCGCGGTGGGCTTGTTGTCGCTGCCGCACGCCGACAACAGCAGTGTGGCAACGGCCAGAGCACCGAGCGCGGGGCCAATTCGTTTGAACTTCAATCGAATCCCTCGAGCGACCAGACTGCTACCCTGGCCGGATTCCTGCGGCACAGTACAAGATCTTCCCGTAGCCGATTGCTTCCGGCCATCGCTGCAGCTGGCCGGATTCACGATTTCAACCACAGTTTCCGCCCGGTACACGGTTCGGACACCTAAGGGGTTTCCTCGTCGTATCGTTAACTGGAATGATCAAAAGGTAAGCAGCCTGTTACGTCCGCACTCGTACCCTGGGAGGTTCCAGCAATGGCGATCACCCAAGCGGCCGGCCCTTTCCTGGGGGCCGCGCTGTGCAGCCTCGTTGCCATCGCTGCTCCGGCAGCGCATGCCGACGCGGTCGACGACCACTTCCTCAGTGCCGCGCACGCCCATGGCATCAACTTCGCGTCACCCCAAGCCGCGCTCCTTGCCGGTCACCAGGTCTGCGACCAACTCGACTCCGGTCGCCAGAAGTCCGACGTCGCCAATGAAGTGGAAGGCAGCAGCAACCTCGACGGCTACCACGCCGGGTTCTTTGTCGGCCTGAGTATTGCGGCTTTTTGCCCCCGGCATCACTCTGGTTAAGAGTTGATGTCAAGCTTCTGATACATCACGGCACCCGCATAAACTTTTGCTACATGCAGGCGGGGAGCCATAAATGATCAGGAAAGTATTGTTCAGCGCCGCAATCGCGGTCTGTGCTGCGGTGGGAGTAGCCACTGCGGCCAACGCCGAGCCCGGCTGGTACAACACGCTCAGCTGTAACTGCGAACCGGTGCCGCAGAGCGGGCCCACTCTCACCGAGCAGATCGATACCGGAATCCGCGACGGCCTCGCCGAGCTGAACGACGCCGCAGAATAACTCGCCTAACCCGCCGCCCCCTGCCCCACAGCCTGGACCGACGCGTGCTCATGCAGCGCCTGCTCGGCCTGCGGTGAAACGGGTTTGAGGTCGAAGATCACCTCATGCACGGTGCCGCTGAACGCATACGGCGCCTTGTCCTCATACTCGCGGTCGACCACCAGACCGTTGTCGCGCCCGACGTCCAGCCCGGCATACGACGTGAACGCTAGGCTCACCGTTTGCGGCAACTCACCCTCGCCGATCAACCGATTGCCGGCCCATAACGTCACCCGTCCACCGGAACCGACGACGGGCTGCTCGCTGTCGAACTGCATCCGCACGGTCACGTCGCCAGTGGGGATGGGCTCGGTGGACACCTGCCGATAGGTCTCGACACCGAGGAAGGAATAAGTGTGGTGCAGACGCCGCTGCGGGTCGACCCACAGCGCGAACCCACCCATGAAGTCGGCATTGGCGACGATGACGCCCTCGGCGTTGTCGGGCACGTTTAGCAGTGCCTCGATCGCGTACGAGCGGCCGAAGATGCGCGGAACCATGCCGCGCTGGATGTTCTGTACGCCCTTCTTGAAGCTGAACCGCGCGGTGGTCGGAAGCGGCGGCAGGTCGCCGTACATCACCGCGAGCCCACCCAGCAGCGGCAGCACCCGGTTGCGCTCGGCTTCTTCCCACCACAGCTGCTGCAGTTCGGCGAGCTTGTCCGGATGTTCGGCCGCCAAATTCTTCGCCTGGGAGAAATCGTCAGGCAGGTAGTACAGCTCCCACACGTCGTCGTCCGGGTCGTAGGCGCCGGGCGCGAACCGCTGCATGGTCTCCGGCGACAAGTCCCACGGCGCCTTGTCCAGCCGGGCGCACGCCCACCAGCCGTCCTTGTACATGGCGCGGCTGCCGAAGTTTTCGAAGTACTGCACGGTGTGGCGGTCTTCGGCGTGCGCCCCGTCGAAGGTGTGCAGGAAACTGGTTCCGTCCATCGGTTCCTGCTCGAAGCCGTCCACACTGGTGGGCTCGGGTAAACCGATGGCCTCCAACACAGTTGGCGCGATATCGATACAGTGCGCGAACTGATCGCGTATCCCGTCGGGCCGAATCCGCGACGGCCAGGCCACCACCATCGGATCGCGGGTGCCACCGAGATGGCTGGCCATCTGCTTGCCCCACTGGAACGGCGTGTTGTTGGCGTGCGCCCAGCCGCTCGCGAAATGCGGCGCGGTGAACTCGTCGCCCAGCGCTTCGATCCCGCCGTACTGTTCAATGAGCTCGAGTTGCCGGTCGGCGTCGAGGTCCAGACCGTTGAGGAAGGTCATCTCGTTGAACGAACCGGTGTTGGTGCCTTCCATGCTGGCGCCGTTGTCGCCCCAGATGTAGAAGACCAGCGTGTTGTCCAACTCGCCCAGATCCTCGATGGCATCCAGCAGCCGCCCTACATTCCAGTCGGCGTTCTCGGAGAATCCGGCGAACACCTCCATCTGACGGGCATACAGCGTCTTCTGCGTCGCCGACAAGCTGTCCCAGGCCGGGAACAGATCGGGCCGCTCGGTCAGCTCGGCATCCGGCGGAATGATGCCGAGTTGCTTCTGCCGCTCAAATGTCTGCTGCCGGTAGACATCCCAGCCCTCGTCGAACTGCCCCTGGTATTTGTCGGCCCATTCCTTGAAGACGTGGTGGGGCGCGTGGGTGGCGCCGGTCGAGTAGTACATCATCCACGGCTTGGTGGCGTTCTGGGCGCGTACGGTGTGCAGCCATTCGACGGCCTTGTCGGTGAGGTCGTCGGGGAAGAAGTAAAGCTTGCCGTCCTGCCCCTCGGGTATGCCGATGACCGAGTTGTCCTGGCTGATGATCGGGTCATACTGGCCGGCGGCACCTGACGGGAATCCCCAGTAGTGGTCGAATCCCCAACCCAGCGGCCAGTTGTCGAACGGTCCCGCCGCCCCCTGGACGTTGTCCGGGGTCAGATGCCACTTACCGAAAGCCCCTGTCACATAACCGTTGTCGCGCAGAATGCGGGGCAGCGAGGCGCAGCTGCGTGGCTTGACCGTCGAATAGCCAGGGTAGGGTCCCGGGAACTCACAGACCGATCCGAAGCCCACCCGGTGGTGGTTGCGTCCGGTCAGCAGCGCCGCGCGGGTCGGCGAGCAGACTGCGGTGACATGGAACCGGTTGTAGGCCAATCCGTTCTGGGCAACCCGGGACAGCGTCGGGGTGCGAATGGCGCCGCCGAAGGTGTCCGGGCCACCGAAGCCGGCGTCGTCGATCAACACGATCAGCACATTCGGCGCGCCGTCGGGCGCGTTGGCGCCGGGGACGATCGTCCAGTCGCCCACCGAATCGGCCGCGGTGCGGCCGATGGTGCCGCCAAAGGTGCGCTGCGGTATCGGCAGCTTGGTGCGGTCCGGGTTGAACTTGCCCATCGCCTCTTGCAGCGCGGCACCGAAGCTGCGCAACGTCGAATGACTCATCTCGGCAACCGATTTCATCGGCGATCCGGCCAGCGTCTGTTCTACCGCGAGTCGGCCCTGCGCCGGGGTTATCGCGATGATCACCGCGCTCCCCGCCGCCATCGCCTGCCCGATCTTGTCGGCCAGCCCGCTCTTGATCCGATAGTTGGCGAACGTGCCCGCCAAGGCTCCGGCGGCCGCCCCGAACGCCGCCGTAGCCAGCAAAGCCGGCGAGAACAAGCCGACCGCCAGACCCGCCCCCGCGCCCCAGGCCGCGCCGCGGCGGCCAAGCCGGTTGCCGGTGTCGAGCAGGACGGCGTTGCCGTCGGCGTCCTTGCCCACCAGCACCGCGCCCTGCAACGGCACGGTCTTGGCGTTGGCCCGGCCGGTGAGGTTTTCGAAGTCGCGCCGAGCCGAATCAAGTTCCTGATAACCCGCGACGATGACGAGCGCGTTCTCTTCACTCATACCCAGACTCCTGTAATTCGCGTCGGCTGATGAACTCACGGGGCAAGCCAGTGATCGGATCGTCGAACTCGATACGCCGCGCCAGCAATTGCAGCGGCGAGCTGAAGTCGTGTGACACAACGTCAACCACGTTGGGATACAACGGATCTCCGCATATCGGTAGCCCAAGTGCGGCCATCTGCACGCGCAACTGGTGGGTCCGTCCGGTGCGGGGCGTCAACCGGTACAGACCATCGGGTGAAACCAGCTCCACCACCGTCTCTGCGTTGGGCGCACCCGGCTCGCAGACCGCCTGCAGGTTGCCCCGGCGTTTGACGATGCGGCTGCGCACCACCCGCGGCAGCACCAGCGCCGGGTCGACCGCCGCGCGGGCCAGGTAGGTCTTGCGCACCGCGCCTTGCGCGAACAGCGTCTGGTAGCGGCCGCGCAACTCACGTCGAGTGGTGAACAGCAGCACCCCGGCGGTCAGGCGGTCAAGCCGGTGCGCCGGGCTCAGCTCGGGGAGCCCCAGGGCACAGCGCAAGCGCACCAGCGCCGTCTGCGCGACGTGGCGGCCGCGCGGCATGGTGGCCAGAAAGTGCGGTTTGTCGACGACCACGAGGTCGTCATCCTGATAGAGCAGCGGGATGTCAAAGGGCACCGGCACCTCGTCGGGCAGGTCCCGGTACAGGTAGACGAAGGAACCCGGCGCCAGCAGCGTGGCGCTATCGACGACCGCCCCGCGGGCGTCGACCACTTCCCCGGCGAGCAGTTTCGCGCCGGCGGGCGTGCCGAATCTTTCAATGAGCTCGGTCAGCACCGATCCACCCCGCAACCGCACCCGCACCGGCCCCAGCGCATCGCGAACGCTGAGCACTGCGGGCTCCAATTGCAATCCTCCTGCGGTATCCGACCACGCGAGCGTACGTCGTCGGAGGGCACCAAGTGTTCAAGACATGGAGGTTTACCCGAACGCCAGTTAACCAAGTGTTCGTGCTAACGGTGCCAAGTGTTGGTGCACTGGGCGCGCGAGCACGCGACGACGATCGTACCGTTGAATGACCGGCGCTCGACAGACAGGCGGTGCAATGCATAGCCCAACTCGGTTGCAACTCAAGCCCTTTCAACCCGCGTCCGAACACATCGACGGGGCGTGGTGGCCGCGGTCCAGGCGATTGGCCGACGAGCTGCCCGACTTGATGGCGCGGCTGTCCGACCAGCTGGGGCCGATCTTGATGGTGGGCTACCACCGCAATGGCTGGGACGACTGTCCGCAACTGCTCGAGATCGGTGGCCACACCGTCGAATTGCTGGGCTTCGACGGTGACGAGCCGGCTAGCGTCATCCTCATCGACAAAGACGGTCACCACTTGACCGTGGGCGTCATCGCGCCGGACGCCGACAACCAGAGCGCCCAACTGGCCCTGGACCAGGAGCGCAATGGCTCCGACATCGAGGTCGCCGCGGCGGCCCGTTCGCTGGTCACGCGCTCGGTGGCCGACGTCGCCGATAACCTGGCCCGGCACGAGGGCCACGGCGACGAGCAGCGCACCGCCCAGCTCAGGCCGCAAATCAGGCAGTGGTGTGAAGAGGCCGCTGCGCAATTCGTCGACGCGCCGCTGCAGACCTTCGTGCCGATTCTGGTCGAACACATCGCTCGCAACCGTTTGATGGAATCGCGCAGGACAACCGCGTCGAGCACTCACTAGGTCGTTTATGGCGCCATCAGGGCTGTAATCGCGGCGATGTCGGCCGGTCCGGGCATGCCCCAGTCCGGCCGGTAACCGAACAATTCCTCGGCAGGCACGGACTGCAGGTCGACGTCGAGAAGCTCGATGGCATCAAGGGGGACGAGCCCGGGGTGGACGCGGCCGCAGGCCCGGGCCAGACACAGCAGCTCAAACCGCAAGGTGGCCAGATAGTTTGCGCAGCGCACCGACTTCGACGCCGGATCAAGACCGTGCTGAAGCCAGGCTGACTGGGTGGCGACACCGGAAGGGCAGCGTCCGGTGTGACAACGCTGGGCCTGGATGCAACCGATGGAAAACATCGCAGTTCGTGCGACGTTGATCATGTCGCAACCCAACGCCAAACCCAGTAGAGCGTTCTCCGGGATGCCAAGCTTGCCCGAGCCGATGAACACCACATCGTGGTGCAGGCCCTTTTCTGCAAAGGCCCGGTAGACGCGCGGGAAAGCCCACTTGAACGGCAACGCGACGTGGTCGGTGAAGACCAGCGGAGCTGCACCGGTACCCCCCTCGCCGCCGTCGATGGTCACGAAATCGACGCACCGGCCGGTGCGGGCCATCCGTTCGGCAAGCTCAGGCCAAAAGGCGCCTTCGCCGACCGCCGATTTGATGCCCACTGGCAGCCCCGTCTCCGCAGCGATGGTCTCCACCAGCTCGAGCAGCCCGTCGACATCGTGGAATGCAGAGTGTCCAGCGGGGCTCTTGCAGTCCACCCCGGGGGGTATCCCACGGATCGCGGCGATTTCATCGGTGACTTTTGCGCCCGGCAGCATGCCGCCCAGCCCGGGCTTGGCACCCTGACTGAGCTTGATCTCGATGGCGCGGATCGATGGAGTCGCGGCCACCTTGTCGACCAGGCGAGCCAGGCTAAGAGTGCCGTCGTCATTGCGGCAACCGAAGTACCCCGTCCCGATCTGCCAGACCAGGTCGCCCCCGTTGAGGTGATACGGCGACACCCCGCCCTCGCCGGTGGTTTGCAAGGCTCCGGCCATGGCCACGCCCTTGTTCAGTGCGGTAATAGCCGCGCCGCCCAGCGCCCCGAAGCTCATCCCGGAAACGTTGACCAACGACGACGGCCGGAAAGCCTTCGCCCGATTACGCGCGCCACCAAGGATCTTCGCCACCGGCAGTGGCACCGCGGGATCGGGGTGAGAAGGCTCGCCATCAGGGGCCGACACCGGGAACGCGGCATGCTTGATTATCGGGTAGTTGTGGGTCCGCTCGAGATCATTGTCGGTGCCGAACCCGAAATATCGGTCCGTCAACTTCGACGACGTGTACACCCAGCGACGTTGGTCGCGGCTGAAGGGTCTCTCGGCGTTGTTGTCGGTGACGATGTACTGCCGCAGCTCCGGCCCCACCGCTTCCAGGAGGAACCGCAACTGCCCGATGACCGGGTAGTTCCGCAAGATAGTGTGCCGGCGCTGCCACAGGTCCCATCCCGCAACGCCGGCCAGACTCCCGCCGATCACGGCAGCCATGGGCTTCACGCGGAGTCTATTTCCGTTTCGGCTTGCGCGCTGTAAACGCCCAGCAGGTCGCGGGCCGAGACGATGCCGGCCAGCGCACCCTCGTCGTCGACCAACACGTGGCGGATGTAGTGGTCCATCATCTGGACCGCGACTTGGTCGATGGTGGCCTCGGCGCTGCACCACACCAATTTGGTGGTGGCCATGTCGATGGCACGTACGGCTGCCGGATCCTGTCCAGCGGCCACCACCCGGGCGATGTCGCGCTCGCTCACTATGGCGGTGGGCATCTTATCGTCGCCGACCACAACCGCCCCAACATCATGGGCCACAATAGCTTTGGCGATGTCGGCGATCGTGGCGTCGGCGGCGACGCGCACCACCGCGTCACCGGTAACGGTCGAGATCGGGGTCGAACCTGTCACAGAGATGCTAGTCACGCACCCATGCTCACCAAGTCCGGCAGCGCTTACTAGTGACCTCAGTCCCCGATTCTGGTGAAACAAGTCATCGGGTGAGCTCAGCTCAGCGGTACCGGCTCGAGGATCTCGGCGCGCGCCTCGGGTGCGCTGGCGCGCAACTCGTCGGCCGACACGTCGTCGGGCTGCGCCTGCGACAGTATCTCCGCCTCCACCCGAGCTTTGTAGTTGGCGACCTCACGCTTGACGTCGGCCGCGCTCCAGCCCAGCGCCGGGGCGATCAGATCGGCCACTTCCTGGGCGCAGTCCACGCCGCGGTGTGAGTATTCGATCGAGATCCGCATCCGCCGGGCCAGCACGTCCTCGAGATGCAGGGCGCCCTCGGCGGTGACGGCATATAGGGCTTCCACCTTCAGGTAGCCCGGCGCCTCGTTGATCGGGCCCAGCAGCTCGGGATCTTCGGACGCCAACGCCAGGACCTCGTCGATCAGCGAGCCGTAGCGGTCCAGCAGGTGGCGCACCCGGTAGGGGTGCAGATTTCGCGTCGCACCGACATTCTCGGTCTGGTTGACCAGGGCGAAGTAGCCGTCGGCGCCCATTAGCGGAACCTTCTGGGTGATCGACGGCGCAACCCTGGCCGGGATGAATTCGGCCGCGGCGTCCACGGCGTCGGCCGCCATCACCCGGTAGGTGGTGTACTTGCCACCCGCGATGGCGACCAGGCCGGCCGCCGGCACCGCCACCGCATGTTCCCGGGACAGCTTGGAGGTCTCCTCGCTTTCCCCGGCCAGCAGCGGGCGCAGTCCCGCGTACACGCCGTCGATATCGGCGTGGGTCAGCGGCGTGGCCAGCACGGTGTTGACGGTGCCGAGGATGTAGTCGATGTCGGCCTTGGTTGCCGCCGGATGCGCCAGATCCAGGTTCCAGTCGGTGTCGGTGGTCCCGATGATCCAGTGGCTCCCCCACGGGATGACGAACATAACCGACTTCTCGGTGCGCAGGATGATCGCGACGTCGCTGACGATGCGGTCGCGCGGGACTACCACGTGTACACCCTTGGAGGCGCGCACCTGGAAGCGGCCGCGCTGCTTGGACAGCGCCTGGATTTCGTCGGTCCACACGCCGGTCGCGTTGATCACCACGTGACCGCGCACCTCGGTGATCGAGCCGTCCTCGGAGTCGCGCACCCGCACACCGGTCACCCGGTCGCCCTCGCGCAGCAGCGCGACCACCTGGGTGGAGCAGCGCACGACGGCGCCGTAGTGTGCGGCGGTGCGTGCCACCGTCATGGTGTGGCGGGCGTCGTCGACGACGGTGTCGTAGTAGCGGATACCGCCGATCAGCGAGCTTCGTTTGAGCCCGGGGCTCAGCCGCAGCGCACCGGCACGGGTCATATGCTTCTGCGCCGGAACGGATTTCGCGCCGCCCAGGCTGTCGTACAAGAAGATGCCCGCGGCCATGTACGGACGCTCCCACCAGCGCTTGGTCAGTGGGAACAGGAACGGCAGCGGCTTCACCAGATGGGGTGCCAGCGTGGTCAGCGACAGCTCGCGCTCGAAGAGCGCCTCACGCACCAGCCCGAATTCCAGTTGCTCGAGATAACGCAGGCCGCCGTGGAACATCTTCGACGACCGGCTCGAGGTGCCCGAAGCCAAGTCCCGCGCCTCGACCAGCGCGACTTTGAGCCCGCGGGTGGCGGCATCCAGGGCGCAGCCCGAACCCACCACGCCGCCGCCGATGACCACCACGTCGAATTGCTCGGCACCGAGTCGCTCCCAGGCCCTTGCGCGCTGCTGCGGCCCGAGCGACGCGACGGGGCTCTCCGGTCCGTGGATCGGGTTGCTCACGGCTAAGGACTCCTGTCAGTTACTTCGGTTACTCAGTTACTCAGCGGTAGGCGTTGCGTAGCCAAGGCTAGTTCGTTCGGGCGGCCTGAGTCGTCCTTCAGTCCAGATCGTCGTGTGCCATGAGGCGACGGGCGGCCTCAGTTATCGAACCTGATAACGACGGGTAAACGGCGAGTGTCTGGGCCAGCTCGTTGACCGTGATGCGGTTCTGCACGGCGACGGCGATCGGCAGGATCAGCTCGGATGCGATCGGAGCCACCACCACGCCGCCGATCACCACGCCGGTTGACTTGCGGCAGAACATCTTGACGAACCCTTGGCGCAACCCGCCCATCTTGGCCCGCGCGTTGGTGCGCAGCGGCAGCATTATCGTCCGGGCCGGCACCGACCCGTCGTCGATCGCCGACTGCGGGACCCCCACCGCGGCGATCTCGGGGCGGGTGAACACCGTCGCGGCCACCGTACGCAGCCGGATCGGGCTGACACCCTCGCCCAGCGCGTGATACATCGCGATGCGGCCCTGCATCGCGGCGACCGAGGCCAATAGCAGCAGGCCGGTGCAGTCGCCGGCGGCATAGATGCCGGGCACCGAGGTACGCGATACGCGGTCCACCGTCAGGTAGTCGCCGGGGCCGAGCTCGATGCCGACCCGTTCCAGCCCGAGGCCGCTAGTATTGGGCACCGACCCGATGGTCATCAGGGCGTGGCTGCCCTCGACGGTGCGGCCGTCGGTCATGGTTACCAGGACACCGGCGTCGGTGCGGGTGACCGACTCGGCGCGGGCGTTCTTGAACAGCTGGACCCCGCGTTCGGCGAACGACTCTTCGAGCACCGCCGCGGCGTCGGCGTCCTCATAGGGCAGCACCCGGTCCCGGCTGGCCGCCACCGACACCTGTACGCCCAGCTCGGTGTAAGCGTGCACGAACTCCGCGCCGGTGACACCCGAGCCGACCACGACGAGATGCTCGGGTAGCTTTTTCAGGTCGTAGAGCTGTCGCCAGGTCAGAATCCGTTCGCCGTCGGGCCGGGCAGTCGGCAGAATGCGTGGGCTGGCGCCGGTGGCGACCAGCACGACGTCGGCGTCGTGTTCGGTGGTGGTGCCGTCGGCGGCGGTCGCCTTGACGCGGTGGTGCGCCAGCCCGGGAGTTGGATCGACCAGTTCACCCCGGCCGGCGATCACCTGTACCCCCATGTTCCGCAGGTCCATAGCGATGTCGGCGGACTGCGCCGCGGCCAGGTCCTTGACCCTGGCGTGGATCTGCGGCAAGGAGATCTTGGCGTCCTCGAGGTCGATGTCGAAGCCCAGCTGGGGCGCTTTGCGCAGCTCGGTGCGCAGGCCGGTGGAGGCGATGAACGTTTTGGACGGCACGCAGTCGTCCAGCACGGCGGCTCCGCCGATGCCTTCTGAGTCGATGACGGTGACGTGGGTCGATTCGGGGTGTGAAGTGGCGGCGACCAGCGCAGCCTCGTAACCGGCCGGGCCGCCACCAAGGATCACGATGCGGGTCACCACAGGCCTAACCTAGCTTGGCCTAGCCGGACGCCGCAGCGCGCCGTCTAAGCTTTGTCCGTGCCGCTTTACGCCGCCTACGGATCGAACATGCATCCCGAGCAGATGCTGCAGCGAGCACCCCACTCGCCGATGGCCGGAACCGGCTGGTTGCACGGGTGGCGGCTGACGTTCGGCGGTGAGGACTTCGGCTGGGAAGGCGCGCTGGCCACCATCGTCGAGGATCCGGACTCGAAGGTGTTCGTCGTGCTCTACGACATGACACCGTCCGACGAGATGAGCCTTGATCGGTGGGAGGGCTCGGAGTTCGGCGTGCACAAGAAGATCCGCTGCCGGGTGGAACGGTTATCCTCGGACACCACAACCGATCCCGTGCTGGCCTGGCTCTATGTGCTGGACGCCTGGGAGGGCGGACTGCCGTCGGCGCGCTATCTGGGGGTTATGGCCGATGCGGCCGAAATTGCCGGTGCCCCAGCCGATTACGTGCATGACCTGCGAACCCGCCCGGCCCGCAACATCGGGCCCGGGACTTCGACTTAGCGGCCGAAGAAACCCGACTGTCCCAACCCGGTGTTGAAGGCGCCCGAATCGAACTTGCCCGAGTTCCAGAGCCCCGAGCTGAAGCCGCCGATCCCTGAGTTGAAAAAGCCTGCGTTAGAGCCACCGATACCTAAGTTGCCGAAACCCGCATTAAAGCCGCCGTCGCCGCCGTTTCCAATACCCGTGTTCGCGCCGCCGCTGCCCGAGTTGAACATGCCCGCGTTGAAGCCGCCTTTACCGGTATTTCCCAATCCCGTGTTGGAGAGGCCGGAGTTGAAGAAGCCGGAGTTTGCGCCGTAGCCCGAGTTGCCGAAACCGGAGTTCTCCACCCCAGTGTTGTAAAAGCCGGAGCTTCCCCCCGCACCGGAGTTGCCGAAGCCCGAGTTGGCGACGGATCGGTTTACCGAACTGCCGAAACCGGTGTTGAGGGCACCGGAGTTGAAGCCGCCGGTATTGGAATCCGCCGAATTCGCAAATCCCGTGTTGGTCCACCCGCTGTTGAATACACCGGTGTTTTGCGCGCCTCCGTTGAAGGCGCCAGTGTCATAGTTGCCGGCATTGAAGTAGCCCGTGTTGTATGACCCCTCGTTGAAGCTGCCTGCGTTGACATCGCCGGCATTAAAGCTCCCGGTGTTTTGCGACCCGGAGTTATAAGACCCCAAGTTATAGGCGCCAGCATTGCCCACGCCCATGTTGATGGGGCCCGAGTTCCACATGCCGGTATTGCCGCCGCCGGAGTTTTCGTAGCCAGTGTTGACTTCTCCTGAGTTGAAGATCCCGGTGTTGGAGGCTCCGGAGTTGCCGATGCCTACGTTTCCGCTGCCGGAGTTGAAGAAGCCGATGTTATTGGTACCGGAATTGCCGAAGCCAATGTTGCCGCTACCCGAATTCAGGGCACCGAAACCGATCTGATTGTGGCCGCTGAGCCCGAAGCCGATGTTGTTGGTACCGGAATTGCCGAAGCCGACGTTGCCGGTGCCCGTGTTACCGAGTCCCCAATTGTTGTCCCCGAAGTTGCCGAAGCCAAAGTTTTGGTCGCCGCGGTTTCCGCTGCCCAGGTTGGAGTTTCCGATGTTTCCGTTGCCGAAGTTGACGCTGCCGGTGTTCCCGCTGCCGAAGTTTTGGTCGCCCCGGTTGCCGCCGCCCAAGTTGGCCACTCCGGCGTTTCCGGCGCCGATGTTGTTGCTCCCGTTATTGCCGCTGCCGTAGTTCGTGTTGCCATAGTTTGCACTGCCGACGTTGGAGTTGCCATAGTTTCCGCTGCCCAGGTTGGTGTCACCTAGATTTCCGCTGCCTACGTTGAAACTGCCTGGTTTCGGCGTTGTGACCGAGCCCGAATTCCCGTTGCCGCTGCCCAGGTTCCAACTGCCGTAATTGCCGCTGCCGCTGTTGAAGTCGCCGGTGTTTCCGCCGCCGGCGTTGCCGCTGCCGGTATTGCCGAATCCCAGGTTCCACGGAACCAATTGGGTGGCCGCCGCCGAAGCGTTCGTGTAGTAGCCGAACATCGCCGCGACATCCTGAGCCCACATCTGCTCGTATTCGGCCTCGACAGCCGCGATCGCCGGCGCGTTTTGACCGAACAGATTCGACAGCGCCAACTGCAGGAGTCCAGTGCGGTTGGCGGCCACGACGATGGGGTGGATGGTGGCCGCTTGGGCCGCCTCGAACGCGGTAGCGACGGCTTGAGCCTGAGCCGATGCCTGCGCGGCCTGAGCCGCCGCCGTGCCCAACCAGCCGGCATAGGGTGTGGCCGCGGCCGTCATCGCCTCAGCAGCCGCACCCTGCCACGCCTGCCCGGTCAGCCCCGCGATCGCCGAATTGAAAGAGCTTGTTGCCGAAGCTAATTCACTGGCCAGCCCATCCCACGCCGCCGCCGTGGCAAGCATCGGGGCGGAGCCTGCGCCGGCGAACATCAATGCCGAGGTGACCTCTGGAGCCAACATTAAGAAGTTCATCGCCCCGAGACTCTAGGGCGAATGAGAAGCGATCGAACCGTTTTGGCAACACTGGGCCAATCTGTCCAACGGCCGCAGCAAAGTGACCCGTCAAAAAGACGCGGCCTGCTCGATAATGTTGACCATTACCCGCACCCCGATGCCCAGAGCGCGCTCGTCGAGGTCGAACGTCGGCTGATGTAGATCCAGCTGGGGTCCCTCACCGGGCCAGACGCCCAGGCGCGCCATCGCGCCGGGCACTTCCTCCAAATACCAGGAGAAGTCCTCGCCACCGCCCGATTGCCGGGTATCGGCCAGCACATCGGGGCCGACGGCCTCGATGGCGTGGGTGAGGATGCGGGTCGAGACATCCTCGTTGACCACTGGCGGCACACCTCGCCGGTATTGCAGCGTGTGCTCAATGGCCAACGGCGAGAGCAGCGCGGTCACGGCCTGGCGGATGATCCCCTCGAGTTCGAGCCAGGTGTGCCGGCTGGCGGTGCGGACGGTGCCGGACAGCACCCCGGATTGCGGGATAGCGTTGGCGGCCACTCCGGCATTGACCGCACCCCACACCAGCACGGTGCTGTTACGCGGGTCGATGCGGCGCGACAGCACCCCGGGCAGCCCGGTGATCAGCGTGCCCAGGCCGTAGACCAAGTCGGCGGTCAAATGTGGCCGCGACGTGTGCCCGCCGGGCGAATACAGGGTGATCTCAATCGAATCCGCCGCCGAGGTGATGGGGCCGTGCCGGACCGCGATCTTGCCGACCTCCAGCCGGGGATCGCAGTGCAGGGCGAAAATCCGCGACACTCCGCTCAATGCCCCGGCCGCGATCGCGTCGATGGCGCCGCCGGGCATCAACTCTTCGGCGGCCTGGAAGATCAGCCGTACCCCGACCGGCAACTCCGGCACCGACGCCAGCGCCAGCGCGGTGCCCAGCAGGATCGCGGTGTGCGCGTCATGACCACAGGCGTGTGCCACGTTGGGCATCGTCGAGGCGTACGGCGCACCGGTCCGCTCGGCCATCGGCAGCGCATCCATGTCGGCGCGCAGCGCGATTCTCGGCTGCAGCTCGGGACCGAAGTCACAGGTGAGGCCGGTTCCTCCGGGCAGCACCTTGGGGTTCAGCCCCGCGTCGGCCAACCGCTCGGCGACGAATTGGGTGGTGGCGTATTCCTGGCGGCCCAGCTCCGGGTAGCGATGAACGTGCCGGCGCCATTCGACCAGTTCGTCATAGTGGGCGGCCAGCCAGGATTCGGCGGTGTCGACGAGGCTCATGATGCCGCCCGCTTTTCCCGGGCCGCCAGCACCCGGTCCCGCTCGTCGGGGCTCTGAGCGAGATGAACAATGGTGCGCGACAACATGATTGCGCCCTCGACGACCGCGCGGTCGGCACTTGGACCGGCAGCGGCGGCGGCGAAGGCACGCTGGTGAACCGTGGCGCCACCGGCGTCAACGCCGATCACCGGATGGATCCCGGGTAGCACCTGCGTCACGTTACCCATATCGGTGCTGCCCAGTGGCAGCCCGGCCTCCACGGCCGCCGGCACCGGCTCGCGGCCAAGCCGGCGCATCTCCTCCCGGCACACGCCGGCCAGCCATTGGTCGGGTTTGAGTTCGGCGTATGCCGGTGCGGCGCTGTCGATTTCGTATTCACAGCCGGCCGCCAGGGCGCCGGCGGCAAAGCAGGCATAGATCCGGCCTTCGAGTTCGCGCAGCGATTCCGATTCGATCGCCCGCATCGCATACTGCACCGTCGCGTGACCGGGGATGACGTTGACCGCTTGACCGCCCTCGGTGACGATCCCGTGTACCAGCTGCCCGGGCGCCAGTTGCTGGCGCAGCAATCCGATGGCTACCTGTGCGACGGTTACCGCGTCGGCGGCGTTGACGCCGAGATGCGGAGCGACTGCGGCGTGCGATTCCTTGCCCCGGTAGGCCACGGTGACCTCGGACAGTGCCAGCGATCGGGCCCCGGCGATGTCGGTCGGCCCCGGGTGCACCATTACGGCCACCGCGACGTCGTCGAACGTGCCGGCCTGCAGCATGAGTGCCTTGCCGCCGCCGGACTCCTCGGCGGGTGTGCCCAGCAGCGCTACCGTCAGGCCCAGTTCGTCGGCTACCTCGGCCAGTGCCAGCGCGGTCCCGACCGCGGCCGCCGCGATGATGTTGTGGCCGCAGGCGTGGCCGATTCCGGGCAGGGCGTCGTATTCGGCACAGATCCCGACGACCAGCGGCCCGCTGCCGTAGTCGGCGCGGAACGCGGTGTCCAAGCCGCCGGCGGCTTTGGTGATCTCGAACCCACGTTCGGCGACCAGTGCCTGCGCCTTGGCGCAACTGCGGTGTTCGGTGAAAGCCAACTCCGGCTCGGCGTGGATCGCGTGGGACAACTCGACCAGTTCGGCCCCGCGCCGGCGCACCACTTCCTCGACGTTGTCCAGGGCGCTGGCTGCGGGCATGCTTCGCAGTATCTCATCGAGCGAGTTAGGCTCGCCCACTGTGACCGACCCGGGCGAACTCGCACAACAGGCCGCCCAGGTAATCGGCGAGCGCACCGGCGTCGCCGAACATGACGTCGCAGTCGTGCTGGGCTCGGGATGGTCACCCGCCGTGGCGGCGCTGGGGACCGCGACCGCGGCAGTGCCCTATCCCGACTTGCCCGGCTTCACCCCGCCCCGCGCGGCCGGGCATGCCGGTGACCTGCTGTCGGTGGCGATCGGCAGGCACCGCGTGCTGGTTCTGGCCGGCCGTATCCACGCCTACGAGGGCCACGACCTGGCACACGTAGTGCACCCGGTGCGGACGGCCTGCGCGGCGGGCGCCCGGATCGTCGTGCTCACCAACGCCGCCGGCGGGCTGCGGTCGGACATGGCGGTGGGTCAGCCGGTCCTGATCAGCGATCACCTGAACCTGACCGCACGCTCGCCGTTGGTCGGCGCGCAGTTCGTCGACCTGACTCATGCCTACGCGCCCCGGTTGCGTGCGCTGGCCCGGCAATCCGATCCGGCGCTGACCGAAGGGGTGTATGCGGGCCTGCCGGGCCCGCACTACGAGACGCCCGCAGAGATCCGGATGCTGCAAATACTCGGCGCCGATCTGGTGGGCATGTCGACCGTGCATGAGACCATCGCCGCCCGGGCCGCGGGTGCCGAGGTGTTGGGCGTGTCGCTGGTGACGAACCTCGCCGCCGGCATCACCGGCGAGCCGTTGAGCCATGCCGAGGTGCTTGCCGCGGGGGCCGCATCGGCGGCCCGGATGGGTTCGCTGCTGGCCGCCGTCATAGCCCGGTTTTAGAAGTGACTGTCTCACCACAGGATTGGGTCGCGCACGACCCAGACCCACAGACGGCCGCTGAACTCGCCGCGTGCGACGCCGACGAACTCGCCGCGCGGTTCGCCCGTCCCCTGACGTTCGGCACCGCGGGACTGCGCGGGCCGGTGCGCGGCGGGCCGGACGCGATGAACGTTGCCGTGGTGCTGCGCGCCACCTGGGCGGTGGCCCAGGTGCTCGCACAATGCGGCCTGGCTGGCTCAGCCGTTGTCGTGGGCCGCGACGCCCGGCACGGCTCGGCGGCATTTGCGGCGGCCGCTGCTGAAACGCTTGCCGCCCAGGGCTTTTCCGTACTGTTGTTCGGCGAGCCGGTGCCCACGCCGGTGGTGGCATTCGCGGTGCGCCACACGGGTGCGGCCGCCGGGATACAGATCACCGCCTCACACAACCCCCCGAACGACAACGGTTACAAGGTGTATTTCGATGGCGGCATCCAGATCGTCTCCCCTACCGACCGTGAGATCGAAGCCGCGATGGCGACCGCGCCGCTGGCCGATCAGATCGCCCGGCGGCCCGTCCGGCCCGCCGATACCGATCTGGTGGAGCGCTATATCCAGCGCGCGTCCGGGGTTCGCCGCGGCACCGGATCGGTTCGGGTAGCACTGACGCCGCTGCACGGCGTCGGCGGTGCGGTGGCGCTAGAGACACTGCGGCGGGCCGGCTTCGGCGACGTGCACGCCGTCGCAACGCAGTTCGCGCCCGATCCGGATTTCCCCACCGTCGCGTTCCCGAACCCAGAGGAACCCGGGGCCGCCAACGCGCTGCTCGCCCTGGCCGCCGACGTCGGCGCCGACGTCGCGATCGCGCTGGATCCAGACGCCGACCGGTGTGCGGTCGGCATACCCGGCCCGGCCGGCTGGCGAATGCTGTCCGGTGACGAAACCGGTTGGCTTTTAGGCGATTACATTCTGGCTGCCGCTGGAGGCGGTACCCGAGTGGTGGCCAGCACTGTGGTGTCGTCGCGCATGCTGGCCGCGATCGCGGCGCGCTACGGCGCGGTCCATGTGGAGACGCTCACCGGGTTCAAATGGCTGGCGCGCGCCGACGCTGACGTTCCCGGCGGAACCCTGGTCTACGCCTATGAAGAAGCGATCGGGCACTGTGTAGACCCCGAGGCGGTGCGCGACAAAGACGGCATCAGCGCCGCGGTTCTGGTGTGCGATCTGGTGGCCGCACTGAAAAGGCAGGGTCGTTCGGTGCCCGAGGCCCTGGACGAACTGGCCCGGCGCCACGGCGTGCACGACGTGGCTGCGGTGTCGCGCCGGGTCGCGAATGCCGAGGAGGCCGCCGCCTGGATGCAGCACCTGCGGGCAGCGCCGCCGCGCCGGCTGGCCGGGCTTGCCGCAACCGTCACCGACATCACCGACGCACTGATCTTCACCGGCGGCGACGAAACCACCTCGATCAGGTTGGTGGTACGCCCTTCTGGAACCGAGCCGAAGGTGAAGTGCTATTTGGAGGTTCGCTGCGCGGTGGGCGCTGACCTGCCACGTGCCCGGGAACGGGCCGCCGCGGTGCGTGCGGAGGCGGTCGCTTCGGTTGCGGGCTGGTGAAGGGGCGCGGGCCGAACTGGCGATCACCGGCGTCACCGAGACCCGGCACGATATAAGCCGACTCGTTCAGCCCTTCGTCGATCGCGACGGTGAACACCCGCGCATTCGGCGCCGCTTCCTCAAGTGCGGCAAGGCCTTCCGGTGCGGCGACGACACAGAGCACCATGATGTCAGTTGCGCCCCGACGGCGCAGCAGTTCGATGGTCTGAATCATCGACCCGCCGGTGGCCAGCATCGGGTCCAAAACCATCACCGGCCACCCGGTCAGATCGTCGGGCAACGACTCCAGATACGGGACGGCTTCGTGGGTTTCCTCGTCGCGCGACATGCCGACGAAGCCGACCTGAGCCTCCGGGATGGCGGCGTGCGCCTCCTCGACCATGCCCAGGCCCGCGCGCAGCACGGGAACCAGCAGGGGCGGGTCAATCAGCCGGGTTCCGATCGTCTCCGCCACCGGCGTGCGGATCTTCACCGGCTCTCGGGGTGCGTCGCGGCTGGCCTCGTAGACAAGCACCAGCGTCAGCTCACGCAACGCGGCGCGGAAGGCAACGGTGTCTGTCCGTTCATCTCGCAGCACCGTCAGTCGCGCGGCAGCCAGCGGATGATCAACGACGCAGACGTCCATGCCGTCGAGCGTATATAACAATCGGGGGTCGCACCGGGAACACGCTCGCGCGCCGACCCGAGCCGCGACGCAGCGCCCATATACTCCCGGCATGCGGCCCCTGAAAATGCGTCCGAACAGGGCGTATACCGTCCTCGCAACGTTAGCTTTGCTAACGACGGCGGTTTCGGTTGCGTCGGTGGTGGGCTGGCGAGCGCATGCCGCGGCGACGCTGCCCACGTTCGCGCACGTGGTGATCGTGGTGGAGGAGAACCGGTCGCAGGCCAACATCATCGGCAACAAGTCGGCTCCGTTCATCAACGCACTGGCCGCCAACGGCGCGATGATGGCGCAATCGTTCGCCGAAACGCACCCCAGCGAACCCAACTATTTGGCACTGTTCGCCGGCGACACGTTCGGGCTCACCAAGAACACCTGCCCGGTCAACGGCGGCAACCTGCCCAACCTGGGTTCTGAACTACTCAGCGCCGGTTACACATTCGTCGGTTTCTCCGAGGACCTCCCCGCGGTCGGATCGACGGTCTGCGCCGCGGGCAAATACGGGCGCAAGCATGTGCCCTGGGTCAACTTCAGCAACGTCCCGGCCGCCAACTCCGTGCCGTTTTCGGCATTTCCGTCGCCGGAGAATTACGCCAGCCTGCCAACGGTGGCGTTCGTGATCCCCAACGCCGACAACAACATGCACGACGGCTCGATAGCCGCCGGTGACGCCTGGCTGAACCGGCAGCTGTCGGCTTACGCGAACTGGGCTAAGGCCAACAACAGCCTGCTCATCGTGACCTGGGACGAGGACGACGGCGGCAGCCGTAATCAAATCCCGACGATCTTTTACGGCGCCCACGTGCAGCCTGGAACCTACGACGAGCAGATCAGCCACTACAACGTACTTTCCACGCTGGAACAGATGTACGGGCTGCCCAAGACGGGCAAGGCGGCCGGCGCCGCACCCATCGCAACTATTTGGGGCGGGTAAGCGCTGCCGGGTGGGGTCGCTATTGTGTGCCGCATGGCTGCTGACCTCGTGCCCATCCGCCTGAGCCTGTCCGAGGGTGACCGCTACACGCTGTGGGCGCCCCGCTGGCGCGACGCGGGCGACGAGTGGGAAGCGTTTCTGGGCAAGGATGAAGACCTGTTCGGCTTCGAGACGGTCGCCGACCTGGTTGCGTTCGTGCGCAGCGACACCGACAACGACCTGGTGGACCATCCCGGGTGGAAAGCGCTGACCGAGGCGCACGCACATGCCTTCGAGCCGGCCGACGACCGGCAGTTCGACCTGGTGGTTGTCGAGGAGCTGGTGGCCGAGAAGCCGACCGAGGAATCGGTGGCCTCGCTGGCGGCCACGCTGGCCGTTGTGTCGTCGATCGGATCGGTATGTGAGCTGGCGGCGGTGTCGAAGTTCTTCAACGGCAATCCCACACTGGGCACGGTTTCCGGCGGCAGCGAGCACTTCACCGGCAAGGCCGGCCAGAAGCGGTGGAACTCGATCGCCGAGATCATCGATCGAAGCTGGGACGACGTGCTCAAAGCCATCGAAGGCGTCATCAGCACTCCCGAAGTGGACGAGAAATTGTCCGAGCAGGCGGCCGAGGAGCTGGAAGAGGAGCGCGAGGAGCCCGAAGAAGAGGGCGATGAAGAGGTGGAGGCCGACGCGGAGTCCAGCGAAGAGTCTGCCGAGTCCGAGCCTGAGGGCGCCGACGAAGACGAAGACGAGGACGAAGACGAGGACGAAGACGAGGACGAGGACGAGGAGCGCGCGGCCGGCGACAATGTGGTGCTGGGCAGCGAAGAGGACTTCTGGGCGCAGGTGGGAATCGACCCGATTCAGATCATGACCAGTGCGGGCACCTTCTACACGCTGCGCTGCTATCTGGACGATCGCCCGATCTTCCTGGGCCGCAACGGCCGAATCAGCGTCTTCACCTCCGAGCGTGCCCTAGCCCGCTATCTGGCCGACGAACACGATCACGACTTGTCCGATTTGAGCACCTACGACGACATCCGGACGGCCGCCACCGACGGGTCTCTGGCAGTGGACATCACCGACGAGAACATCTACGTGTTAAGCGGTCTCGCCGACGACTTCGCCGACGGACCCGACGCGGTGGACCGCGATCAACTTGACTTGGCCGTCGAGTTGCTGCGCGACATCGGCGACTATTCGGAGGAGAGCACCGTCGACAAGGCGCTCGACACCGGCAAGCCGCTGGGCAAGTTGGTGGCCTACGTGCTCGATCCCGCTTCGGCGAAAAAGCCTGCGGCGCCGTATGCCTCGGCGGTACGAGAGTGGGAGAAATTGGAGTCCTTCGTGGAGGGACGGCTAAGGCGCGAATAGCACGGCTAAGCGCGAATAGCGCCGCAAGCCGTCACTTGCCGATATCCGCCGCGCAAGCGGCCAGGATCGCGTCCCAGTCTTCAATGTTGAAGTGCCCCTTGCCTTCGGTCCAGTGGAAGTCGACACCCGGTATCGCCTGCTCGAAATACTCGCCCATTGCGCACGGCACAAAGGTGTCGTCGGTGCCCAGCCAAAGATGGGTCGGAACGGCCACGTCGGCGAGGTCGAATTCCCAGGGCCGGTAATCGAGAAACGATTCATAGGCTGCACCGCGGCTGCCCTGCCGGAAAGCTTCGAGCTGGATGGCGCGGAAGTGCTTTGCGAATAGTTCGTCGCTCATACGTTGCTGGTCGGCCCCGGACACTGAGGCCCGCACCAGCCGGGAGAACAGGTCGGGGCTGTACTTCGCACACCAGCCGAGTGGGGCGAACACGGCACCGAACAGTCGCGGACCGCGTTGCGCCCACCGCGCATACCGGCGGTCGGCCGCGTTCAGGGCCGCCACGATGTCCGGGGTCGCGAGCGGGCCCCAAGGTGCCAGTGCTCCAACGAATTTCAGCCTTTCCGGCGGGATGTGCACGCCACAAGCGAATAGGTGCGGTCCGGCGCCCGAATGTCCGACGACCCCGAATTCGGCGAGTTGCAGAGCGTCAGCCAGGGCGACGATGTCGGCGGGCCAATCGCGAAATGTACCGCCTTGCTTGAATGTTGAGCACCCGAAGCCGGGGCGGTCGAGTGCAATCAGCCGAAAGCCATTGCGCTGAGCGGCGCAGTGAGCGAACGCGGCTTCCAGCCGGGAGCTCGGTGTGCCGTGAAAGTAGAACGCGGGATAGCCGTCGACTTCGCCCCACTCGGCGTAGGCGAGCGCGCGCCCGTCGGAAAGCGTGAATATCCTCGCCTCGTCGGCGCGAATATCGTTGGGCAGCAATGTCATTATTGCGTCGCCTTGAGGAATGCGCGACCGCGCGGCGACAATCGGTAGCCGACGTCGAGACTGATCGTCAGGCCCAACTCTTTGAGCCGACGGACCCGCCGCTTGAATCGCGGAACATCCAGGTTTTCACCGGCGGCGAGATCGGGCGCGCGCACCGCCTCGTTGTCGCCGATGAGCCGCAGGTAGCGCCTGGTCCACGGGCCGGACTCGCTCGCCGCATCGAGACGGTCGAGTCGAGTGACGATCGATTGCACGTCGTCGGCGGTCAGGGCGTCGTCGGCGGCCAGCGCGGGACGTTCGTCGAGGCCGACGAACGAGACGGTGACGAGGTAGGTGTGTTTCGCCTGGCGTCGATCCAGTTCGGCCTGGGCGGTCACGGCGTCCGGATATCCCGCGGCGCACGCCTGTCGTTCAGTGACGCGATAGTCGCCGGGATGTTCGGCGACCGCGTCGATGCGGATGGTGCCCGCCATGGTGCGTTGGGTACCGCCCGGTTTTGCTCGCGCGGCGTCCCAGCGGCGGAAGACCAGACCGATGCGGCCGTCAGCGATGCCCTCGGCGGTGGCGCGGTTGAGCAGCACACGAGCGATCGTATGCCGGTTGTCAGACCCTTGTGGCAGTATCGCACATATGTTCGATGAATCGTCGGGTGGGTCGTCGCCGGAGGTGCTGGCTC
>NZ_LQPW01000124.1 GCF_002116635.1 Mycobacterium szulgai | reverse complement strand
TCTTGGATGCGCTGGCGGCCGCACGGCGTGCCGGCGGGCTGGCCGGGGTGTCGCTGCAGTGGGGGCTATGGGAGCAGGCCAGCGCGATGACCGCACACCTGTGCAGTAGTGACATAGCCCGCATGAGCCGCAGCGGCCTGACACCGCTGACGAGTGAACAAGCCATCGAATTGTTCGACGCGGCAATGATTCTGGACCACCCGGCAGTGGTCGCCGCTCATCTCGACCACAAAGCGTTGGCCAATCCCGCTGTCCTAGGGCTCTTGCCGCCGCTGTTCAACGATCTGGTCCGGCGACCGCTGCGACGAACCGTCGACAATGACGAAGTCCCGTCGGAATCCGCACTGGCTCAACGCCTGCGCGAGCTCGGTCCCACTCAGCAGCATGAGTTACTGGTCGACGTCGTGTGCACCCAGACCGCGTTGGTACTGGGCCAGTCCGGCCCGCACGACATCCACCCCGATACCCCCTTCCAGGACCTCGGGTTTGACTCGCTGACCGCGGTGGAACTGCGGAACCGACTGAAAACCGCTACTGGACTGAGCTTTTCACCGACGCTGATATTCGACTACACCACGCCCGCCGCGCTGGGCGCCCATCTCAACCAAGAACTGGGCCTCAACGTTGGCGCCAACGCTGACGACAACGGTACGGGGACACCCGAGCCCGACGACGAATCGGTGCGCGCCATTCTCAACACCATCCCGATCGGTGATCTTCGCGACGCAGACCTGCTCGACAAGTTGTTGTTGCTGGCCGAAAAAGCCAAAGCCAAATCGGATCGAAAGGATCGCGAAGAGAAGAACCACGAATCGGATCAAAAGGAGCTTGAACGAATCATCGACTCATCAAGCCCCGAAGAATTGATCGCGATCGCGCTCGGGGTGCCCGCCGGCGAGCCGATCGAAACGAATGGCTCACACCTGGCGTGATCTGATCGGTTGGGGTGCCCGCCGCCGTGCACCCGTTGGTGTCCGGTGGACGAGACGTGTCGGGACCGTTGGGTAAGGTCTTGCTCGTGAATCCAGGCGCCACCATCAAACCCGTAACCGCCCGTCTCGCTGAGGAACTGCAGGTAGGCCAGGCCCAGGTGGTCGCCGCCGTCCGCTTGCTCGACCAAGGCGCAACCGTCCCGTTCATCGCCCGGTACCGCAAGGAGGTCACCGGGAGCCTCGATGATGCGCAGCTTCGCAC
>NZ_LQPW01000123.1 GCF_002116635.1 Mycobacterium szulgai | reverse complement strand
CGGCGGTCTGGGACTGGTCGGCGGCGGCGGTGGGGCCGGCGGCCAGGGCGGTGCGGCCACCTGGACCGGTACCGGTGGCGTCGGTGGGATGGGCGGGATGGGAGGACTCGGCAGCGACGCGGGCGGAAAAGGGGGCGACGGCGGCCACGGCGGCCTCGGCGGCTTGTTTGCCGGCGACGGCGGCGCCGGCGGCACCGGCGGAGCCGGGGGCGCTAACAGCAACAGCGGCAACGGCGTCTTTAACGGCGGCAATGGCGGCAACGGTGGCCTGGGTGGGGCGGCGCAATTTGTCGGCGTCGGCGGCAATGGCGGGGCGCCGGGATCCGGCGGAGCCGCCGCCGCCGGCGGCGGCGGCAACGACGGCCGCGAGGGCGTGGCCGGAACCGGCGGTATCGGTGGCGTCCTGTATGGCGGGCCGGGGCGGCCG
This sequence comes from Mycobacterium szulgai, assembly GCF_002116635.1. GTDB lineage: Bacteria > Actinomycetota > Actinomycetes > Mycobacteriales > Mycobacteriaceae > Mycobacterium > Mycobacterium szulgai. The sequence continues at coordinate 67,320 of NZ_LQPW01000123.1, read as the reverse complement.
GGCTAGCCCGACTCGAGTGTGCGGTCTTGGCTTGGCATGTGCACTCTGGGCGCCCGGATCCCGATTCCGCCGCCCTGGATACACACTCGAAGCCGCAGCCGCACAGTTGGCTTACGCAGCGTCGATGAGATCCCGGATGACCGCGATCGGGAAGTTGATCGTCGCCTTTCCGACCTGTTCGATACCGTCGCGCACCGCCGTCACGATCATCGTCGGGTCGCCGCTGAACAGGGAGTAGAAAACGTTCCAGCTCGCCGTCTGCGGCGCCGTGATCAGATTGCGCACGTCGACGAACAGCTCGGTCGGCAGTGAGGCGGGCGGGACAGGCACCCCGTCCCAGCTCACCATCGTCCAGCCAGCGCTGGGACTCCCCTGCACCACGACCTCGCCGGTGTTGGGCAACGTGTGAGTCAGGATGAGCAGTGGATCGGGGTTGTTGACGTTCATCAGCGTCCCGATTTCGATGGTGAACGCACTCGAGTATGCGACCTCGGTGATCTTGCCGTCGGCGGCCGGAATCGGGTTCGCCATGGCGTGGCTGTACATCGTCTGCAGCGCGTCGGTGAAGCCGTTGTTGAACACCACACCGTTGAATTGCAGCGAGCCCGGAGTGAGCATCGGCACGATGGGCAGGCCGAACGTCCACGCGAGCGGGCCGACGAGGTAGAGCAGCCCCGCCGGACTGATCTGCGGCAGGCCGTCGAAGATGCCGGCACTGATCTCGTTGAGGCCGGCCAATGCCGGCACGCTGGTCATCCCATACATGGCGGCCAACGGCGCGGCGGTCTGCTGTGCCCGCAGCAACTGCGAGTCGAAGATGCCGGCGTAAGGGCCCTTCGCGAAGAGCGCGTTGGCGATGACGTTGGCCTGGTTCTGGCCCGTTGCGGTGAGCGGAGGGCCGGGCACATTCGTGTCGATCAAGTTCGCCGCGTTGCTCGCGGTCTGGCCGTGTCGCACGAAGTCGATCACGATCGACTGCCCGGTTCCGGTGCTGTCCACCCAGCCGGCGCCGGGAGTACCGATGAACAGCCCGGCCCGGCCCCCGATCCCGCTGCCCCCGCCGGCGCCGCCGTTGCCCAGGAACAACGCCTGTCCCCCGGTGCCTCCGGTGCCGCCGATACCCCCGATGCCGCCGTTGCCCATCAGCCAGCCACCGGTGCCGCCCATGCCGCCGGTCCCGCCGCCGAAGCCGGCACCACCGGCACCACCATTACCGATCAGCCCGGCATTTCCGCCGATACCGCCGGCCACCACGCCGCCACCGGTCGGGGAATAGCCGGCTCCACCGTCGCCGAACAGGATTCCGCCCGCACCGCCGTTGGGGCTGGCCGCCGTTCCCGCAATACCGTTGCCGATCAGCGCGCGGTGGAACACAAAACCGGTGGGCGCGTTGATGATCGGGTCGAGCGCCTGGCCCACCGGGCTACTGATCCATGCTTGCCCGGCTGTGTGAATCGGGCCGTAGACCGCCGTCTGGAACCCGTCGGCGACGGCCGAGCCCAGACCAGCGGCGATGGTCGCCTCCGCGCCCGCATACGACGCCGCGGCGGCTCCCAGGGTGCGCACAAACTGCTCGTGGAACGTCGCGGCCTGCGCCGCCGCCGCCTGGTATTCCGCAGCATGCCGACCGAACAGCGTCGCGATCGCCGCCGACACCTCATCCCCGGCCGCCGCTGCGACCTCTGTCGTCGGGATGACGGCCGCCAGGTTGCCGGCCCGCACCGCCGAACCGATCTGCGCCGCATTCGCCGCCGCCGTCGCCAACAGATCAGGCGCCACGAGCACTAGTGACATCGTCCCACTCCCCGCGTTCTCGAGTCCTAGCAATCATGGCGTCCGAGGCGGGAAAAAACGCGGAAATCAGCGACGATCTTGAGATCGGTAGCGGTTCGGGCGGCCTTCACTGATTGCACTGTCAAGGCAAGGCGCCGTAAGAAGGGAACAACTATGAACCGGATTTCGCGGTTCGCGACGACGGCGGTGGTGTCGGCCGGTTTGAGTCTGGCCGGTTTGGCGGCGAGCGCGGGTGTGGCGCATGCGGGCGGCCCGCGTCAGTGGTGTCCGGGGGACGACCCGCGAGGTGAGCCGGGTGGCGCGTTCGTGACCAGCCCGCCGGATTGGGACTGGAATGTGTGCCACATCTACTACATCGTTCCGGCGGGGCAGGGCAACGTGAGCCCGGGCATTCTGGCCGATGCTCCGCCGCCTCCGCCACCGACAGTGTGCTGGACACTCTTCCTCCCCCGGCCCTGCTAGGAGGTTTCCGCGCAAAAGGGGGTATCCCGAAGGCCATGGCCGGCGAACACGAGGCATCCCTGCGGGGCAAAATGGCAGCCGAGCGCGCTGCAGAGTTGCGAGAGCGACAAAGCGAACTCGCGACCGGGGCACCCGTTACCACCGACGACGTCGAACTCGCCGAACACCGCGCCGATCTGGCCAGACGGCGCGCCGCGTATGCGGGACTTTCGGCCGCGCGCAGCTTAAATGAATCCGCGCGGCTGCACGAGAAGGTGGCGCGTTCCCAAGACAAGGCGGTCGCACAGGGTGTGTCGCACACCGCGGAGCACGAGAAGTCGGCGGCATGGCATCGTGAAGCGGCCGAAGTCGATCGCACTTTGGCGACGCGCAAGACCAGTGAGTCCGAAGCCGACCTACGTCCGCAGACCGATCACTAATCTGCGGCCTGGGTGCCTCGTTACAGCAGCACCGAATCGGGGGCGCGTCCGCCCAGCCTGCGCTCGCGTTGCCCGTAGTCCGCGAGCGCCAGCTCGAGAGTGTGGCGGTTGAAATCGGGCCACAATTCGTCCAGGAACAGCAGTTCTGAGTACGACGACTGCCACAGAAAGCAGTTGGACAACCGTCGCTCACCACCGGTACGGATGACGAGGTCGGGGTCGCGCATCTCGGGTGCGTAAAGCAGCTGCCGAAACGCCTCTTCGCCGCCACCGTTGTAGCGCTGTGCAGCGTCGAGCAGCTCCTGCCGGCCACCGTAGTTGAATCCGACGAACAGGATCATTCGGGAGTTGTGCGCGGTAAGTGCCTCGGCCCGGTCCACCGCGTCGAGCACCGCTTGCGGCAGCCCGGTGCGCGACCCGACAATCCGGAGCCGGATTTCGTGGGGCTCCAACTCCTCGGCGGCACGAACCAAGTAGTGCGCGAACACGCGCATGATGCTGTCGAGTTCGGCTGCAGAACGTGTCCAGTTCTCCGTCGAAAAGCAATACAACCCCAGCTGTTCGATACCCAGCGCGCAGGCGTCGCGGGCAAGCGGGATCACCAGTGCGGCGCCGGCAACATGACCCTCCTCCAGCGACAGTCCCCGCGCCCGGGCCCAGCGTGAGTGGCCGTCGGTCATGATGACGACATTGCGCGGCAGCCGGTCGGGCTCGAGGCCCGGCAGTCCCTGAATCAGATCGTCCATGGTGTCCTCATCGCGTCGAAATTCGGATTGCTGGGTCCTGCGTCCGGGGGCTGCCGCGCGCCGGCAACACGATGGCGACGGCGATTGCGGCGGCAACTGCGAAGCCTGCGCATACCAGGCAGCTCACCCGGACCCCGTCGAGGAAGGCGGCTTCGACGGCTTGGTGAATGTTCTGGGACTGCGCGGACGGCAGGTGGGCGAGCACACCCTGGGCTTGGGCCATGGACTCGCGCATCGAATCGTGCGTCCGGGGCATCGTCTCCTGGACCGCGCTGCTGCGGTCCAGATTGTGGGTGTAGACGGACGCGAAAACGCTGCCGACGATCGCGACGCCGAAGGCTCCCCCCAGTTGGCGGGTCGCGCCGGTCACTGCTGCGCCGACGCCCAAGGTGGCCTGGCCCAACGAGCCCATGATCGCATCGGTCGCGGCGGCCAGCGTTAGCCCGAGACCGGCGCCCAGCAATGTCATCGCCGCTGCGATCGCCCAGTACGAGGTGGCGCTGTCGAAGTAGCCCGACCACGCTATGGCGACGGCGAGAGCCCCCAGTCCGCCGGTCACGGCGACCGTCGCACCGAACCGCTCGGCGAATCGCGGGGCGAGCACGCTGGCCGCGGCAACCGAAAACGCCAGCGGCAACAGGCGCACACCAGTTTGCAGCGGTGTGTATGCGGTGACGAATTGCAGGTATTGGGTTGCTACAAAAACGAATCCGCACATTGCCAGGGCGGCTGCCGCGATTGCGATGGTGCCGCCGGTGAACCGTCGATCTGCAAATATCGACAGATCGAGCATCGGGTGCGCGGTATGCAATTCCTGCCAGATAAAGGCCGCGAGCAAGATGGCTGCGGCAATGAATCCTGCGCAGGTACGTGCGCCGCTCCAACCGATTTCAGGCGCTTCGATAATCGTGTAAGTCAGTAGCGTTATGCCAATCGCGGACAATGCCAGTCCAGCGAAGTCGATCGGCACCCGCTCGGGGTCTTTCGATGTGGGCACGAATAGCAGCGCCCCGACCAGAGCCAGGCCGGCGATGGGGACGTTGACCCAGAAAATCGATCCCAGCGAAAAATGCCCGAGCAGCCAGCCGCCAGTGATGGGGCCGGCAATGACGCCGAGACCCGTCATCGCCGACCACACTCCGATTGCCTTCGCGCGCTGCGCCGGGGCTGGGAAAATGTTGGTGATCAACGCCAGCGTCGTCGGGTAGATGATCGCCGCGCCAAGTCCCATCGCGGCCCGCGCCGCGATGAGTGTTCCCGGCGATGTGGCGGTGGCGGCCACGGCCGACGTCGCGGCGAAGATGGCCAGGCCAATCGTCAACCACCCGCGCCTGCCGTACCGGTCGCCGAGGTTGCCCGCCGATAGCAACAGCCCGGCGGTGGTTAAGGCATACGCATCGACGATCCATTGCAACTCGCCGTTGTCGGCATTCAAATTGCGCGACAACGTCGGCAGCGCGACAGTGACGATCGTCAGATCAATGCTGGCGACGAAGTTGCCCAGACACATGACGGCAAGCGCGATTTCAGGACGAAACCGCGTCTTCGCGGTTCTTCCGATCGATTGCGACCCGTCCATCACATGCCCGTCATAAAGCCCGCGAAACGACGGGGGCCAACTCGCCGTTGCCCCGATTCCTCAACCCGGATCTCGAGGACATCGACAATCACCTGAAAAGCGATACCAGATGCCATCCGGATTTGCGGCAAAAGCAGGCAACATGAGGTCCTCAGTTGCCCAACTCAGTCGGCCGGCGCTAGCCCGTCTGGGCCGGCGGGTCGTCGACCGACTTGAACCGTGGGTCGACCCCGGCCATCTTCAGGATTGCGTTCGCCACCGGATAGTCGCCATCCTTGCGGGATTCGATGTACTGCCGAACCCGCTCGTTGGCGAACATCGAAACGCCGGCCTGGTCCATGTACTGCCGCATCTCCTCGAGGTCGAGCAGTACCAACTCGTCGTCACCGCGCCAGCCGAAGGCGATCTGCAGCACGCGGGCAGACAGGCCGAACTTCTCCCCGATCGCTATCAGTTCGGCATAGCTGGGGAAGTCCTCGGCATCCTTGCGCCGGGAGTAGGTGGCCTTCGGCAGGTTGAGCGCGGTGGCGATCTCGCCATCTGGAATGTCGCGATTCAGCAGCCACTCCAACACGCGACCGAGGTCCTTCCCGGACCTCGTCAGTCTCGGCATCCCACAAACGGTAGTAGGTGACCGAAAAGCAGTCAAACGAGCCCAGCTTCGGATCTTCAACTCACATCCAGTCCTCTCAAGCTATTTTCGTCCTAACTGTTCCATTTATGAAACGATTGTCTTACGATACAACGCAACAGCCCCTTTGTCGGCACAGATGACCGATTCAGGAACGGGCCTTGGACACCGGGAGAAGCCATGACGCACCCACTCACCACCGAGGACCACCCGCGGCTAGCGCGCCGCCGCTCGGCCGCCAAGCTGGCATGGGCCCTGGCGCTCGGTTGCGCACTCGGGGCAGGACTGGTGGCAACCGGCGTCGCCCAGGCGGATACCGCAACCCCCAACACCCCGTCCTACGACCTCGGCTTCACCAAAGCGTTCAACGACGGCCAGCTCACGGCCACCCGCATGCGCGCGGAGGGTTTCTCGCTGCAGCACATCGTCGTGTCAAACCGGATCCCCACCATCTGCGCCAAGGAGGCGGCCTCGGTGCAAGCCTTTCCCGGCCTGGACCGGCCCGAATTCATGCAGGGCTGCGCCGACGGAATGAACAGCCTGATCGAAACGGGCACGGCGTACTGAACACCGGTTTATCCGAACCAGACCGCCTACGATTCCCACGTGGCCACCCCAGATGATCTCGACGGCACCCTCCGAAATCTTCGCGCCCGCATCGCGGCTCTAGAGGCATCCCAGTCCGACCTGGAGGCAATGGCGGAGGCCATCAAGGCCTTCGGCAGCACCCAGCAAATGCTTGCCGATGTACTGCGCGGTTTCGGCGGCGGCATGAGAGATACCGCCGATGACTCCAACCAACGGATCCGCGCCATCGAAGCGTCTGTCGCCGAGATCAAGGACCTCTTAGGGCGGACAACCGGTCGCTAGTCGACGTGGCGAGCCAGGAAGTCCTGAACGGCCGCGGCGAACACGTCGTTACGGTCGCCAGCGACCATGTGTCCCGCGCCCCGCACGTCGGCGAACTCGACTTGCGGGAATCGAGCGAGAAACTCGTCCGCGCTTTCCTGTGGCACGAGGTCGCTCATCTGTCCCCGAATCAGCAGCATGGGCACACCGTCACGCAGGATCGCCGCGACCGCCGCGTACAACCGGTCGCGGTCGGTGACCTCCATCGGCGGAAACGCCGCCGTGCCGCTGATGAACTGCGGGTCCCAATGCCAATACCAGCGGTCGCCACGGCGGCGCAGATTGGTGGTCAAGCCCTCCAGGTCAGTGGGCCGGGGGCGATGCGGGTTGTACTCGGCGATCATGTCCGCGACCTCGTCGAGCGAACCGAACCCCGATTCGACCCGGTCGGCCATGAAGGCGTGGATTCGATTCGCCCCGGACTGGTCCATGTTCGGCACGATGTCCACCAGCACCACGGCACTGGCGATACCCGGCGAAAGTTCCCCGGCGAGCAGCATCGAGGTGAACCCGCCCAGCGAGGCACCCACCAGCACGGGCTTGGGCGGCAGATCGCGCAGCACTTCCTGGATATCCCGGGCGAAACTGACGACGCGATAATCCCCGTCGGTGGACCAGTCGGATTCGCCGTGGCCGCGTAGGTCGATGGTGACGGCCTGCCAGCCGCGCTCGGCCACCGCCGCCGCTGCCCGGCCCCATGACCTGCGGGTCTGACCACCGCCGTGTAAGAACACCACGGCCCGGGCCGCCGGATCCCCGAGCCGGTCCGCAACGATGCGCACTCCGCCCGATCCCTGTATCGAAAACAGCTCGGGCGTCATCAGCCGATATTAGAACCGACTTCGGTTCGCCGGATCAGCCGGCGCCACGAGAACCGTGCTCGCCCTTCCACAGCTGGGCGAAGCGGTGGGCGATCCTGCTCAGACCGCCCCGTCGCGAACTCTTGATTCGGTTCAGCGCCTGCTGTCCCTCGGCGGCGTAGTCCTGGACGGATTCGTCTCCTTCTTCAGCGCGCATGGCATTGTCCCCGTTCTGTCGGTGTCAGCCGTTCGGGTGGTTCTGCGGGCACGAGTCGTTCCGGCGGTTCGGACGGCTGAGCCGTTCGGGTGTTTCTGACGGTGTCAGCCGCTCCGGCGACTCGTCGGGGGTGCCGCGTTCGGGCACCGCGGTGGCAAGCATGATGTCCTTCCGATCGACTCAGTCCTGGCTACCCCGTCGACCCGAAGATCCAAACGGGCTCAGCCGCCGGTGCGGTTGAACTTCATCTCGTAATTGCCGCCTACGCAGGCACTTCCCGATTCGTCCTTGAACCCGGTTCCGGTGAGCAGCCCGATGGGGTCTTGGGCCGGGTTGGGGAGCGGGAAGGTGCCGTTGATCTTGACGTGCGAGGTGCCGCCGACCGGGCACGATGCGTCGTATTCGTCGTTTCGTGTCCACACGTTCTCGGCAAACGCCAACAGCTGGGTACCGCTGCTGCCGTCGGTTCTTACGAAGCGGCTTATGCACCGGTCGCCGGTGCGCAGGCAGACGGTTTCCACGCTGTAGTCGGCTTCCTGCGGCTTGGGCGGCCGGGCGCCGCTGGTGTAGGTGGTCACCAAGTGGTACCGACCGTGCAGGGATAGCGCCGGTGTCAGCACCCGAGCCGGTTGGTCAGCGGGGTTGGCCAGCTTGGCGATGTCCGCGTCGCCGGTTCGGTTGAACGTCACGTTGCGCTTGCTGTAGCAGTTGAGGGAATCCGAGATCCATTCGCCGGCCAGCGAGCCGTCCGGGCGCGGCTGCAACCAGATGAAGTTCCACTTCTCTACAGGTTTGTCGTTGCAGGTGGTTCCGGACAGGGCCACCCCGGTCCAGCGGCCACGGACGTCGTCGAAGATCAGACTTGTCGCGTGGATGAAGGTCCCCGACATTCTCGACGCGGTGGCCACACAGCCGTCTCCGCTGCAGCTCGACCGGATGACCCAGGTCTCGCGGCCAGGTGGTTCGCCGCCTTGCACTTCCTTGCCTGTCAGCGACAGCTTCGGCCCGAAGTCGGCGGCGTAGGTGCCGGTGAACGGCCCGGAGTTGAGCCCGGCCCGGTTCAGCTGGCTAGTGGGCGGGTGATCGGCTTTGTCGCCACCGCCACCGCCGCCGTTGCTCAAGACGACGGCGACGACGACGCCGACCACGGTGAGCACCGCCGCGGCACCGCCGAGGATGAAAGGCGTGCGGCTGCGTTTCCTGCCGCTCGAGGCGGGGCCCGACGGCGGAGTCGCGGGCCAGGCGGGCTTGGTGGCCGGCACCGCCGGCCACGCAGCGTTCGGCCGGCGATCGCCCGGCGGCGGGCGTTGGGCGGGGCGGGGGCCGCTGTTGTGCGCCGATCGATAGTTCTGCGGCATGGTCGGCGGGAACGCCTGCCGGGTGTCCGGTTGCATCGGCGGCGGGCGGCGCTGGGGATACGGGATCGCGGCCGTTCCGGTGATCGCCTCGCGCGCCGCGGCGGCCATCTGCGTGACGGTCGGATAGCGCTGATCGGGGTTCTTGGCCATCGCGGTGGCGATTACGCCGTCCAGTTCGCGCGGCACACCGCGCCGCATGGTCGAGGGTCGCGGCGGCGGCAACGACAGATGGCCGCCGATTTGCTGTTCGAGGCTGTCGCCGGGGAACGGCTGGCTGCCGGTCAGACATTCATGCAGCACACATCCCAGGGCGTACGTGTCGCCGCGCGGGTCGGTCTGGCCGGTGGTCACCCGTTCGGGCGCCATGTAGGCCCACGTGCCGATCACGTTGCCGGTACCGGTCATGCTCGGTTCGCCGGTGGTGCGGGCAATGCCGAAATCGATCAGGTAAGCGAAGTCGTCCTCGTCGACCAGAATGTTGGACGGCTTCACATCGCGGTGCACCAGGCCGATCCGGTGCGCGGCGCGCAGCGCGGAGGCCACCTGCTCGATGATCTTGACGGCACGTTCTGGGGCCAGCACCTCGCTGGCCAGGATGGCCTGCAAATCCTTGCCGTTGACCAGCCGCATATCCACGTAGAGGCGGCCATCGATTTCGCCGAAATTGTGGATCGGTACCACGTGCGGGTCATTCAGGCCCGCCGCCGCCAGCGCCTCGCGGCGAAATCGCTGCTCGAAAACCGGGTCGTGGGCCAGGTTCGCCGGCAATACCTTCACGGCGACCACCCGCTGGGTCTCGGTGTCGTAGGCGCGCCACACTTCGCCCATGCCACCGCGGCCGAGCAACGCGATCAGCCGGTACCGGCCGAAGGGCGTACCTTGCACTTCGCCCCCTGGCGAATGTCGGGTAATACCAGCAAACACATTAGAACCGTGCGGCCGGTCGGCGAAAGAAAATCTCGATTGTCCCCACCTCTGCCAGGATGCAGCGCAAATGGGCGGCGTTCTGGCAATCTAAGTCAGGGACCCGGCTGTATCTGCGGTCCTCGCTAGGCGAGGGGGTGCGCATGGCATTCGATGAGCCGTCACCGGTGACGGAGTTGACCCAGGAACTGCGACTGGCCACCACGATGACCGGCGGCGTCAGTCTCGCGATCTGGATGGCCGGAGTGGCCCGCGAGATCAACTTGCTGGCCCAGGCGTCGCAGTGGCGCAGAGCCGGCGGCACCTTTCCGACGGACAACCCGCTCAGCAAGGAGTCGACCGCCTCACTCAAGCTGTACACGCAACTGCTCGACCTGCTCGACATGATCGCCGACGTCGACATCCTGTCGGGCACCAGCGCCGGCGGCATCAACGCGGCGTTGCTGGCCCACGCGCGCATCGCCGGGGCCGATCTGGGCGGGCTGCGTGACCTCTGGCTCGACCTTGGCGCGTTGACCGACCTGTTGCGCGACCCACGCGACAAGCACACGCCGTCGCTGCTGTATGGCGACGAACGGATGTACGCCGCGCTGGCCAAGCAGATACCCAACCTCCAGATCGGGCCGTTTCCGCCGACGAAGTTCCCGCCGAAGGCCCGCACTCCGTCGACCACCCTCTACATCACCACCACCCTGCTCACCGGCGAGACCAGCAGATTCACCGACTCGTTCGGCACTCTGGTGCAAGACGTCGACCGCCGCGGTCTGTTCACATTCACCCAAGACCAGCTGGCGATGACCGGCACCGCCGCGGCCCTGGCACTGGCCGCGCGCAGCTCGGCCTCCTTCCCGCTGGCCTTCGAGCCGTCGTTTCTGCCGTTCAACGAGGGCACGCCCACGCACGGCCCCAAACAGCACGAGGTGCCGGCCCGGCCGCCGATGGAAGCCTTCACCAACATCACCCGAGCGCACTGGGTCGCAGACGGCGGGCTGCTCAACAACCGGCCCCTCGGCGTCCTGCTGCGCCGCATCTTCGACCGTCCCGCCCGGCGAGCGGTGCGCCGCGTGCTGCTCTTCGTCGTGCCGTCTTCCGGGCCGGCGCCGACGCTGGTGGACGTGGTCCCGCCGGACCGGGTCGACGAGCCGCTGGGGCTGGTCGACGCGTTACTCAAGGACCTGGCCGCGATCACCAACCAGTCGATCGCCACCGATCTGCGCGAGATCCGCATCCACCAGGACCGCATGGAATCTCGAACCGACACCAAGTTGCGCCTGGCGGAGCTGGCCGCGCGGCTGCCCGACGGCGTGCGACTGCTCACCGAGCAGCTGCTGGCCGACTACGCGACACGTGAGGCCACCCGCCACGGGCAGTCCCTCACCGATGCGCTGTTGCGTCAGCTCAGCACGTGGCCGCCGCAGTCGGGACCGTCCACCGAAAGCATCCCGGCGAACTGGCAGCCCGACCTCTCCATCGGCGGCGGCGCCGAGAAGATGTGCCGGCGTCAGGTCACCGCGGCGATCCTGAGCCGGTGGTCGCAGCCCCCTGAACAGCCACTGCCGGAGACTGCGGCCGACCTCAGCCGGTATGGGCAACCGGCGTACGACCTGGCGAAGGGGTGTGCGCTCAACGTGGTGCTAGCGGCCTACGAGCTGGCGCGCTCTGAAGACGATGTCGCCGCTCTGGCCGAACTCACTCAGGCCATCCATCTGGCCTGCCCACCGCCGGACCCGGTCGATCTCGCTGAGCTGGTGCGCAATACGTGCACCAACGAGGCGGTGCGGCGAGGTTCGCTGGCCAATGCCGCCCGCGTCCTGGCCGCCGATTATCTGCAGCGGCTGAAGGTCCCCGAGGACGCCTGGGCCAAGCTGGGCGGGGCTCTGGTGGTCGGCTACCGGAAGCTGAGCGAGCTGGGCGCCGGCGCCCCGGCAACCGATCCGCTGAATATCTACCTCGACTACCTGGGGTCAGACGACGACCCGCCGACCATGGCCGGCAAGCTGTTCGATCTGGCCGCCACCCAGCGGTCGATGCTTCCGGCCGAGGCGGACATCGAACAATCCGTGGAGCTGGTGCAGGTGAGCGCCGATAGCCGCAGCCTGCTTGCACCCGACTGGGAGACCGCGCAAAAAAAGCTGAGCGGCATGCAGTTCCACCACTTCGGCGCGTTTTACAAACGGTCGTGGCGGGCCAACGACTGGATGTGGGGCCGGCTCGACGGATGCGGCTGGCTGGTCCACGTACTGCTGGATCCGCGACGGGTGCGCTGGATGGCGCAGGCCCGCACCGCGCCCGACGCAGCGCAAAGCAATGCGCAATGGTTCCTCGAGAAGCTGCAAAGCCTTGCCGCACTTGATCTTCCGGCATCAGACGAAGCCCGCCAACAGCTACTCGACGAGCTCGCGTTCCTGGACAACCCGACCACGCCGACCCCAGCGAGCCTGCCCAGTACGTCGATGTGGCTGGCGCAGGCGTGGCAGCAGCGGGTGCTCGACGAGGAACTGGACGGACTGGCGGAAACGGTGCTCGACCCGCAGCCGGGAAAGCCGCCGGACTGGAGCCCGACGACGTCACGCAGCTGGGCGGCCAATGTCCTGGCCGCAAATCCGGGAAAAGCCAAATATGCGCTGCTGAACCAGAATCCGGTCGCAGCCGAGACATTCGTCAGCGACAAGGGATCGCCGCTGATGGCACGTACCGTCGCCAAAGCCGCGGCGACGGCCTCCGGTGCGGCCGGCTCGGTGCGGCAGCTGCCCAGCGTCCTCAAGCCGCCGGTGGCCACCTTGCGAACGTTGACGCTGGGCGGATATCGGGTGGTGTCCTGGACCAAAGGCGTTGCCCGGTCGATCATCATCGCCGGTGCGCTGCTGCTGTTGCTGGGTATTGCGGCCGCGATTCAATCGGTGACCGTGTTCGGGGTGACGGGCCTGATCATGGTGGCGACGGGAAGTTATCTCGTCGTCTTGGGAACGTGGCAGATTTCCAGCCGGCTGGTGTTCGCGCTGCTGTCGACCACGTTTGTGGCAGCGGTATTTTTCCTGACGACGCCGGTGGTACGGCAATGGTTGTTCGGCGACGAGAAACATCCCGGGCTGGTGAGCGCGCACGTGTACTGGCTGGGCTCCCAGTGGTGGCACCCGCTGATCGTGGTGGGAGGGCTCGCGCTGGGCATCACCCTGATCGCGGTGGCCAAGCCTGGCCGGCGCTAGCTGGCCCGGCTAGTTCGTGGGCGTGCGCCGAGCGCGAAAGAAGTTCGTAGCCGACGGTTGCAGGATCAACACCAGGATCGGCACCGCGAAAAGCAGGTCCAGTATCGCGACCACGGTGCCGAACCGGCTGGTGACGGCCACGACGACAGCCAGAATCACTTGCAGCACCGCGGCAATCACCAGAATCGTCCTGGTGCTACCCCGCAACGCGGCGATGCCGCCCCAGATGTACAGGGCGCCCGCGGCAATCCTGAATCCCAGGACCAGGTAAAGAGCCGCGAATGACGGGGCATCGGCAGGCGCCACCCCGCCACGCGTGTACCCGGCGACGGCCAGGACGGTCCACAGGTGCAGCACGACGAACAGCCCGCCGGCCACGAATGCCAGGACCGCCGCGGCCGTGACCACGCCCGGACGAGCCTTGGGCGTGTTGGCCCGCAAACTCACAGAGCGCGAATTCCGTTGTAGAGCACCATCAAACCGATCAGCACCAAGACGGCCGCGAGCATCGCGGCGTGGTTTTTCTCCATCCAGTCCTTGAGCCGGGTCAGCGGCTCGTCGAGGCGGTCACCGGCACTGGCGAAGGCCAGGATGGGGATGGCGACCGTGGAAGCGGCGACCACGACGAAGATCGCGGCGCAGATCAACTTTCCGGCGGAGTCCAGGCTGCTGGTGCCGATGGCCAGACCACCCGCGACACAAATGATCGATACCTCGGGGCGCAGCACCGACAGCACCACCGCGGTCACCCCCGCCCGCATTGGCGAGATGGTGGAAAAGGTCCGCATCCAGCGTGGCGATTCGGCATGGCCGTGACGGGTCAGCCAGCGATACACACCGAACGCGATTAGCAACGACCCGAGCACCACCCGCACCCAGGAAGCCCACGTCGGCGGACCCTTGTGCACACCACCGAGCAGCCCGGAGGCCGCGACGAAGATCGCCGTCAGCGCGGCCAGCCCCAGCACCCAGCCGCCGAGGAAGGCCAGTGCGGTCGGGCGCGGCCGCGGTGCATGCAGGACCAGCACGGCGGGGATGACCGTCAAGGGCGAGACGGCTATCACCAAAGCGAGCGGAATCAACGCGGCCAATACGTGGCCCCAATTTCCTGTCACGGGCAGCAATCTTCGCATTGCCACCGCCGCCGGCGGTGCCAGACGCCCCCGAGTGAGCCATATTGACGCAAAAGTAGATCGCCGTGGGCCCGGCGTGCAATGATCCGGCTCTGTGGCGGAACCTCTCGAGAACGAAACGTTCGCAGCGCCGCGGCAGCTCATTGCGATCTTGCTGTTTGTGGTGCCACTGAGCCAGGTTCCGCTCGACCTCTATACCCCCGCGTTGCCGCAGATGGCCCTCGACCTGCACGCCTCCCCGGCGGCCATGCAGAACACGGTCACGGCCTACGTACTGGGCATGAGCCTGGCGTTCTTGCCCGTGGGAATCATCGCCGACGCCCGGGGCCGCAAGCCGGTGTTGCTGAGTTGCCTGGGCATCGTCATCGTGATGAGCCTGGTATGCGCGCTGGCCACCAGCGTGCCACTGCTGCTGGGCGCGCGCTTCGTCCAGGGCGCGGCGGCGTGCGCGTGCATGGTGGTGCCTTTCGCGATCGCCGCGGACTGTTTTCGCGGCAGCCGGCTGACGTCGGTGTCGGGCCTGCTCGGCACGGCGTGGGGGCTGGCGCCGGTGCTCGCGCCCGCGGCCGGGGGCCTGCTGGTCCAGTACCTTTCCTGGCGGTTGGTGTTCGTAGGTATCGCCGCGATCGCGTTGCTAGCCGCGGCGGTGGTTGCGCTGGCGCTACCCGAAACGCTTATGCGCGAACACCGTTCACCGATCAATATCGCCTCGACCGGCCGGGTGATGGCCGACGCGCTGCGGCACCCGGTGTTCGTCAGCTTCGTTCTGGTATTCGGCCTGATCGCCACCGCGCAGCTGGCTTTCGGTGTGGCCGGCCCCTTCCTCTATCAGGAAAACCTCGGGTTCTCCCCAGCGGCCTACGGGATGATGGCGCTGATCGTCGGGGCAGCGAATCTGTGCGGCGAACTGGCCTGCGGCATCTTGGCCGTACGGCTGTCCACCCGCCGGTTGGCCATGAGCGCGCTGGCTGTGTATGGAATCGGCACCGTGGTGCTGCTCGGATCGGGCTTGCTGATAGGCAACAACGCCTGGGCGCTCACCGTCGGCGCCTGCCTTGCGCTGTTGGGTTGCGGCGAGCTCTGCCCGCAGATGTACGGCGAAGCCATCGGCCTGTTCACCCGCAACCTCGGGTTGATCGGCGGCCTGGTCAGTGCCGGCAGCTACCTGATCATCACCGTCGGGATGTTCGTCGTCGGCGCCCTGCCCGAGTACTCGCCGGCACCGATGGGCTGGCTGTATTTAGGTTGCGGCGTGGCTTCGTTCGCGCTGCTTGCCTGGGCGACGGCCAAGCACCGACAGAGCCGGCAACAAACATTGGAAGGGGAATCGAGTGGTTAATCACATTCACCTGGGCCACGTATTCCATATCGCCGGCGCCCCCCTGGTCACCGGCGCCGCCGACGCCCTGGTATCAATCCCCGACGGCGCGTTGGTCATTGGCGACGGCGGCCGCATCGGGTTCTGCGGCGAACGTAGCGAGATCCCGGCCCAGTATCAATCCGCACCCACCTCCGACCACCGGCCCGGCTTTCTGCTCCCCGGCTTCGTGGACACTCATGTGCACTTCCCTCAGACCTATGCCGGCGACTCCTACGGCGGTGGCCAGCTGCTGGAGTGGCTGACCCAGTGCGTATATCCCTCCGAAGTCCGTTTCGCCGACCCTGATTTCGCCCGGCAGGCGGCTGTCACATTCTGCGATCGGCGCATCGCAGTGGGGACCACCGCGGCCATGGTCTTCGGCTCCGCCTTCCCGCACGCGCAAGACGCCTTGTTCACCGAGACGCAGCGCCGGGGACTACGGATGGTCAGCGGCCGCGGCATCCAAACCACCGGCCCCGACGTGGCGGCACGGCTGATCACCTCCGAGGACGACGCCATCCGACTGACCCGCGAGGAGATCGAACGATGGCACGCCGCGGACACCGGTGCGGCGAAAACCGCTCGGCTGCACGTGGCGATCATCCCGCGCTTTTCCCTCGCGGTGAGTACCGCGACCCTGAAAAGCCTTGGCGAGCTCTATGATTCGGTGCGCGACCGCGGGGTCTACTTCCACAGCCACCTCAACGAGAACAATCGTCAGGGCACCGGCGAAGTGGACGAAACCAAACATAGGTTTCAGGTCGACTCGTATCTGGACACCTACGACGGCAAGTTCCTGCCCGGTTCGGCCGTCGGCGGATCGAGCCTGCTCGGGCGGCGCACCATCATGGCGCACGCGGTGCACTGCCAGGACGGAGAGCTCGAGCGGATGGCCGAGACCGGCACTTCGATCGCGCACTGCCCGATCTCGCAGCAGTTCCTGGGATCGGGCACCATGCCCTGGCTGCGTACGGTGGCATCGGGGGTGAACATAGCTGCCGGAACGGATTTCGGCGGCGGCGACGAGTGGCTGATTCCCAAGGTGATCGGCGCGGCTTTCAAAGTACACATCTCCGAACCGGGTGAAGCCGGGGTTTCCATGCACCCGGCCGAAATGCTGTTCCTCGGAACCTTGGCCGGCGCAAGGGCTTTGGACATGGAGGAACGCTTCGGCAACTTCGACGTGGGCAAGGAGGCCGACTTCGTCGTCATCGATCCCAGTCGGACGCCGGCACTGAAAGCGGCACTGACGTACGGCGCGCGCTCGGCCGACCCCGGTATGGCCCGCGACCAGACGCTGTTCGCGCTGTTGATGGGAATACGCGAGACTTCGGTGGCCGAGACTTATGTACAAGGCCGCCGGCTGGAATCCATCGGCGACTGATCATGGCACCGGGTCCTTCTTGGACCTGATCGGTTGAGCACTGGGCGGCTGCCGGAAGAGGTTGCCGCGCAAGCTTCCTCCTGCGGTTCGGATGGCCACCAACACCCAAGTCGACAACAGGCCGAGGTAGGCAATGGCCGCGGCCACCTTGAAGGCCGGCAGATGCGTGTGCGCCGCCAGTTGCGAGGTGCCGGTGACGAAGGTGCCGACCGGGAACGTCAGGCTCCACCACGTCAGTGCGAACGGCATGCCGCGGCGCAGGGTGCGTACCGTCAGCGAGGTCGCCAAGGCGATCCACAAGACCGCGAAGCCCCACACCGGAACTCCGAACAGGATCGCGAACGCGTTCATGTCTTCGGCGATCTTCGGGTCGATCGCCCCATACGCGGCGGCGGCACCGAGAAGCCCCGCGGCCGTTATCGATTGCCCGAGCGGGCCCAACACGATCCACAGCGTGGGCACCCGCGCGGAGCCCGAGGTTCCGTAGTGGGTCAGCCGGCTCCAAATCATCGCGATGATGTTCAACGAAGCCACCAACGACAATCCGAACATCGCGTAACAGCCGTACAGCATGGTCTCGCGCCCGGTGCCCGGCGGCATATACGGCAGCAGCAGAGCGCCCGTGGCGGCCGACACCATGGGCGGGACCACTGGCATCAGCCAGCCGCCGAACGCCGCATCGGGCTCGACCTGGTACTGGGTGAACATCAGGAAGGGGATGCTCACGGCGGTGAACAGGCCGCCGAGCGTGCCAAGGGTCCACAGCGCCCAGTCGAGGTCGACGGCCAAGCGCATACCGATGAGATCGCGACCGATCAGCACCGCGCCCCCGCCTACCGTCATCAGCGCCATCGGGGCGGCGCCGTAGAAATGGGCCATCTGCGGATTGCGGGCGTGGGTGCGCGCCACGGTGGGGTGGCGCAGCCAGTGACCCCCGACCAAGACGATCAGCACCGCGAGCATGGCGCTGGCGATGACCCACACCACTTCGGCGAATCCGCGCAGCCCCGGCACGTGGACGGGCAGGGCGGCACCGGCGGTGGCCACGATCCCGGTACCCATCACCGAGGCGAACCAATTGGGACCGATGTTGCCCAGGACCTCGACCCGCGTCTGCGGCGGGCTGGCGCCGTCGGCGCTTGCGGTGGCCATAGTTGACAGACCCTACTGCCGGTCCGGTCGCCTACACTGCCATCCGTGCTGCAACCCAGGGCCCCGCTGGTAATCGGGGTCGCCGTCGTGCTGGTGATCGCCGCGCTCGCCATGCCGATCAAGCAACGATGCGGCACGCCGGGCCGCACCTGTGCCGCCGCGCTGGACGCTCATGGCTACGCGCACTACTACTACGAAGTGGAACCGCTGGGCGTCTTCATCATCGAAAACGTATTCGGCTCCAATATCCGGCTGTACTACACGTCCGGAGAAGAAGTCGTTAAGGTGCGATAGCAATGAGCCGAAGTGCCGGGCCGATCGCCAGCGCCGCAATCGTGGGGGTTGTCCTGTGGTGGGGCAACGCGGCGGGATCGGCGTCGCCGATGACCGATGTAGAACTCGTCGCCGCCAGCCAAAGCCCTTGCGCTGCAACATCTCTGTGCGCCGCCGACCCGGCGCCGGATGCCGGCGATCAAGCCACCGCCGAGCAGCGGATCATCGAGGGCTACGTCAAGAAGCAGATCGGTTGCACGCCGGATCTGCCCGCCAACCCCCAGTCGGTGACCTGGGATCCGCCCGGCTTCACACCCAACGTCGGCGGCTCGGGCAACATCATCGACGCCGATCCACGGCTGGGCGGCCACTTCACCGCCGACTACGTGAACGGGCACTGGCACCTGGCCTATTTGTACTGCTAACCGGCAGAACGGCTTTCGTTAGCGACACACTTGCTTGGCGAACTCCACGGTAGTGGTCGACGGTGTGTTGAACTGAGATTCGAGGGTCAACTCCGGCACGACCCGCTGATTGTCGACGCCCAGTCGCTTGAGTTCGAGCATGATCTGCATGGTGTCCGGCGCGATCCGGCGGGCGTTGGTGTCGCGGTCCGGGCGCATGGATGCCTCGCCGGTGGCCAGCGTGCTGTTGATGGAGAGGTCGTCGGTGTCCTCTTCGGGTCCCAGCTCGACGAACTTCTTGCCGTTGTTGGCCACGCTGTAGTCCAGGACATAGCCGACGAAGCCCGAGGCGTGCGAACCCGTCGGCGAGTGCGGCAGCGGTTGGACGAAGCGAATGACGAGCTCCAGCACCCCGGCGCGCGGGTGCTTGACCGCGACGGAGGCCACGGTGATGGAGTCCGGCGGCTTGGGCCCCTCCTGCAGTCTGCAGTTGAGTTGCCTGGGTAGCCGTGCCCAGTCGTCGTCGCGCGGCGACTGCGTCCAGAAAATGAACCCGACTCCGGCCACGATCAGCACCAGCGCGATGGGCAACACCAACCGCAAGGCCGCCGGCAATCCGAACCAGGCCCGCCGTACCCCGTCGGCAAATGCGGCCAACCGCGAGCGGGGCACCGACGGGTCGGGGCGGCGATGTTTGGTCCAGTGCTCACCGTCCCAATAACGCTGGCCCCCGGATCCGTCCGGATCGGGATACCAAGCCGCCGGGGGTGCGGTCGGCGCGGTCACGGTCCCACACTTTCCGGGAGCGGATCGAGGACCTGAACGCGATCATCCTTCCACCGGAATCCCACCGTGGTGAGGGTGCCGTCATCGCAGGCGTCACAGCTCTGCCGGGACCGATATGTCAACACCACGAGGTCGACGGTGGAGGCCGGATCCTCGATCTGGGTGAACGGGTAGGCCTTGGGCGTGGCGGTCCCGACGAACGTGCCGCGATGGAACATCAGCGCCTGGTCGGGCGAACTGCGGGTGGCGTCCTGCACCGTCACCACCACCGCGGACAGGTCGTCGCACGGTCCGTAGTTACTGGACTCGGGGTTGGGGTTCCAGGGTTTGCCGGTTTTGCTGTCCGGCGGAATCTTGGCCAGCGCCGCAGACACCGCGGTCTTCTCGTCCGGTCCGCATCCGGCCGGGTCGGCCGCAGTGGGCGTCGGTGTGGCCGTCGGTCCGGGCGCCGTCGCCGTGGGCGGCACCGGCTGCCCTTGCGGACCCCGGCCGGTGAACATCGCGACCACCGCGACGGCTACCGCAATCACCGCCGCCGCGGCCAGCACCCAGCGGGTGAGCCCGGACCTGGCCGACGGCGGAGTCGTGTCGAGAACATCGGACGGCTCGTAGGCAGGCGGGGGCCAGTTGGGATCGATGTCGTCAGACGCCATGCTTTCCTGAGAGCCTCCCCGTACCTCCCCGGACTGTGCCGGGCCTTGCCGAGCATGGCGAATTGTAGCCAGAACCCGCTGGTAGCGGAAATGCGCCGGGCCCGCCGCGGTCCCCCGAACCAGGTGCGGCGCAGGGGTGAATCTGCCCACATCACAGGTTCTGGAGTGGGGGCTTCACAGCAATCTGCCGCATACTAGACGGCATGCAACAAGCGACATCACCGCAAACCGCCGGCTGGGTGCCGGCCGGTCTGCCGGTGATCGGTCAGGCTTGTAATGGGAGGTAATCATCGCCTCCGCGCAGAACGTCAGCCGTCGCGGATGCGAAGACGGCTGACGCGCAGCTTCATGACGCTGGTCTCGGCCGTTGCCCTGCTGATGACGGGCGCGGGCTATTACGTGGCCCACGGCGCACTGGGCGGCATCACCATTTCGCAGGCGTTGACCGCCGACGATCCGCGGTCCACCGGCAACAACATGAACATCCTGCTGATCGGGCTGGACTCGCGCAAAGACCAGGAGGGCAATGACCTGCCCTGGTCGATTTTGAAGCACCTGCACGCCGGGGATTCGGATCAGGGCGGCTACAACACCAACACGCTGATCCTGGTGCACGTGGGCGCCGACGGGAAGGTCGTCGCGTTCTCGATTCCCCGCGACGACTGGGTGCCGTTCACCGGCGTTCCGGGTTACAACCACGCCAAGATCAAGGAGGCCTACGGGCTCACCAAGCAGTACGTCGCCCAGCAGCTGATCAACCAGGGCGTGAGTTCCCAGCACGAACTCGAGGCCCGGGGTCGCGAAGCCGGCCGGGCCGCCACTCTGCGGGCGGTACGCAGCCTGACCGGGGTGCCGATCGACTATTTCGCCGAGATCAACCTGGCCGGCTTCTACGATCTGGCCCAAACCCTGGGCGGCGTCGACGTGTGCCTCAACCACGCCGTCTACGACTCCTATTCGGGTGCCGACTTCCCGGCCGGACCGCAGCGGCTGGACGCCGCACAGGCACTCGCGTTCGTCCGGCAGCGGCACGGGCTGGACAACGGCGACCTGGACCGCACGCATCGCCAGCAGGCCTTCATTTCGTCGGTCATGCACGAGCTGCAGGATTCGGGTACCTTCACCAACTTCGACCGGCTCAATAGCCTGATGGCGGTGGCGCGCAAAGACGTCGTGCTGTCGGCCGGCTGGGACGAGGACCTGTTCCGCCGCATGGGCGAGCTGACCGGCGGTAACGTGGAGTTCCGGACGCTGCCGGTGGTGCGCTACGACAACATCGACGGCCAGGACGTCAACATCGTCGACCCGGCAGCGATCAGGGCCGAGGTAGCCGCGGCGATCGGCACCGCTCCCCCGACGACGGCGCCCACCACCACCTCCGTGAAGCCGAATCCGTCCACCGTCGTCGATGTGATCAACGCCGGCAGCATCAGCGGCATGGCCACCCAGGTGTCCAGCGCGCTGCGCAAACGCGGATTTACCGCGGGTCAGGTCCGCGACCGCGAATACGGCGACCCGTCGGACACCACGATCGCCTACGGCACCGGCGCGGACGCCGACGCCCAGAATGTGGCCACCCTGCTGGGCATCGACGCCCCTGCGCAGCCGAACCCCAACATCGCGCCAGGACACGTCCGGGTGGTGGTGGACACCAACTTCTCACTGCCCGCACCCGACGAGCTGACGACCACGACGTCGACGACCAGCACGACGTCCAGCAAACCCAACTCGTACTACTACAGCGGCACGACCACGACCTACCCGACGCCCGATCGAGGAAAGCCGATCGATGGCGGCGGGGTGCCGTGCGTGAACTAATAGCGACCCGCTTCGCCCGGCTCCGCCGCGCTCGCGATCGCCACGGTGTCAACTAATTAGAACTAGGCGTGCGTTCCGCCGTCGATGCGGATTTCGGTGCCGGTGATGAACGTGCCGTCCTCAGACACCAGCATGGCGATCACCCCGGCGACCACAGCGGGGTCGGCCATTCCGATTCCATTGCTCGGCAGAATCGGCAGCAGCCGGGAAAACAGCTTCCAGTCCGCGTCCGGCGGAATGTATCCCGCCGTGGTGTCGGTGATTCCGGATTTGATACTGCCGGGAGCCACGCACACCGCACGCAGGCCCTGGCTTGCGTACTCGAGCGCCAATGAGTGGGTGAAGGCCTGAATTCCGCCTTTGCTCGCGGC
Organism: Mycobacterium szulgai; assembly: GCF_002116635.1. GTDB lineage: Bacteria > Actinomycetota > Actinomycetes > Mycobacteriales > Mycobacteriaceae > Mycobacterium > Mycobacterium szulgai. The sequence continues at coordinate 44,941 of NZ_LQPW01000123.1, read as the reverse complement.
ATAAGCCGCCATGTATGGATGGGCGAACGTGGCCGAGGTGGAGCTGAAGTTCACGATGGTGCTGCGCGGGTTATCGAGCAGACTCGGCAGCGCTTGGCGAACCACCAGAAACGTGCCGGTCAAGTTCACGGCGATGATCTGATTCCATAGCGCGGCGCTGGTCTGGTGGGTGTGCGCGGCGCGCAGCATGCCAGCTGCGTTGACCAGCGAATCCAGGCCGCCGAGCGTGTCCACCGCGCGGCACACCCCGTCGATCACCTGTTGTTCGTCGGCGACGTCCATCGTCAGGGCGGTGAACCGCGAACCAGGGGCGGCCTGGTCGGCCTTGGCTTGGGTGGTGGCCAGCCCATCATCGGCGATGTCGGCGCCCGCCACCGCGGCACCCTCTTCCAGCAGCCGCAGCGCGGTGGCCTGGCCGATGCCGGACCCGGCACCGGTCACCAGAATCCGATTGCCCTCAAGTCGTCGCATCCATCACATCTTTCACCAACGCGTGCCGGGCAAGGCAGGGTGAACGCCATGGACATCGGATTCATCGGCCTAGGACAGATGGGCGCGGGCATGGCCGCCAACCTGCTGCGGGCAGGTCATCGCCTCACCGTCTACAACCGATCGCCGCAGCGGGCGCAGCCCCTCGTCGAGCAGGGCGCCACCGCGGCGCGCACCGTCGCCGAGGTCAGCGGCGCCGAGGTGGTGTTCACCATGCTGGCCGACGATCCCGCCGTCTCGGACGTGACTTTCGGCGATGGTGGCCTCACCACATGGCTGGCGCCGGGCGCCACGCATGTGTCCGCGAGCACCATCAGCGTGGCCCTGTCCCAGAGTTTGGCCGCTGCCCATGCCGAAGCGGGCCAACAGTATGTCGCGGCGCCGGTATTCGGCCGGCCCGCCGCCGCTGCTGCCGCCAAGCTATTCGTTGTCGCCGCCGGCGCACCGCAGGCGCTGCAGCCGCTGGTCCCGCTGTTCGACGTGGTGGGCCAGCGCACCTTCGTGGTGTCCGACCAGCCGCACGCCGCCAACCTGGTGAAGCTCAGCGGAAACTTCTTGTTGGCCTCTGCCATCGAGTCGATCGGCGAAGCCGTCGCGCTGGTCGGCAAGGCCGGGGTCGACGCGGAGCAGTATGTCGAGATTCTCACCTCGACGCTGTTTCCGGCACCGACCTACCAGTCCTACGGCGGGCAGATCGCGCGACGGGATTTCGAGCCGGCCCAGTTCGCGGCGACGCTGGGACTCAAAGACATCCGGCTGGTGCTGGCGGCCGCCGAGGACCTGCAGGTGCCGCTGCCGGTGGCCAGCCTGCTACGCGATCGGTTGCTGACTTTGGTCGCAACCGGTGGCGGGCAGCTGGACTGGTCTGCGATCGCGACGCTCGCCGAGCGCGATGCCGGTTCAGACTCAGGCTCAGACCACTCCGCGTAGGCCGTCGGGACCGAACACCGGTTCCAGCATCGGCGAGAAGTCCGGTCCCCGGCGCAACATCTGCCCGCCGTCGACGTTGATGATCTGGCCGGTGATGTAGGCGGCGGCATCGCTGAGCAAGAACATGGCCAGGTTTGCGACGTCTTGGACCTCGCCGTGCCGCGGCAACGGTGTACAAGTCAGGTAGTCTGCGCTTAGTTCCGGCGAATCAGTAACGGGTGCAACAAGTTCCGTGCGGATCAGGCCCGGGCGGATGCTGTTGACCCGGACCCAGGACGCGCCGAGCTCGTCGGCGGCCAACTGCATCATGTGGTCGACGGCAGACTTGGTTACCCCGTAGGCGCCGAACCAGCGGTGGGTGTTGCTGGCCGCGATCGACGAGATTCCGACGAATGATCCCCCGCCACCGCGCACCAACTCCCGGGCTGCGTGCTTGAGGACGTACATGGTGCCGTTGACGTTGAGGTCGACGGTGCGGCGCCACGCCTCGGAGTCAATGCGGGTGATCGGCCCGATGGTCTCCGACCCCCCGGCGCAATGCACCACTCCGTGCAGCCGGCCGTGCCAGGCGGTGGCGGCGTCCACCGCACGCGCGGTCTCCTCCTCGTCGGTGACGTCGGAGGGTTCATAGCGGATGTGGCCGCCGTCGGTCGGTTGCGCTTCGATTTCTTCGACCGCGGCCGCCAGCTTGTCCGGATTACGCCCGACGATCATCACCGAGGCGCCGGCGGCGACCAGCCCAGCGGCCACCCCTTTGCCGATTCCGCTGCCACCGCCGGTGACGAGGTAAGTCCGGTCTTGGAAGGAAAGCTGCATGAGAGTCATCGAACCACGCGCGCCGTCACACTGGCCACACCCGCCTCTGGAAGAAGTGGATGTAGTTTTGCCCGCCTCAGAGCGACACCCGACGCTGTCGCTGTGAGGCGAGCAATCAGGTGCATCGCCTGCACGGAGGCCTATGTGGCAGCAGTGAATTCGAGAAAAGGCGCAAGAAGCGCAGCCGTCACCGGAGGCCGAGACCGCACCCCGGAGCGCCGGTTACGGCGTATCCCGCCGGGCGATCTGCGTCGGCCTCGCGGTACGCCAGTCTTCGACGTCCGGCGGCAGGCCGATCGGAAACCTGTTCTCGTTGTGCGCCGCCCAGTGCGCGTGCCCCAGCTCGTGAATGTGAAACGCATGCCGCAGCGCCTCGGTGAAGCCCATCGCGTCGGAGGCCGCGTTGACCGAATCCTTGACCAGCAGCGAGGCCATCGTGGGCCGCTCGGCGATGCGCCGGGCGAACTCCAGCGTCTTGTCGGCCAGCTCGTCGACCGGAAAGACCTTGGATACCATGCCCAGCCGGTAAGCTTCGTCGGCGTCCAGCGAATCACCGGTCAACAACAGCTCTTTGGCCTTGCGCGGCCCGAATTCCCAAGGGTGAGCGTAATACTCGACACCGGGCATACCCAGCCGAACCGCCACCACGTCGCTGAACCTCGCATTGTCGGCGGCGACGATCAGGTCGCAGGCCCAGATCAGCATTAACCCCGCCGAGATCGCGTTGCCCTGCACCGAGGCGATGGTGATCTTACGCAGATCCCGCCAGCGGCAAGTGTTTTGGAAGAAGAAGTGCCATTCCTGGTGATACAGCTTCTCCACGATCGGCTCGAGGGTGGCGCCGTGGGATCGATAGGTCGGGTGCTGATCGGGCCCGGGTTTGCGCTCCAGTATCGCCGCATCGGAGCCCAGGTCATGGCCGGCCGAGAAGTTCTTGCCCCGCGCGGCCAGGATCACCACCCGCACGGCGTCGTCGGCCTCGGCACGGGCGAACGCTTCGTCAAGCTCAACCAGCAGGGTGCGATTCTGCGCGTTGTGCTCGGCGGGCCGGTTGAGCCAGATCCGGGCGATGCGCCCCTCGTCGAGGGTTTCGTAGTCCACCGTCATTGCGCCCACCTAGTTCCTCCTCAGCTCGGCCGTCTTTACAGATTACGGCCGGTATGTAAGCCAGGTGGCGGTGGGCTAGGCGTTATCGCTGACCGTGAGGTTGGCATTGACCCATTCGATGACCTCACCAACGGTCTCCAGTGGAGCACTGGGGTCGTGCAGTCGCGTCTGCAAATGGGACTCCAGGGTGGCCACGAGCTCCATTTTGCGGGGCGAGTCGTAGCCGAGATCCTCGACGAGGTGGGACTCGACGCTCACCGGCGCCATCCGGTCAGGCGCCAGCCTGGCAACGACGGACAGCACTGATTGCTCGACTGAGTTCATCCGAAAAGTTCCTTCGCTGCGACATGGCGGATCTTGCCCGAGGGTGTCTTGGGGACCTTCCCCTTGCCGACCAGCAGCACGCTCGGGCTCAAACCCGTTGCGCTGCGCACCCGCTGGGTGATCTGCCGGCGTATCTCATGACTGACGTGGCTCGGATACTCCTCGTTGGTTTCGGCGACGATCCTGATCTCCTCGCGTCGGTCCGGCAGCGTGACACCGAAGGCAACCACCCCGCCGCGTCTGATGCCGTCGGCGGATGCGGCCAGGCGCTCGATGTCGGAGGGAAAGATGTTGCGCCCGGCCACGATGATGACATTCTTGCGCCGCCCACACACGACGATTTCACCTTCGTCAGTGAGATAGCCGAGGTCGCCGGTACACAGCCAGCCGTCGGCGTCAACGGCGGGGACTTCGCCATCGACGGTGAGGTAATGCGGGGACACCGCGTCGCCGCGGATGGCGATCTCGCCCATGTGACGCGCCGGCAGCGTGCCGCCGTTCTCGTCGGCAACCCGAACTTCGATCCCGAACATCGGCGCTCCCAGCAGCACGAAATCGCGCTTCGGCGCCGTGCAGTCGCAGGCCGTCGCCGCCCGGCCGTGATTTTCCAGCTCTGCGGTGCACACCGTCTCGACCGCAAGCGGCTGGTGTACGGGGGCAAACGACACCGCTACCGTCGCCTCAGCGAGACCGTATGCCGCGCCAACCGCCGAATCCCGCAGCCCGAAGCGGGCGCCTTGCCGGGAGAACTCGTACATGGTGGCCGGGTCGATGGGCTCGGCACCGGACACGACGAGTCGCAGCGCACTGAGATCGTAGGCGCCGTCGGCGACCGCATTTAGCCTGCGGCTGACGATCGAGTAGGCGAAATTGGGTGCCGCGGTGACAGTGGCCCGCTGTTCGCTCAGCACCTGTATCCACTTCAGCGGCGACTTCACGAATTCGGTTGGCGGAATGCATACCGCACTGTTGCCGGCCCACATCGGCGAAATCAGGTAGACGATCAGGCCCATGTCGTGCGACAGCGGCAGCCAGCTCATCGTGATGTCGACGTCTGGATCGATCTCCACCACGGCCACCATGGCCTCGACATCTGCGAACAGATTGCGATGGGTGATCGCCACGGCTTTGGGGTCGCCGGTCGACCCCGACGTCAACTGGTAGAGCGCGACGTCGTCCTCGTCGGTGCACACCTCTGCCGCATCGACGGCCGCCACGTCGGGCCACGTCTCGGGAATTTCGATCACCCGGTACCCCGACGCCCGCAAGGTGTCGGCGAGCGCCAGGAACGGCTGGCCGACGACGACGCAATGGGCGTCGAGCAGGCTCAGCGCGCGCATTGTGCCGGCGTGCCATTCGGCAAGGTCGGCATTCGGGGTCGGCTGCTGCAGCATCGTCACCGCCGCGCCCGCCATCCAGATGCCCTGCACGACCGGAGCGACATCCTCGGCGTTGACGGCCAGCACGCTCACCTTGCTGCCGCGGGTGACGCCGTCGGCGGCCAACCGGGCGGCCACCCTGGACGCCGTCTGATGAATGTCGCCCCAGCTCGCGAAACGCAATTGGTCGGCGGCACCGAAACGCAGACCGCTGGAGGAATTCGCGGCCACCTTGGCGATACCGTCGGTAAACCTACTCATGACCTTGACGAGTCCTATCTGCAAAGTCAGCCGGCCTGCTGACCGGTCGATGATGGCGCTCGGTGATTGAGGGTTTATTGAACGTGCGCAGCGCTGTGCACTGCGGCGGCGATGACATCGACGGCTCGCTCGATCTGAGCGGACGTGTGAGTGGCCACTACGCTGCATCGCATCAGGGCGTGGTTCTCCGCGACCGCGGGCGGCAGTGCCAGTGAGCAGAAGACGCCGTTGTCGAAGGCCTGGTTCCAGGCCGCAATCGCTTGGCTCTCCTGTCCGATCCACACCGACACATGCGGACACACGGTGTGCGACCCGTCGCCGCGAACTATCGCGCCGCGCACCGTCAGCCCTTGCGAGACCAGGCCGTCCCGCAAGGCCTGGGCGTTGGACAGTACCGCCGCCGCGCGCTGTGCTCCCTCCTGGCTGCGGATGATGCCGATCGCGGTGGCGCTCGACGCTATCGCCGCCGGCGCGGCCGTCGCGGTGAACATATGGGAACTGGAATACAGCTTGAGCACATCGATGAGATCCCGCGATCCGACGATGTATCCACCGGTGGAGGCGAGCGCTTTCGACATGCCGCCCATCAACACGTCGACGTCTTTCATGCAGCCGAATTCTTCGGCCATACCGGTTCGTTGCGCCCCGAAAACTCCGACGCTGTGCGCCTCGTCCACGTAGAGGCCCACGTTGTATTTGTTGGCAAGCGCGGCGATCTCCGCCATCGGCGGCACATCGCCGGACATCGAGTACAGCCCGTCGATCGCAATCAGCTTGTTGCCGCCACGGTCGGCGGTGCGAATCAGATTGCGTTCCAGCGCTTCCAGGTCGTTGTGCGGGAAATATCGCGAACTTGCGCCCGACAGCCGGATGCCGTCGTGGATCGACGCGTGCGCTTCGGCGTCAGGAAAGGCGAGGTCGGCCGCACCCAAGAGCGCCGAAAGCGCGCCGAGATTGGCCATATAACCGCCGGTGTAGACCAGGGCCGCCTCGGTGCCGTGCCAGTCGGCGAGCAACTCTTCGAGTTCGACCTTGATCTTCAAGGTTCCGCAGAATGGCGGTGCGCCTTCGCACGACGGCCCATAGAGGTCGGTCGCACGATTCGCCGCCTCCTTCAAACGGGGATCACCGCCCAGGCCCAGCGAATTGTTCGAGCCGAACATCAACCGGGTTTGTCCTTCCATGACCGCGGTCGGCCCCGGAGCGGCCTCCAAGACCCGGAAGAACGGCAATTGATTGCGAGCGCCGTAGGCGCGCAGACTGGCCAGTCGACGGTCGTGTTCTGCCCGCGTGTGAATATTCAGCTTCGACGTGTTCAACACGCGACCATTAGACACCTCGCTTAGGCTCGCTAACAATAGGATTCACGGGAAACGTTGCTTGAGCGCAACAGTGAATTCACTCGAGGTGCGGGAGTGCCCCTAGACCGCCACTACGGTTGACAAAGATTCTTCGAGTCGACTTGCCACAAGGACTATCACGGCACCGATTGAATCCGCGTCTGCGCCGTGTGCGCCGGATATAAAGGGTGCGAATTCGTTCAAAGAGATACTCTTCGAACGCATTCACTCGCGCGCGGTTTAGCCGCACAATTGCCAGCCGGATTCCTACTTCAGGTTCAACTGGACCGAATGAACCCGCGACCAGGCCGCCACCGCGATGAGGCGCTGAGCGCGGATTGAGCCGCTTGGCTTACAGTTGTGTGATGCCTACCAAAACTGACCATGGTGAAATCGGCGACGTGGAACCGCTGGCCGACAGCACCGCGAGCCAGGCCAGGCGTGTTGTCGCCGCCTATGCGAACGACGCCGATGAGTGCCGTGTCTTCCTGTCGATGCTTGGTATTGGGCCGGCGAAGCTCGAGAGCTAATGGCTCCCAAGGGGAGCCCCAAAAGACCTAGCGGGGGCGACTCCGACTTCGTGGTGGTCGCCAACCGGCTACCCGTCGACCAGGAACGCCTGCCCGACGGCAGCACAACTTGGAAACGCAGCCCCGGCGGGCTCGTCACGGCGCTCGAGCCGTTGCTGCGCAAACGCCGCGGGGCGTGGGTGGGCTGGCCCGGGGTGGTCGATGCCGACGAAGATCCGATCGATCAGGACGAACTGCGGCTGCAGCCGGTAACGCTATCCGCCGACGACGTCGCCGAGTATTACGAGGGTTTCTCCAACGCCGCGCTGTGGCCGCTCTACCACGACGTCATCGTCAAGCCGATCTATCACCGCGAATGGTGGGACCGCTACGTCGACGTCAACCGCCGATTCGCCGAAGCCACCTCACGCGCGGCCGCCCAGGGCGGGACGGTCTGGGTGCAGGACTACCAGCTGCAGCTGGTGCCGAAGATGCTGCGCGAGACGCGGCCCGATCTGACCATCGGGTTCTTCCTGCACATTCCGTTTCCGCCGGTCGAGCTGTTCATGCAAATGCCGTGGCGCACCGAGATCATCGAAGGCCTGCTCGGCGCAGACCTGGTGGGGTTCCATCTGGCCGGCGGCGCCCAGAACTTTCTCTTCCTGGCCCGACAATTGCTGGGCGTCAACACTTCTCGTGCATCGGTGGGCGTTCGGTCCCGATTCGGCGAGGTGGAGCTGGCAACGCGCACGGTGCGAGTGGGCGCCTTCCCCATCTCCATCGACTCCGGGGCGCTCGACCAGGCGGCGCGCGACCGCGACGTCCGGCGCCGGGCCCGGGAGATCCGCGCGGAACTGGGCAATCCGCGCAAGATCCTGCTCGGTGTCGACCGGCTCGACTACACCAAAGGCATCGACGTCCGATTGAAGGCCTTCAACGAGCTGCTTGCCGAGGGGCGCGCCAAGCGGGACGACACGGTTCTCGTCCAGCTGGCCACACCAAGCCGCGAGCGGGTCGAGAGCTATCAGATCCTGCGCAACGACATCGAACGCCAGGTCGGCCACATCAATGGCGAGTATGCCGAGGTGGGCCACCCGGTGGTGCATTACCTGCATCGGCCGGTGCCCCGCAGCGAGCTGATCGCGTTTTTCGTGGCCAGTGACGTCATGCTGGTCACCCCGCTGCGTGACGGGATGAACCTGGTGGCCAAGGAGTACGTCGCCTGCCGCAGCGACCTGGGCGGCGCACTGGTCCTGTCCGAATTCACCGGCGCGGCAGCCGAACTCCGTCAGGCGTACCTGGTCAACCCGCACGACACCGAAGGGGTCAAGGACGCCATCGAAGCCGCGCTCACCCAGACGCCCGAGGAGGGCCGGCGCCGGATGCGTGCGATGCGTCGGCAGGTACTCGCCCATGACGTGGACCGCTGGGCGCGGTCATTTCTCGAAGCGCTCGGCGAAGCGCATCCCAAGGGTTAGCGTTTGCGGCGGGCCGGCGGGGTTTCGCGGCGCTGTCCCAGCGGCAGCAGGCGGTGGTCGCGGGTGAACACCAGACCGACCAGTCCGAGGGCGACGACGACGGTGGTGGTCGCGACCGAGCCGAGGATGAGGAACATCACGACCGCCTGCACGAGCACGGCCTGAACCGGGGGCACTCCGGCGAGGATGAGTCCGGTCATGGCGCCCGGCAAAAACACCAGCCCGGTGGCTTTGGTCGTTTCGATCTGTGGAGATATCGCCGATCGCAATGCAATCCGCAAGTACGGGGCGGCGGCCTGCCGCGAGGGCTGACCGAGGGCAAGCCGGGCTTCCACCTCGTCACGCTTGTCGCGCAACTCGTCGACCAGGCGCCGGGCGACGAGCACCATCGCGGTCATCGAATTGCCGATCATCATCCCCGCGATCGGCACCAGGGTTCTGGCCTGCAGCGGGAACACCCGCAGCCCGAAAATCACGCCCAGGCTAATGGCGGCCGCCGCGGTGAATGCGACGATCGCCAGCGGCGCCAGTCGCGGCACCTCCGGCGCGCGCCGGCGCGCGACATCTCCGGCGTAGGCGATCATGGCGGCCGTCCACGCCCAGGACCACCACAGCGTCCGGCCCGGCTCGAAGATCAGCGTCAGGGCACCGCCGACGAGCAACAACTGCACCAGCGCGCGAGCGGCCGCCCACAGGACCTGGCGCTCCAGGCCCAATCGCTGCCACAACGAAATGGCCGCGGCCAAGACGACCAGGGCCAGCGACGTCGCCAGCCCTATCCAGCCGACTTGGCCGTTCACCGCGAGCCCCGCCCGCTGGACACGCACCGGCCATGCTCTATATGCAGCACGTGGTCAGCGACACGCTCCACCTGGGCCGGATCGTGCGTCACCCACAGGGCCGCGATTCCCTCGCCGGCCAGCTCGCGTACCGCGCGCTCGATCACCTCAGCCGCTTCGGCGTCGACGGCTGAGGTGGGCTCGTCGAGCAGCAGAACCTGCGGCTGGGCCATCAGCGTGCGGGCCAGACACATCCGCTGCGCCTCACCGCCGGAGAGCGCGGTGGCCTCGCGGTCCAGCCACGATCCTGCTCCTGATCCGGTTAGCGCCACCCGCTCCAGCGTTTCGCGCATCCGCGCTTCGGACGCCTCGGGTTCGGCGACGCGCAGATTGTCCGCAACGGTGCCCGGAAACGGCGTCGGCCGCTGGAAGCACATGCCCACCCGGCGCCGCAGCCAGAGTGGGTCGATTCCGGCAATGTCCTTGTCGCAGAACGATACTCGCCCGCTGGTCGGAATCTCGAGGCGATTGCACAACCGCAGCAGGGTTGACTTGCCCGATCCCGACGGCCCGAAGATCGCCGTTATCCCGCGCGCCGGAATGCCGGCGGTGAATCCGTCCAGGGCACGTACCCGGTCACGTTCGACGACGACGTCGTCAAAGCCGAACACCGAATCCCCAGTCAGATCCGCGTCCACCACAGCGCCTCTCCGCCTGTCCGCGACGCGGTAGGCTCGGTTACGAAGACTATCGGAACACGATATCGGAGTCCGAGTTGACGGTTACAGGTTCGCTCCGGCGACTGCTGCATACCGAGGGGCCACCCGCGGCGATCTGCATACGGCTGCTAGTGGGCTTGGTATTCCTCAGCGAAGGTATCCAGAAGTTTCTGTATCCGCATCAGCTGGGGCCGGGCCGCTTCGAGCGGATCGGGATCCCTGCCGCCACGTTCTTCGCCAACCTGGATGGGGTGGTTGAAATCGTCTGCGGCACTTTGATTTTGCTCGGCCTGCTGACGCGGCTCGCCGCCGTTCCGCTGCTCATCGACATCCTCGGCGCGATCATCTTGACCAAGCTACCGGAGTTGCGCCCCGGCGGATTTCAGGGTGTGGCGGGCTTTTGGGGCATGGCCCATGATGCGCGGACGGACCTGTCCATGCTGCTCGGGTTGATCTTCCTGCTGTGGGCCGGTCCGGGCCGGTGGTCAATTGATGCGCGGCTGACCTCGCGATAGTTATCCAGGGGACCGATGCCGCAACAGCGCGACCAGAGCCCAGACAGTGCACACGAAAACCAAGCCAAAGAAAGCTCCCCGGACGTAGACGCCCCATACGGTAAAAACCTGAAATGCGTCGTGCAGAGCGCTGGTGTCGCTATCAGCAATGACCCCCACATGTTGCATGACCGGGGCCGCGATCGCCGTCGCCACGATCGCGCCCAGCACCGATCCCAGGGCCAGATAAATCGGGTACCTGGCCGTGCGTGGAGCCGCCGCATCCCGGCGGTAGGCGATGGCGGCGCCGATCACCAATCCCCACCACAGGATTGCGCCGACGGGATAGACGATGTCGCCGTTACCCAGATCGGCCTGTCGGCTGTAATCGGCCCAGGCCGATGCGCCAAGGCGTTCCCACGCAGGAGTGGCGACCAATGACCGGTCCAGCAGCGACCCGAAAAGACCTCCGATCAGCACGGCCGCCAAGACGAAAATTTCGGTGACAGACAGGCGGCGCATCGATTTTTCAGGCATCGGCCACTCCTTGGGCGGGTGGTGAATTCACTCGCAGGCCGGCCAGCATCAGTTCGACGACGGTATCGAGTTCGTCGGCGGGCGCATCGGCGAGCCGCCACATGACCACGGTGAATAGCATTGTGCGGGCGGCAGTTTCGGCGGGATGTTCGCGCAGTTCGCCAACTGCGACTCGGGCTCGCAGATACTGCGCCAGCAACGTCTCGGCCTCCCCCGTCAGTGCCGCCATTTCCGCCCGCATCTCGGGGTGAGTTTGCGAGCGCGCCATGACCACTCGCAGCAGGTCGATTCGCTCGCTCAACCGCGCATATAGGCCACGGACCATTGCCGGCAAGAACTCGGATGCGGACCTGCTCGGCGCGATCGCCGACGCGGCGCGGATTTCGGGAAGAAATCCGTGCTTTTCAACGGCAGCGGCCAACAGCGCTTCCTTATTCGGGAAGTAGTGATAGATCAGCGCCGGTGCCACGCCCGCTTGGGCGCCGATGTCCTTGATGCTGGCACCGTCGACTCCGCGGCGAGCGAATACCACCAGCGCCGCGTCCACCAGGCGGTCCCGGCGCGAGGAATCGGTCCCACCCGGATGGTTTGATTGATTGATCAATCGAATATCTCACCCAACGGAGCTTCCCGCAAGAGCTGGCTGCAGCAGCGCTGGAGCTAGAGTCCGGTCGGCATGTATCGGACTCCGATATCGTGGTACGAGTGTCCGCGACGAAGGTGCAACAGCGTGACCGTTAGTCGACGCGAGCTGTTCAAGTGGAGTGCGCTTGCGGCCACTGGCCTGGCGGGTTGCTCGCACAACCCGCCCGGCGGAAAGGCCGACTACACGTTGCACATCGGCCAATCGGACGTGGAAGTCGCGCCGGGCAAGGTCGTCAAGACGACCACCTACAACGGCCAGTTCCCCGGACCGCTGCTGCGCTTCACCGAGGGCAAGCAGACCCGGATCGACGTGTACAACGACACCGACACCCCCGAGCAGTTGCACTGGCACGGTCAGCACCTTCCGGTCGATGTCGACGGCTCCGCCGAAGAAGGCACGCCATTCATCGCAGCCAAGGGCATGCGCCGAATCTCGTTCACTCCCGGCCCCTCGGGGTTCCGCTTCTACCACACCCATCTCAACCCAGGCGCCGACCTGACCGGCGGGCAATACGGCGGCCTGGTGGGCCCGGTCTACATCGAGCCCAAAACCGAGCCCGGCGGTTACGACCACGAAGTGTTCCTGACACTCAAGGAGTTTGAACCCGCCCTGAGCCAGGGCGGGGACATGCCCGGCGGCTTTCTGGCCGGCGACCCGGTCGCCGAACTGAGAGACAAAGGCGAGCAAGCCATGGACGCCGCGCTGGCCTCCGGACTGCCGCACGGCTACGAGGTGGGCTATGAAATCTTCACGATCAACGGCCGCAGCCTGGGCCATGGCGATCCCATTCGGGTGCGTACCGGCGAGCGGGTCCTGCTGCACGTGCTCAACGGCAGCGCCACCGAAAGCCGCAGCCTGGCATTGCCCGGACACTCCTTCACCGTCGTCGCGCTGGACGGCAACGCGGTGCCCAAACCCGTTGCGGTGCCGGTGTTATGGCTCGGAGCGGCCGAGCGCATCTCGGCGACCGTGCAGATGGATAACCCTGGCGTCTGGATACTGGGCGACCTGTCTGACGGGGATCGCCAGGCTGGGATGGGCATCGTCGTCGAATACGCCGGCCGCACCGGCGAGCCCCAATGGGCGCCACCGCCACCGTTTCAATGGGACTATCGCGCGTTCGGCACCGGCGCCAATCCCCCGGCGCCCGATCACGTCATCGACCTGCTCATCGAAAAACGCAACGCCGCCAGCAACGGGTTCAATCTGTGGACCCTGAACGGCACTCCGTTCGTCATGGAGTCCAACCGTCCCGTCCTCGACATCGTGCACGGGCAGCGCTACCGGCTGCGCTTTCGCAACGCCACCGACGACATTCACCCGATGCATCTGCATCGGCACACTTTCGAAATCACCAACGTCGCAGGCACTTCCACCGCAGGCGTACGCAAGGACGTGGCAATGGTGGGCGGCTATCAGATCCTGGAGGTCGACTTCGTGGCCGACCAGACTGGGCTGTCGCTGTTGCACTGCCACCAGCAGATCCACATGGACTTCGGTTTCATGCTGCTGTTGCGCTGTTCGTGAGCGGGCACACCGTAGAATCGCTATCCGATATCGGTTTCGTCAGTGTGCCCGAGGTGATGTCGTTGCGGGAGTTTCAGCGCGCCGCGGTGCGACTGCACATCCTGCATCACGCCGCCGTCGACGAGGTCCATGGCGCCTGGCTGACCGGGGAGCTGGGCCGCCACGGCTACCGGGTCAGCCCCGGCACGCTGTATCCCACCCTGCACCGCCTCGAGGCCGATGGTCTGCTGATCTCCAAGCAGCAGGTGGTGGACGGCCGCACCCGCCGGGTGTACCGGGCCACCCCGGCCGGCCGGGCGGCGCTGAAGGAGGATCGCCGGGCGTTGCGGGAGCTGGCCCGAGAAGTGCTGGGTAACGAATCCTGAGTTCCCCGCGCCAATTTGTAAACAGGTTTTACATCACCCATTTCATTCATGAATATTGCAGCCCTCGATTCGTTCCACTTCGCAAAATATCGCGGTAGCATCCGTTGCACTCGATATTTGTAATCCCGGTGTAGTTCCGGGCAAATGATAGGAGCTGTCTGGTGAGCGCACAGAAGAACACGATGATACGAATTGCCCGCGTGGCCGCACTGCTGGGCGCGGCGCTGGCAGTTCTGCTGACTGGCTGCACACAGCAGCAAAGTGGGGACCTAGGTCCTGCTCGATCGCCGCTGACTGGCATGTCTTCACACTCACTCGACGTGGCGGCGCCATTGACCGCAGTTAATCGACAATGACGTCTAGCGATCAGTTCGCGCCGATTGTCTAAAAGGTTGACAATCGCGAAAGATTGATGGTCTTGGTAAGACCGATTGCGATTTGCCAAAAGATTCGAAACGGTCTGTATTCGTATCGCCGCCTGAACTCTCATGCCATTTCATTCGATCGGAGGATAAACGAAGCGCCCGCACTCCTGGTGTTCGCGCTGCAACGCTGTGATACTCAGGAGACAGCGCTTGGCCTGGAGGGAGAACCGGCATGAAGATCCGTCGCGGGTTGGCCGCTGGGGCCGGCATCGTGTTGGCCGTTGGCACCGGAGTCGCCCTGGAATCGGGTGAACCGGCGCGGGCGTTGGGTCCACCGGCCGACGGCGCCTACGCCTTGAACGAGGCGGGCGTCTCGGGATCGACCTGGACGATCACGGCGTTGTGCGATCAGCCGTCGGGAACCCGGAACATGAACGACTATTCCGACCCGATCGTTTTCGCGATGAACTGCGCACTGAACGTGGTGAGCTCGACCGCCGGGGCACCGATCACCCGCGAGGATCGGCTGAAGAACTTCAGCGGCCGAGCGCGGATGTCCAGCATGCTGTGGACCTTCACGGTGGATAAGTCAGAAGGCGTGTTATGTCCGGGTGGGGGCACCGCACCCACCACCGACACCTACGCGTTCAGCGATGAAACCATGAGCGGCACCCATACCAGCCTGCACGGCGCGGTGTGTGGCCTGCAGTCGGACATGAAGAAGGAGGCGTTCTCGTTGCAGATGACCGGGCCGCCGCCCAGTCCGGTCGAGCGTTATCCGTTGTACTGCAACGGCATTGCGATGTGCTACTAAATCGGCATGACCCGCCACCGCGTCACGAGCGTCACACTGGTGTGACGCTCGGCGCCGAGCGTCACGCTGGCGTGACGCTCGAGGGCGAGGTTCCCCGACACCACACCGCGCGGTGACCGCGGCCTAACCGAGCAGGCCCGCTGCGCCTGCATACAACCTCTGTTCCATTTTTCTTCAACCTTTTTTCCGTAACTTCTGCGCCGAGTTGCCGGACGCATCAGGGGACCGGTTGAGCTGGGATGAGGCAAAATGGCGCTAGAAAAGCCTGTCACTCCGATTGCGGTCATCGGCATGGCGTGCCGGCTGCCTGGCGGGATCGACTCACCGGAGTTGCTATGGCAGGCGCTGCTGCGCGGCGACGACCTGGTGACCAAGATCCCACTCGACCGCTGGGACGCCGACGACTACTACGACCCAGAGCCGGGTGTGCCTGGCCGGTCGGTGTCGAAATGGGGCTCCTACCTGGACGACGTCGCGGGCTTCGATTCGGCGTTCTTCGGCATCACCGAGCGGGAAGCGACATCGATCGACCCGCAGCATCGCCTGTTGCTGGAAACCGCTTGGGAGGCGATGGAGCACGCCGGCCTCACACCCGAACAGATCGCCGACTCACCGGCAGGTGTGTTCGTCGGGCTGACCCATTCCGCCTACACATTGCTGACCGCCGACGCACAGGCTCTGGAGAAGCCACATGCCCTGGCCGGCACCAATTTCAGCTTGGCCTCCGGGCGGATCGCCTACGCCCTCGGCATCCACGGTCCTGCGGTTACGGTGGATACCGCATGTTCATCCGGTCTGCTCGCGGTGCATCTGGCATGCCGCAGCCTGCACGAGGGCGAGACCAACCTGGCCTTCGCCGGTGGTGTCTTCCTGGGCCTGGATCCGCGGCAAAGCTGCTCGGCGTCCGCATTGGGCGTGCTGTCACCGACCGGACGCTGTCATGCGTTCGACGCCGCGGCGGACGGGTTCGTGTGGGCCGAGGGTTCGGTAGTGCTGCTGTTCAAGCGGCTGCCCGATGCCCTGCGCGATGGTGACCGGATCTTGGCGGTCGTGCGCGGCACGGCCGCCAATCAAGACGGCCGAACCGTCAACATCCACACACCGTCGGAGGACGCGCAGGTCGCGGTATATCGGGCCGCACTGGTCGCGGCCGGAGTGGACGCCCGCAGCGTCGGGATGGTCGAGGCGCACGGCACCGGGACGCCAGTCGGTGACGGCGTCGAATACGCCAGCCTGGCAACGGTATACGGCACCGAAGAGCCGTGCGCGCTCGCGTCGGTGAAGACGAACTTCGGGCATGCCCAGTCAGCCGCCGGCGCACTGGGACTGATGAAAGCGGTCCTCGCGCTGCGCCACGGTGCGGTTCCGCGCAATCTGCGCTTCAATCGGCTGCCCGATGACCTCGCCGCCATTGAGACGAAACTCTTTGTGCCGCAGACGACTACGTCGTGGCCAGGTGACGGGCTGGCCGCGCCCCGACGGGCGGCGGTGTCGGCCTACGGGATTTCGGGAACCAACGCGCACGCCATTGTGGAACAAGCTCCCGAAACCGCCGAGCACGAGCCTCGACAAGGTGTGCCGGGCCCGTTGCTGTTCGCGTTGTCTTCCACTTCGCCGGAGGAACTGCGCCGCACCGCCGGCCGGCTCGCCGGGTGGGTGGAAGAACACCAGGACGACGTGGCGCTGCCGGATTTGGCCTACACACTGGCACGCCGGCGCGCCCACCGCCCGGTGCGGACGGCGGTCATCGCCGGCAGTGTCGAGGAGCTGACCGAGGGTCTGCGGGAAATCGCCGACGGTGATACCGCGTATCAGCCCGCATTCGGACACGACAGCCGGGGTCCGGTATGGGTGTTCTCCGGGCATGGTTCGCAGTGGGCCGCCATGGGTGCGGAGTTGCTGGCGGGCGAACCGGTGTTCGCCGCGACCGTCGCACAAGTCGAGCCGCTGATCATGCGGGAATCCGGGTTCTCGGTGATCGAAGCGATGACGGCGCCGCACAAGGTGACCGAAATCGACCGTGTGCAGCCGACCCTGTTCACCATGCAGGTAGCGCTGGCGGCCGCGATGAAGTCTTACGGGGTGCGCCCGGGAGCGGTCATCGGCCACTCGCTGGGTGAGGTCGCGGCGGCCGTCGTCGCCGGAGCGCTGTCGGTCGAAGACGGGGTGCGGGTGGTCTGTTGCCGTTCCCGCCTGATCACCAGCATCGCCGGCAGCGGTGCGATGGCCTCGGTGGAACTACCGGCCAAGACCGTGTATTCGGAACTGATCGCACACGGTGTGACCGATGTGGTGATCGCTGTCGTGGCCTCGCCGCAGTCCACGGTCATTGGCGGTGACGCCCAGACCGTTCGCGAGCTGGTCGCCGCGTGGGAGCAGCGCGATGTGATGGCGCGAGAGGTGGCTATCGACGCCGCATCGCACACACCGCAGGTCGATCCGATTCTCGACGAGCTGGCCGACGCGTTGGTCGATCTCACGCCGATGACCCCGGAGGTCCCCTATTACTCCGCGACGGCGTTCGACCCGCGGGAGCCGACGGTGCACGACGCCGGTTACTGGGTGAACAACCTGCGTCGCATGGTGCGGTTCTCCGCGGCGGTGCAGGCCGCGCTGGAGGACGGGCACCAGGTGTTCGCCGAGCTTTCACCGCATCCGCTGCTCATCCATGCCGTCGACCAGACGGCCAAGAACCTCGACATGTCGGTGGCCATGCTGGCCGGCATGCGCCGCGAACAACCACTGCCGCACGGCCTGCGAGGTCTGTTGGTGGATCTGCACAGCGCGGGCGCCGCGATCGATTTCTCGGTTCTGTATCCGGTTGGACGCCTGTTGGATGCTCCACTGCCGACCTGGACTCATCGACACCTGTTCGTCGACCGCGATGGTGCGGACCGTCGTGCGCACGCCGCCAATACCGTTGCCGTGCATCCATTGTTGGGCTCGCATGTGCGGCTGATGGAAGAAGCCGACCGCCATGCGTGGCACGGTGAGGTGGGAACCAAGGCGCTGCCGTGGCTGGGTGATCATCAGATCCATCAGGTGGCGTCCCTACCCGGGGCTGCCTACTGCGAGATGGCGTTGGCCGCCGCACGGGCGGCCCTCGGCGCAGCCGCCGAGGTGCGCGACATCCGCTTCGAGCAGATGCTGCTGTTGGACGATCGGACTGAGATCGGCGCCGTGGCGTCTGTTGATTCGCCTGGTGTCGCCAACTTCGTGGTGGAAACGGTCCAGGACGGGGACCGAAATCGGCACGCAACCGCGATGCTGCATGCCGCTGAGGATGATTGCCCGCCAACCGTGTACGACATAGCCGCCCTGCTGGCCGCCCACCCGCACCGCTCGGACGGGACCGAATTGCGAGAGTTCTTCGACAAGTGCGGAATTCAGTTTGGCCCCGCATTCACCGGTTTGGCCACCGTGCGCACCGCCGAGCACGCAGGCCACACCGTGCTGGCCGAAGTCGAGCTACCCAGTTCCATTCGCTCCCAACAAAGCGCCTACGAGATCCATCCCGCGCTGCTGGACGCCTGCTTTCAGTCGATCGGCGCTCTTCGTGCTGATGCGACCGGTAGCGACGGTCTGCTGTTGCCGTTGGGTGTGCGCCGGATGCGCGCCTTTGGCCCGACCCGCAATGCTCGCTACTGCTATGCGAATGTGCGCCAAGCGGATGCGACCGAGGCCGAGGCCGACCTGGATCTGCTGGACGAGCACGGGACCGTCCTGTTGAGCGTGCAGGGGCTGCAGGTCGCAAGCGGGGTCTCCGGCACCGGCACTTCCAACCGATTGCTCAATGAGCGGCTGCTGAGCATCGAATGGCAGCAGCGCACGCTGCCGGAGGTCGCCCTCGCCGATGCGACGACCTGGCTGCTGATCAGCATCTCGGACGTCGCAGACCAATTCGCAAACAACTTGACCGACGCGCTGAAATCCCAACGCGCGCAATGCACGACCTTGCACTGGCCGCAAGAAGGCGAATGGTTCGCCAACCCCGGCCGGCTTGGCGCCCAGCTGCGCGCGAACCCCGTCGGCGGTGTGGTGGTCCTGTACCCTCCCGCAATTGGCGACGCGGATGAGGGCAGTTTGCTACTGGGCCGCGAGCAGGTTGGTCTGTTGGTCCGCATCGCCCGCGAGTTGGCCGATTTGCCCGGTGACGCCCCACGTCTATACGTCGTGACTCGGCAAGCAGAGGTAGTGCTGGCCGAAGACAACGCCCACCTGGTGCAGGCCGGGTTGCGTGGCTTGATACGCGTGATTGGCGCCGAATGCCCGCAACTTCAGCCGGTCCAAATCGACGTGGACGAACACACCGATACCGAGCAATTAGCCCAGCAACTACTGGGCGGGTCGAGGGAAGATGAAACCGCGTGGCGCAACGGCGAGTGGTACACGGCCCGCTTGTGCCTGCGTCCCCTGGGCCCCGAAGATCGCCGAACCGCGGTGGTCCGCCATGGCCGCGATGGGATCCGCATGCAGATCCGCACGCGCGGTGACCTGCAAACGATGGAACTGGTCGCGTTTGAGCGGGTTTCGCCTGGCCCCGGAGAGATCGAGGTCGCCGTCACCGCGTCTAGCATCAACTTCGCCGATACGCTGAGCGTCTTCGCCCGGTTCGATTTCGGTATGCCCACCGACCTAGGCACCGACTTCGCGGGCGTGGTGAGCGCGGTAGGGCCCGGGGTGACCGAACTCAGGGTCGGTGACCGGGTCGGCGGATTCTCCGGCAACGGCTGCTGGGCATCGTTTGTCGTCTGCGCCGCCAACCAGACCGCCAAGATTCCGCCCGGGCTGACCGACGCTCAAGCTGCCGCCGTAGGCGCCGCAACGGGCACCGCCTGGTACGGCCTGCATGACCTGGCTCGGATCCAAGCCGGAGAAAAGGTGTTGATCCACTCCGGGACCGGTGGAGTCGGCCAGGCAGCCATCGCTATCGCCCGTGCCGCGGGTGCCGAGATCTTCGCCACCGCGGGCAGCCCGAAACGTCGACAGATATTGCGCGACATGGGTATTGAGCATGTCTACGACTCTCGAACCGTTGAGTTCGCCGAGCAGATCCGCCGGGACACCGGCGGCCAAGGCGTGGACATCGTGCTCAACTCCCTGCCCGGTGCGGCGCAGCGGGCAGGGTTAGACCTGCTCACCTATGGAGGACGATTCGTCGAGATCGGCAAGCGTGACATCTACACCGATAACCGGCTGGGACTATTTCCCTTCCGCCGCAACCTCACATTCTTCGCCCTCGACTTATGGGGCATGACCGCGACCCATCCGGAAAGAGTCCGGAAACTCACGGATACGGTTTACCGGCTGACTGCGGATGGTTCGCTGCCGATGCCCGAGATCACGCACTACCCGCTCGCCGAGGCAGCCACCGCGGTCAGGGTGATGGGCGCAGCCGAACACCGCGGCAAGCTCATCCTCGACATACCGCAATCCGGAAACAGCATTGTGGTGTTGCCGCCCGAGCAAGTTGGCGTCTTCCGCCCCGACGGTGCCTACATCATCACCGGCGGCCTGGGCGGTCTCGGACTGTTCCTGGCCGAGAAGATGGCCCGGGCCGGTGCCGGCCGTATCGTGCTCAACTCACGGTCCATACCCAGCCAAAAGATCTCGGAGACGGTCGAACTCATTCGAGCCAGCGGAACGGATATCGCCGTGGAGTGCGGCGACATCAGCGCACCCGATACCGCAGAGAGGCTGGTTGCCGTGGCGACCGCGACCGGGCTTCCGGTGCGTGGCGTACTGCACGGGGCGGCCGTCGTCGAGGACGCGACGCTGGACAACATCACCGAGGAGCTGATCGACTGCGACTGGGCACCCAAGGTTTACGGCGCCTGGCACCTGCACCGCGCGACAGCGACCCAGCCACTGGATTGGTTCTGCGCCTTCTCCTCGGCAGCGGCGCTGTTGGGCTCGCCGGGGCAGGGCGCTTACGCCGCGGCCAATAGCTGGCTGGACGGCTTCACCCACTGGCGTCGCGCCCAAGGCCTGCCCGCTACCGCGATCGCCTGGGGCGCGTGGGCCGAGATCGGGCGCGCCGCGTTCATGGCGGCACGCGGCGACGCCAACATGATTCTTCCCGACGAAGGCAGCGACGCGTTCGAGACGCTCTTGCGCCATGACCGCACTTACACCGGGTACCTGCAAATCGCCGGGGCACCGTGGGCGGCCACGCTCGCAGAACGCAGCCGGTTTGCCGAAGCGCTACGCGCTGCCGAGCAAATCCGTTTGGGCGCAGGTCATTTCCGCGCCGAGCTGGACGATGTTCACCGGGACGAATGGCCGGCCCGGCTTCGTCGTCTGGTAGCCGAACAGGTCAGTCTGATTCTGCGGCGCTCGATAGACCTGGACCGCCGCTTCGACGAGTACGGCGTGGACTCGTTGGGCGCCCTCGAACTGCGCACCCGCATCGAAACCGAGACCGGGATTCGAATCTCCCCGAAGGACATCGTCACCCACAACACCGTGCGCGCGCTGGCTCAACATCTATCGGATACGCTCGCCGCCGAAGACACCGTCGCTGCACCTGCGTGATATTTGAATTAGCCTGCAGCACAATGCATCCCATCAATTCCCTGAAGTAGCGAGGAGAACTGATGAGCGTGAACCCATTCGCCTACTTGACCGGCTGCTTCTTCGTCCTGGCCAGTCTGCGCGAGAAGCCCACGAAAGGAGGGGTTTTCGATGGCTGACCCGGGCGCGCGCACGGGCCGGCCGGGCCCTGACGACGGGCTGCATCGGCTCACGCGGGGACAGCTGGATATATGGCTGGACCAGGAAACGGGCTACTCCGGTTCGGGATGGGTGGTCAGCCAGTTCATCAGGCTTGAAGGCCGGATACAGCCCGATGTACTCGAGTGGGCGATCCGGCGAGTGGTGCACGAGGCTGAACCCGCAAGGGCCGCTTTCGTCGAGGTGGATGGGCAGGTATACCAAAGCGCGATTGCGGACCCGGATGTCGAACTCAGGCAACATGACCTCAGACACTCGCAGGACCCGGTGCGCGAAGCCTATGAGTTGGCGTCGGCAATCGTTCGCACGCCCATGGCACTCACTGGCCCACTGTTCAAATTTGCCCTTTTTCGGACGCGGCCGGATGAATTCCATTTCTTTGCCTGCGTCCACCACATAGTCGCCGACGGATTCAGTATTGCGCTCATCGGGCATCGGATCGCAACGGTTTACTCTGCACTGGTTTCCGGAGAAGCCGTACCGCCCGCATTCTTCGGTGCATTGCCAGATCTCGTTCGCGAAGAGTCCGAATACGAAGCGTCCGAAGACTATCTGCGGGATCGCGATTATTGGCTTGGGAACCTTCCGCCGGAGAGCGGACCCAATTACCGGTTGCCACGGACGTCCAGCGCGTCTGATCTCGTCTCGCCTGCCGAACCGGTGCCATTCGACTCCTGGGTTATTGCCCGAATCCAAGAGCTATCCGATTCCCTGAACGTGCCGCGGTCGTCGGTGATCACCGCCGCCTGCGCACTCTTGGTGCGCGGGTGGTGCGCTGAGGGCGCATCGGAGGTGGTGCTCGACTTCCCGGTCAACAGGCGCGTCAGCCCGGAGTCCAAGACGATTCCCGGGATGTTCGCCGGGATTGTGCCGCTGACGTTGACCGTATCGCCGGAAGCTTCCGTTGCCGATTTTTGTGAACACGTGGACCGGCGAATACGCGAAGCTGTTCAGCACCAACGGTTTTCAGTACACGATCTGAAACAGGCTCATTCGCGCGGCACAGGGAGCGCAGCCCAGACGGTAGTGGTCAATTTCATCCCGTCCAGAATTTCACTCGACTTCGGCGGGACGTCGGCGTCGGTGTCATACACCAGCTCCGGCCTGGAGGGCCGGTTTGGCTTGTTCTTCCTGAGCGCCGGCGAGGACCTGTTTCTCGGCCCGTCGGGTGCCGGGCAGTCATTTTCGGACTTTGATGTCACCGATTTAGCTCGACGCCTGCAACGCCTGTTCGTCTCGATGACCGCTGATCCGCGCCGGGCATTGTCATCGGTGGATCTGCTGGAAGAGGACGAACGCATACGAGTGGATGCATGGGGTAACCGGGCAGTCTTGACGACGCCGGCCCCGGCGCGGTTGGCGTCGATTCCGGAGTTGTTTGCAGCGCAGGTCGTCCGCGCACCCGACGCGCCGGCGGTGACCTGCGCTAGCGCGTCGCTGACGTATCGGGAACTCGATGATGATTCAAACCGGTTGGCGCACTGGCTTATTGGTCATGGCGTCCGCCAGGGCGATTGTGTGGCGTTGCTGTTCGAGCGATGCGCTGAGGCGATCGTGGCCATGCTGGCGGTGCTCAAGACCGGCGCGGCGTATCTGCCTGTCGATCCCACGCATCCGGCCGCGCGCATTCAGTTCACGCTGACCGACGCCGCGCCGATTGCCACGGTCACCACCGCCGACCTGCGCCCGCGACTGGACGGGGCCGACCTACTGGTCGTCGCTATGACCGACCCTGCCGTGAGTGACCAGCCCCGCACCGCATTACCCCCGCCCACCGCGGACCAGGTCGCTTACATCATCTACACCTCAGGCACCACCGGTACGCCGAAAGGTACAGCCATTCCCCACGGCAACGTGACCCGATTGCTGGACTCGCTCAATGCCGATCTGGAACTGGGACAGGTATGGACGCAGTGCCACTCCATCGCCTTCGACTATTCGGTGTGGGAGATCTGGGGCGCGTTGCTACACGGGGGGCGGTTGGTCGTAGTGCCCGACCCGGTGCTGCGCTCACCCGAAGAACTGCACGCCCTGCTGGTGACCGAGCAAGTCAGCGTCTTGAGCCAGACCCCGGCTGCGTTTTATGCGCTGCAGGCCGCCGACGCACTGGCGCCCGAGTTGGGACATCAGCTCAAGCTCGAGACCGTGGTTTTCGGCGGTGAAGCGCTCGAACCCCAGCGTCTCAAGAACTGGCTGCACCACCATCCGGGGTTACCGCGGCTGATCAATATGTACGGCATCACCGAGACCACGGTGCATGCCTCGGTACGCGAGATCGCCGACCGCGACACCCATAACCCCGCAAGCCCGATCGGTGTTCCGTTGGCCCATCTCGCTTTTTCGGTGCTGGACGGATGGTTGCGTCCGGTGCCAGCCGGTGTGGTGGGTGAGTTGTATGTGGCCGGGGCCGGGCTGGCCTACGGGTACCTGCGCCGTGCCGGGTTGACGGCGACCCGGTTTGTGGCCTGCCCCTTCGGCGGGGCGGGTCGGCGTATGTACCGCACCGGGGATCTGGTGTGGTGGGGCGCTGACGGGCAACTGCGGTATGTCGGGCGGGCCGACGAGCAGGTAAAAATCCGCGGCTACCGCATCGAACTCGGCGAAGTGCAAGCAGCCCTGGCAGGAGCGGACGGCGTAGAGCAAGCGGTGGCGATCATCCGTGAGGACCGCCCCGGCGAAAAGCGTTTGGTGGGCTACGTGTCCGGCGCGGTCGATCCGGTAGCGATACGTGCGGAGCTGGCGCACCGGTTGCCCGGCTACCTGGTACCGGCCGCGGTGGTAGCAATGGCGGCGCTGCCGCTCACGGTCAACGGCAAGATCGACAAACGCGGCCTGCCGCCTCCGGAATACCACCAAAGCGATCGTTACCGAGCCCCGTCCACCCAGGTCGAGGCAATCCTGGCCGACATCTACGCCGAGGTGCTCGGGCTGGAGCGGGTCGGTGTCGACGAAGCATTTTTCGACTTGGGCGGCGACAGCATCATGTCGATCCAGGTGGTAGCGCGGGCCCGCGCCGCCGGCGTGGTGTGCCGGCCGCGTGACGTTTTCGTCGCGCAGACCGTCGCCGGTCTGGCCCGCGCGGCCAGCTTGGCCAGCGGTGCGCAGACACCGATCGATAAAGGTGTCGGGCCCGTCCCGGCGACGCCGATTATGCGCCGGTTGCAAAGCACCGGCGGGCACGTCCGGCGATTTCATCAGACGATGGTGGTGCAGGCTCCGGCGGGAACTGGCGAAGCCGATGTGGTCGTGGTGTTGCAGGCCGTGCTGGATCGGCACGCCATGCTGCGGTTGCGGGTTGGTGACGACGGTGCCGAGTGGTCGCTGTCGGTGCCCGAACCGGGTTCGGTGGACGCGCGCAGCTGCTTGCAACCGGTGACCGCAGTGTCCGATGCGGCGCTGCTCACAGCTCGGTCGCGGTTGGATCCAGCCGCGGGAGTGATGCTCAGCGCGCTGTGGCTCGCCGAAGCTGCCCAGCTGGTCTTGGTGATTCATCAATTGGCCGTGGATGCGATGTCATGGTCGATCTTGCTGGAAGACCTCAATTCCGCCTGGGCGCAGCACCGTGACGGCCAGCAGGTTGCACTACCGATAAAGGGAACGTCGTTTCAGCGGTGGGCCGGGCTGCTGGGCGAACACGCGCACTGCCCAAGGCCCGACAGCTTCGCCACCGCCGGGCACCGGTCGGTGACGTTGGACACGCAGACCACCCGTCTGCTGCTTGGTGAGGTGCCCGCGGCATTTCACGCCAGCGCTCAAGACATTTTGCTGATCGCGTTGGGATTGGCGTGGGCCGAGGCTTCGGGTTCATTGGGCACCGAGGATGCACCGATCGCCATCGACCTGGTGGGCGACGGGCGCCACGACGAACTGGCCGCCGATCTCGACCTGTCGCACACGGTGGGGTGGTTCAACACGACACATCCGGTGTCGCTGGTTCTAGCTGGGCTGCGCTGGTCGCAAGTCACGGCCGGCGACGCGGCGCTGGGGACAGCGATCAAGGACGCCAAGGAACAGTTCCGGCACCAAACCCGCGGCGGCCGGCACGTCGCGCATTTCCGGAGCCCGGAGCCGACCATCGGGTTCAGCTACGTGCAGCATCGCGCACCCACGGCCGAAACGGATGGTTGGCGAATCTGCCCCGACACCGGTGCGGGCTCCGCCACCACCAGCGCCGTCATCCCGCTGCTGCACGCGGTGGAGCTCAACACCGTGGCCGTGGATAACGACGCCGGCCCGCAATTGCAAGCCGACTGGGCATGGGCGTCGTCGGTGGCCGACCCCGCGCAGATCACCGAACTCAACCGACTATGGCTGGAAGCCCTTGAGGGCATCTGCGCACATGTCCGCAGCGGCGGAGGAGGTTTGACTCCGTCCGACATTGCCCCGGTCCGCCTGAGCCAAGCGCAACTCGACGAGCTACACCGGCACCAGCCGGTCGCCGACGTTTTGCCGCTGACCCCACTGCAGCACGGACTGCTCTTCCACGCCGAGACCGCAACCGAGTACGCGGAGCCGGGAGAGGTATACGGGTTGCAGCTCAGCTTCACCGTGACCGGCGTACTTGACCCGAACCGGATGCATGACGCGGTGCAAGCGTTCGTCAACCGCCATCCCCACCTGGTGCCTCGCTTCAGCCAAGAGTTCGACCAGCCGGTACAGATCATCGCCGAACATCCCGAGCTGGGGTGGCGCTATGTCGACGTGAGCGACCCGGACATCCCGGACATCCCGGCGCGAATCGAGCGGGTCTGCGCCGACGAACGCGGCTCGGTCTCTGATCTGGCGCACCAGCCGCCGTTCCGGGCGGCGCTGATCCGGGTCTCAGAATGCCGGCACCGGTTGCTGCTCACCAATCACCACCTGGTGCTGGACGGCTGGTCGCTGCCGATCATGGTGCGCGAAATCTTTGCCGGCTATCACCGGGAGCAGCTGCCCGAGCCGGGGTGTTACCGCGCGTTGCTCAACGCCCTGAGCGACCGGGACGATGACGCCGCCCGCGCGGCCTGGGGCGGGGTGCTGGCCGGCTTCGATGCCCCGACCCTGGTCGGCCCCCCGGATCGGTTGGGGTTGGGGCCTCGGGGGCACGTCTCCGTTCGGGTACCCGCCGGCACCACGCGCGCGCTGACCGACCTGGCGCGCAGCTGCCACACCACCGTCAACATCGTGCTGCAGGCCGCCTGGGCACAGCTATTGGCCTGGTTGACCGGTCAATACGATGTCGCGTTCGGCGTCACCGTCTCGAACCGGCCGGCTGAGGTGCCCGGGGTGGAATCGATGGTGGGCATGCTGATCAACACGGTGCCGGTTCGGGCGCTCATCACGGCTTCGACCACCACCGCAGACTTGCTGGAACAACTGCAAAACGTCCACAACGACACCCTCGAGCACCAGCACTTGCCGCTGGGCGAGATGCACCGGATCACCGGTCATACACAGCTGTTCGACACGCTTTTCGTCTACGAGAACTACCCGATCGACACCGCGATCGCCGAAGACGTTCGTCGGTTGGCCGCCGATGCGGGCGACGGTTCGGTAAGTGCCGGTGAGCTGACGATCACCGACATCAGCGCCCGCGAACAAACCCACTACCCACTCACGGCGCAGATCGTGCCGGGCAGCGAACTGAACCTTCGGGTGGGATTCCGGGCCGACCTGTTCGATTGTGCGGCAATCGAAACGCTCATCGCGCGGCTGCAGCGGGTGTTCGTCGCGATGGCGCACGATCCGGGGCGCCCATTGTCCTCGATCGATCTGCTCAGTGCCGACGAACACACCCGGTTGGACAGCTGGGGAAACCGGGCAGTAGTGACCGGGCCGGTACCGGACCGGATGGCGTCGATTCCGGCGTTGTTTGCCGCCCATGCCGACCGGGCACCCGAGGCGGTTGCACTGACCTGCGCGGGCCGGTCGCTGACGTACCGGGAACTCGATGAGGCCGCAAACCGGTTGGCGCACTTGCTCGTTGAGCATGGCGCAGGCCCGGGCCGATGCGTGGCATTGCTGTTCGAGCGGTGCGCCGAGGCGATCGTCGCGATCCTGTCGGTACTCAAGGCCGGGGCGGCATATCTGCCCATCGATCCAATGCTGCCGCGGGCCAGGGTGGAGTTCATGCTCGGCGATGCCGAGCCGGTGGTCGCCGTCAGCACGGCGGGGCTGACGGAGCGGCTGGACGGGTTCGACCTGCCGGTCCTCGACGTCAAGGCCATCGAGGCACCCGGCGTCCGGGCCTACCCGGCAACGCGTTTGCCGGCACCGGCCCCGGACGACATCGCCTACATCATCTATACGTCGGGCACCACCGGCACGCCCAAGGGCGTGGCCATCGCCCACCATAACCTCATCGCGCTGGTCGAGTCGCAGAACATCGACCTGCCAGCGCCAGGGGTGTGGGCGCAGTGGCATTCGTTGGCTTTCGACCCTTCGGCGTGGGAGATCGCCGGTGCGCTGTTGGGCGGCGGCCGGCTGGTGGTGATACCCGAGTCGGTGGCCCGCTCACCAGAAGACTTCCGCCGCTTGCTGATCGCCGAACGCGTCGGCATTCTCGTGCAGACGCCGTCCGCGGTGCAGGTGCTGTCACCTGAAGGTCTGGAGTCGATGACCCTGGTGACCGGAAGCGAGTATTGCCCGGGCGAGCTGGTGGACCGCTGGGCCGCCCGCGGGCGCACGATGATCAACGTCTACGGCCCCACCGAAACCACCGTGATCGTCACGTCGACCGCGCCGTTGCAGGCGGGTTCGGGGCCGCCGCCGCTCGGCTCACCGTTGTCGGGGGCGGCGTTCTTCGTGCTGGACGGGTGGCTGCGGCCGGTGCCGGCCGGCGTGGTGGGCGAGTTGTATGTGGCCGGTACCGGAGTGGGAATCGGCTATTGGCGACGGGCCGGATTGACCGCGTCGCGATTCTTGGCGTGCCCGCACGGCCGGCCGGGAACACGGATGTACCGCACCGGAGACCTGGTGCGGTGGGACGCCGACGGACAACTGCGGATTGTGGGACGCGCCGACGAGCAGGTCAAGATCCGCGGGTTCCGCATCGAGCTCGGTGAGGTCGAAGCGGTGCTGGCCGAGCTGGATCAGGTCGAACAGGCCGTGGTGATCGCCCGCGAAGACCGCCCTGGGAAGAAGCGCTTGGTCGGGTATGTCACCGGTCCGGTGGATCCGGGCGCGGCGCGGGCCGCTCTGGCCGAGCGGCTGCCGGCCTACATGGTTCCGGCCGCGGTGGTGGTGATCGACGCTTTGCCGCTGAAGTTCAACGGCAAGCTCGATGTTCGCGCGCTACCGGCACCGGAATACGCCTCCGGCGAGTACCGGGCGCCGGGTACT
Source organism: Mycobacterium szulgai (assembly GCF_002116635.1). Classification (GTDB taxonomy): domain Bacteria; phylum Actinomycetota; class Actinomycetes; order Mycobacteriales; family Mycobacteriaceae; genus Mycobacterium; species Mycobacterium szulgai. The sequence goes on along the minus strand of NZ_LQPW01000123.1, from coordinate 16,010 downwards.
CCGATCGAGGAGATCCTGGCCGAGATCTATGCGCGGGTGCTTGGCGCCGAACGGGTGGGTGTGCAGGAGTCGTTCTTCGAGCTGGGCGGAGATTCGCTATCGGCCATGCGGGTGGTGGTCGCGGTCAACTCGGCGCTGGATTCCCGTCTGACGGTGCGAATGTTGTTCGAGGCGCCCACGATTGCCCAGTTGGCGCCTCGTATCGACGAGGATTCGGGTGGGCTGGCGCCGCTGACGGCCGGCGCCCGGCCCGAGGTGGTGCCACTGTCGTTCGCCCAGAATCGGTTGTGGTTCCTCGAGCAGCTGCAGGGGCCCTCCCCGATCTACAACATGGCGGCGGCATTGCGGATGCGGGGGCGCCTGGACGAGGTCGCGCTGGTCGCTGCCCTGGCCGATGTGCTGAACCGCCACGAAAGCCTGCGCACGCTGTATGCCGCGGTGGATGGGGTACCACGGCAGGTTGTGCTGCCAGCGGACCGGGCCCAGCCGGGTTGGCAAGTCGTCGATGCCGGCGGCTGGCCGGAAGATCGGCTGAGCGAAGCCCTGAGCGCGGCGGCGCGCGACACATTCGATCTGGCGACCGAAATCCCATTGCGGGCAACACTTTTCCGCCTCGCTGAGGTCGAGCACGTACTGGTTGTCGTGGTGCACCACATCGCCGCGGATGGCTGGTCGATCAGCCCGCTGATGCGGGACCTGGGGGCGGCCTACGTCAACCGTGCTGCGGGCCGAGCCGCGGGTTGGGCGCCGTTGCCGGTCCAGTACGTCGACTACACCCTCTGGCAGCGCGCCCAGCTCGGTGACGTCGATGACCGCAATAGCCGTATCGCCGTGCAGTTGGCCTACTGGCAGCAGGCTCTGGCCGGGCTGCCCGAGCGCCTGGCGCTGCCGACCGACCGGCCCTATCCGCTGGTTGCCGATTATCGCGGGGCCAGCGTGCCGGTGGATTGGCCCGCCGAGCTGCACCAGCGGGTGCGTGCGGTGGCCCGCAAGCACAACGCCACCAGTTTCATGGTGATCCAGTCCGCTCTTGCGCTTCTGCTGGGCAAGCTGGGCGACAGCAGCGACGTGGCAATCGGGTACTCGATCGCCGGACGACGCGACCCGGCACTCGATGAACTGGTGGGCTTTTTCGTGAACACCCTGGTGCTGCGAGTCGACCTGACGGAGGCACCCAGCGTCGGCGAGTTGTTGGCCCAGGTACGCGCGCGCAGCCTGGCCGCCTACGAACACCAGGACGTGCCGTTCGACGTGTTGGTGGAGCGACTCAACCCCGGCCGCAGCCTGACCCACCACCCCCTGATCCAGGTGATGTTGGCGTGGCAGAACTTCACCCACCAAGACACCGATCCCACCGCTACGACGATCCTGGGCGATCTGCAGGTCACGCCGATGGCGGTGGAAACCCGCACCGCCCGTTTGGATTTGATGATTTCGCTGGGCGAACGCTGGACCGAGGCCGGCGAGCCGGCCGGGATCAATGGATTCGTGGAGTTCCGCACCGATGTGTTCGACACGGCCGGCATCGAGGTGCTGATCGAGCGCTTCGGGCGGGTACTGACGGCAATGGTCGCCGACCCCGGGCGGTCGTTGGCGTCGGTGGATGTGCTTGGCAGCGATGACCATACCCAGGTCGCCGAATGGGGTAACCGGGCGGCATTGACCGCACCGGCCCCGGCGCCGTCGGCGTCCATCCCGGCGTTGTTCGGCGCCCAGGTCGCGCGCACGCCCGAAGCGATCGCGCTGACCCACGAAGGCCGATCACTGACGTACCGGGAACTCGATGAGGCCGCTAACCGGCTGGCGCACTTGCTGATTGGTCATGGCGCGGGCCCAGGCGGTTATGTGGCTTTGCTGTTGCCAAGGTCGGTCGAGGCGATAGTGGCGATAGTCGCGGTACTCAAGACCGGGGCGGCCTATCTGCCGATCGACTTGAGTTTGCCGGTGGCGCGGATCGAGTTCATGCTGCGCGACGCCGCACCGAGCGCCGCGATCACCACCGGCGAGCTGGCCGGCCGGCTGCCCGAATACGGCTTCGTGGTCATCGACGTCAGCGCTGGTGAAAACCCCATGATCGGCAGCCAACCCAGCACGCCCCTGCCCGCCCCGGCCGCTGACAATCTGGCCTACCTGATCTATACCTCGGGCACCACCGGCGCGCCCAAGGGCGTCGCCGTCACCCACCACAACGTCACCCAGCTGTTGTCGTCACAGGCGCGCCTCCCGTCGGCGGGGGTGTGGTCGCAGTGGCACTCCTATGCCTTCGACGTCTCGGTGTGGGAGATCTGGGGCGCGTTGCTGCATGGTGGGCGGCTGGTGGTGGTGTCTGAGTCGGTGGCCGGCTCGCCGGCGGACCTGCACGCGCTACTCGTCGCCGAAAAAGTAAGTGTGCTGAGCCAAACCCCTTCGGCGGCTGCGATGTTGGCACCGCAGGGATTGGAGTCGGCGGCCTTGGTGGTGGCCGGGGAGGTCTGCCCAGGCGAGCTGGTGGATCGCTGGGCACCCGGCCGGGTAATGATCAACGCCTACGGTCCCACGGAGGCCACGGTGTATGCGGCGGTAAGTGCGCCGTTAGTGGCGGGGCAGCCGGCGTGTCCGCAAGTGCCGATCGGCTCGCCAGTGCCGGGGACGGCATTGTTCGTGCTGGATCGGTGGTTGCGGCCGGTGCCGGCCGGTGTGGTGGGTGAGCTCTATGTGGCGGGACATGGTGTGGGAGTTGGCTATTGGCGCCGTTCCGGGTTGACCGCAGCGCGCTTTGTGGCGTGCCCGTTCGGTGGGGTGGGGTCGCGCATGTATCGCACCGGGGATCTGGTGTGCTGGGGCGCTGACGGCCAATTGCGTTACCTGAGGCGCTCCGACGAACAGGTCAAAGTCCGCGGTTATCGCATCGAGCTCGGCGAAGTCCGTGCCGCGCTGGTCGCGCTGGACGGCGTCGAGCAGGCAGTTGCGATTGCCCGCGAGGACGGCGCAGGCGACACCCGCCTGGTCGGTTATATGACCGGGACGGCAGACCCGGCCAAGGTGCGCACCCAGCTGGGCGAACGGCTCCCCGCCTACATGGTGCCGGCCATAGTGATGGCGATCGATGCGATGCCGCTAACGGTTAGCGGCAAACTCGACCAACGCGCCCTACCCGCGCCGGACTACACCAACACCGATCGTTACCGCGCCCCGGCCGGCCCGACTGAGGAAATCCTGGCCGGCATCTACACCCGGATCCTCGGGGTCGAACGGGTCGGGGTTGACGAATCGTTTTTCGACCTCGGCGGGGATTCCCTGTCGGCGATGCGATTGATCGCTGCGGTCAATGCCGGGTTGGGCACTCACCTTTCGGTACGCATGGTGTTCGAGGCCCCCACGGTGGCGCAGTTGGCGCCGCGCATTGGTCAGTGTTCAGCCGGGTTGGCGCCACTGGTCGCCGGCCCGCGGCCCGCCGTGGTGCCGTTGTCGTTTGCCCAGAGCCGGTTGTGGTTCATCGGCCAGTTGCAGGGATCGTCGCCGATCTACAACATGGCTGTCGCGTTGCGGCTGCGCGGGCGCCTTGACGTCGACGCGCTGGGTGCGGCGCTGACCGATGTGGTCGACCGCCAGGAAAGCCTGCGCACGCTGTTCCCGGCGCCTGCGGGGATACCCCAGCAGGTAGTCATCCCGCTGGAGCGGGCCGACTTCGGCTGGCGGATCGTTGACGCCACTGGCTGGGCGGCAGGCCGGCTGAGCGCGGCCATCCACGACGCGGCGTGTCACTCGTTTAATCTGGACGCCGAGATCCCGTTGCGAGCAACACTTTTCCGAATCAGCGACGACGATCACGCGCTGGTGACAGTGGTGCACCATATCGCCGGTGACGGCTGGTCACTCACCCCGCTGGTGCGAGATCTCGGTGTGGCCTATGCGAGCCGGTGCGCCGGACAAGCCCCCGGCTGGACACCGTTGCCGGCGCAGTATGCCGATTACACGCTGTGGCAGCGCGCGCAGCTGGGCGATCTGGCCGATAGCCAAAGCCGCATCGCCGCGCAGCTGGCCTACTGGGAGGGAGCCCTGGCCGGGCTGCCCGAGCGCTTGGCGCTGCCCACCGATCGGCCCTATCCGCCCGTCGCTGATTACCGCGGCGCCCGGGTCTCGGTGGAATGGTCGGCGCAGCTGCAGCAGCGGGTGGCGCGGGTGGCCCGCGAGCACAACGCGACCAGTTTCATGGTGATGCAGGCGGCGCTCGCGGTGCTGCTGGGCAAGCTCAGCGCCAGCAGCGAAGTGGCGGTGGGATTCCCGATCGCCGGGCGCCGCGACCCCGCAGTCGATGAGTTGGTGGGGTTCTTCGTCAACACCTTGGTGTTGCGGGTCGATCTGGGCGGAGATCCCACCATCGCGGGGTTGCTGGCCCAGGTGCGAGCCCGCAGCCTCGCCGCCTACGAACACCAAGACGTGCCCTTCGAGGTGCTGGTAGACCGACTAAACCCTACCCGGAGCCTGACCCATCACCCCCTGGTCCAGGTGTTGTTGGCCTGGCAGAACTTCGCTCGGCAGGTTCCCGGCCCCGCCGGGCTGACCTTGGGTGAACTGGAGGTCACGCCGCTGCAGGTGGACACCCACACCGCCCGCATGGACCTGATGATTTCGTTGGCCGAGCGCTGGACCGGGGCCGGTGCGCCCGCCGGCATCAGCGGGGAGGTGGAATTTCGCACCGACGTGTTCGACGCGGCCAGCATCGAGACGCTCATCGAGCGCTTCGAGCGGGTGCTCATGGCGATAACCGCCGACCCCTGCCGGCGGCTGTCGTCGATGGATCTGCTCGACGAGGCCGAGCATCACCGAGTGGATGGCTGGGGCAACCGGACAGTCCTGACGGCGCGGGCTCCGGCACCTTTGGGTTCGATTCCGGTTTTGTTCGCCGCCCAAGTCGCACGCATCCCCGAGACAGTGGCGCTGGTGTGCGGGAACCGTTCCTTGACCTACGGCGAACTCGACGCTGCCGCAAACCGGCTGGCGCACTTGCTGATTAGACACGGCGTGGGCCCGGGCGGGTGTGTCGCGCTGCTGTTCGAGCGGTGCGCCGAGGCGATCCTGGCGATGCTGGCGGTGCTCAAGACCGGGGCGGCCTATCTGCCCATCGACCCAGCACACCCTGCAGCCCGGATCGGCTTCATGCTCGATGACGCCGCACCGATCGCCGCGATAACCGCTAGCAGCCTGGCCTGCCGGCTAAGCGGGCACGACCTGCTCGTCATCGATATCGATGCCGCCCAAACCCAGGCTCAACCAAGCACCGCGCCACCCGCACCGGCCCCCGATGACATCGCCTACATCATCTACACGTCGGGCACCACCGGGGTCCCCAAGGGCGTCGCCATCACCCACCACAACGTCACCCAGCTCATCGACTCACTCGACGGGGCCGCCTTGGCGGGACCGGGGCAGGTGTGGTCGCAATGGCACTCGTACAGCTTCGACATCTCGGGCTGGGAGATCTTCGGCGCACTTCTGCATGGTGGGCGGTTGGTGGTGGTGCCAGAATCCGTGGCCAGCTCGCCCGCTGACTTCCATGAGCTGCTGGTCAGTGAAGAAGTCAGCGTCTTATGCCAAACCCCTTCTGCAGCAGCGGCATTGGCGCCGCATGGGTTGGACTCGGTGACGTTGCTGGTCGGCGGTGAGCCCTGCCCCGCCGAGCTGGTGCAACGGTGGGCACCCGGGCGGGTGATGATCAACGAATACGGCCCCACCGAGACCACCATGTGGGTGGCACTGAGCGAGCAGCTATCCCCTGGAGTAGGTGCCCCGCCTATCGGTTCGCCGGTGCGGGGGGCAGCGTTGTTCGTCCTCGACGAGTGGTTACGGCCGGTGCCCCCCGGTGCGGTCGGTGAGTTGTATGCGGCCGGCGCCGGGGTGGGGTGTGGGTACTGGCGGCGGCCCGGGTTGACCGCTTCGCGATTTGTGGCCTGCCCCTTCGCCGGGTCCAGGGCGCGCATGTATCGCACCGGGGACCTGGTGCGGTGGCGCGCCGATGGCCAGCTGGACTATGTCGGTCGCGCCGATGAGCAGGTCAAGATCCGCGGGTATCGCATCGAACTCGGTGAGATCGAGGCGGTCCTGGCCGCCCATCCCCGGGTCGCGCGGGCGGTGGTCACCGCCCACCCGGTCCCAGGAGTGCTCGAGGGCGTTAGCGAAAAGCAATTGGTGGGTTATGTCGTCCTCGACAGGCAGGCGACGCTAGCGAGGGAGCCGGAGCGGGAGGCGGCGCTGGTCGAGCAGTGGCAGCGGGTATGGGGCGGCGTGTATTCGGGGTCGACGGTCGAGGCGGTCGAGCCAGCGCAGTTTGGGGAGGATTTCGGGGGCTGGATCAGCAGCTATACCGGGGCACCGATCCCAGTCGAGCAGATGCGGGAATGGCGCGCTGCCACGGTGGATCGTATCCGGGAGGTGCGCGCGGCGCGGGTGTTAGAGATCGGCGTCGGCACCGGGCTGCTCCTTGCCCAGCTGGCCCCGAACTGTGTCGAGTACTGGGGCACGGACATCTCCGCGACAACGATCCAGTCATTGCAGGCCGCTCTGGCATCGAAACCATGGGCAAACCGGGTCCGGTTGCACGCGCAGCCGGCGGACGTGGCCGACGGACTGCCGGCGGGCTATTTCGATGCGGTGGTGCTCAACTCGGTCGTCCAGTACTTCCCGAGCGCAGGGTATTTGCTCGACGTGCTGGGGTTGGCGCTGCGGGCGCTGGCGCCGGGCGGGTCGTTGTTCATCGGCGACGTGCGCAACCTGACGTTGCTGCAGGCGTTCACCACCGGGGTGCTGTGCGGCGGCGCCGTCGCGGCCCACGATGGTGCCGCAGTGATGCGAGAGCGGGTGCGCCGGGAAATCCTCGCCGAGCAGGAACTGTTGCTGGCGCCGGAGTTCTTTGCCGCCCTCCCCCAGCAGTTCGCCGACGTCGCGGCCGTCGATGTCCGGCTCAAGCAGATGGCGTCGGTCAACGAACTCAGCTGCTACCGATACGACGTGGTGTTGCGCAAAGGACCGGTGCATGTGCGCTCTCTGATAGATCTACCGGTCCAGCCGTGGCACCGATTCGGAAACCTCAACGCGTTGGGCGCGTATCTGGCGTCCGGGCATCCGCCGGGGCTGCGTGTGACCGCAGTTCCACATCGCGGGCTGTGGCCCGAAGTCGCGCTGGCGCAGGCCTTGGCGCAAGCCGACGCCACGGTGCCGGTGGCGCAGTTGCGCACGGCTGACTCGGCCGCATCGGCGCCAGATGCGCAGTTGCCCTACCAATGTCAGTTGCTCGGGCAGTCTCTGGGCTACGCGGTGGCGGTGACCTGGTCGCCGACGCCTGGGCTGATGGACCTCATCTACACCCGCAGCACCGGCCCGGCCGACGAGCTTGCCGCGTGGTCGGATCTCTACGTATCCACCACGGCGTTGGGTTGCCCGGCCGGCTACGCCAACGACCCCTCGGCTATCGATCGGGCCGCCGAGGTGCGCCAGTTTGCCGCCACCCGGTTACCGGAATACATGGTTCCGGCGGTGATCATGGCGATCGAATCGTTCCCGTTGACCGTCAACGGCAAGCTTGATCGACGGGCTTTGCCAACTCCGGAGTTCACCAGCGCGGTGGCATACCGGCCGCCGCGCGATCAGCGTGAGCAGGTGCTGGCCACATTGTTCGCTGAGGTACTCGGGTTGAGCCGGGTTGGGATCGACGACTCGTTTTTCGATCTGGGTGGTCACTCGCTGCTGGCGATGCGTTTGATCGCTGCGATCAATGCCGCGTTGGACACTCATCTCTCGGTGCGCATGGTGTTCGAGGCGCCCACGGTGGCGCAGTTGACGCCTCTCACCGGTCAGCGCTCGGCCGGGCTGGCGCCGTTGGTGGCCGGCCCGCGGCCGGCCGTGGTGCCGTTGTCGTTCGCACAGAGCCGGTTGTGGTTCATCGACCAGTTGCAGGGGCCGTCGCCGATCTACAACATGGCTGCGGCGTTGCGTCTGCGCGGGCTCCTTGACCCCGAAACGCTTTGTGCCGCACTAGGCGATGTGGTGGACCGCCATGAAACCCTGCGCACACTCTTCGTGGCGTCCGAGGGAGTCCCCCGGCAAGTAGTTATCCCGGCACAGCAAGCGGATTTCGGTTGGCGGGTGGTAGCTGCCGGCGGCTGGCGGCAGGACCGGCTCGACCAGGCCATCATCGCCGCGGCCGGCGTCAGCATCGACCTGGCCAGCGAAATTCCCTTGCGGGCAGAGCTTTTGCGGATTAGCGACGACGAGCACGTGCTGGTTGTAGTGGTGCACCACATCGCCGGCGACGGCTGGTCGATCACCCCACTGGTGCGTGACCTGGGAGTGGCCTACGCCAGCCGCTGCGCCGGGAACGCCCCGCGCTGGGCGCCGCTGGCGGTGCAATATATCGACTACACGCTGTGGCAACGCGCCCAGTTGGGACATCTCGACGACCCCCACAGCCGCATCGCCGCCCAGTTGAGCTACTGGGAACAGGCCCTGGCCGGGATGGCCGAACACCTGCACCTGCCCACCGACCGGCCCTATCCGCCGGTGGCCGACTACCGCGGCGCCAGCGTGGCCATCGACTGGCCGGCACAGTTGCACCAGCAGGTGCTTGCGGCGGCCCGCACCCACAACACCACCAGTTTCATGGTGGTGCAGGCCGCCCTGACGGTGCTGCTAGCCAAAATGAGCGCCAATTCTGATGTGGCGGTAGGGTTTCCGATCGCCGGACGACGCGAAGCCGCGCTCGACGAACTGGTCGGATTTTTCGTCAACACGTTGGTGCTGCGCGTCGGCCTGGCCGGGGATCCCACTATCGCCGAGGTGCTGACTCAGGTAAGAGAACGCAGCCTGGCCGCCTACGAAAACCAAGACGTCCCCTTCGAAGTATTGGTGGACCGGCTCAACCCCATCCGTAGCCTGACCCACCATCCGCTGATCCAGGTGGTACTGGCCTGGCAGAACTTCACCCGCCAGGACACCGGCCCCACCACCGGGCTGACCCTGGGCGATCTCCGGGTCACACCGATCACGCTAGAGACCCGCACCGCCCGCATGGACTTGATGTTTTCCCTGGCCGAAAGGTGGACCCAGACCGAACAACCCGCGGGAATCCACGGCGAGGTCGAATTTCGCACCGACGTGTTCGACGCGGCCAGCATCGAAACACTGATCCAGCGCTTTCAACGGGTGCTCGAAGCGATCGCCGCCGACCAGACGCGACGGGTGTCCTCGATAGACGTGCTCGACGACGCCGAACGCACCCACCTGGAGCACGTCGGCAACCGCGCCGCGCTTGCAGCCGTCACGCCGGCACCGTCGATCCCGCAGCTGTTCGCCGCCCACGTCGTCCGCACACCCCACGCGCCGGCACTGACCTGCCAAGGCCGCCGCCTGACCTACCGGCAACTCGACGAGGCCGCAAACCGGTTGGCGCACTTACTCACCAGCCACGGCATCGGTCCTGGCACGCACGTAGCGCTACTGTTCTCGCGCTGCACCCAAGCGGTCACCGCGATGCTGGCAGTACTAAAAGCCGGAGCCGCCTACCTGCCTATCGACCCCGCACACCCCGCGGCCCGCATCCAGTTCATGCTCGAGGACGCCGCACCCATCGCCGCGATCACCACCACCGAGCTGGCCCCGCGCCTCAACCGACAGGATCTGCTCGTCATCGATGTCGAAGATCCACACATCCACACTCACCCCAACACGCCGCTACCAACACCGGCCGCCGACAACATCGCCTACGTCATCTACACCTCGGGCACCACCGGCAACCCCAAAGGCGTTGCCATCACGCACCGCAACGTCACCCAGCTGATCAACGCACTCGACCACACGGACCTGGCCCCCGGACCCACCCAGGTCTGGTCGCAATGGCACTCCTACAGCTTCGACATCTCCGGATACGAAATCTTCGGCGCCCTACTGCGCGGTGGGCGACTTGTCGTGGTGCCCGAATCGGTGGCCGCCTCACCAAAAGACCTGCAGAACCTACTGATCACCGAACGGGTCAACGTCTTGAGCCAAACACCCACCGCGGCAGGCATGCTCTCGCCACCGGACCTGGAACCAATCACCCTGCTGGTCGGCGGCGAACCGTGCCCTGCCGAAGCCGTCGAACGCTGGACTCCCCGGCACGTCATGATCAACCAATACGGCCCCACCGAAACCACCATGTGGGTCGCATTGAGCACACCGCTGAAGCCGGGCACGGGCACGCCCCCGATCGGCGCTCCGCTACCGACCGCGGCCTTGTTCGTACTCGACGAATGGCTACGCCCCGTACCCACCGGAGTAGTCGGCGAACTGTACATTGCCGGAGCCGGCGTGGGCTGCGGATACTGGCGGCGCCCGGGACTAACCGCATCGCGATTTGTGGCCTGCCCCTTCGCCCCGACAGCACAACCCACCCGCATGTACCGCACCGGCGACTTGGTCTGGTGGGACACCAACGGCCAACTGCACTATCTGAAGCGCACCGACGACCAGGTCAAAATCCGCGGATATCGCATCGAACTCGGCGAAGTCCGCGAAGCCCTGGCCGGCCTGGACGGGGTCGAGCATGCGGTCGTCGTCGCCCGCGAGGACCGTCCCGGCTACAAACGCTTGGTCGGCTACATCACGGGGACGGCAGACCCGGCCAAGGTACGCACCCAGCTGGCCGAGCAGCTGCCGGCCTACCTGGTGCCCGCCGCTGTGGTGTGCATGGAGGCGATGCCGCTGACAGTCAACGGCAAACTCGATCAACGCGCCCTGCCTGCCCCCGAATATGCCGCCGGTGAGTACCGAGCGCCGGCGACCGCGGTACAGGAGGTGCTGGCCGGGATCTACGCACGGGTGCTCGGCGCGGAGCGCGTCAGTGTGGAGGAGTCGTTCTTCGACCTGGGCGGGGATTCGCTGTCGGCAATGCGGGTTATCGCGGCGATCAACAAGTCGTTGGACGCCGATCTTTCGGTGCGGGCGTTGTTCGATTCGCCGACGGTGGCCCAGTTGGTGCATCGGCTCGGCACGGGGCCTGGGCTGGATCCGTTGGTGGCCGGTCCGCGGCCCGCGGTGGTGCCGTTGTCGTTCGCTCAGCAGCGCTTGTGGTTCCTGGAGCAGCTGCACGGGCCGTCACCGGTCTACAACATGGCAGCCGCGTTGCAGTTAGGCGGGCGGCTGGACGCCGACGCGCTGGGCGCCGCGCTGACCGATGTGGTGGGCCGCCATGAAAGCCTGCGCACACGGTTCGCCGCCCCCGACGGGATCCCACAGCAGGTAATTGTCCCGGCGGAGCGCGCGGAGTTCGGTTGGCAGCACATTGATGTCACCGGGTGGCCGGAACGTCGGGTTGCTGCGGCCATCGCCGACGCGGCCGGCAACCCGTTCGACCTGACGAACGAAATCCCCTTGCGGGCAATACTTTTCCACCTATCCGACGACGAGCATGTGCTAGCACTGGTGGTGCACCACATCGCCGCAGACGGCTGGTCGATCGCCCCTTTGGTGCGAGATCTCGAAGTGGCCTATGCCAGCCGGCGCGTCGGGCAGGCCCCCGACCAAGCGGCTTTGCCGGTGCAGTATGCCGACTACACGCTGTGGCAGCGCGCGCAGTTGGGCGATCTCGACGACAGCGACAGCCGCATCGCCGGGCAGCTGACCTACTGGCGAGAGGCCCTGGCCGGGCTGCCTGAGCGCATGCAACTGCCCACCGATCGGCCCTATCCACCGGTGGCCGATCAGCGAGGCGCGACGGTGGTGGTGAATTGGCCCGCCGAGTTGCAGCAGCGGGTGCGTGCGGTGGCCAGTGAGCACGGCGCGACCGGCTTCATGGTGATGCAGGCGGCCCTGGCGGTTTTGCTGGCCAAGATCAGCGCGAGTTCCGATGTGGCGGTTGGTTTTCCGATCGCAGGGCGCCAAGACCCCGCACTGGATGAGCTGGTCGGGTGTTTCGTCAATACCCTGGTTTTGCGGGTGAAGATCGTCGGAGATCCCACGGTAGGCGAGTTACTCGAACAGGTCCGGGCGCGCAGTCTGGCCGCCTACGACCATCAAGATCTGCCGTTCGAGGTGCTGGTGGAGCGGCTCAACCCAACCCGGAGCCTGACCCATCACCCACTGATTCAGGTGATGTTGGGCTGGCAGCATCGGCAGGACACTGACCTCAGCGGCGGGTCGGTGTTGGGCGATCTGCAGGTCACGGCACTGCCGCTCGACGCTCGCATCGCCCGGATGGACCTGGCGTTCGCAATGGCTGAACGGTGGACCGAGGCCGGCGAACCCGCCGGAATTCACGGCGAGGTGGAATTTCGCACCGACGTGTTCGACGCGGCCAGCATCACATTGCTCGTCGATCGGTTGCATCGGGTGTTGTCGACAATGACGGCCGACCCGTCACGGCGGTTCTCGTCGATCGACCTGCTCGACGAGGCCGAGCACGCCCGCCTGGCTGAGATCGGCAACCGCGTCGTGTTGACGGGGCAGGCCCCGGCGCCGACGGTGTCGGTTCCGGCCAAGTTCGCCGCGCAGGCGGCGCGAACCCCGGACGCGGAGGCGGTGACATCCGGAGAGCTGTCGATGACCTACCGGGAACTCGAAGAGACCGCTAACCGGTTGGCGCACTTGCTATCTGATCATGGCGTCGGTCCGGGCGCCTGCGCAGCGTTGCTGCTGGAACGCTCAGCCCACGCCGTCGTAGCGATTCTGGCCGTGCTCAAAACCGGGGCGGCTTACCTGGCGATCGACGCGGCGCACCCGACGGCCCGGATCGAGTTCATGTTGGCCGATGCCGCGCCGATGGTGGTCATCAGCACGGCGAGCCTGCGGGCGCGGCTGGCCGGGTGCGATCTGACCGTCGTCGATATCGGCGATCTTGCGGCCCCGGCGCTTAATGCCCAGCCCTGCAACGCATTACCCGCGCCCCCCGCCGACAACATCGCCTACCTGATCTACACCTCGGGCACCACCGGCACTCCCAAGGGCGTGGCCATCACCCACAACAACATCATCCAGCTGATCGAGGCGCAGGACACCGGCCTGCCGACGCCGGGCGTGTGGACGCAGTGGCACTCGTTGGCCTTCGATGTATCGGCGTGGGAGATCTTTGGTGCGCTGCTGGGCGGCGGGCGGTTGGTGGTGGTGCCCGAGCAGGTGGCCGGCTCGCCGGCAGACTTCCACGACTTGCTCATCAACGAAGGCGTCAGTGTCCTCGTCCAGACGCCGTCGGCGGTGGGGATGCTCTCACCCGAGGGTTTGGAGTCGGTGACTCTGGTGACCGGAAGCGAGACGTGCCCGGCCGAGATAGTGGACCGCTGGGCTCCGGGCCGGCTGATGATCAATGCCTACGGACCGACCGAAACCACGGTGCTCGTATCGATGAGTGCGCCTTTGACTTCGAGCGGACCAGGGTCAGCCGCCCCGCCGATCGGCTCGCCAGTGTCGGGCGCCGCGTTCTTCGTGCTGGACGGCTGGTTGCGGCCGGTGCCGCCGGGGGTAGTCGGCGAGTTGTATGTGGCCGGTCGCGGCGTGGGCGTCGGCTACGTCGGCCGCACGGGCTTGACCGCGTCGCGGTTTGTGGCTTGCCCGTTCGGCGGAGCCGGGGCACGTATGTATCGCAGCGGGGATCTCGTGCGGTGGCGCACCGATGGCCAGCTGGACTACGTCGGTCGCGCTGATGAGCAGGTCAAGATCCGCGGGTATCGCATCGAGCTCGGCGACATTCAGGCGGCGCTGGCCCGGCTCGATGGTGTGCAGCAGGCGGTGGTGATCGTCCGGGAGGACCGCCCGGGCGACAAACGCCTGGTGGGTTATGTCACCGGGACCGCTGACCCGGCCGGAGTGCGGGCCACGCTGGCCGAACGGCTGCCGGCCTACATGGTTCCGGCCGCGGTGGTGGTGTTAGGCGGGCTGCCGTTGACGGTCAACGGCAAACTCGACATGCGTGCGCTGCCGGCGCCGGAGTATCGGGACACGGCTCGCTACCGCGTGCCAGCGACCGCTGTGGAGGAGTTCCTGGCCGGGATCTACGCCCAAGTTCTGGGTGTGCAGCGGGTTGGGGTCGATGACTCGTTCTTCGACCTGGGTGGGGATTCGCTGTCGGCGATGCGCGTGATCGCGGCGATCAACAAGTCCTTTGATCGATGCCTGGCGGTGCGTGTGTTGTTCGACGCGCCGTCGGTGCGAAACCTCAGCCAGCGGCTCAACGCCGATGACAGTGCCGCTGAGCCAGCCCCGGTGGAGGTCATCAAAGAGGGCACCGGAGTTCCGTTGCTGTGTGTTCATGACGGCCTGGGCCTGAGCTGGTCGTATCGGGCGTTGAGCGACTACTTGGAGTGCCCGATCATCGGTATCGACCAAATGCCCCAGCATGGCGAAGCTGAACCCGGATCGATTCGCCGTATGGCGCACAGCTATGCCGACCGAATCCAAACCGCTTATCCCGCAGGGCCTTACAAGCTGCTGGGGTGGTCGTTCGGCGGCGTCGTCGCCCATGAGCTGGCCGTAGAGCTGCAGCGACGCGGATGCGTGGTCGAACGGCTTGTCCTGCTTGACGATTCGCTCAGCGCCAGCAAGTTCCGGCTTGGCAGCGCGAATGCCAATCTGTCACTTTTGCGCAGACACGTGCCAGATGTGTTCAAGGGCGACATGGTCATCTTCTCGGCTGCGCGTCGCTTGCGCTCACGATGGCGTATCCGAAGGTGGCGACGCTACGTCACCGGCCACATCACCGCGCATTCGGTCGACTGCAATCACTACGAGATGTTGACAGCAAGATCGCTGAAACAGTACGGCTGGCAACTCAAACGTACGTTAGAGACCGCTTAGATCGGTGTGATGTAAGCGATCAACCACTTACCGTCGATGCGCTTGAAATCCACCCGCAGCCGGCTGCCGTCGTAGAGCGGCTGCCGGGTCTTGTCGGTCACGGTGCGATTCATGTAGACCATCACCGATGCCGAATTCCTTTTGGCCGCAATGACTCCCACACCCACCACGTTCGCCTGAACCACCACTTCGCGCTTCTTGGCCTCCGGAATGATCTGCGCGTTGGCGCTTTTCTGGAATTCGTGGCGATAGTCGGGTGTCAGCAGCGGATACGCATCGTTGAGGCTGCGTTCGACGGTCTGGTAGTCGTAGGCGAAGACCTGAGGTATCTCCTTGGCGGCCAGCTGGGGCAGCACCGCGCGCGCCGCCGCTTCGCCCCGGGTCTCCACCCGGTCCCAGTAGAGCCAGCCGCCTACCGCGGCCAAGCCGACGATGGCCGCGACCAGCAGGGTGCCGGCGACCCTGAGCAGGCCGCGCAGCAACCGCCGCATCAGTTACCCCCGTCGGGATACTTCAGGTCGTATCCGCTCATGTGCCCGGCGTCGTCCTCGTGCACGATCACCCGCAGCCGGTAGGGCATGGACGGCTTGTTGACGCCGTCGATGTCGGCCACCGTGACCCGCACCGATACCAGCACCGACGCATTGTCGCTGACGGTGTCGATCCCTTCCAGCGCAGCCCCGTTGACGACGGCCTCCGAGGTGGCGTTAGTGGCACGGA
The DNA here is from genome assembly GCF_002116635.1 of Mycobacterium szulgai. Taxonomy (GTDB): domain Bacteria; phylum Actinomycetota; class Actinomycetes; order Mycobacteriales; family Mycobacteriaceae; genus Mycobacterium; species Mycobacterium szulgai. Next base: position 494 of record NZ_LQPW01000123.1, on the reverse strand, counting down.
ACAGGCCCTTGAGGTTGTCGACGTTGTTGTTGGCGTTGAGCATCCCGCGCAGCGGGCCGCTGGTGCCGTTGACGAAGCGGTTGACGGCCTCGTCGATGGTGTTGGGCGTGTAGCTGAACATGTTGACCACCGTCTGGGTGGCGGTGTCGACGAAGCGCTGCTCGCGTGCCTGCTCGGCCTCGGCGTGGCGGCGCTGCACGACCATCGCGGTCACGCCGGCCGCCAGCGCGCCGACTATCAGCAACGCCGCGGCCAGACTGACCCAGCCGACCAGCCTGCGGTGCGCGGGCCGCCGAGGCGGCGGGCGCACGGCTGTCAGCGGCTTGGCGGGCTTGGTCTTGGCTTTGGCCGTGGACTCCTTCTTCGGGTCCTTGGTATCCGCGGGCGCCTCGGCCGGGATAACGGACTCGATGTCGTCGGCGTTGCTGGGCTCGCTTTTGGGCGGGCCGGGCGGGCGGGACGCCCGTCGGCGCACGCGCTGCGTTGTCGATTGC
>NZ_LQPW01000122.1 GCF_002116635.1 Mycobacterium szulgai | reverse complement strand
CTCTGCCCAACAGCCCGGCGGCCCCACCGGCACCGCCCACCGTGCCGGACCCGCCGACGCCACCGTTGCCGAACAGCAACCCACCGGCCCCGCCCGCGGCCCCGCTTCCCGCCGCCCCGTTGGCGCCGTTGCCGATCAGCGGCCGTCCCAGCGCGCTCATGAAGGGCTGATTCACCAAGTTGAGCAGCTGCTGCAGCGGCGACACGGCGGCGGCATCAGCGGCCACATACGAGCCCGCACCCGCGGTCAGGGCCTGCACGAACTGGTCGTGAAAAGCCGCCGCCTGCGCGCCCAGCGCCTGATAGGACTGGGCGTGCGCGCTGAACAGCGCCGCCACGGCCTCCGATATCTCGTCGGCGCCTGCGGCCAGCAACGCCGCCGTGGGAGCCGCCGCAGCGGTATTGGCCGCGCCGATCGTCGACCCGATACTCGCCAAACTCGTTGCGGCCTCTGCCATCAACTCCGGCACCGCGATCACGAACGACATGGCCACCTCCTAGTACGCCGACCGGATTGGTCGTCACCCTGCGGAGAGTGGACATGGCGCGCGCTGCTACCGATCCCAACAATCGCGGCGGCGCTACACCTCTCGGCCCAGGAACGCGGCCAGCTGATCGGCCGCCGTGTGCCCCGATGAGCACGGCTGCTCGTCGTGGAACGGCTTACCCGGCCCGCGGAATTGAGGTCCGACGAAGTTGCGTGCGGCAGCCAGTTGCTCGGCCGCCAGCTCTGGATCGATATCGGTGGATTGGCCGGTGGCAGCGGCGAGATCCCAGGCGTGGGTCAGCACATCGGTGGTGCGGATCCCGATGAAGAATTGGCCGGGAAGTTCCCCGAAGGGCAGGTTGAACGTGGTGGTCAAGCCGTCCGGTCCGGCGAACACCGCCTGGGCGGCCGCGGCCGCGGTCCGGTGTGCCGCGCCGACGCCCTCGGGCCGGTCCGGCGGCTCGACGGGGTTGGCCGCCCATCGCCCGACTTGCTCGTTGCCGCCGATGACATGCTCGATCAGATCGTTGACCGTCCACTCCGAACAGGGCGTGCCGGCGTCTAACTGATCAACACCGACGTTAGCCAGGACTCCTGCGAAGGCGTCCTGGGCGCGCTGGTGAGCAACAAGAGGGTCCATTTTCATGCCTTTCTATTCCGTTTAGAAGTCGCCGGCTGTGCGCCGCAACGTTTCAATGGACGACACCAGCGCCTGCGATTCCTCGGCTGCCATACCGATGTCGGCGAATACCTGCTCGTTGAGGGTGACGGTGGCGTCCTCGACGGTGGAGCGGCCCAGTTGGGTGATCTGGACCAACGTGGTTCGCCCGTCGGTGGGGTGCGGGACCCGTTCCACCAACCCGTCGGCCTCCAGGCGGCGGATCGCATGGGTGACGCTGGTGACGTGCACCTGCAGCCGGTCTGAGGCCTTGGTGATCGGTAGCGCTCCGGTGCGGCTGAACGCCAACAGCCGCAGCAGCTCGAAGCGCGAGAAACTCAGATCGTAGGGGCGCAGCGCGGTTTCGACGCGGGCCAGCAAGATCTGATGCGCACGCATCACCGACGTGACTGCCACCATGCCCTGCGACACATCGCCCCAGCCGGCTCGCTCCCAGTTGGCTCGGGCGGCGGCTATGGGGTCACGCTTTTGTGAGGCAGCCACGCCCCTTCTTACCGCACTTGCCCCACCGCCGACAGCACCGCCGTGGTGGACGCGCGGTTGCCCACGGTGACGCGTGCCCCACCGTCGGCGTACAACCGCACCTGCAGCCCGCTGTGCGCGAACACCTCGTGCCACAGCCGCCCCCTTGCCGGCAGGTACATGAAGTTGGCGTGCGCGTCGGTTGTGTACGTCCGCATCGCGCTCAGCCGCATCCGCAGATAGCGCCGTTCGGCGGTAATCACCCGGACCCGTTGCAGCAGTTGCTCTTCGGCTTCGTAGGAGGCCGCGACCGCGAGCAGGCCGGAGCTCGCGATGCCGAACGGCAGCTGATGCGCCCACAGCGTGGCCGCCAGCTCCGCTGTAGCCAGCCCATAGCCGATACGCAGACCCGCCAGCCCGTATGCCTTCGAAAACGTCCTTACCACAACGACATTGGCGAAGCATGCTAGCAAAGCCCGGACGTCGATGCGTAGCTCGGGGGCGACGAATTCGATGTAAGCCTCATCGAGCAGCACCACCGTGTCCGGCGGAACACGCTGCAGAAATCTGACGATCTCGGCCGACGGCTCCAGGGTGCCGGTCGGATTGTGCGGCCGGCACACCACCACCACCCGGGCGTGCGCGGCGACTTCGGCCAGCCCGTCGAGATTGTTGTGGCCATGCTCGTCGAGCGGGACCGTCACGACGTTGAGCCGGGCCATTTGCGCCACGATCGGATACCCGTCGAACGTCGGCGCCGACATGGCGATCGCGTCGCCGGGAGCGGTCAGCGCCTGCAACGCCTGCATCACCACTCCGGTTGCCCCGGCGCCCAGCACGACCTGGTCGGCGGGCAGACCGAGATGGCCGGCGATCACGTTGCGCAGGCGCTCGGGCAGGAACTCGGGATAGCGATTGGCCGCATCGATGGAGCGGATCAATGCCGAACGTACCGCCGGCAGCGGCGGAAACGGATTCTCGTTGAGCGACAAGGCGGATGGGTCGATCGCATTCGGCATCGCATCGTCTAGCTGAAAAGCGCAGGAACTTTCTATGCTTTCAGCGCTTTCAGTGGCCCCCCCGGCGGCTGCCATCAGGCCCGCCCACCCCAGCGCACCGCGGCCGCACCGGCGAAGTCGCCGGCGTGCGCGAAGGCTGCCATCATGATCACGTCACCGGCCTTGAGCTGGCCCGCGGAGATCGCGCGGTCCAGGTTGACTGGGATCCCGGCACCGAACAGATTGCCACACTCATCAAAGGTGTCCCGGTGTCGTTCGGCCGGCAACTCGAGCGCCTCACGCCAGTTGCGCAGAAACACCCGGTTGGGCTGATTGGTGACCAACAGATCAATGTCCTTGGCGTCCATTCCGATTCGATCACATACCGCAAGTGCGACTTCGGGGACCTGCCGGTTACCGCGGGCCAGGACTTTGGTGATCTTGCTTTCGGTGAAACCGATGGAGCCCTCCCCCGAGCCGGCTTGCCACCACTTGCGGGGCGGGTCGTAGGCCAGCGTCATCTCACCGGCGTATTCGCCATAGGTGCGGCACTCAATACCGAGCACGGGCGACTCGTCGGACAAGGTGACCAGTCCGACCGCGGCACCGTCGCCCGGTACCGCGGACTGCGCCTTGCGGCGCACGCCGGGCTGGTCGAAGAACTGACCGGCGGCGTTCTGGGCGATGGCGATCAATGCCGTCTGCCCCTGACCCGATACCAGCAGTTGGCGAGCCACGTTGAGCGCCAACACAAATGCCGCACAACCGCCGTTGTGCAGGTCGAGCACCCAGGACGGCCGCATCCCCAGCCGGTGGGCGATGCCACCCCCTTGGCCGTAGAAGGCCATATCGGGTACCTGAGTGTGAGTGATCAGCACGTCGGCGCCCTCGACGACGTCAGGCCCGTGGCGCTCGATCAGACCCTGCGCCGCGCGCTCGATCATGTCGATCGAACTCTCCTCCGGCGACACGTGATGGCGGAATTTCGGGGCCCGGAACATCACGTTGTCGCGCAGATCGTCGGACTCGGCGAACTGGGCGTAGTAGTCGGCTCCGATCGGTTCACCGGGCAGGTAGCCGGAAACGTCGGTCAGGCTGACCACGGGCTGGCTCACGACGCCTCTCTCATCCACTCGGGGGTGACCGGCAGCCCATTGTGGTGCCGATATTCGGCGATGGCCTTGAGGTTCTTCAGTTCCAGCAGATGGCCGGCGCCGAACATGTCCCAGAAGTCGCCGACCCACACCGGACGCTGCGGGGGTGCGGCTTCCGGATACGGGTTCTCGTCGTAGAACGGGTGATGGCAATTCGTCCACAGCACAACCGATCCCGGCTTGTCCAGGACCACCTGAGCATCGACGACGCGCATCAGGTAGATCATCCACAGGTGCATGCCCTGGTCCCAGGCGCAGTGATAGTCGACGGTCCGGGCATCTTCGTTGGCAATGGTGCGGGTGTAGATCTTGGTCTCCGAACCGAGGCGGTCGTGGGCCAGCCACAGCCCCGGTTCGCCGGTGGGTTCGAAGCCGCGCAGGCTGTAGGTCCACTCTTCGAGGCTGCGAGTGTCGGCCAGGTAGCCGAACAGTTCGTCGGGCGGGCAATCGATGAAATCGTTGACGGTGCAGTAATCACCGAAGACCTCGTGGTGCGGGTACACCGAGCGCATCATCTCCATGATGATCGGGGTGGCCTTCTCCCGCGGGCTGGTTTCGATTCGGGTCACCCCGTCAATGGGGCTGCGGATATCCTCAAGCGCTGGCAACGACATCGGCTCGGCTCTCCTTCGTGGTAGTGAGAAACGGTGCGAACGGCGGGATTTCGTCGGCGGCGCATTCGACGCTGACCACCGTGGGACCGTCGGCGTCCAATGCCGTGCGCATCGCCGCGGCGAGCCCGTCGAGGTTGCTGACGTCGACAGCGGCCAATCCCGGAAACATCGCCGCCAGACCGGCACCCAATTGGCTGGGCCGGAAGCGGTTGTAGCTGTAGAGATCGTCGTAGAAGAGCTGCTCGCGGGTAACGCACATGGCGTGGGCGTTGTTGTTGAACACGATGAAAGTCACCGCAAGCCGGTACTGCACCGCGGTGTGCACCTCCATGCCGTGCATGAAAAACGCCCCGTCCCCGGCGATTACGATGGCTCGCCCGCCGGGTCGTCCGGTGTTGGCGCGCCCGAATGCCATTCCGATCCCGGCACCGAAGCTGTAGCCCATGCCACCCATCCCGAGCGCGACGGTGAATCTGCCGTCTCGCCGCGCCGGCAGGTAGTGGATTGCGGCCGCACCGGTGTTTCCGGCGTCGACCACGATGTCCGTCCCGTCGGGCAGCACCCCGTCGAGCACGGCCATGGCATCCCGGTACCGCACCCCGGCGCCGGCGAAGGCCGGTGCGGCCAGCTCGGTGCGGCACACCGCGTCGGGTACGCGCACACCCGTGGGCCGGCCGGCTCCGGAAAGCGCCTCGGTGAGCATGCGTAACGAGCCGCGCAAGTCGTCGGTGTGCACGTGCGCGCACCGAACATACGGGGGCGCCGACCCGATCGAGATCGTTCGCACGGACTCGAGCGCGTCGTCGAGACCACTGCGCGCGGTGACCGAAAGCCGGGTGCCAACTACCAGGCACACCGCGCTGGTTGCCACCGCCTCCACCACGCCGGGATGGCCCATCACCCCGGTGACCCCGAGCGCTGACGACGACCCGAAACCCGGTGTGCCCGCGACATCTTTGGCATCGGGAACGGTCGCCACCCGGGCGCGCAGCACCGTGCGCAGCACTTCGAGTTCGCTGCGCGCGTTGTCGCGGGCCACCTGCTCGCCGGCGATGATGGTGACCGGCCCAGTCACCCCGCGCAGCAGCTTGACGATCTGCTGTGGATTGCCGATGGGCCGCGGCTCCTGCACCCCCGTCACGCGACCCACTTCCACGTACGCTTGCTGAATGTCCTTGGGTAGCAGGAGAACTGCCGGTCCACCGGTGCGGGCCGCAGCGATCGCCCTGGGCAACGCGAACACGATGTCGGCCGGTGCAAGCACTCGCTGGCACGACACCGACACCGCGCCAAACACCGCCGCGGCGTCCAGCGATCCATTGCGGCCGCTGGTGTCCTGAAAGCTGCCCCGGCCGTCCATCGACGAGGGGGCCTGACCGACCAACGCCAGCACCGGGACACGGCTGGCCAGCGACTCGCCCAGTCCCGCGACGAGATTCAGCGCGCCGCCGCCGGAAGTGGCGGCTACGACACCAAGCCCGGCGCCGCTACGGCTGTATCCGTCGGCCATCGCGGCCGCGGAGAACTCATGCTTGGCCAGTACCGCGGTGATCGAGGACTGGAAATGAGCCGCGTCGTACAGGTCCTCGATGTTGGCGCCGTCAACCCCGAAGATGTGGTCGATTCCGATTGCCGCGAGCTGCTCGACGATGTAGTCGACCACCCGGTACTTCCTGGGCATGTCTCTAACACGACGGGCAGCGAACTTCAGTTCATCGAAAAGTCAGGTCTACAGAGAGCGCTGCAGCAGGATCTGTCCGCTTTCAGCCGAAACCACCTGAACCGCGGCGATCTGGTCGACCGGCGTGGAAATGCTGCCCGCCGGCGTTGCGGTGTGACCGGGCTCGGCCACCCAGGTCGCCAGCCGGGTTTGGCTGCCGTCGCGGCCAACCACGACCATGGCCAGCGTGTCGTGATGAGCGTCCGGCGGTGCCAGGCAGACGCACTGCAGGTTGATGAACGTCCCCCAATTATGACTGCTGAACGAAACCGTCGAGGTCAGCAGATTCGTGCCGACCTGCGCCATCGGCTGGGCCGACACGGTCGCTTGCTGCGGGACAGCGGAATGCCCTTGCAGGCCCACCAGCACACCGATGCCCAGCACCACAGCCGCGGCGGCCGAGGCCGCCCAGGTGGTCAGACGGGTCCGCCGACGGCGCCAGCGCACCGTCGCCAACAGTGACGGCAGCAACTCCGGCGACATCTGCGGCGCCGCCGCCACCGGACCGGATTCGTCGAGAGCGGCCACGTCGGCCGGGCTCAGTTGGGAAAGCAGGGCCGGCACGCCGCACAATTCGGCCACGGCTTCCCGGCATGGCTGGCAATGGGCCATGTGCTCTTCGAATTCGCGGCGATCGGCCGCCGACAATGACCCAAGAACGTAAGCGGCATCCCACGTCACATAGCGGTCACCGGGCGGGCCAAGCCCCTGAAGCGGTGTCCTCATGTCATCCATCTCCTGTCACCCTCAAGTATTCGGAGCCGACGATCGTCTGGATGGCCGTCATCGTGTGACTCCAAGTTCCTGCAGAGTGAGCCGCAATGCCCGCACCGCATAGTGTAGGCGCGACTTCACTGTTCCTTCCGCGATTCCCAGGTCAGTGGCGATCTGGGCAGTAGTCCAGCCGCGGTAGTAGGACCGCTCGATCACCGCCCGATGCTCGATGGACAGTTGCGCCATCGCGTCGGTTATCAGCAGCCGGTCCAGCGCCGCGTTCACCTCGTCCGGTGTCGACTGCTCGGGGGCGCCGTCCACGTCGGTCGAGGCGACGACGTTGCGAGCGCGCGCGCTGCGTCGCTCGTCGATGATCATGTTGCGTGCCACGGTGAACAACCACGCCCGTGCTGACCTTTCCGTGTCGCCGATGACCTCCGGATGCTGCCAGGCTCGCAACAGCGTCTCCTGGACGACGTCCTCGGCCTGGCTTGCGTCTTGTGTCAAGCGGAGCGCATAGCGCCAGAGAACCGCGGCATGCTCGTCATAGAGAGCCTTCATCAGAGCGGCTTCCGCTGCCCCGGACGACCCCCGAGTGCCGGCCACGCGAGCCACTCGACCACCTCCGCCTACTGACACGAGTGGAGTATGCGTCTAGTTCAATTGTTCAGCGCTAGGCGAGGGTCAGAATGCGTGGCCCGTCTTCGGTGACTGCCACAGTGTGTTCCCAGTGCGCGGCGCGCGACCCATCGACGGTGGTAACCGTCCACTTGTCATCGAGCACCACCGTTCTGGTGGTGCCCAGGGTCAACATCGGCTCGATGGCCAGCACCGAACCCGCCGCCAGCAGCGGCCCCCGCCCGGGCGTCCCTTCGTTGGGCAGGAACGGATCCATGTGCATCTGGCGGCCGATGCCGTGGCCGCCGTAGCCCTCCACGATCCCGAATGCACGGTCGTAGCGGATTTCGGCGTCGCGGGTCCCTGTTTCGATGGCGTGGGCGACGTCGGTCAAGCGGTTGCCGACGACCATGGCCGCGATTCCGGCCTCCAGCGATTCCTTGGTCGCCGCCGACAGCGCCTCGTCGGCCGGGATGAGGGCGCCGATCCCGAAGGTGATCGCCGCGTCACCATGCCAGCCGTCGAGCACCGCGCCGCAGTCGATGGATACCAGGTCCCCGTGTGCCAGGATTTCGGCTGCCGACGGGATGCCGTGCACCACCCGGTCGTTGACCGAAGCACAGATCGATGCAGGGTATCCGTGATAGCCCAGGAATGACGGAACGGCGCCGGCCTCGCGGATCACCGACTCGGCGATCTCGTCCAGGCTCAGGCTCGAGACCCCGGCGACCGCGGCCGCGCGGACCGCTGCCAGCGCGGCAGCGACGACGGCACCGGCCGCGGCCATCGCGTCGAGTTCGCCGGCAGTGCGGGTCGGCACGACCCTGCGACCTCGCAGTCGTGCCAACGCTCGCATGCTTACTGGCCCGGGATAGATGAGGGGCGACCCGCAGTGCCCGGCTCCGCCGCGCTTGCGATCACCCCCAAAGCCGCCAGCGCGCGCGCGAAGACTTCGTCCACGGTGCCTACGGCATCGACAGTCTTCAACTCGTCGCTGTAGTACTCCAGCAGTGGGGCGGTCTCGTCACGGTAGACCTTCATCCGGTTGAGGATGACCTCGTCGGTGTCGTCGGCGCGACCGCGGCCCTTGAGCCGGGTCAGCAGTTCCTCCTCGGACACCCGGAACTCCACAACGGAATCGATGTCGGTGCCCCGGCGACCCAGCATCTCGTGCAGCGCCTTGGCCTGCTCCAGTGAGCGCGGGTACCCGTCGAGGATGAATCCGTTGGCCGCGTCCGGGTCGTTAAGCCGGTCGTCGACGAGCTCGTTGGTCAGTTCCGACGGCACCAGGTCACCGGCGTCCAGATAACGCTTGGCCTCCACGCCCAGCTTGGTGCCTTCTTGGATATTGCTCCGGAAGAGTTCGCCAGTGGAGATCTGTGGAATGCCGAGCTTTTCAGCCAGCTTCTGGGCCTGCGTCCCCTTGCCCGCTCCCGGCGGTCCCAGCAAAACAACTCTCACTTGAGGAACCCTTCGTAATTGCGCTGCATGAGCTGACTCTCGATTTGTTTGACCGTATCCAAGCCGACGCCGATCATGATCAGCACCGCAGTACCCCCGAAGGGTAAGTTCTGGACACCGCCGCCGTTGCCGATCTGCAGGAACATGTTAGGCAACACTGCGATAACGCCCAGGTAGATCGACCCTGGAAGGGTAATACGACTCAGCACATAACGCAGATAATCGGCCGTCGGCCGTCCCGGCCGGATACCCGGAATGAAGCCGCCGTACTTCTTCATCTCGTCGGCGCGCTCGTCGGGGTTGAACGTGATCGACACATAGAAGTACGTGAAGAACACGATGAGCCCGAAATAGATGCCGATATAGGCGGGGTTGCTGGGGTCGGACAGGTAGGTGCCGACGAATTTGTCCCACCAGCTGTGACCCACGCCGCCGCTACCGCTGCGAATCAGCTGGGTGATCAGATGCGGGATGTAGATCAGCGACGACGCGAAGATCACCGGGATAACGCCGGCCTGGTTGACCTTCAGCGGCAGGTAAGTCGAGGTTCCGCCGTACATCCGCCGGCCCACCATGCGCTTGGCGTATTGCACCGGGATGCGGCGCTGGCCCTGCTCGACGAAGACGACGCCGACGATGATGATCAGTGCGGCCACGCAGACCGCCGTGAAAATGGCGCCGCCGCGGCTTTCCAGGATGTCGTGTCCCTCGGCGGGAATGCGGGCGGCGATGCCGACGAAGATCAGCAGCGACATGCCGTTGCCGATGCCGCGTTCGGTGATCAGCTCGCCCATCCACATCACCAGCGCCGCGCCCGCGGTCATCACCAGCACGATGACCACTGAGGCGAAGATGCTCTGGTCGGAGATGATGTCCAGCTGGCAGCCCTGCAGCAGTCCGCCGTTGGCGGCCAGCGCCACGATGCTGGTCGCCTGCAGGATGGCCAGTGCGATCGCCAGGTAGCGGGTGTACTGGGTCATCTTGGCCTGGCCGGACTGGCCTTCTTTGCGCAGTTCTTCGAAGCGCGGGATGACCACGGTCAACAGCTGCACGATGATGCTGGCGGTGATGTAGGGCATCACGCCCACCGCGAACACCGTGAGCTTCAGTAGCGCGCCGCCGGAGAACAGGTTGATCAGGGAGTAGATCTGTCCGGCAGCGCCGCCGCTGGCCTCTTTGATGCATTGCTGCACGTTGGGGATGTTGACACCGGGCGACGGCAGCGCAGCCCCAACGCGGTACAGAACCACGATGCCCAACGTGAAGAGGATCTTCCGTCTCAAGTCCACTGTTCGCAGTGACGAGATGAAAGCCGAAAGCACTCTTCCTCCTGTGCAGCCGGGGGTTAACCTGCGTTACGCGCCCAACACCCGCAGGCCAGGACGTACGGCCGCATTATCTACAGCGCGTCAAACCGTGTACGAGACTAACAGCTGGTTTGGGCAGGTCCGTCCAGGGCCGCTGGGTTGCGCCGGTCGAGGCGTACAGTCTTGGTAGCTCATTATATTGGCTAAGTAATCTCATTGAATCTCATCGGCAGGAGCGATGCATGACCCAGACGGGCACCGCACGGTTTGACGGCGACACCTGGGACCTGGCGTCCAGCGTGGGTTTGACGGCCACCATGGTGGCCGCGGCGCGCGCGGTGGCTGCCCGGGATCCCGGCGGCGCGGGGGCCGTCGCAACCGACTGCTTCGCCGAGCCACTCGTCCGCGCGGTGGGCGTCGACTTCTTCACCAAGATGGCCGCTGGCCAGCTCGACGGTGCTGACCTCGACGAAGAGACCGCGAGTGGCGTGCAGCACTTCGCCAACGCGATGGCCGTGCGGACCCGATTTTTCGACGATTTCTTCCTCGGCGCGACCGCGGCCGGAATCCGGCAGGCCGTGATTCTCGCGTCCGGCTTGGATTCGCGCGCATACCGGCTGCCGTGGCCGGCGGGGACCACCGTGTTCGAAATCGATCAGCCGCAGGTGATCGAGTTCAAGTCCACGACGTTGTCCGGGCTGAACGCGCAGCCCACCGCGGATCGTCGCACCGTAGCAGTCGACTTGCGCGACGACTGGCCGGCCGAGCTGCGCGCGGCCGGCTTCGACCCGGCACAGCGCACCGCCTGGATCGCCGAAGGGCTGCTGGGATACCTGCCGGCCGAGGCACAGGACCGCCTGCTCGACCAGATCACCGCCCTTAGCGTGCCGGGTAGCCGGTTCGCCACCGAGGGGCTGCCCGACATCAACGAACTCAACGAGGACGAACTCCGGCGCCGCATGCGCCGCCAGAACGAGCGGTGGAACCGGCACGGCTTCGATCTCGACATGGCCGCCCTGGTGTATTTCGACGACCGGACCGACGCCGGCACTTATCTGGCCGACCACGGGTGGCGGATCACCGGCTCGGCCAACTCGGAGCTTTTCGCCGCGCACGGCCTGCCGTTGGGCGTGGGCGATGACGCTCCGTTCGGCGACGTCGTCTACCTCAGCGCCGAGCTGGACTGAACTCGAGGTGTAACTCGGTCAGCGCCCGCAGCGTGTACGTGGGCGCGTAGCCGTACCTGCGAGCGGCGGCCGGGCCGTGTTCGGCTGGATTCAATTCGATCTGAGTCATCCGGTCCAGAAGGCGCTCGAGGGAAACGCGTGCCTCCGCCCGGGCCAGCGTCGCACCCGGACAGGTGTGGGCTCCGCGGCCGAACGCCACATGGTCGCGCGCATTGGGCCGATTCAGCTGGAATTCATGCGCATCCTCGAACTTGCGGGGGTCGCGGTTGATGGCTCCCGGGCACACCATCACCGTGGTGCCCGCGGCAATAGCAACGCCGCCGAGCGTGGTCGTCTTGCGCGCCAGCCGGAAATCGCTTTTCACCGGACTTTCCATCCGAAGCACTTCCTCGACGAATTTCGGGATCCGGCTGTGGTCGTCTCGCAGCAGGGTCACCAGGTCAGGGCGCTCGGCCAGCAGCCGCATCGACCAACTCAGCAGCACCGCGGTGGCACCGCGCGCCGCCGTAAACAGCAGTGTGGCGCTGCGGGCGACATCGGCGACTTCGGGTGTCGACCCGTCGGGATAGCGCGCTTGGGCCAGCCGCGTCAACACATCCGCACGAGGTTGGCGCCGCCGCTGCGCCAGGTAGTGGCCGAACTTCTCGTCAAGCCACTCCAGCGAATTGTGTTGCACCGGTGACTGGTCCATCGCGCCCGCGGGGACGCTCGGGCGCGGCGCCTCGAACGTGTCGCGGTCGCGGGCCGGTATGCCGAACAGGTCCGCAATCACTCCGGCGGAGTATGGCTTGGCGTATTCGGATACGAACTCGCACCTGCCGGTGCCGATGAAGCGGTCGATCTGCTCGTCAGCCCGGCGCCGCAGCAGCTGCTCGTTCGCCTTGATACGGGTGGGCGTCAGCAAACGGCTCAGCAGGGACCGCGCCCGGGCATGCTCGGGTGGGTCCATCGTGGTCAGGTATTCGTTCATCGGCATCTGGTCGCGATACTGCTCGATCTGCTCGGTGATGTCGTCACCCGCCGGCTCGAAGGGCAACGGCGGAAACGGTCCGCCCACCGCCACGATCGACGAGTACGTCTCGCAGTCCTTGTAGACGACGCAACCCTCCTCGTGACCGGTGACAGCAACCACACCGTGATGCGGCAGTTTGACCACCGGGCCCTCGCCCCGTAGGCGCTCGAAGTAGGGGTATGGGTTTGGCAGCAGGGTCTCGTCGGTGAAGAAGTCGATCGAGTCCGGATCGTCAGCTAACACTTTGCTTCCAGCAACACTTCCCCTAAGTAATCATCCGCTTGATTTATTATTGCATATGTGCAACATTGCTTGTGCCGATGCAGTTCGGTGTCTCAATCAGAAAGGGATGGTCAATGTCCATCGTTGTCAACAGCAACCAACCGCTCGCTTCCAAGGGTCTTTCAGCTGCAGATCTCGAGACGCTTCGTACCGTCAACGCCAAGATCGCGCTCGCTCGCACCGACCCGGCAAACGTCGCCGACGACGCCTGGCTCTGCATCTGCACCGTCCACTGAATGGACGCGGAGGAAAGGGGAGCCGATCCGTCGGTGATTCACGGCATGGAGATGCTGTGCTCCAGTTATCTCGAGTTGCGGCCGCAAGACCGGGTTCTCATTCTTTACTCTGACGAGCTCGAGGGTGAGCACGACCAGGGCCTGCTCGAGGTACTGCGGGCACGCATCGATGACGGTGCGGCCGATGTCGAGCTGAAACCAGCCGACTACCTTGACGATTGCGTTCCGGCGGACCGCGATGTGCTCTTGCTGGTGAGCATGGTGTCCAGCCCACACCGCGGAAAGGTGCTCGAATATCTCGAGTCCGCCGCCGGCCGCACCCGCGTCTTTCGGCTCTTCAATTTCTCCGCCGAGTTGTTCAGGCTGGCGCTCGCCATGGAGCGCCAAGCCCTGGACTCTTTGAACAGCTCGATCATCGCGGCGGCCAAGGCCACGCGGGACATCCATGTCACAAACGGGTTTGGCACAGACCTACACATCCGTCCGCTGGAAGATGGCGGCTGGACGAACAGTTGCGGCTATTTCGGCGGCCAGTTCCCGGGCATCCTGCCGCCGGGCGAGGTCAACACCTACACCCCGCACGTGACCGGAACGTTCGTCGCGGACGGCGCCCTCAACTCGAGCTTCGGGTTTCCCGGCGACCCCCGGTTGGCCGATCACCCGGTCACTCTGGAAATTACGGACTCCACGGTCACCGGGGCCAGTTGTGCCGACCCGCTGATCGCGGGCATCTTGAACAACTTCTTCGAAGTCGAGAATGCCGACCGAGTGGGCGAGGTCGGTTTCGGCACCAATGAAGGCATAACGGAGTGGGTCGATTTCGTATCGCACATCAATGAGCGCCACGCGGGCTTGCACCTCGGGCTGGGCAGTCCGACACAGCCGAAGACAAAGGTCGGCTGGACCGCGCCGCTGCATCTCGACCTGATCCTGGATGACTGTTCAATCTGGTTCGACAATGCGCTCGTGTTCGCTGACGGCCGCTGGGATCGCGGCGCACTTCGCAGCTTGAATCCCGACCCCGCTGCCGTCTCGAAAATGGTTGACGTCCTGCACGTTGACGCCGTTTGATGCCGCTGGCGCAGCCGGCGGGCATGATCGTTGGGTAGGCCAACCGAACGGCAATCAGGAGCGCTGTGACCAATTCCGAGACCAATTCCGACCCGAAGCGATCCGCCGGTGACAGCTGGGACCTGGCATCGAGTGTGGGGGCGACGGCAACAATGGTCGCGGCCGCCCGCGCGCTGGCCAGTGAGGAGGCCGACCCGATCATCAGCGACCCGTTCGCGGCGCCACTCGTCCGTGCGGTCGGCCTGCCCTTCTTCACCCGGCTCGTGGACGGTGAGATACCGGACGCCACGACTCCGGACGCCGCCGGCGACTTACGGCTGGTGACCAATTCGATCGCGGTTCGCACCCGCTTCTTCGACCAATTCCTGCTCGATGCCTCTCGCGCCGGCATTCGGCAACTGGTCATATTGGCCGCCGGCCTGGATGCCCGCACCTACCGGTTGCCCTGGCCGCGCGGCACCGTCGTCTACGAAATCGATCAGCCCAAGGTCATCGAGTTCAAGAACGCCACCCTCTCAGCACTGGGCGCCACGCCCGCGGCACACCGCAAGGCCGTCAGCATCGATCTACGCGACGACTGGCCAGATGCCTTGCACCACAGTGGATTTGACCAGCAATTGCCGACCGCCTGGATCGCCGAAGGCCTGCTGATGTATCTTCCGCCGGAAGCCCAGGACCGGCTCTTCGACAACATCACCGCGCTTAGCGCACCCGGCAGTCAGCTGGCCACCGAGTACCACCCGGATTCCGGCGAGTCGATGAGCCAGCGCGCCCAGGAGTTCACCCAAAGGTGGATCAATCTGGGCTGCGACATCGACCTGTCGGGGCTGTTCTTCGACGGTGAACGCACGAGTGTCGTCGACTACCTGACCAGTCACGGGTGGCAGGTGGACACCCGGGCGCGCCGGGACCTGTCCACCGATTACGGCCGGGTCCTCGACGACGACGCGTCACAGCTGAGCAACGTCATTGCCGTTACCGCGACACGCTGAAGTCACTAATCATCCAGCTCCCATAGACTCGGGTTCAGCGCCAAAGCCTTTGGGCGCACATGAGGTGGCCAAAGTGAACTCGCCATGAAATAGAACATACTGAGCAGGCTATCGGCCGGCAGCTCTTCGCTCATGAGTGATTTCTTGGCGTCGCCCTGCATGCTATGGGGGCCGACGATCCGGTAGCACAACTGATTGAATGGGTAAAACCAAAGTTTCACCAGAAGCTCGGGTTCATCAACTAACTGTTCGCAGGTGGGTAAGCACCCTATATCTTTCGCGATCGAGTCGAGGAAAAAGAGTTGTGACGGAACCGCCTCGGAGTGGCGAGGACTCAGCTCGGTCCACTTCTCCTCCCACGCCTTGTCCGCTTTGATCCGGTCAATGATATCTGCGGGCAGCTCGAGCTTATCGCTGCAAAGAAGGGCGAAGTACCGAGCCTGCATCTCTGCGCAAATAGGAATGCCGCCGCTGAATGGCCTGACGAACCCGATAAGCGCAAGACGGCCGCCATGGTCGGGATGGAACGCGTGTTTGTACAAATAACGGACGTTGTTCTCTGGGATTTCCACACCGCGCAAGAATGAGAAATCGCGTTCGAACCCGGTACACAGAACGATGCAATCGTAATCTTTGGCTGTCCGATCCTTGAAGTAGACCGTACTGCCTTCTATAGTCTCGATGTCGCTATCGTTGACCTGTATCTTCCCATTCAAGACGTTGGGCACAAACGAAACGTTCTTACAGAAGATTACACGTGGAGAGTAAGCATCTTCTCCCTCGTGGGACTTTCGATTCCATTCGGAGATGTATTCGAATGTCTCCTTGTTTGCCTCAGTGAATAAATCCAGCTTCGGGGGGTACAACGGTTGACCTAGGCTATTCTGTGGGTCGAGGTCATCAACGTCGACGGTCGGCGCTCCGAGTATTACCTTCGCCATGGCATCGGTTACTGCGGTTAACGGCTCTCCGCGGCCCTCGGCCAAGAGGTCCGTACCGAGCGATTCCAGATCGAATGAGCCTGCGGCTTTTGTCATTGCCGCCAGCATTCCATGCTGCCTGATGGCGTCCATGAAGGAAGCCGCTGACATTGTCTCGTCCCGGAAGAAAGCACCCATGGGGAAGGGATGCTCCGACGAGCGGACGTACATCTCATAATGATGCGCCCGAAGCGTCGTGCTATCTGTCGAATATTGCCCATCGTAGAGACGAGGGACTAGATAGGAACGCGAGCGTATGGCCAGCGTGCACTCGGACGAGACTTCCGAAATCTGCCTGACGATATCGGCGCCAGATTCGGAAAGGCCGATAACAAGTACGCGCTTGCCTTCAAACTTGCGATTATTCCGGTACCGAGAGGAATGGATCACTTCACCGGAGAATCGCTTCAGATAAGGAATGCTGGTCGCCGGCGTCTGGAACGGACCGCTGCAGACGGCGAGCGCTTGGAATAGGTGGTGCTCTTGGCGCCCGTTGGCGGTAACCGAAACCTTCCAGTCGTCACCGGATTTCTCGATGGCTTCGACCGTAGAATTGAACCTGATGCATTGCCGCAGCCCATACTTGTCGGTGTAGTCGTTCAAATACTTTAAGTAGCCTTGGCGATCGGCAAAGACTCGGTCCTCCACCATGAAGTCCGAAAATGACATGAGTTTCATCGAAATGGTGAGGTACAAATCATCGTAAGCCTTCATCGATTCACGGTCCTCGCCGTCGCGGTACCAGATACCGCCGATGTCGGCGCTTTTTTCAAGGCATACGACGTCATGCCCCTCGTCGCGCAGCTGTTTTATCGTCGTCAAGCCTGACGGGCCGGCTCCGATCACGCCTACTTTCACAGTTATCTCCTCGAACTCACTTCGCCGGCTGGTTAGCCTTCTAATACCGCTCTGAGTTGCTTACCAAACAACTCAACCGATTGAGCGGTTAACATCTCATGGTGGGTGCAATCAACTGGATAATCCGCGATATCACCGGTTACATATGGTTGCCAGCTTTGCCGGATTGCTCCAATAGGCGCGCTGCGCGTTGCCGAAAATATCGTTAGGTCGCCATCAAACACGTCAACCGTGTGTTCAGATCGGTACTGAATATTAGCCTTCGTATTCTTAACGATGAGATTGCGTAGTTCTCCGAACGGAACCGCTGCGTGCCGATGGCTTACTGAGTCAAACTGATCCACAATTAAGGCATCGTCATCAATATGTTCAGCACCATAAATGTTTATTGCGTCATCGTGGCTGGCCGCAGCGTCTAAAATTATCAGACGTCGGACCTCAAATCCACGACGGCTAAGCTCAATGGCGAGCTCGTGGGCTACGTTTCCGCCGAAGGACCAGCCAAGAATGTTGTACGGGCCCCCGGGATAAAACTCTATGAGCCGCTGGGCGTAATCCTTCGCCAGGCTGCGAACCGATCCAGAATCAGCGTGTGTGTCTTGTTGGATACCGACAATCGGACAATCTAGATACGGACCCAGCGCACGGTATGGCCAGCTAACGCCGCCGCCGTGATGGATGCAGAACAGCGGAGATCCAGAACCCTCTTGCAGCACCCTGACTGGCGCGAACTCCAACGCACGGCTAGGTGCATCAAGGAGCGAGACGAGGCTCATCACCGTCGGCGCGTCGAACAACGCGCGCACGTTCAGGCTGGTGTCCAGAGAAGCGTTGATCGCGGCGATGGCCCGCATCGCCGACAACGAATCCCCACCCAAATCGAAGAAGGAATCATCGATGCCCACCCGGTCAACGCCTAAGACCTGAGCATAAATGCCGGCCAGGATTTCCTCGGTCAAACTCGTTGGAGCCCGATAACTTTCGGTGCCCGCGTACTGCGGAACCGGCAACGCCTTAGTGTCGAGTTTGCCGTTAAGCGTCAACGGCAACTGACCCATCACCACCACCGCCGCGGGCACCATATACCCCGGCAACACCCCAGCCAGCTGCGCACGCACCGCCACCGGATCAACCACGCCCGTCACATACCCCACCAACCGCGTATCACCAGGACGATCCTCGCGCGCGATCACCACCGCCTGATCCACCCCATCCACACCAGCCAACACCCCAGCAACCTCACCCGGCTCCACCCGATGCCCCCGAATCTTGACCTGCTCATCAGCACGCCCCAAAAACTCCAACTCCCCACCCACACCCCAACGCACCACATCCCCCGTGCGATACATGCGCGTTCCGGGGGCCCCGGCCCCGCCGAACGGACTTGCGATGAAACGGGATGCGGTCAATCCGGGCCGGCGCCAGTACCCGGCGCCCACTCCCCTGCCCGCGATATACAGCTCACCCACCACACCCGGCGGAACCGGGCGTAGCCGCTGATCGAGCACGAACAGCGCCGCACCCGATACCGGCGACCCGATCGGCGGCGCGCCTGAACCCGGCCGAAGTGGTGCGCTCATCGACGCGTAAATCGTTGCCTCGGTTGGGCCGTAGGCGTTGATCATCACCCGCCCCGGCGCCCACCGCTGCGCGACCTCGGCCGGGCAGGCCTCGCCGGCCACCACCAACGCCGCAGCTTCCAGGCCCTGCGGCGCCAACATGGCTGCGGCTGAGGGAGTTTGACTCAAGACATCGACCCGTTCGCCGGCCAGCAAGGCGTGCAGATCCCCGGGTGAACC
>NZ_LQPW01000121.1 GCF_002116635.1 Mycobacterium szulgai | reverse complement strand
CCCCCGCCGCTGCCGGCGGGGCCGGGGGCACCGACGGCAACGGCGGTCTCTGCTACGGCAATGGCGGCGCCGGGGGCGCCGGCGGCGTCGCTGCCGGCGCCGGCGGGGCCGGCGGGCTCGGCGGCAATGCCGCGACCCTGTTTGGGACCGGTGGCGCCGGCGGCGCCGGCGCGCTGAGCTTTGGCGTCGGCGGGGCCGGCGCCGCAGGCGGCGCAGCCGGCGCGCTGTTCGGCACCGGTGGGGCAGGCGGGGCCGGCGGTGCCGGCGGCGCCGGCGCGGGCGGCACGGGCGGTATCGGCGGCAACGGCGGTGTGTTCTACGGCGACGGCGGCGCCGGGGGCGCCGGCGGTACCACTGGCGCCCCCGGCGCTGTCGGCGGGATCGGCGGCAACGGCGGCAACGCCGGAATGCTGTTCGGCACCGGCGGCGACGGCGGCCATGCCGGGGGCGGGGGAGCCGCTGCCGGAAGCACCGGCGGCAATGGCGGTAATAGTGGTGCAATCGCCGGCTCCGGCGGTACCGGCGGCAACGGCGGGATCGGCACTGTCGGCGGTACCGGCGGCAAGGGCGGCAACGCTCTGGGGCTCTTCGGCGACGGCGGCGCTGGGGGCAACGGCGCCCTCGGCGGGGCCGGCGGCGCGGGCGGCAACGGCGGCGCCGGCGGACGGGCCGCGGTGATTGGTGACGGAGGTAACGGCGGCTCGGGCCAGTTCGGCCCCGGCATGCCCGGCGGTAGCGGTGGCAGGGGCGGCGACGCCCAGCTGTTCGGCACCGGCGGCAACGGCGGCAACTTCGGGCCAGGCACCCCAGCGGGCGCGCAGGGCGCAACCGGCGCCGCGGGCATCCTGACCTCCAACCAGGCCGTACTCGATGCGATCAACGCGCCAACCCAGGCGATGCTGGGACGCCCGTTGATCGGCAACGGCGCCAATGGGGCTCCCGGGACCGGCGCTAACGGAACCGACGGCGGACTGCTCTTCGGCAACGGCGGAACGGGCGGGACCGGCGCGAACGGCGTTACCGGCGGGGCGGGCGGCCGCGGTGGGGCCGCGGGGCTGTTGTCCGGCGCCGCCGGTGTTGGTGGCGACGGCGGGATCTCCGCCGCGGGCGTTCGGGCGCCCGGCGGCGCCGGCGGGGCAGGCGGCCTGCTCAGCGCGGGTGGTGCCGGGGGCTCCGGTGGGA
>NZ_LQPW01000120.1 GCF_002116635.1 Mycobacterium szulgai | reverse complement strand
TGGCGGGGGAGCCCCGTAACCGGGAGGCGTGCCATAACCGGGCGGGGGCGGATAGCCCGAGCCGTGATTTCCGCCCTGGGCGTCGGCCGGGTTGCCTGGATATTCTGGGGGCTGGCTCATAGCCGTCCTAGTGGTCTCGGGTTCGCGCTTGGTCGGTACGCGCGCTGAACTTAGCAAACCGGAACCTAACAAAGAAGAGTCGAAGGCGCACGGGCCGAAGCGTGTTGGACGCGATCGAGTGGTATGCCTGAAATCGTGTCCGATGGTCTATTCGAGGTCCCCGGCGCATCGGCGACGAGCGGCGATGACCTGACCCCGCCGGCCGGTGCGCCCCTGGCGGTGCGAATGCGGCCGGTGTCCCTGGACGAGGTGGTGGGCCAGGACCACTTGCTGGCGGCCGGGTCGCCGCTGCGCCGTCTGGTCGAGGGGTCGGGCGTGGCGTCGGCGATCCTCTACGGGCCGCCGGGAAGCGGCAAGACCACCCTGGCCGCCCTGGTCTCCCAGGCAACGGGCCGGCGGTTCGAGGCGCTGTCGGCGTTATCGGCCGGCGTCAAGGAAGTCCGGGCGGTCATCGATGTGGCTCGGCGCGGGCTCCTGCACGGCGAGCAGACGGTGCTGTTCATCGACGAGGTGCACCGCTTCTCCAAGACCCAGCAGGATGCGCTGCTGTCGGCGGTGGAGAACCGGGTGGTGCTATTGGTGGCCGCGACCACGGAGAACCCGTCGTTTTCGGTGGTGGCCCCGTTGCTGTCGCGATCGCTGATCCTGCAGCTGCGGCCGCTGACCGCCGACGATATTCGCACCGTGGTGCAACGCGCCATCGACGACCCACGCGGATTGGGCGGACGGGTCTCGGTGGCACCTGATGCGGTGGAGCTGCTGGTGCAACTGGCCGCCGGCGACGCCCGTCGGGCGCTGACGGCGCTGGAAGTGGCGGCCGAATCGACCGAGGCGGTGACGGTCGAGACGATCGAGCAGTCCCTGGACCGGGCCGCCGTGCGTTACGACCGCGACGGTGACCAGCACTACGACGTGGTGAGCGCGTTCATCAAGTCGGTGCGCGGCTCCGACGTCGACGCCGCGCTGCACTATCTGGCCCGCATGCTGGTCGCCGGGGAAGACCCGCGGTTCATCGCGCGCCGGCTGATGATCCTGGCCAGTGAGGACATCGGCATGGCCGATCCGACGGCGCTGCCGCTGGCCGTCGCCGCCGCGCAGACCGTGCAATTGATCGGCATGCCCGAGGCTCAGCTGACGTTGGCGCACGCCACCGTGCATCTGGCGACCGCACCGAAGTCGAACGCGGTGACGACGGCGCTGGGTGCGGCGATGGGCGACATCAAGGCGGGCAAGGCCGGTTTGGTGCCGGCGCACCTGCGCGACGGGCACTATTCGGGTGCGGCGGCCCTGGGCAATGCCCAGGGCTACAAGTATTCCCACGATGACCCCGATGGCGTTGTGGCCCAACAGTATCCGCCAGATGAGCTGGTTGGTGTGGATTACTATCGGCCCACCGGCCGCGGCGGCGAACGCGAGATCGGCGGGCGCCTGGAGCGGCTGCGGGCGATCATTCGCGGAAGCCGCCGAGGGTGAAGCTAGCCTCACGTTGGGTGCCGAGCGTGAAGCTAGCTTCACGCTCGGCATAGCGCTTTGAGCCTCAGACCAGCTCGGGCACCCGCAGGTGAGCGATCGCCAGCTCGAACTCGGCCACATCGACCATCTCGGCACCCAGATCCCGCACCCGCCGGCTGCGCAGCTCGGTGGCCTCGTCGCGGTTGCGGGCCATCGCGTCCATGCTGTCGAACGTCGAGCACGACACCGCACGCCGGCAGGACGGGTGGTCGACCATCATGCTGGCGCTGCAGAACCCGTCGAGCTGCTCGAGCTCGGGAAGAACGCAGGTCCGGTAGAAGTCGAGGGAGCGGCTGAGCTGGTCGGGTACCACCTTTAGCCAGGTAGCCCGCACGCAGGCCCCCTGATGCGAGTGGTGATCGCGGTGCATCAGCGCGATGTCCCACTCTTCGACCTTGGCGCTGCCGTCGAACATCAGGCCCGCGTGGTCGCGCATGGGGGCCACCCGCTGCGCGCTGGCGCGCATGGCGGCCAGCGACTCCCACGCGCTGGTGGCGATGCATTTGCCGGACTGTCGGTCGACCAACAACGACAACCCGACGCACCCGTCGATTTCCAGCAGGGCGGGCATTACGACATCGCGAACATGCGCAATTCCGATGTCCACCGACAAGGGTTGCGCCTGGATGGTGGTAGAGCGTGCGTACACGATCGGCCCCTCCTCTGTCGGGGCAGCGCCCCGGTGGCGCCACCGGTCTCACCGAATACCTTCCTCCTGCCGATTGGCCCTGGCAATGCTTCTGTTGCGACGGATTGGCCGCGCGATAAGCGCCCACCGTAGGCTGGACCGGATGGAAACCGATGTGCTGGACGTGGACACCTCGCGTCGCCGAATCGTCGATCTGACGGACGCGGTGCGTGGTTTTTGTGCCCGGCACAGCGACGGGCTGTGCAACGTATTCGTCCCACACGCGACGGCCGGGGTGGCGATCATCGAAACCGGCGCCGGTTCCGATGACGACCTGGTGGAGACGTTGGAACGGCTGTTGCCGCGCGACGACCGCTACCGGCACGCGCATGGTTCACCCGGCCACGGCGCCGACCACGTGTTGCCGGCATTGGTGGCGCCGTCGGTGACGGTGCCGGTCTCGGGTGGGGAGCCGTTGCTGGGCACCTGGCAAAGCGTCGTCCTGGTCGACTTGAACCGGGACAATCCGCGGCGGTCGGTGCGGTTGAGTTTCGTAGACGGATAGGTTTACCGAACCCACGGACTAAGGAAGCGACGAGAGTGCAAACACACGAGATCAGGAAGCGGTTCCTTGATCACTTCGTGAAGGCGGGCCACACCGAGGTGCCCAGTGCTTCGGTGATCCTCGACGACCCCAACCTGTTGTTCGTCAACGCCGGGATGGTCCAGTTCGTGCCGTTCTTCCTGGGCCAGCGCACGCCGCCCTACCCGACGGCCACCAGCATCCAGAAGTGCATCCGTACCCCGGACATCGACGAGGTGGGCATCACCACCCGGCACAACACCTTCTTTCAGATGGCCGGCAACTTCTCCTTCGGCGACTACTTCAAGCGCGGCGCCATCGAGTTGGCCTGGGCCTTGCTGACCAACCCGGTCGCCGCGGGCGGCTACGGCATGGACCCCGAAAAACTATGGGCCACAGTCTATCTCGACGACGACGAGGCGGCGGGCCTGTGGCAGGAGGTCGCGGGCCTGCCGGCCGAGCGGATCCAGCGCCGCGGCATGGCCGACAACTACTGGTCGATGGGCATCCCCGGGCCGTGCGGCCCGTCGTCGGAGATCTACTACGACCGCGGGCCCGAATTCGGCCCTGAGGGCGGTCCCGTCGTCAACGAGGACCGCTATCTCGAGGTGTGGAATCTCGTGTTCATGCAGAACGAGCGCGGCGAGGGTACCACCAAGGAGGACTACGAGATCCTCGGGCCGCTGCCGCGCAAGAACATCGACACCGGGATGGGCGTCGAGCGGATCGCCCTGGTCCTGCAGAACGTGCACAACGTTTACGAGACCGACTTGCTGCGTCCCGTCATCGATCTGGTGGCCGCACAAGCGCCCCGCGGATACGACGTCGGCAATCACGCCGACGACGTGCGCTACCGGATCATCGCCGACCACAGCCGCACCGCCGCGATCCTGATCGGCGACGGCGTCAGCCCCGGCAACGACGGCCGCGGGTACGTGTTGCGCCGGTTGCTGCGCCGGGTGATCCGCTCGGCCAAACTGCTGGGTATCGACAGCCCGATAGTCGGCGACCTGATGGCCAAGGTGCGCGACGCGATGGGCCCCTCCTATCCGGAGTTGGTCAACGACTTCGAGCGGATCAATCGCATAGCCGTCGCCGAGGAAACCGCGTTCAACCGCACACTGGCCTCGGGTTCCAAGTTGTTCGACGAGGTGGCCGGTGCCACCAAAACCACAGGCGCCACCGTGGTTTCGGGTTCGGACGCGTTCACCTTGCACGATACCTACGGGTTCCCGATCGACCTGACATTGGAGATGGCCGCCGAAGCCGGCCTTACGGTCGACGAGGCGGGCTTCCGGGAGTTGATGGCCGAACAGCGCCGCCGCGCCAAAGCCGATGCGGCCGCACGCAAACACGCGCACGCCGACCTGACCGCCTACCGCGAACTGGTCGATGCCGGCCCAACCGAGTTCACCGGATTCGAGGAATTGAGTTCCGAGGCAAAGATTCTCGGCATTTTCGTGGATGGCAAGCGGGTTCCGGTGGTCTCGCATTCCGATAGCGCCGAGGCTGACCGGGTAGAGCTGGTGCTCGATCGCACGCCGCTGTATGCGGAGTCGGGCGGCCAGATCGCCGACGCGGGAACCATCAGCGGAACGGGTTCCGGCGGCAGCGCGAAGGCCGCCGTCACCGATGTGCAAAAGGTCGCCAAAACGCTTCATGTACACCGGATCAACGTCGAATCCGGGGAATTCGTCGAGGGCGACACCGTGGTCGCAGCGGTGGACCCGGGCTGGCGCAAGGGCGCCACACAGGGACATTCCGGCACCCACATGGTGCACGCCGCCTTGCGGCAAGTGTTGGGGCCCAACGCCGTTCAGGCCGGCTCGCTGAACCGGCCCGGGTATCTACGCTTCGACTTCAACTGGCAGGGGCCGCTCACCGAAGACCAGCGCACCCAGATCGAAGAAGTGACCAACGAGGCGGTGCAGGCCGATTTCGAGGTGCACACCTTCCTCGAGCGGCTGGACCGGGCCAAGGCGATGGGCGCGATGGCGCTGTTCGGCGAGGCCTATCCCGACCAGGTGCGGGTGGTGGAGATCGGCGGTCCGTTCTCGCTGGAGCTGTGCGGCGGGACCCACGTGCACAACTCCGCGCAGATCGGTCCGGTGACCATCCTGGGTGAGTCGTCGATCGGTTCTGGGGTGCGCCGGGTAGAGGCCTACGTCGGGCTGGAGTCGTTCCGGCACCTGGCCAAGGAGCGGGCGCTGATGGCCGGACTGGCGTCGTCGCTGAAGGTGCCGTCCGAGGAGGTGCCCGGCCGGGTGGCGAACCTGGTGGAGCGGCTCAGGGCCGCCGAAAAGGAACTCGAACGCGCACGCCTGGCCAGCGCCCGGGCCGCTGCGACCAATGCCGCCGCGGGAGCCGAGCGCATCGGTAACGTCCGGCTGGTGGCCCAGCGCATGTCCGGCGGGATGAACGCGGCCGATCTGCGTTCGCTGGTCGGCGATATCCGCGGCAAGCTGGGCAGTGATCCGGCGGTGGTGGCGCTCATCTCGACAAGCTCAGAAGGCGAAAGTGCAACCGTCCCCTACGCGGTCGCAGCCAATCCCGCGGCCCAGGACCTGGGGCTACGCGCCAACGACCTGGTCAAACAACTGGCCGTGGCGGTCGAGGGGCGCGGGGGCGGCAAGCCGGACCTGGCGCAGGGCTCGGGCAAGGATCCGACCGGTATCGACGCCGCGCTCGATGCGGTGCGTTCCCAGATCGCAGAGATAGCGCGGGTCAGCTGAGTGGTTGAACCGCAGCGGGGACCCGGACGGGGGAGAATCCTGGGCATCGACGTCGGCAAGGTGCGCATCGGCGTGGCGTGCAGCGACCCCGATGGCGTCCTGGCAACCCCGGTGGAAACCGTGCGCCGCGACCGCACCGGCAAACACCTGCGCCGGTTGGCCACGCTGGCCGCGGAGCTTGAGGCCGTCGAGGTGATCGTCGGGCTGCCGCGTACGCTGGCCGACCGGATCGGCCCGTCGGCGCAAGATGCGATGGACCTGGCCGGGGAGCTTGCGCAGCGGATCGCTCCGGTACCGGTACAGCTCTCCGACGAGCGTCTGACGACGGTGAGCGCACAGCGGTCGCTGCGGGAGGCCGGCATCCGCGCCCGCGACCAGCGTGCGGTGATCGACCAGGCGGCGGCGGTGGCGATACTGCAAGGCTGGCTGGATCAACACCGCGCCGGGGCGGGCTCCGATGTCTGACGACGCACGAACGTCCGACGATGCGGGGCACCGCCGTGCCGAGCCGGTAGCGGTTGCACCGGCCCGGCACCGCAAGACCCGCGCCGACCGTAAGCGCGCCCAGCGAATCCGCCGGCGCCGGCGAGTCGCCGGCGGATTCGCGGTGGGGTTGCTCGTCGTGATCGTGGTGGCGGCCGTCTTCCTGGGCGCGAAAGTATGGCACTTGATTTCCGGTTCCGATGACGACTACGCCGGAAACGGCAAGCAAGACATCGTGATTCAGATACAGGCGGGCGACTCGACCACCGCGGTGGGGGAGACGCTGCACAACAAGGGAGTGGTGCGCACCGTCCGGGCCTTCGTCGACGCCGCGCACGGCAACGCGGCGATCTCGTCGATTCAGCCTGGCTTCTACCGGATGCGCACCGAAATCCCGGCGGCCGACGCGGTCACGCGGCTCGCGGACCCCAAGAGCAGGGTGGGCAAGCTGGTGATCCCGGAGGGACGCCAGCTCGACGACACCACCGACATGAAGACCAACAAGCTCAACCCCGGGATCCTTACTCTTATCTCCAAGGCCACCTGCGTGGATCTCGACGGCAACCATCGCTGTGTGTCGGTGGCCGACCTGCGCACCGCGGCAGGCAAGGCCACCCCGGCGATGTTGCAGGTGCCGCCGTGGGCGGTGCAGCCGGTGATCGAGCTGGGCGATGACCATCGCCGGATCGAGGGACTGATCGCGCCGGGGACGTTCAACATCGACCCCGCTGCCTCGGCCGACAGCATCCTGGCGGCCCTGATCAGCGCGGGAGCCGTGGAGTACACCAAGTCGGGGCTGGTGGACACCGCCAAGGCGCTGAGCCTGTCGCCCTACGACATCCTGGTGGTGGCGTCGCTGGTGCAGCAGGAATCCAACGTGCAGGATTTCTCGAAGGTCGCCCAGGTCATCTACAACCGGCTGCACGAGCACCGCACCCTGGAATTCGATTCGACGGTGAACTACCCGCTGGATCGCCGTGAAGTGGCGACCAGTGACGCCGACCGGGCGCTGCGCACCCCGTGGAACACCTACGTGTCCGAGGGATTGCCGGCCACTGCGATCTGTTCGCCGGGGGTGGACGCGCTACGGGCCGCTGAGCACCCCGAGCCGGGGGACTGGCTGTACTTCGTCACCATCGATGCCCAGGGGACCACGTTGTTCACCCGCGATTATCAGCAGCATCTGGCCAACATCGAACTGGCCAAGCGCAACGGTGTATTAGATAGTGCACGCTAGACGGGCAGCCGTTCTAGGCTCGCCGATCGCACACTCCCGCTCCCCGCAATTGCACCTGGCCGCCTACCGCGCACTGGGTCTTAACGACTGGACCTACGACCGCATCGAGTGCAGCGCCGAGCAACTGCCCGGCGTCGTCGGCGGGTTCGGACCGGAATGGGTGGGCGTTTCGGTCACTATGCCGGGCAAGTTCGCGGCCTTGCGCTTCGCCGACGAACGCACCGCCCGTGCCGAGCAGGTGGGTTCGGCAAACACCCTGGTACGTACGCCGCGCGGCTGGCGGGCCGACAATACTGACATCGACGGCGTCACTGGCGCGCTGGGTGCGGCGTCGGGGCATGCCCTGGTGTGCGGGTCGGGCGGCACCGCGCCGGCGGCAGTGGTCGGGTTGGCCGAACTCGGTGCCACCGGTATCACCGTGGTGGCGCGCAATCCGGATAAGGCGGACCGATTGGTCGAGTTGGGTGCGCAGGTCGGGGTGGCGACCCGGTTCTGCGGCCTGGATGACCCCGGCCTGGCCGACGAGGTGGCGGCCGCAGAAGTGTTGATCAGCACCATTCCGGCCGACGTGGCAACGCGCTACGCCGATACCTTTGCGGCGGTTCCGGTGCTGTTGGACGCCATCTACAACCCCTGGCCCACCCCGCTGGCCGAGGCCGTGGCGGCTTCGGGTGGCCGGGTGATCAGCGGCCTGCAGATGCTGTTGCATCAGGCCTTCG
This sequence comes from Mycobacterium szulgai, assembly GCF_002116635.1. Classification (GTDB taxonomy): domain Bacteria; phylum Actinomycetota; class Actinomycetes; order Mycobacteriales; family Mycobacteriaceae; genus Mycobacterium; species Mycobacterium szulgai. The sequence continues at coordinate 187,050 of NZ_LQPW01000120.1, read as the reverse complement.
CGCAGGTCGAGCAATTCACCGGGCTGCCCGCGCCGCGAGAGGCCATGACTTGCGCATTGGCGGAACTGGATTAGCCTGCCGCGCATGCGGATTGGGACGGCTGGGCTGATCTTGGCGTGGTTCGCGCTCTTGAGTGGCTACGACATCCGGCAACGCCGGCTGCCCAATGCGCTGACGCTGCCGGGCGCGGTGCTGGTGCTGCTCGGTGCCGCCGCCGCCGGCCGCGGCTTAGCGGCGATGGCGGGTGCGGCCGTACTGGGCGGGGTCTATCTGCTGGTGTACTTGCTGGCGCCGGCGGCCATGGGCGCCGGCGACGTCAAGCTGGCGATCGGGGTGGGCGGGCTCGCCGGTTGCTTCGGTATCCAGGTGTGGTTTCTGGCGGCGCTGGCCGCGCCGCTGCTGACCGTGCTGGTGGGCGTGGGGATGCGATGGCGCGGCATGCGAACCGTGCCGCACGGCCCGTCGATGTGCCTGGCCACCGCGGGAGCGGCGGCGCTGATTTTGCTGACATGAGGGATTCGTCCTGACCGGGGTTCTAACCGGACTGGCCGGCCGCTCCCGCAGTGCCAGGGGTGCCGGCGATGCCGTTGGGGCCGGGCTGGCCGACGAATATTCCGCCACCGCCGGCCTTGCCGCCCGCGCCACCGGTAGCTCCCTGGATTTGTCCCGCAGCGCCTCCGCCGCCGCCGGCTCCGCCGGTGCCGGTCGCCGACGTGCCGCCGTCACCGCCGACACCGCCGTTGCCGCCGTCACCGCCGTCCGCGCCGGCGCCGCCGTTACCGCCTGGGCGGCCGTAACCGCCATCGCCGCCCTGGCCATCCGACGTCGCTGTGTTGGTCGCGTTGCCGCCGTTGCCGCCGCTGCCGCCGTTGCCGCCGGCGCCGCCGGTGCCCGAGCCCAGGGCGTTACCGCCGGCACCACCGGCGCCGCCTTGGCCGCCGTCGCCGGCGTCGCCGGCGTCGCCGCCGTTGCCACCGAGATGGTTGCCGCTGCCCGACTGGCTGTCGCCCGCGTTGCGGTGGTAGGTGACGTTACTGCCGGGGTTGCCGCCGGTGCCACCAGCGCCGCCGTTGCCACCTGCCCCGCCGTTGCCCGTCCCGTGGGCAACGCCACCATTGCCGCCCGCACCGCCGTTGCCGCCGGTGCTCGCGGCGCCGCCGTTGCCTCCGTTACCGCCTGAGCCGTCGCCCTGGGCGCTGACCCAGCCGCCTTGCCCGCCGACGCCGCCCCACCCGTTGTATTGGTAGTCGCCGAGGGAGCTGTGTGCGATTGTTGCGGTTCCGCCCCGGCCGCCATTGCCGCCGTTGCCGCCGTTCCCGCCGGTCGAGCCGCCTTCGCCGCCGGCACCGCCGGCGCCGCCCGTGCCGTAATAGGCCCCATCCGAGGCGTTGCCGCCGTTGCCGCCGTTGCCGACTCCGTATGCGATGCCGCCGCCGCCGCCGAGGCCGCCGGAACCCGCTCCAGCCCTGAACCCTGGGGCGCCGGCCTGGCCGCCGTTGCCGCCGTTGCCGCCGTTGCCGAAGACGGAGCCGCCGGCTCCGCCGTTGCCGCCGGCCCCGCCGTTGCCCCACTGCCCGACGGCACCGGCGTTCCCGCCGTTGCCGCCATTGCCGGAAACCGAGCCGCCCGAGCCGCCGTAGCCGCCGCTGTTCGCATTGCCGGCCCAGCCGCCGTAGCCGCCATTGCCGCCGGTTCCGCCGTTGCCGGTGGCGCCACCAGCGCCGCCGTTGCCGCCAGCCCCGCCATTGCCGGCCGCTGCGGAGGCGCCCGCGTTTCCGCCATTGCCGCCGTTGCCGTTCTGGCCGGCGATACCTCCGTCGCCAGCCCTATTGCCAAGGCCGCCGCCCCAGCCGTTGCCGCCGGTGCCGCCGTTTCCGCCGTTGCCGCTGCCATTTCCGGCTCCGCCATTGCCGCCGGCTCCGCCGTTGCCGCCGGCGCCAATGCTTCCGCTGGCGCCGCCGTTGCCGCCGTCGCCGGAGACAGACCCGCCGGCTCCGCCGTTGCCACCGTTGCCGCCCACCCCGGGTGCGCCCCCGGTGCCGCCGATGCCACCGTTGCCACCGGTTCCGTTAAGAGTGGTGGCGGCGCCGCCGGCCCCGCCGTCGCCGCCGTCGCCGCCGGCGCCAACGTTGCCGCCGGCTCCGCCGTCACCGCCGTGGCCGCTCGCCCCGCCGTTGCCGCCGTTGCCGCCGTTGCCGCTGGAACCGCTGCCCAGCGTCGCGGTGCGGGTCTGACCGTGGGCGCCGATCCCGCCATCGCCGCCGGCCCCGCCGGTGCCACCGCCGGCCCCGGCCCCGCCGTTGCCGCCGTCGCCGCCGGCGCCGACGTCCCCGCCGGCTCCCCCGTTGCCGCCGTTTCCTGTCCCGATGCCGTTGCCGCCGTTGCCGCCGGCACCGCCGGTTCCGCCGCTTCCACCCTTGCCGCCGGCGCCGCCGCCGCCCGCACCCAGGGCACTGCCGCCTTGCCCGCCGGTACCGCCCGCGCCACCCGCCCCGCCGGCGCTGCCGTTGCCGCCGGAGGTGCCTGCGGCACCCGCATTGCCAGAACCGCCACTGCCGCCCGTGGTAACACCGACGCCGCGCGCTGTGGTTGCATTGCCGCCGGCGCCGCCGGCGCCACCCGTGCTGCCGGCGGCCACCGCCGCGGTCCCGTCGCCACCATTGCCGCCGAGGGCGGTGCCGTTGAAGTCGGCGACCGTCGCCGCACCACCGGCGCCGCCGGCAGCGCCAGCACCACCGGCGATCGAGGCGCCGCCGTTGCCGCCGGCACCGCCCGTGGCGACAACACTCGTACCGCTGTTTGATGTTGCGCTGGCACCTTCGCCGCCGGTTCCGCCCGTGGGAGTCAGGACACTGCCGGACGTGCCTGTCCCGCCGGCCGCGCCCGTCTGGCTGCCCGGCCCAACGACGTCCGCGGGGCTGGTGCCGGGGCTGGCAGCGGGCCCGGCGGTGGGGTTGACGCCCGTTGCCCCGGCTAGTCCAGCGCCTCCGGTGCCGCCGGCCCCACCGGCGCCCATTAGACCGGCGTTGCCGCCGTTGCCCCCCATAGCTCCAATGCCGCCGTTGATGCCGGCCACGCCGACGCCACCGGTGCCGCCACTACCGCCGTTGCCGTACAGCCACCCACCCGCGCCACCCGCGCCGCCGGCGGCACCAGCGCCGCCCGTTCCTCCGGCTCCGCCGTTGCCGAGGAGGCCGGCCGCGCCACCGGCACCCCCGGGCTGGCCAGCGGCGCCGGCCGCGCCGTTACCGCCGTTACCGAACAACAACCCGCCCGCTCCGCCGGGCTGCCCCGGCGATGTCCCGTTGGCGCCGTTGCCGATGATCGGACGTCCCAACAGCGCCTGCGTCGGCGCATTTACCACGCTCAGCACACCCTGCTCCAGCGCTTGTAAGGGTGACGCGCTGGCAGCCTCGGCGGCGGCATATGACGTCGCGCCCGCGGCCAGCGCCCGCACGAACTGCTCGTGAAAGGCCGCCGCCTGACTGCTGAGAGCCTGGTAGCCCTGCGCATGCACACCAAATATCGACGCGATCGCCGCCGATATCTCGTCGGCCGCCGCGGCCACCACCCCCGTCGTCGGCAGCGCCGCCGCCGCGTTGGCCGAGCTGATCGCCGAGCCGATATCCGCCAGCTCGTTTGCCACCGCCGACACTGTTTCCGGCACCGTGACCACAAACGACATGCCCAATCTCCCATCCAGTGAAGGACTTCCCAGCGATGAGCGCCAACCGCCGGGTTCGGACGAACAGCGACAAGCAGCAGCGTATGCCCAAACGTTGTTTTCCATCGCAACTCTGGGCGACTCATCAAATCCCGCAGTTTGCAAAGGAACTGAGCTGTTGACGGCTTTCGCGAATTTCCTGCGCGAAGACAACCGATCCGATAACGTGCGTTATGGGTCGGGGGGCCCACAATCTTTACGGCCACGTTTGTGGGGTACCATGCGCGTTCGGCTTCTGATCGCCGTAGCAGCAGCTTCGGTAACAGCGTTGGGCGTTGCGCCGGGACTCTTCGTCAACGAGTCGATGACGCTGGCCAACTGCGGTAGCGGCTATTACCAAAACTCGGACGGGAAATGCATACCTCGCCCCACACCCGGTTCGCCGGGCGGCGGCGCTCCACCAGGAGCGACAGCGATCTGTCGCGACGGCGATTACTCGTTCAGCACGCACCACTCGGGCACCTGCTCGGGTCACGGCGGCGTGCAGCAGTGGATTACGAATTAAGCGCCCATCGAAGCCGAAGTAAGCGCGCCTGCCCCTTAGGGCGGACACTTACCAGATGAACTCCAACCAGCAGACGACGTTCGACCTCGGCACCAGCCTTGCGCCGTATGCCAGCGCGATCATCTTCTTTTGGCTGCTGAGCGCGATCGTGGCGGCTGCGGTTGCGCCGCGCGGACGGGAAACGACGTTCTTTTTTCTCACCCTGGTGTTCCTTGGTCCGCTAGGCGTGGGATTCGCTGCCGTCGCAGCACCCCGCGAACCCGACACCGCGATGCCTGGCCGTGCGGGTCTGGTCTGTCCTCGTTGCGCGGCCACCCAATACATCAAGGCTGGAGCGCAAAGCTTCGACTGCTGGCGCTGCGATCAGAGTGTGGACATCGAATATCCCCGATTCGGCGGTCCGCGCGTGGAAGCCGCTGCCAAGACGAAGATCCCAGAGGGCCGACGCAAGTTCATCTGCCCGCGTTGCGGCGCGGCCCAGAACGTCCCGGAGAACGACTCGAGTTATGAGTGCTGGCAATGCGGCGACCATCGGGTTGTCCAGTCCAAAAAGATTGCCAAAGCGGCAAAGACGAGTCCACAAACCAAGTCGGATAAGTAAGCCCTCGCAGCCGACCAAGTAAGGTTGCCCGATGGCCGAATCCGATCTCGTGTTGTACAGCGTCAGCAACCGCGTCGCGCTGATCACCGTCAACGACCCGGACCGCCGCAACGCAATCACCGAGAAGTCCTCGGCCCTGCTGCGCGCCGCGGTGGAACGTGCCGAGGCCGACGCCGACGTCCACGCGGTGGTGGTAACCGGTGCGGGCAAAGCCTTCTGCGCCGGGGCAGACTTGAGCGCCCTGGGCGGCGCCGGGGCCGGCACCGAAACCGAACCGGGATTGCTGCGGATCTACGACGGATTCATGGCCGTCGGCAATTGCAGTCTGCCGACTATCGCTGCGGTCAACGGCGCCGCCGTCGGCGCCGGTCTGAACCTCGCCCTGGCCGCCGACTTGCGCATCGCCGGGCCCGCGGCGTTTTTCGACCCTCGATTCCAGAAATTGGGTATCCATCCCGGCGGGGGTGCAACCTGGATGCTGCAGCGAGCGGTGGGGCCACAGGTGGCCCGCGCGGCGTTGCTGTTCGGAATGCGCTTTGATGCCGAAGCCGCGGTGCGGCACGGGCTAGCGCTCACGGTCGCCGACGATCCCGTCACCGCTGCCCTGGAACTGGCCGCCGGACCCGCCGCGGCTCCGCGCGAGGTCGTGTTGGCGACCAAGGCCACCATGCGCGCCACCGCCAGCCCGGGTTCGCTGGACAACGAACAGCATGAGCTGGCCATGCGCACCGAAATCGGTCCGCAGGCCAAATCGCTGCAATCTCCCGAATTCGCGGCCCGATTGGCTGCCGCGCAACGCCGGTAGCCGACTATAGGTCCAACAGCGCGGTCTCGGGCGATTCGACGAGATCGCGCAGCTCACATACGAAATTGGCCGCCTGGGCACCGTCGGCAACGCGGTGGTCGAACACGCACGTCAGAGTCATCGTCGGTCGCACCACCACTTCATCACCGATCGCGACTGGGCGCGGCTTGATTGCCCCCATGCCCAGGATCGCCGCTTCGGGGTGGTTGATCACCGGCACACCGTCGTCGGCACCTAGTGCTCCGAAGTTCGTCACGGTGAACGTCGAACCTTGCAACTCCCCTGGCATCAGACTGCCCACACGCGCCCCGTCGATCAATTCTGTTGCCCGGCATGCCAACTCGCGAAGTGTCTTGTTCTGAGCGTCGTTGATCACCGGAACCAACAGCCCGCGTTCGGTGGCCACGGCGAAGCCCAGCCGGACGTCGCGATGCACATGTATCTGTGGCCCGTCGACTGAGTCGACCCACGTCGAGTTGAGAATCTCGTTGTGCTTCAGCGCAATAATCAACAGACGCAACGTCAACACGAACGGCGTGATCTCCGGCAGGGCAGGACGAAGGCGGTCACGCAACCGCAGCAGTTCGGTGCACACAACTTCGACGCTCACCTTGGCTGCCGGTATTTCCCTGTGTGACAAGGTCATTTTCTCGGCCATGCGGGCCTGCACGCCGCGGACCGAGCGCACGTCGACGCCGCCATCCTGCGCGGCCGCCAGGACGTCGGCTCGGGTAATGACCTTGTCGCCGCGCTGCAGTGCGGTCAAGTCGACCAGCAGCTCCTTGGCCAGCTTGCGAGCCGGCGGCGCCGCCCGTGGCCGGCTTACCCGCCGGCTCGTATCTATGTCGGAGTCGGCGCCGTAGCCGACCAGTGTGGGCACCGCGGCTTGCCCGTTGGGCCCGGCGGACGCAGCGCGCGCAGCAGGCGCAGAAGACGCAGAAGACGCAGCGGGATCGATGCGCACCAATACCGCCCCCACTTTGATCACATCGCCTGGCGCGCCGCCCAATTCGACGATCCGGCCGGCATAGGGGCTTGGAATCTCGACCTCGGCCTTGGCGGTTTCCACCGAACACAACGTCTGGTTGAGTTGCACCTCGTCGCCGACGGCAACCGCCCAATAGGTCAGCGTCACCTCTTCCAGACCCTCGCCGAGGTCGGGAACCCGGAATGACTTGACCCGGTCGTCGGCGCTCATGGCAGGGCCAGTGCCCGCTCGACGCAGTCCAGCAACCGGTCGGGGCCGGGTAGCCACAGCTTCTCCAGCCGCGCTGGCGGGTAGGGAGTGTCAAAGCCGCAGGCGCGCAACACCGGAGCTTCCAGCTCGTAGAACATCTCTTCCTGGATGCGCGCGACCAGACCAGCACCATAGCCCACGCTGCGCGGCCCCTCGTGCATGACGACGCAACGCCCGGTTCGACGGATCGACGCGGCGACCGTGTCGAAATCCAGCGGAACAAGCGATCGCAGATCGATGACCTCCATGCTCCAGCCACGTTGCCGCTGAGCCTCTTCCGCGGTGGACACCGCGGTGCCGACCAGACTGCCGTACGTTACGACGGTCACGTCGGTACCCGGCCTGCGTACCATCGCTTGTCCGATCGGAGGTTGGGGCGCAGTGGTATCGACGAATCCACGACCCTGATAGCGCCGTTTGGGCTCCAGATAGATCACCGGGTCCGGGCAGGCGATGGCGTCTCGCAGCAACCAATACGCGTCGCCGGGATTGGACGGGACCACGACTTTCAGGCCTGCGGTGTGCGCCCAATAGGCCTCGGTGGACTCCGAATGATGTTCGGCCGCACCGATTCCGCCGAATGACGGGATCCGCACCGTCACCGGCATATTCACCTCACCACGGGTGCGGCTGCGGTACTTGGCCAAATGGCTGACCACCTGATCGAAGGCGGGGTATGAAAAGCCGTCGAACTGAATCTCGGGCACCGGGACAAAACCACGCAGCGCCAGTCCGACGGCGATACCGATCAATGCGGACTCGGCCAGCGGGGTGTCAAAGCACCGCTGCGCGCCGAAGGTTTCGGCAAGCCCCTCGGTCACCCGGAACACCCCGCCCTCGACGCCGACGTCCTCACCGAACACCAAAACCCGGTCGTCAGCGGCCATCGCGTCATGCAGCGCACGGTTGATCGCGGCGACCATGGTCAGCTGCTGCGCCGCACTGGCCACCGGCAGCGTGAGCGTTTCGTCCGAACGAGCGGGGGGATCGATGATCTGCGTCATGTCGGCCTGCTCACTCGGTCCTGGCCAGTTCGGCCCGCAGCTGTTGTCGCTGCGCTTCCAGACCGGGCGTGATCTCGGCGAACACCGCGGTGAACACGTCGTCGACATCGAAATCGGTTGCGCCGAAAACCGCGTCGCGCAGTTCGGTGCGAGCCCGCTTCCCATGGGCGGCCACCCGCTCCGCCAAGCGCTCTGACCACAATCCTTGCGTTTGCAGGTAGGTGCGATAGCGCGGAATCGGATCCAGCTCCGTCCAATGCTGCACTTCCTCCTGGCTGCGGTAGCGGGCCGGGTCGTCAGCGGTGGTGTGCGGCCCGAGGCGATAGGTGACCGCCTCGATCAACGTCGGTCCGCCGCCGCCGCGGGCGCGCGCGGCGGCCTCGGCCATCACCGCGTAGCACGCCAGGACGTCGTTGCCATCCACCCGGACACCGGGCATCCCGTAGCCGATCGCCTTATGTGCGATCGAGGGTGCGGCCGTCTGCCTGGACACCGGCAGCGAGATGGCCCACTGGTTGTTCTGCACATAAAAGACACAGGGCGCATTGAATACGGCCGCAAAATTCAGCGCCTCATGCACATCACCCTCGCTGGTGGCGCCGTCGCCAAGGAATGCCACCGTTACCGAAGCCTCACCGAGACGTTGTGCCGCCATGGCCGCGCCGACTGCATGCAAGGCCTGGGTACCGATCGGAATCGACATCGGGGCACAGCACTTCTTGGTGAATTCCAGGCCGCCGTGCCAGGTCCCGCGCCACGCCGCGCCGACATGCCCGGGCGGGATGCCGCGTACCAGGTAAGCACCCAGCTCCCGGTATTGCGGGAACAACCAGTCGGTCTTGAGCAACGGAGCCGCCGCACCGATTTGTGCGGCTTCCTGACCCCGGCAAGACGCAAAAAGCGCCAATTCACCTTGGCGCTTCAGGTTGATGAACTCGATATCCAGCTCGCGAGTGACCACCATCATCTCGTAGAGCCAGCACAGCGTCTCCGCGGGAAGATCGTGCCGATAGCGGTGTTCGGCGGTAGATGTGCCATCCGGAGCGATGAGTTGCACCGGCTCGAGGTCGACAGTCATCGGCTTTGGAGAATTCTCCGCCATACCGCCTCCCAAGTTCGGAGCCACAACGCGGTCACGCCGTCAGCAGATGCCGTCCTTCCGGTAACGAATCACCAGTCAACTGCGTTCCATCCTTCGCGTCGGCACCCGCGGTGCGGCGACCACAGCAAATTCCCGGCCGGGAACAACCGCGAGCCGAAGTCGATCGCCAGTTGCTCGAAAGACTTCGCTCGCCGCAACACTGGCGCTGTTGCCCATTATGCCCCCAAATGCGAAGACACCGCGGCGAATCGCGGAACCGCAAAGACCGTGTCGAATCTGTTATGGATACTCCGCCGCCGCGGCACCGAGAGAGCCCGCGCAGGACACCGGATCCAGCGAACCAGCAACCGTCAGTCGGAAACGGGTTCCCCGGCCCTGCGCAACATCATTTCGGCATGCCGTAGCACCGGCGCATCGACCATCTGCCCTTCGAACGCGAACACCCCACGCTCGTTTCGGGATGCGGCCAGCACCCGTCGCGCCCAGTCCAGCTTCTCCTCGGCGGGCCGATATGCCTTGCGCACCACCGGAACCTGGCTGGGATGGATGCAGACGGTTACATCGAAACCCACCGTCGCGGCGTCGACCGCCTCGGCTTGCAAGCCTTCGATATCGCGGATGTCCAGGTGCACGGCGTCCAGGGCAAGCCGCCCGAACGCCGAAGCCGCCAGCAGAATCACCGACCGGACGTGTCGAGTGACATCCCGATAGGCGCCGTCGGCACGGCGGCTGGAGCTGCCGCCGAGGGTGGCGATGAGGTCCTCGGCGCCCCACATCATCCCTACGGTGTTGCCGGCGGCGGCGATTTCGGAGGCGAACACGGCTCCGCGCGCGGTCTCCACCAACGCGATGACATCGCGCGGGGCAAGCCCCGTCACCTGCGCCGCGGACTCGGCCTTAGGCAGCATCAGTGTCGTGTATCGAGTACCGGCCAAGGCCTCCAGATCGCGGGCCTGATCATCGGTGCCGCCGGCGTTGATCCGCACGATGGTGCGTTCGGGATCCAGGGGCGTGTCCTGTAGGGCTTTGCGCGCGGCCGGTTTCTCCGCCTCGGACACACCGTCTTCGAGGTCGAGGATGACCACGTCGGCGGCAGCGGCCGCTTTGGCGAACCGCTCGGGGCGATCGGCCGGGCAGAACAACCACCCGGGGCCGGCATCACGCAGGCTCATCGTGTCTCCTCATTTACTGGGCTGCTTCTGCACCAGCGTGGTGCGCACCGCCCGCGCGACGATCTCGCCATGCTGGTTACGCCCGGTGTGCTCGAGCGTGACTATCCCTTCACCGGGCCGGCTTTTCGATTCCCGCTTGCCGGAACAGACGGTCTCGGCATACAGGGTGTCGCCGTGAAATAGCGGCTTGGGAAACGACACCTCGGAGAAACCGAGGTTGGCCACAATGGTGCCCAGCGTGAGCTGCGAAACCGACAACCCGACCAGGGTGGATAGGGTGAACATCGAGTTGACCAGCCGCTCCCCCCGAAAGCCCGGTTGTTCGGCGGCCCAAGCGGCGTCGAGATGCAGCGATTGAGTGTTCATGGTCAGCGTGGTGAACAAAACATTGTCGGCTTCAGTGACGGTGCGGCCGGGCCGATGCAGGTACGTCGTGCCGATCTCGAACTCTTCAAACCACAAGCCGCGCTGGATGATTGCCTTGTCTGTCATGACAGCCCCAGTGATCGCGCGATGAGCATCAGCTGCACCTCGGTTGTGCCCTCTCCGATTTCGAGGATCTTGCTGTCCCGGTAGTGGCGGGCCACCGGGTACTCGTTCATGAAGCCGTATCCCCCATGGATCTGGGTAGCATCGCGGGCATTATCCATCGCCGCCTCCGAGGACACCATTTTGGCGATCGCCGCTTCTTTCTTGAAGGGCTTGCCCGCCAACATCTTTGCCGCGGCCTCGTAGTAGGCCGTGCGCGCCACATGCGCCCGGGCCTCCATCCGCGCGATCTTGAAGCTGATCGCCTGATAGGAGCCGATCGGCTGGCCGAACGACTGACGCTCCTTGGCGTATTTGACGCTCTCGTCCACACATCCCTGCGCCACCCCGGTCGCCAGTGCGGCGATCGCGATGCGGCCTTCGTCGAGGATGGACAAGAAGTTGGCGTAGCCTTTTCCGCGGGCGCCGAGCAGGTTCTCCGCCGGGACGCGCGCGTCATCGAAGCTCAGCGGGTGGGTGTCCGAGGCGTTCCAGCCGACCTTGTTGTAGACGGGCTCCACGACGAATCCGGCTGTGCCATTGGGCACGATGATCGTCGAGATCTCCTTCTTACCGTCCGCGACACTTCCCGTGACGGCAGTAATCGTCACCAGTGAGGTGATATCGGTGCCCGAGTTGGTGATGAATTGCTTGCTGCCGTTGATGATCCACTCATCACCCTCGAGACGAGCCGTGGTGCGAGTGCCGCCCGCGTCCGAACCGGCACCCGGTTCGGTGAGTCCGAAGCCGGCCAGCGCGCGACCGGCGATCAGGTCTGGCAACCACTTCTGTTTCTGTTCCTCGTTGCCGAACCGGTAGATCGGCATCGCACCCAGGCCTACCCCGGCTTCCAGTGTGATCGCCACCGACTGGTCGACCTTGCCCAGCTCTTCTAGCGCCAGCGCCAGCGCGAAGTAGTCGCCGCCCATGCCGCCGTACTCTTCTGGGAACGGCAGGCCGAACAGACCCATCTCACCCATCCTGGCGACTACTTCGTATGGAAAGCTGTGCTCCTCATCGTGTTTGGCCGACACCGGTGCAACCACGCTGCGCGCGAAATCGGCCACTGTGTCGCGAAGCTCTTCGTATTCCTTGGGTAGCGTCCCGGCGGGAATTGTTGTCGTCATGATTCTTGATCCTTGATCCTTGCGAGTACTTGCTCGACCTTTACCTGATCGCCAACGGACACCAGCACTTCTACCTGCCCCGAAACCGGTGCGGCCAGTGAGTGTTCCATCTTCATCGCCTCCACCACCACCACGACGTCACCCTCTGCGACCTCGGTACCGGAGGTGACCTGGACGGCGATCACGTTGCCCGGCATGGGACTGATGACTTCGGCTTGCCGTTCGCCAACCGCACGGTGAATCTTGTGCTCCTCGGCTTCGCGCAGATGCCAGGTTCCCCGTTCGTCTGCGATCCATAGATGCCGATCCGCCTCAGCCCAGCGATACTCCCGCCGCAGGCCGCCGACCGTCACGCTCAGCTCGCCGTGATTGACTTGTGCACTTGCAGCTGCGATTTCACCATCACCGACCTGCACCCTGGCGGCATCGGGTGAACCCCACACCGATACCGTCTCACTGCGCAGCGGTGTTTGCATCTCGGTGCGAACCGGCGCCGCACCCCCCACGCGCCATCCGGTTGGCACGGCCCACAGCTCACCTTGCGCCCGTCTTGCCAAAGCCCACTGCCGGAAGAGGCCACCCGCTGCTAGCACATCGTCGGGTGCGGGCAGTGGTGCAAAGTCGGCCAGGCGCTCGTCGAGCAGCGCGGTGTCCAGATCTCCGGCACGCACGCGTTCGTCGGCCAGCAGGAAACGTAGGAACTCGACATTGGTTTGCACACCCAGCACCGCGGTGTGCGCCAGCGCCTGGTCCAGGCGCGCCAGCGCCTCCTCGCGGTCATCGCCGTGGGCAATCACCTTCGACAGCATCGGGTCGTAATCACTGCCGACCACCGTGCCGGCCAACAGCGAGGAGTCCACCCGCACTCCCGCGCCCGACGGCTCCAGCACGTCCAGCACCCGGCCACCGGTGGGCAGGAAGCCGCGCGCGGGGTCTTCGGCGTAGACCCGGGCCTCGATCGCGTGACCGCGCAGTTCGATGTCGTCCTGGGCGAAGGCCAGCTTTTCGCCCGCACCCACCCGCAGCTGCCACTCGACCAGATCCAGACCCGTGACCGCTTCGGTGACCGGGTGTTCGACCTGCAGCCGGGTGTTCATCTCCATGAAGAAGAACTCGTCGGGCCGTTCGGCAGAGACGATGAATTCCACCGTGCCGGCACCCACGTAGTCGACGCTGCGGGCGGTATTGCAGGCCGCGGCCCCAATCCGCGCGCGGGTGGCCGCGTCGAGCAGCGCCGAGGGCGCCTCCTCAATGACCTTCTGGTGGCGCCGCTGTAGACTGCATTCCCGCTCGCCCAGATGCAGCACGTTCCCATGGGTGTCGGCGATGATCTGCACTTCGATATGCCTGGGCCGCAACACAAATCGCTCCAGGAACAATGTGTCGTCGGCGAACGCGGAGGCGGCCTCCCGCCGCGCGCTGACCAGCGCGTTACGCAGCTCGGCCGGTTCTTCAACCAGCCGCATGCCCTTGCCGCCCCCACCGGCGGACGGCTTGATCAGTACCGGATAGCCGACCTCATCGGCCGCCTTGACGAGTTCGTCGTCCGTGAGGCCCGGCTTTGCGACGCCGGGGACCACCGGAACGTCGAAGGCAGCGACGGCGTTCTTGGCGGTGATCTTATCGCCCATCACCTCAATGGCGCGCGACGGTGGGCCTAGAAAGACCACTCCGGCACGTTCGCAGGCCGCCGCGAAATCGGCGTTCTCGGAAAGGAATCCGTAGCCGGGATGGATCGCTTGGGATCCGGTGCGCGCCGCGGCGTCCACCACTTTGTTGATATCGAGGTAGCTCTCTCGCGCCGCTGCCGGCCCCAGCCGCACCGCAACGTCGGCCTCGAGGACATGTCGGGCTCCGGCGTCTGCGTCGCTGTACACCGCGACCGACCGGATGCCCAGCCGGCGCAGGGTGCGGATCACTCGTACCGCGATCTCGCCGCGGTTGGCCACTAATACGGTGTCAAACATTAATCACATCCGGAAAACGCCGTAGGAGACCTGCTCCAGCGGGGCATGCGCGCATGCCGAAAGAGCGAGCCCGACAACAGTTCTGGTGTCGGCTGGGTCGATGATGCCGTCGTCCCACAGCCGCGCCGTGGAGTAGTAGGGGTTGCCCTGGTCCTCGTACTGCTCACGGATGGGCGCCTTGAACGCTTCCTCTTCGTCAGGCGACCACGGCTTGCCGGCCGCGGACAGCTGCTCACCGCGCACGGTGGCGAGCACGGATGCCGCCTGTTCCCCGCCCATCACCGAGATCCGCGCATTCGGCCACATCCATAGGAAGCGGGGCGAATAGGCCCGTCCACACATCGAATAGTTGCCTGCGCCATAGGACCCGCCGATGACCACGGTCAGCTTGGGCACCCGAGCGCAGGCCACCGCGGTGACCATCTTGGCGCCGTGCTTGGCAATGCCGCCGGCCTCGTAGTCGCGGCCGACCATGAAGCCGGCGATGTTCTGCAGAAACAGCAGCGGGATCTTGCGTTTGTCGCACAACTCGATGAAATGTGCGCCCTTCAAAGCGGATTCGCTGAACAACACGCCGTTGTTGGCGATGATGCCGACCGGATGGCCGTGTATGCGGGCGAACGCGGTCACCAGCGTTTTGCCGTATTTGGCTTTGAACTCGCTGAATTCGCTACCGTCGACCAGGCGCGTGATGACCTCGTGTACGTCGTAGGGCACCCGCGGGTCCGGCGGTACCACGTCGTAAAGCTCGTGCGGCGAGTGCTTGGGCTCGACCGACCGCGTTACATCCCACTGGGCGGGCTCGCGTGGTCCGAAGGTGGCCGCAATCGAGCGGACGATGCGCAGGGCATCCTCGTCGTCGTCGGCCAGATGATCAGTGACGCCCGATACCCGCGAGTGCAGGTCGCCGCCGCCGAGGTCCTCGGCCGAGACGATTTCGCCGGTGGCGGCTTTGACCAGCGGCGGACCGCCGAGAAAGATCGTGCCCTGCTCGCGCACGATCACGGCTTCGTCGCTCATCGCCGGAACATAGGCGCCGCCGGCCGTGCACGACCCGAGGACGGCAGCCACCTGCGGAATGCCCTTGGCGCTCATGGTCGCCTGGTTGTAGAAGATCCGCCCGAAGTGCTCGCGGTCGGGGAACACCTCGTCCTGGCGTGGCAGGAAGGCGCCGCCGGAATCCACGAGGTAGATGCACGGCAACAGGTTCTGCAGTGCCACCTCTTGGGCACGCAGATGCTTTTTGACCGTTATCGGATAGTAGGTGCCGCCCTTGACCGTTGCGTCGTTGGCGACGATCACGCATTCACGCCCGGCCACCCGGCCGATCCCGGTGATGATTCCCGCACCGGGCGACTCGTCGCCGTACATGCCGTTGGCGGCCAATGGAGCCAGCTCGAGGAAAGGGCTACCCGGATCCAGCAGCCGGTCCACCCGTTCGCGCGGCAGCAGCTTGCCGCGGCTGACATGGCGTTCCCGGGCGCGTTCATTACCGCCCAACGCTGCGGTGGCAAGCTTGTCGTTCAACTCCGCCACGAGCCGGCGGTGCTCGTCGGCGAAGGAGGGCGCGATGGTCGTCACTGTGTTGCCAGGTTCCGAAGCACAAGCGGCGGTTGAGTTTTGGCGACCACCTCTTCGACGGACACGCCGGGGGCGGTTTCGATCAGGTGCAGGCCGTCGCCGCAGATGTCGATGACCGCGAGTTCGGTGACGATCCGGTTGACACAGCCGACGCCGGTCAACGGCAAGGTACAGCGTTCGAGGATCTTCGGGCTGCCGTCTTTGGCGGCGTGCTCCATCATCACGATCACCTTGCGAGCGCCGTGCACCAAGTCCATCGCGCCGCCCATGCCTTTGACCATCTTGCCGGGGATCATCCAGTTGGCGAGGTCGCCGGTAACCGAAACCTGCATCGCCCCAAGCACGGCCACGTCCAGGTGACCGCCGCGGATGATGCCGAACGAGGTCGACGAACCGAAGAACGCGGCGCCGGGCAGCGTGGTGACGGTTTCCTTACCCGCGTTGATCAGATCGGCGTCCACATCCTCGCGGCGAGGGTACGGGCCGACACCGAGGATGCCGTTCTCCGAGTGCAACACGACGTGGACGCCGTCGGGAATGTGATTCGGGATCAGGGTGGGCATCCCGATGCCGAGGTTGATGTATTGGCCGTCTTCGAATTCCGCCGCCACCCGCGCGGCCATACCGTCCCTATCCCAGCTCACCGAACGGTCTCCTTCTCGATCTTCTTCACGGGATCGGGCACATGAACCACGCGCTGCACGAACACCCCGGGGGTGTGCACGGTGGCCGGATCGATTTCCCCCGGCTCGACGAGATGTTCGACCTCTGCGATCGTGATCCGACCGGCCGGAGCGCATTCCGGGTTGAAGTTGGCTGCGGCGTAGCGGTACACCAGGTTGCCGTGGCGGTCGCCCTTCCAAGCGTGCACCAGTGCGAAGTCGGTGCGGATGCCACGCTCGAGAACGTAGGTGACGCCGTCGAATTCACGGGTTTCCTTGGGCGGCGACATCACCGCGACCTCGCCTGAGGCGTCGTACCGCCAGGGCAATCCCCCATCGGCGATCTGAGTGCCGACCCCGGCCGGGGTGTAGAACGCGGGTATGCCCATACCGCCGGCGCGCAACCGCTCGGCCAGGGTTCCCTGGGGGGTTAGCTCGACTTCGAGTTCACCGGACAGAAACTGGCGGGCGAACTCCTTGTTCTCACCCACATAGGATGAGACAGTTCGCCGAATTCGCTTGTTTTCCAATAGCACTCCGAGGCCGACACCGTCGACTCCGCAGTTGTTGGATACCGTCTCCAGGTCGGTGACACCGCTGTCCACCAGCGCTGCGATCAGCGCTTCGGGAATGCCGCACAACCCGAAACCTCCGACCGCCAGAGACGACCCGTCGGTTATGTCCGCCACCGCCTCAGCAGCGGTAGCTACCACCTTATCCATTTACCGCATGGCCTCCGGTTCAGTTAATCCTGATTAACTGGAGCCGAGGATACCACCGCCCTCGCGACGCGTCCAGGGACAGCACTGTCACCGGGCGTCGCGCAGGTACTCGATCGCTTGTTGCCGCATCTCCACCTTGCGCACCTTTCCGGTGACGGTCATGGGGAATTCGTCGACGATCCACAGATACCGCGGGATCTTGAACGCAGCGATCCGGCCGGTGCAGAATTCGCGCAGTTGCTCGACGGTGAGCTCCGGCGCACCGCAACGCAGCTTGACCACCGCCATCAGTTCCTCCCCGTACTTGGCGTCGGGCACCCCGATGACGTGGCCGTCGGCGATATCAGGGTGGCTGTGCAGGAACTCCTCGATTTCACGTGGGGAGATGTTCTCGCCGCCGCGCACGACGATGTCCTTGATCCGTCCGGTGATCTGTAGGTAACCGCACTCATCCATCGCGGCCAGGTCTCCGGTGTGCATCCAGCCGTCGGCATCGATCACCTCGGCGGTACGCTCCGGCTCGTTCCAGTAGCCCGCCATCACCGAGTAGCCGCGGGTGCACAACTCGCCGGTCACGCCGCGCGGCACCATCTGCCCGGTGAGCGGGTCGATCACCTTGATTTCGAGGTGCGGCCCTACCCGGCCGACGGTGGCCACGCGGCGCACCAGCGAGTCGTCGCTGCGAGTCTGGGTCGAAACGGGCGATGTTTCGGTCATGCCGTAGCAGATCGACACACCGGGCATATGCATGCGGTGCATCACCTTGCGCATCACCTCCACCGGACAGACAGCGCCGGCCATGATCCCGGTCCGCAGGCTCGTCAGCTCGTACTCGGCGAAATTCGGCAGCCCCAGCTCGGCAATGAACATCGTGGGCACCCCATAGAGGCTGGTGCACCGTTCATCCTGCACCGCTTGCAGCGTGGCCGCGGGGTCGAAGCGGGCCGCCGGGATCACCATACAGGCGCCGTGGCTGGTGGCCGCCAGATTGCCCATCACCATGCCGAAGCAGTGATAGAACGGCACCGGGATGCAGATCCGATCGTGTGGGGTGTAGTCGAGCAGTTCGCCCACCAGGTAGCCGTTGTTGAGGATGTTGCGATGACTCAGCGTGACACCCTTCGGGAAACCTGTTGTGCCTGAGGTGTATTGGATGTTCACGGGATCGGTGCTGTCCAACGTCGCCGCAATATTCTGCAACATCGTCAGGTCGGCGTGTGCCCCGGCCAGCCGCTCCCAGTCATCGCTGTCCAACAGCACCACCTCGCGCACCCCGGGGCAGTGCGGCACCACCTCAGCCAGCATCCTGGCGTAGTCCGCATCCTTGAAGCCCGCCGCGGCAATCACCATGGCAACCCCGGATTGGCTTAGCGCATAGTCTAATTCACGCTCACGGTAGGCGGGATTGATGGTCACCAGCACCGCGCCGATCTCAGCGGTCGCATACTGAACCAGGACCCACTCCCACCGGTTCGGCGCCCAGATTCCAACCCGATCGCCAGGCCCGATTCCGGCCCGCATCAGTCCGGTCGCCAGGCGGCGCACGGCGGCAAGCAGTTCGTCGTACGTCCACCGCCGCGCGGCCTGGATGTCGACCAGAGCATCCCGCGTCCCATACAGCGCCGCGGTATTGGCCAGATTGGCGCCGATCGTCGTCGCCAGTAGTGCGGGTTCGGCCGGACCGCGCTCATACGAAAGGGGGCCTGCTGTGGTCACGGTTCCTCCGCCTGGCGCCCCCCACGCGACAAACTCGAGTTAACAGCGAATAACTCGTGCTATGTTAGTGACGATTAACCGAAGTGTCCAGAACCAGTTGGGACGGAGGCCGTCATGACCGCGCCCGACGGCCGGCCGGGCCAGCCGGAGGCCCCGAATCGTCGCAGCAAGTTGAAGTCCGACCGGCGACTGCAGCTCCTGTCGGCCGCCGAGCGCCTGTTCGCCGAGCGCGGTTTCCTGGCGGTGCGACTGGAGGACATCGGTGCCGCTGCCGGCGTCAGCGGTCCGGCGATTTACCGTCACTTCCCCAACAAGGAGTCACTGCTGGTCGAGTTGCTGGTGGGCATCAGTGCCCGGCTGCTGGCCGGCGCGCGCGACGTCACGGCACACAACCCGGATCCGACCGCGGCGCTGGACGGCCTCATCGACTTTCACCTTGATTTCGCGTTGGGGGAACCCAACCTCATCCGCATCCAGGACCGTGACCTTGCGCACCTGCCCGACGCCGCGGAACGGCAAGTACGCAAAGCCCAGCGGCAATACGTCGAGGTCTGGGTGGGCGTGTTGCGCGAGCTTCACCCCGACTTGGCCGAAGCTGATGCCCGGCTGATGGCACACGCCACCTTCGGCCTGCTGAACTCGACACCGCACAGCATGAAGTCGGCCGACACCAAGCCGGCGCGCACGGTTCGTTCCCGCGCCGTCATGCGGGCCATGACGCTCGCCGCGCTAACCGCCGGGGGCAAGTAAGCACCGGCAGAGCAGTCCGCCAGCGCTGCCGCGCGAGTCTTGGGTACCCTGCAATCCATGAGGTGGACATGAACGATCCACGTCGGCCCCAAAGGTTTGGTCCCCCTCAATCGGGGGCGGGACCGGTCGGGCCGCAGGGTTCCTACAATCCGCCGCCCATCGATCCGGCGTACGCCGGTCAGGCGCCGTACGCGCCCACCTATGGCGGCACCGTCCCGCCGTGGACGCCGGGCCCCAACGACCCCAACCCCACCCAGCAGTTGCCGCCGTACTGGATGCAAGACCAGGGCACGCCGGGTTCCGGCCCACCTGAGGAGCCGCCGCCACCGCACGGCCCGAAGACACCGCGCTGGTTGTGGGTCGCCGCCGGCGCGGCCGTGTTGTTGGTGGTCGGGCTGGTCATCGCACTGGTGATTGCGAATATGTCGGTCAAGGATCAAACGGCGGTCGAGCCGTTGCCGCCGATGCCGACGCCGAGTTCGACACTTCCGACCACGACCAGGACTACGCCTTCGCCCAGTGTCACGTCGACGCCAACGACCACAACCGAGTCGGGTACCCCCACCGCAACCACCCCGGCCGGCGCCATGCAGACCGTTGTCTATAACGTCACCGGCGAAGGCCGCGCCATCAGCGTCACCTACCTCGACACCGGGGACGTCATCCAGACCGAGTTCAATGTTGCACTGCCGTGGAGCAAAGAGGTCAGCCTGTCGAGGTCGACGGAACATCCGGCAACCGTCACGATCGTCAACATCGGCCACAACGTCACCTGTTCGGTGACCGTGGCTGGAGTGCAGGTACGTCAGCGCACCGGGGTGGGCTTGACCATCTGCGACGCCCCGACGAACTAGGCCGTTTCGGCGACGACTGTGACGCCGTGCCGCGGCACACGAACCGCCAGCATCGCCACCAGGCCGACGAACAGCACCAGGCAGATCCCGCCCAAGCCGGCGCGAACCGCGTCGAACACGTCGACGAACACAGAGAACAGCCAAGGCGCCAGGAACGCCACCGCCCGGCCCGTCATCGTGTACAGGCCGAACGCCACCCCCTCCTTCCCGTGCTGAGCCATGCGCAGCAACAAGGCGCGTGCCGACGACTGCGACGGTCCGATGAACAGGCACAGCAGCAGCCCGCACACCCAGAACGCGAACGATCCAGACAGCGTCATCAGGGTGAGCGCCGACGTGAGGATCGCGGCCAGCGACACGACGATGACGGGCTTGGATCCCACTCGGTGGTCGACGAATCCGCCCACCGTCGCACCGAGCGCGGCCACCACGCTTCCGGCCACGCCGAACATCAGCACATCGGCCTGGGTGAGTCCGTAGACGTTCACTCCGAGCACCGCGCCGAAGGCGAACATCGCCGCGAGCCCGTCCCGAAAGATCGCGCTGGCGATCAAGAAGTAGACGAGGTTGCGGTCGCGGCGCCATTCGCCGGTGATGTCGGTCCATAGCTTGCGATAGGCGCCCCGCACGGTGGTGGTCGAGCGGGCCACCGCGCCGGAATCGGGTAGTCGGTGTGCCACCAAAAGTAGCGGCAGCGCCAACAACGCCAGCCACGCCGCGGCCATCAGCATCGCCGCGCGCACGTTGAGCCCGTCCTGAGCGGGCAGCTGCAGCAACCCACGCACGTCGCCTCGGCCGGAGACGAAGCCCACATAGACCAGCACCAGCAGCAGGACGCTGCCGGCATAACCCGCCGCCCAGCCGAACCCGGAAATCCGGCCGGCAGTCGAAGGCGTCGAGAGCTGTCGCAGCATGGCGTTGTACGGGACGCTGGCCAGGTCGCTGCATGCCGCCGTCAGGGCCAGCAACGCCAGCCCGGCCCACAGGTAGCCGGGACTGTCGTGGATGAGGAACATCGCGCAGGTCAGGGCCACCGCTACCCCGGTCAATACGCCCAGCGCCACCCGCCGGCGATGCGGGGACTCCACCCACACTCCGACCACCGGCGCCAGCACGGCGATGGTTATCCCGGCGAAGGCCCCGGCGCGGCCCAGCCAGCTTTCCGGCGTGGCGCCGCCTGGCGTGCCCACGCCCACGCTGTTGGTCAGGTAGACCGAGAACACAAACGTCGTCACGATCGCGTTCAGACCGGTGGAACCGCAATCCCACAATGCCCACGCCACAATGCGAGATCGCGGTTGGCGCCGAGGCTGCAATATCGCAGGCCCGTACTCGGAGTTTGTCTGCGGATTTGCAGGCTCGACGGGACCCGGCCCCGGCTGATTCATGCCCGGCACTCTAATGGGATCGGCAGGGTCCCCGCTTCCGGTGCACGTTTACGATCGTGCTCATGCCCATTCCCGCTCCCAGTCCTGACGCGCGTGCGGTGGTCACCGGCGCTTCGCAGAACATCGGCGAAGCCCTGGCCACCGAACTTGCCGCGCGCGGGCACAACCTGATCGTCACCGCGCGCCGCGAAGACCTGCTCAACGATTTGGCGGCCAGGCTGACCGACCAGTATCGGGTCACCATCGATGTGCGACCCGCCGATCTCGCTGACCCGTCCGAACGAGGAAAGCTGTGCGAGGAATTGGCCGCGCGGCCCATCTCAATTCTGTGCGCCAACGCGGGAACCGCGACGTTCGGCCCGATAGCGACACTGGACCCGGCGGGGGAAAAAGCTCAGGTGCAGTTGAATGTCCTTGGTGTGCATGACCTTACGCTGGCCGTGCTGCCGGGTATGGTCGAACGAAAGGCCGGCGGGATCTTGATTTCCGGTTCAGCAGCCGGCAATTCGCCAATCCCCTACAACGCCACATATGCCGCCACCAAGGCGTTCGCGAACACGTTCAGTGAATCGTTGCGCGGCGAGTTGCGCCGCTGCGGTGTGCATGTCACGGTGTTGGCCCCGGGGCCGGTGCGCAGCGACCTGCCCGCCGACGCCGAACGCTCGCTCGTCGAGAAGCTGGTGCCCGACTTCCTGTGGATTTCGACGGAGCACACCGCGCAGATATCGCTGGACGCTTTGGAGCGCAACAAGATGCGGGTGGTGCCGGGTCTGACGTCCAAGGCGATGTCGGTGGCGAGCGGCTACGGGCCCCGTGCCGTCGTGGCTCCGATCGTGGGCGCGTTCTACAAGAAGCTCGGTGGCGGCTAGGGCCGGGTCATTTCCGGCGACGCCGGCCGCTGCCGAACAGGTTGCGCATCGCCTCGCGTACCCCGGTGTTGATCGCGCTTTTCACCGTCGGGTTCTGCAGTACCTGCTCCCACATGGCGGGACCTTGCGGCTCCGCGGGCGCAGGCATCGGCGGCACCTCGAGTTGGTCGGGCCACGGCAGCGGGTCGTATTGTCCGCGCGGCTGCGGCGTTTCCTGCGGCGGCGGGACCTGTTGGGGCACTTGAGGTTCCGTTGCCTGCTGGATCGTCTGGCCGTATTTGGCCTGCAGCGGACTTGATTTGGCCGCGGCAGCAACCGCGTCGGTACCGATGGCGGCCATGAGCGACCGTGGTACTCGCATGCGTGTCCAGGCGACCGGTGTGGGTGCGCCCTTCTCGGACAGCACGGTGACAATCGCTTCACCGATTCCCAGTGACGTCAACGCCGACTCCAGGTCGTAGACATCTGTTTTCGGATAGGTGCGCACGGTCTTGCTCAGCGCCTTCTGGTCATCGGGAGTGAACGCGCGCAATGCGTGCTGCACCCTGGCTCCGAGTTGGGAGAGCACGTCGTTGGGCAGATCGGTGGGCAGCTGGGTGCAGAAGAAAACACCGACGCCCTTGGAACGAATCAGCTTGACCGTCTGCTCGACCCGCTCGAGGAATGCCTTGGAGGCATCGGTGAACAAAAGATGCGCCTCGTCGAAGAAGAAGACCAGCTTGGGCTTGTCTACGTCACCGACCTCAGGCAGGACTTGAAACAGGTCCGCCAGCACCCACATCAGGAAGGTGGAGAAGATGACCGGACGCAACGACTGCCCGCTGAATTCGAGCAGCGAGATGACGCCGTGGCCCTGGTCGTCGACACGCAGCAGATCCTGTGGGTCCAGCTTCGGCTCGCCGAAGAACGTGTCACCGCCTTCTGCTTCGAGGTTTACCAGCGACCGCAGGATGACACCGGCGGTCGTCGACGAGACCCCGCCGAGGGATTTCAGGTCGGCCTTGCCCGCCTCACTGGTCAGATGGCTGATGGCGTTGCGCAACTGGTCCAGCGTGACCAGCGCGCGGTTGTTTTCCTTCGCCCAATGGAAGATCAGCCCCAGCGTCGACTCTTGAGTGGCGTTGAGCCCCAGCACTTTTGACAACAGAACCGGGCCGAAACTGGAAACGGTGGCGCGCACCGGAACGCCGATGCCATCGGTGCCCAGGGACAAGAACTCCACCGGAAACGCCGTGGGTGTCCAGTTGTCGCCGGTGTCCTTGGCGCGCGCGGCGGTCTTGTCGTTGCCCTCCCCCGGTCGCGCCAGGCCGGACAGATCGCCCTTCACGTCGGCCATCAGCACTGCCACCCCCGCGGCGCTGAGCTGCTCGGCGATCAGCTGCAGCGTCTTCGTCTTGCCGGTCCCGGTGGCCCCGGCCACCAGACCGTGACGGTTGACGGTGGCCAGCGGAATACGTATCTGCGCGGCCGGATCGGCTTGGCCATCGACGACGACGGTGCCCAATTCCAGCGCTTGGCCGGCGACGGCATAACCGGCCGAGATCCGCTTCGCAGGACCGTCGGGCCCACCCGCTGCCGATTCAGTGCTCATCAGTTCCCCTCGCAGTGCGGCAAAGCATCACACTACTTGTGTAGGGGAATCCACGGGCGGGGCCTCACATGGGCTTACGCTGAGCGCTGTGCGCGACGAATTGGTGTGGATCGACTGCGAGATGACCGGGCTTGATCTGGGCTCGGACAAGCTGATCGAGATCGCCGTGCTGGTCACCGATGCCGATCTGAACATCCTGGGCGACGGGGTCGACGTGGTGATCCACGCCGAAGAAGCCGCGCTGTCGTCGATGATCGAGATCGTCGCCGAAATGCATTCGCGATCAGGGCTGATCGACGAGGTGCGGGCGTCCACGGTCGACCTCGCGACGGCTGAACAGATGGTGCTCGACTACATCGGCGAGCACGTCAAGCAACCCAAGACGGCGCCGCTGGCCGGCAACTCGATCGCCACCGACCGGTCCTTCATCGCCCGCGACATGCCCAAGCTCGACGGGTTCCTGCACTACCGGATGATCGACGTCAGCTCGATCAAGGAACTCTGCCGACGCTGGTACCCGCGGATCTACTTCGGCCAGCCGCCCAAGGGGCTCGCGCACCGGGCGCTCGCTGACATCCATGAGTCCATCCGCGAATTGCAGTACTACCGGCGCACTGCGTTCGTGCCGCCGCCAGGCCCGTCTACCAGCGAAATTGCGGCGGTGGTCGCCGAAATTTCCGGCGCGGAGGCCACGCCGGAAGATATTGATTCGGCCGACGAGCGTCCAAGCGGTTAATATCGACGTCGCCGCTCGTTGCGCCTCTCGGGGCCGGCCGGTGGTCATGGTGGGTGTAGTTCAGTTGGTAGAGCGTCAGGTTGTGATCCTGAATGTCGCGGGTTCGAGTCCCGTCACTCACCCCATGAGGTCAGAGGGTATTTCTACCCTCTGACCTTCTGCTTTCGCCTGACTGTGCGGCGACGAATCAGCCGCCACCGCAGTTGGGGTTCGCGGGCTGTGCCGGCCACGCGCAGGACTTGACGTCGGTGACGCCACCGGAGCCTCCTCCGCTGAATACGCCATAACTTCCGCCGTGGGTCCCGGTGAAGGTGGCGCCGCCGGCTCCTCCCCAACCACCTGAACTCGCCACGGTCACCGTCCAGCCCATGCCCTCTAGCTCGGCCTTGTACGCGTCCAGAACGGCCATTGCTGCCCCGTTGACCATGAAGTGCATCCGGATGCCGTTGTTGGCAATGGTGGCCGGGCCGTCGGTGTGCTGGGTGTTCGCCGGTGTAGGTATCAGCGATTGCAGTTGCGTTGCCGTGCCCGGCGACGCCGGCTGGCCGCCGTCGGCGTGGCCCGGTGCCGCCAGACCCACTGGGGTCGCGATGATCGCCGTGGCCAGCAGCGCAGCGGCCATGCCGCGGCTCTGGAATTCGGTCTTTGCTGAAGTGTTCATGGCATTGATCATTCGTCCGGCGACGACACCCCGGCAGCCACCGCGTTCTTGCAGGGATACAAGTGCGTCTTGTACCCAGGACATCCCATGCGCAGAAGACCAAGGGCCCTCGTCGAACCATCTCGGCTCCAAACCTTTGTCATCTGCGCTAGCGTGTTACCGCAAACCCGGATGAGCTGCGGGTTCAGCACATTAGTTGTGGGAGAGCGCCCGCATTGCAAGGTGAACGCACCGACGACGGCGTCGACGCCATCGGCGACTGGGCTGTCGGGTACGTCAAACGCCACCCACTCGCCTCGCTCACCACGGTCGGCGAACAGTTCGTCCTCGCGGTACGCACCGTTCAATACTTCTTCTTCGATCTCGTCACCGGCCGCTTCCAATGGCAGGAGTTCGTGCGGCAGGGCGCGTTCATGGCCGGCACCGCCGTGGTGCCGACGATTCTGGTGTCCCTGCCCATCAGCGTCACCCTGTCGATTCAGTTCGCGTTGCTGGCCGGCCAGGTCGGCGCGGTCTCGCTCGCCGGCGCGGCCAGCGGACTCGCGGTCATCCGCCAGGGCGCGTCGCTGGTGGCCGCCATCCTGATGGCCTCGGCCGTTGGCTCGGCCATCACCGCCGACCTCGGCTCGCGAACGATGCGCGAGGAAACCGATGCCATGGAGGTAATGGGCGTATCGGTGATCCGCCGCCTGGTCGTGCCGCGCTTCGCGGCGGCGATCATGATCGGCGTCGCGCTCACCGGAGTCGTGTGCTTCGTCGGGTTTTTCGCCAGCTACCTGTTCAACGTGTATTTCCAGGATGGTGCGCCGGGCAGCTTCGTGGCCACGTTCGCGTCGTTCGCGACGACGGACGACATGATCCTGGCGTTGCTCAAGGCGATGATCTTCGGCGCCATCGTCGCCGTCGTGTCGGCGCAGAAAGGACTGTCCACCAAGGGCGGCCCGACGGGTGTCGCAAACTCGGTGAACGCGGCCGTCGTCGAGTCGATCCTGGTGCTGATGATCGTCAACGTCGCGATCAGTCAACTGCACATCATGCTGGCGCCGCGGACGGGGCTGTGACGTGGCCGTCTCGTCTTACCGACCGCTGGCACCGATCACCGACCGGCTGACCCAGGTCTACCGCCGGGCCACCAGGCCAATCCTTCGGGTCGGCCACATGCTGGTGTTCTTTTTCCGGGCGCTTGCCGGCGTGCCGATCGCAATGCGCCACTACCGCGGCGAATTCCTGCGCCTGCTGTCGAACATCACCTGGGGCAACGGCTCGATCGTGGTGGGCGGCGGCACCGCCGGCGTGGCGGTTGTGCTCGGTATGACCGTCGGCGCACTGGTCGGCATCGAGGGCTACAACTTCCTCGAACTGCTCGGCCTTGGTCCCGCCACCGGCTTCATCTCATCGCTGGTCAATACCCGCGAGTTGGCGCCGCTGATGGCGTCGCTCGCGTTTGCCATGCAGGCTGGCTGCCGGTTCACCGCGCAGCTGGGGTCGATGCGAATCGCTGAAGAGATCGACGCCATGGAATCCATTGCCATTCGCCCGATTCCGTTCTTGGTGACCACCCGGCTGATGGCGTCGGTGATCGCGATGATCCCGCTGTATGCCGCATGCCTGGCGATCGGCTACTTGACCACCCAACTGGTGGTCACCGTCAGCAGTGGTGGCTCCAATGGGTCCTATTTGCATTACTTTTCGTTGATGCTGGCCGGCAAGGACATTGCCTTCTCGTTGCTCAAGACCGTCATCTTCGTGTGGATCGCCTCCACCATCCAGTGCTACTACGGCTTCTATGCCAGCGGCGGACCCGAGGGTGTGGGGGTCGCCGCCGGACATGGCATGCGGGCCAGCATCACCGTCGTGATCATCGTCAACATGCTGCTCACCATGGCGCTGTGGGGCGCTGACTCCGGCGCCAGGTTCGGTGGTTAGCGCCGATGCCCAATTCTTTTGAACTGGATGGACGTGGCCCGTCGGACCGCCAGCTACTGGGCTGCGGGGTCGCCGTTGTGATCGTGTCCGCGCTGCTCGCCGTCGCGCTGTTGGCCAAGTCCACCGGCCGGTTCAACGACTACGTGCGCGTGGTGGCCGATCTGGTGAACGTCGGCGACGGCCTTCCGCAGAAATCCGATGTCAAGTACCACGGCGTGCTGGTCGGCATGGTCAACGACGTCGTTCCCGCGGCGAACGGAAAACCCAACTACGTCCAGATCAACCTCAAACCCGAATACGCGAAATCGATCCCGGCCGCGGTGACCGCGCGGGTGGTGCCCAGCAATGTCTTCGCCGTGTCGTCAGTTCAGTTGGTGGGCAACGGTCCCGGGGCGGCCATCCATGCCGGCGCGCACATCGCCGAAGACACGCAGTTGCCGACGGTTCTGTTTCAAACCACCGTCACCAAGCTGCGTAACCTGCTCGCCGCGGCCGGACGCGGCCGAGACGACAATTCGCTGGGTATCCTGGCCGCGCTCGCTGCCGCCAC
Source organism: Mycobacterium szulgai (assembly GCF_002116635.1). Taxonomy (GTDB): domain Bacteria; phylum Actinomycetota; class Actinomycetes; order Mycobacteriales; family Mycobacteriaceae; genus Mycobacterium; species Mycobacterium szulgai. Next base: position 159,272 of record NZ_LQPW01000120.1, on the reverse strand, counting down.
CGATCATCGTCGGGTAGTCCTGCTCAACGATGCGGCACAGCTGAATCGCCTGCTGGATCAACTCAATTCGATCGTCGCAACCGATACCGGCCCCTCGACGGTGTCCGCGCTCATCGAGGCGACCCGCGGGCTGCAGGCGACGGCACCGGATCTGGTCGATGCACTGCATCAGGCCGTCGAACCGATGCGGACCTTCGCCCAGACGCGCGCACAGTTGGCCGCGCTGGTCTCCGGCGCCGACAACACGATCGCCACCACGCAGCAATCGCTGAACAACCACATCGACCAGCTCATCAAGATCACCACCGACTTCACCCCGGTGCTGGGTGTCCTGGCGCTGAAGTCGAACAACTTCCTGCCCGCCGTGGTCAAGCTGGACAACCTGGCGACCAAATTCATGGACGAGGTCTGGGTGCCCGAGAGCGGCACCGGAAACATGCGCGTGAACCTCTCGTTCACGCGGAGCTACTCTTACACGCGCGCGGACTGCCCACGTTACGGCGAGCTCAAGGGACCCAGCTGTTTCACCGCCCCGCTGGTCCCGGTCCGGCCTGATCTCCCCGAAGTGCTGCTTCCGCAGAACTATCAGCCGCCCATGGATCTGGCTCCCCCGGCGGGAACAGTTATCGGACCCGACGGCAATCTCGTCGCCGTCGGCCCCCCACTGATCAACCCCAACCCGAACCTGACCGATCCCAATCCGCCGCTGCCGCCCTGGCTTACGCCGTCGCCTCCGGTGCCCGGGACAGCTGCGCCATCGTCATACGGCGGGGGTGTCGGCGGCAATATCGGCGGCAACGTCGGGCCCGTCGGCAGCCAGCAGGAACGCAACGCGCTGGCGGTGATCACCGGCCAGCAGCCCAATGTCGCTACCGAGCTGCTACTCGGCCCGCTCGCTCGCGGAACCACTGTGTCGAGGTCTAAATGAGATCCCGCGGCGCCTTCATCGGGCTTTCGGTGTTCATGGTCGTCGCGACGACGCTCACCTGGATGGTGTATGTGAGTCTGCGCCGCGACGTGGCCGGGAAGACGACGCCGTATTGGGCGGTGTTCAGCGACGTGTACGGATTGCGGGACGGCGACGACGTCCGGATGGCCGGGGTTCGGGTGGGCCGGGTCGAAAAGGTTGAGCTGGAAGGCAAATTGGCCAAAGTATCGTTCGTGGTACAGGACGATCAGCGGCTATTCGGCAACACCGTCGCATCGGTGACTTACCAGAACATCGTCGGGCAGCGTTACCTCGGCCTGTCTTTGGGGAAGGAAGGCAGTCCGCAGCAGCTGCCGCCGGGAAGCGTCATTCCGCTACAGCGAACCGAGCCCTCATTCGACGTCACCGTACTTCTCAACGGCTACGAGCCGCTGTTCAGTTTGCTCAACCCGCAAGACGCCGACAACCTGACCAAAGGCGTCATCGAATCGCTGCAGGGCGACAGCTCGTCGCTGGCCACACTGATCAGCCAGACATCCACGCTCACCGAGACATTCGCCGGACGAGACCAGGCCCTCGGCGATGTGATCACCAACCTCAACAAGGTGATCTCCAACCTCGCTGCGCAGAACAACAACCTCGACGGTGTCATCACGCAGACCCGCGACGCGGTGTCCGTCCTCGACCGGCGCCGCCCGGAGCTGGTCGCCTCTACCGGCTCCCTGGCAAGGGTGCTGGGCCGGCTATCGATCTCTGCCCGCGACGTATACCCGGCGTTGGCCGAATTCATCTATCGCCAGCCAGGTTTCGCCCGCCATATCCTCAGCGTCGAACCTCAGGTGGCGTTTTTCGGCGACAACATACCGCTGATGTTGAAGGGACTCACTCGCGTCGGCAACGGCGGCGCCTACGGCAACGCGTACGTGTGCGACGTCAACTTTCTCGGCTTCTTCCCAGGCCTCAACGATGTGCTGCCGATCATCGTCAATGCGGCCACGCCGGGCAACGCAGCGTGGCACAGCCCTAAGTGCAGGAACAATGGCTGAGGCGTCGATCGCAGTTCGGCTCAAGCGGCCCAAGAAGCGTCCGCTGGAGAGTTACAACAAGACTTGGCTTGGGTTCATCGCCGTCGCGGTGGTTGCGGTGGTGATCGCGGGAATGCTCGTGGTCCATCTCGTCGGCGCCGGGTACCGGCACTACACTGCCGAGTTCGTCCAAGCGGCCGCGCTGCGGCCCGGAAACCCGATCGCGATTGCGGGCATCCCGGTCGGCACCGTCACCAGCATGAAACTCGTCGGCGACCACGTCGAAGCGGGCCTGAAGGTTCGCGACGACATCGTGCTGGGTAAAGACTCCAAGGCGACCATCAAGGTCACCACCATCCTCGGTTCCCGCTATCTCGCACTGGAACCCAACGGCCCGGGTTCGCTGCCGCACAACACGTTCGACCTGGGCCATACCGAGGTTCCCTACGACCTGCAGACCGCACTGAAGGACGCCACAACCACCTTCGAGCAGGTCGATTCCGACCGGTTCGCCCAATCGCTTGCCGTGCTCGGCAAGCAACTCGAACGACTGCCCCCGCTAGTGCCGCAGGCTATGACGAACATCAAAACGTTGTCGTCGATCATCGCGCAACGGCGCGACCAACTGGGGCAACTGCTCAAGAACACTGAACAGGTCACCAACACGCTGCGCCGCCAGCAAGCCAACATCGGCAACCTGGTCACCCAGGGCCAGGACCTGATGGGCCAATTCGTCGCGCGCCGAGTCGTTTTCCACGCCATGATGCAATCGCTGAGGAGCCTCGTGGACATCCTGGGCAGGATCGTCGTCAAGGATCGGTCGGGGGTGGACGCATTGGTCAAAGACATGCGCGAGTTCACCGATCTGATGGCCAAACACGACGACCTGCTGCGCAACCTGTTGCAGGTCAGTCCCGTCTTCTTCCGCGAGGTGGCCAACATCACCGGTGACGGCAACGCGATCAACTTCAATGCCCCCAGCGGCATGCTCGTCGACTCGTGGATGTGTGCGATCAGTGGCCGGGCCCAGCAGTTCGGGATGATCCCGTATTTCAAGGACTGCAAATGAAAGCAAGGGTGCTGGTTATTGTTGTCGCCACGGTGTTGGTGGCGACAACAATCGGCGCCGGGTGGTGGTATCTGGGCGCCAAGGACGACCCGATCATCGTCACAGCCCAATTCGACAGTGCCGCAGGCCTATACGAGGGCAACGCGGTTGCGGTGCTGGGCATGCCGGTGGGTAAAGTCATCAGAATCATCCCGAAGGGCGGCTACGTCGAAGTCGAGTTCAGCATCGACCGCAACGTCAGCGTTCCCGCCGATGCACAGGCCGTCACCGTGTCGACGTCCATCCTCACCGATCGACAAATCGAGCTCACCCCGCCGTACCGCGGCGGTCCGGTCCTGCAGAACCACGACACCATCGGGCTGACCCGCACCAAGACGCCCGTCGAATTCAGCCGGGTGCTCAGCGTTTTGGACAAGGTGGTCAAGTCACTCGAAGGAGACGGCCGTGGCGGTGGCCCGATCGCCGATGTGCTCGACGGCGGCGCCGGAGTTGTCGACGGAAACGGCGGCCAGATCAAGGGAGCACTCAACGAACTGTCCAGGGCCCTACGACTGAGCAGCGACGGCGGCGCACAGACCCGCGAGCAGATCACCACGATCGTCAAGAACATCAGCTCGTTGTTCGACGCCGCGGCCGCCAACGACGCGAAGCTGCGCGAATTCGCGTCAACCATCCACCAGGTCAGCCAAATCCTGGCCGACGAGGATTTCGGTAGCGGCAGTACCGGCCGCAAGCTCGATCAACTGGTGCAGCGGGCCGCAGACCTGCTCGACGCCAACCGCGACGCGATCAGGCAGACCCTGCTCAATACCGGCACCACCTTGAAGACGGTCGCCAATCAGCAACGCGACCTCGCCGAGATACTCGATCTGGCCCCGCTGGTCGCCGATAACGGCTACAACGCGATCGATCGGGCCAACGGATCCGTCCGGGCGCACTTCCTCACCGACAGAATGATATTCGACAGCCAGGTGGTCAAAGAGGTCTGCAAAATGATGGGTCTGCGGCAATTGGGCTGCAGCACCGGGACCCTGCAGGACTTCGGGCCCGATTTCGGGCTGACCTACGTGCTGGACGGCATGGCAGCCATGGGACAGAAATGACTAGCCGCAGTAGGGCTGCCGCAGCTATCGCGGCCAGCGTGGTTTTCACTTCAGGTTGCGCCACCAATGGCCTTGCGAGCCTGCCGCTTCCGGCTCCGGGGCTCGACTCGGGGGGGTACACACTGACGGCGGTGTTCTCCAACGCGCTCAACCTGCCGATGAATGCGAAGGTCAAACTGGCCGGCGCCGATGTCGGTCAGGTTGAATCCATCGTGGCACGCAACTACACCGCGGTCACCACGCTACGCATCGTGAACGGTGTGCAACTGCCGCGGGGCAGCACCGCTGAATTGCGCACCGCCACACCACTCGGCGACGTGTTCGTGGCCCTCAAGCCACCCGGGCCGCCCGCTGCCGCCCAGCCGACTATGCCGATGCTGAAGAACGGCGACACCATTGGCTTGGATTCGACGGGAGCGGCAGCGACGGTCGAGTCCGTGCTGAGTTCGGCGGCCATCCTGGTGAACGGCGGAGCCGTTCGCAATTTCACCAACATCATCAACGGCCTCGGCAAAGCCACCGGCGACCAGGGGCAGGCGTTCGGCGATCTGGTGCGCAGGTCCAACCAGCTGCTCGGCACGCTGGACTCCCGGTCCACCCAGATCTCGACCGCGCTGTCCGAATTATCGCGTCTGACTGAAGAACTCGACGGCAAAGACCAGACCATCTCCGAACTGATGGCGGCGGCCGGCCCGGCCACCGATGCTTTGGCCGCCAACACCACCGAGCTCTCCAATCTGGTCGAACAAGTCGGCGACACTACCCGCCTGCTGGCGCGGTTTCCCTCCATCGCAGGAACCGACACCAGCGGACGCAGCATCATCGGCGATCTGAACACGATCGCCGGGGCCGCAAACGACATCGCAGTAAGCCCCGACACCAGCTGGCTCCCGCTGAACCGGATGATCCCACCGATGGTCAAAACCACTGCGGGAGGCTCGATTTCGGTACGCGCAAACGTCGACCGCCTGGTGCTCGGATCCATACCCGACATCGGGTTCCCCGGCGATATCGGCCTGCACGGACCACACCGGTACAACTGGAATCAGTTCATCGGCTCGCTGAAGTACACCCTGTGGCGCCTGCAGGAACGAGTCGTGGGACGAGGGCCGAACTCGCCGCAGATCCCGTTGCTGCCGAATCCGAACGTCCCCGGCGGTATCGAGCCGGCTCCAGGACCACCGCCATGATCGGGGCCGTCGCCAATGTCCTTGTCGCCGTGGTGCGTGCGGGCCACCGGCGCCAGACTTGGCTGTCGGTGGCCGGACTATTGCTCACCCTGGTCGTTGCGACCGCCTACCTGTTGGCCGGAGCGTTGCGCGTGACACCGTTCGCTTCGACCTACCAGGTCACCGTCGAGTTACCGGAATCGGCTGGGCTGCTGCCAAATCAGGATGTCGCGCTGCGCGGGGTGCGGATCGGGCGAGTCGAATCGCTGCAGATCACCGACCGCGGCGTCAACGCCGTCGCCAAGATCACGTCGCGGGTGAAGATTCCATCATCAGCCGTCGTCCACGTTTCCGCACTATCTGCGGCCGGCGAGCAATTCCTCAATTTCGAGGCCGCCTCCGATGCTGGGCCGTATCTGCTCGACGGCAGCGTCCTGGGGCTGGACCGGGCCACGGTCCCCGTCAGCTTGGCGCAACTGCTCAGCGACGCCGACGGACTGCTGGCCCAGGTCGATCCGCGCAAGATCGAGCTGATCAAAAAGGAACTGAGCATGAGCAAGGACGGGCCGCGCAAGCTGGCCGCCATTGTGGACGGCGGCACGTTCCTGCTTTCCACACTCGATTCGGTCCTGCCCCAAACCACCAGCATCATCAAGACCAGCCGAGTGGTGCTGACGCTGGTTGCCGACAAGAACGCGGGGCTGGCCGCCACCACCGTCGGCCTCAACCGAACCCTGGCCGGCATCGCCGGCATGCAAGGCGGCTACCGGCATCTGCTCGATCAGACCCCGCATACGCTGGCCGGAGTCGACAGCTTGTTCGCCGACAACTCCGACACCATGGTGCAACTGCTGGGCAGCATGGCCACTACCTCCCAGCTCCTCTATCTGCGGGTGCCCGCACTCAACGCGCTGTTCCCCGACTACCGCGGGTCGGTACTGGATGCCCTGGCCAGCGCCTTCCACGACCACGGCGTGTGGGCGACGGCAGAGCTCTACCCCCGTTATGCATGCGACTACGGCACGCCCTCCTACATTCCCTCGGCCGCCGACTATCCCGAGCCGTTCATGTACACCTACTGCCGCGACGACGATCCCGGGGTCTTGATCCGGGGCGCCAAGAACGCGCCGCGACCAGGTGGAGACGACACCGCCGGGCCGCCACCGGGAGCCGACCTGGGCCGCAGAACCGACCCAACGCCCAGGGGCCGCTTCACGATTCCCACCCCCTATGGGGGTCCGCAGCTGCCGATCGAACCGCCGCACTAAGACCTACCCCCACTAGGAGATGATTGTGGTTGCCATGACCGAGAAGGACACCGAGCCCGAGGCCGAAAAGCCAGAAGCCCCAACCGAAGACGTCGAACCTGAAACCGAGGCGGCAACCGGGGCCGAGGAAAGCGATGAAGACGACAGCCCGCTGCTCGGCAAGCGGAACAAAGCCGAGCGCCGTAAGCGTCCCTGGGGGCGGTATCTGCGCCGCAGCGTACTGCCGGTATTGCTCGTTGCCTCGCTTACCGTCTCGGGCTTGCTGGGCTGGCGGCAGTGGCAGGAGCACCAGGTCATGATCGCCGGCCAGCAGGCCCAGCAAGCGGCCGTCAATTACGCCCAGATATTGACCAGCATCGACTCCAACAACGTCGACCAGAACTTCCGTCAGGTGCTCGACGGCGCGACGGGCGAATTCAAGGACATGTACACCCAGTCCAGCGTGCAGCTTCGGCAGCTGCTGATCGATAATAAGGCGACCGCGCACGGTGTGGTCGTGGACTCGGCGATCGCGTCGGCATCCGCGAATAAGGTTGTGGTGCTGGTATTTATCGACCAGACGGTGACCAACATGGCGGTGCCCGATCCGCGAATCGACCGCAGCCGCATCAAGATCACCATGGAGAAGATCGACGGCCGCTGGCTGGCCAGCAAGGTCCAGCTGCTGTGATCGGCAGGGTGATCGCGGCGTCTCTACTGCTCGCGATCTCGGGCGTCAGCGCAGTGGCCACCGCGCACGCGTCGGCCCCCTCATTCTGCGGTGAGCTCGGTGGCGACTGGGACGGCCAGTACTGCCACACCTCGGTGACCTCCGAACGCGGCGCCGTGCGCGACATCAAGGTCGCCGTGCCGGCCGACCTCATCGACAACCCGACCACCAGCGCAACCATCCGCGACTACCTGCGAACCCTGGTCAATAACTGGAAGACCGTCGGGGCCCGCATGGCCGCCGACAGCTTCGGCGAGGAGAACTACCAGGTGTTCCAGCACGGCAATCTGCTCAGTGCCATGTTCCACGAGGACTACCACGCCGACGGGCCCAGACCCAACAACGCGTTTCGCACCTTCGCCTTCGACATGGCAAGCGGCCGGCGGCTGCAACTGGCGGATCTGGCGCCGCTCTCAGCGATACCGCCGCTGGCCCAACCGTTCATCGAGAACGCACTCAATCAGGCTGCGCCCCCACACGATCCGGGGACCTATCCATTCGTCGCCGACCGGTGGACACCGGACAAGGTCTATTCCGGCGCGTACCGGGCGTGGGCGTTGACACCCGACGAACTGATCCTCTACATGCCCGACTACCCGGTGGCTCACGACGAGCCGATCAACTTCACCCCAGGGTCCATGCAGTGGTCCATGGACGGCGGTGCGGTCGAAGCGCATATCCCGCTCTCAGCGCTGAGTTCGGTGCTGCGCCTCTAGCTCGGGCCCGCTGCGTTGCCGGCACGCCACTGCTCCCAGGGGATGTTCCAGTCGCCCAGCCCCTCGGTTCCCGGCAGGGTGCCTCCCACCGTGTTCATCACCTCGACGACGTCCCCACGCTTGATGTGGTCGTAGAACCACTGCGCGTTGCTGGGACTGACATTCAGACAGCCGTGGCTGGTGTTGGTGTGCCCCTGGGCGCCCACCGACCATGGCGCCGAGTGCACGAAGACTCCGCTGTAGGAAATCTGCGTGGCCCAGTCCACGTCGGTGCGATATCCGTTGGGCGAGTTGACCGGTACGCCATAGGTCGACGAGTCCATGATGATGTGCTTGAACCGCGCGCCGACGGTGTAGATGCCGTTGGCCGTCGGGGTGCTGTCCTTACCCATCGACGTCGGCATGGTCTTGACGACCTCACCGTTGACCCGAACGGTCAGCATCTTGGTGTTGTCGTCGGCAGTGGCAATCACCTCGTCACCGATGGTGAAGTGCACCTTGACGTTGTCCTCGCCGAACATCCCTTCACCGAGGTCGACGCCGTAGGTGTTGACCGCCACGTCGACGGCCGTACCCGGCTTCCAGAAATGCTCTGGCCGCCAGCGCACTTCACGCTTGTTCAGCCAGTAGAAGGCGCCCTCGACGGGCGGATTGGTGGTGATCACGATGGCCTTCTCGGCGGCGACACGGTTGGCGATGTTCTCGTCGAACCGAATGGCTACCGGTTCACCGACTCCCACCACCTCGCCGTCGGTAGGCACGACGTAGGGCATCGTCAAATGCGCGGGAGAGCTGGTCTGGAACGTCATCTGACGGTTGGCGGCACCGCCGAGCCCGAGCGCCTTGGCGTTGAGCGTGTAGCGCCGGTTGTAACCCAGCGGCTCGGTGGTCTGCCAATGCAGCCCGTCGGAGCTGAGCTGGCCGTTGATCGTCTTTCCGTTGTCGTTGACCATGGTGACCGCGGCCAGCACGCCGTCGGCGACGTTGACGGTGACGGGTGCATCCACCGTCACACCGACGGCACCGTCGGTCACCGATGCGGTGAGCTTGGGGACCAGCAAATCGGCAAACGGGGTGCCCTTGTCGACGATGACCTTCGCCTGCGGGGGCGCTCCGCCGCCGCTGCACGCAACGGCGAACACAGCAACCGGTATCAAGGCCGCAGCCAGCCACGATCGACGTCTGCGCAAAGGCGTCATCAAGTGACCTTCCAGATAATCTCGCTCACGTTGGTCACCGCTGACCCTGGATTGTTGCCAGTATTGTAGTGCCTCGCGGCCGCACTCCGCGGAAAGCTGGCGTGATTCACGCCGGTCCAGTGCCATATGTCACCTGGAATTTCGCGCCGTGGCGGAATGCCTGTTATTGTCGCAAAGCGGTCTCTGGCCGACCAAAGGCGCCGTTAGCTCAGTTGGTAGAGCAGCTGACTCTTAATCAGCGGGTCCGGGGTTCGAAACCCTGACGGCGCACTTCACGCTCATCGGGCTACTCGGCCTTCTCTCGACCTACTTGCTCAGCGCATCGGCCACCGCATCGAATGCGCGCAGCGTGTCCAACATGTGTGGCTCGTGAGAGTGCGGCTGGGTGGACAACTTGGCGGCGACCACCTCCGCTGTGCGGTTGACGTAGATCATCTGACCGCACATGCCCAGACACAACACCACGTCGTTGCCCCGGTAGGGAAACCACATCTGGTTGCGATACATCCCGCCGGGCAGTTCGGTGTCGTCGGGACTGGCGGCGAAGGCCTGGCGCGAGTCAGGGCCGCCGTCGAGGGTGTCGACGATCCACTCCGCCGGCACCACTTGCCGGCCGGTCAGCGAGACGCCGTCGCGCAAGAACAGCGACCCGAACCGGATCATGTCGGTTAGACAGGCGCTGACGCCGCCGTCGAAGAATCCGGTGCCGTCCGCGTCCACGCCGATGGTGGCGTCGCATTGAGCACCGATGCGGCTCCACACCAACTCCGACATCAGTTCGGGCATCGGCTGGGCACCGGCGACTTCACAGATCCAGCCGAGGACGTCGGTTTCACACGATCGATACTGGAACGAACCGCCGTGCGCCGACTTCTGCCGCAACGTCAGCAGGAAGTCACGCAGCGTTGCCGGGCCATCCGGGCTAGTCTTCGGCGCCCAGCCCATCGCCTGGTCGAGCAGGTGTATCTCGGCGACGGGGTCGTCGTAGTCCTCGGAGAATTTGATACCCGACCTCATATCCAGCAGGTGGCGCACCGTCGCACCGGCGTAGCCGCAGTTCGCCAGGGCCGGAACGAATGTCGTGACCGGCGCGTCAAGCTTGATCGCACCCGCCTCGTGCAGCGCGCCGACGACGGCACCCACCAGCGACTTGCTGACTGAGAACATCAGGTGCCGGGTGTGGGCTCCCATGCCGTCCAGGTAGTGCTCGGCCACTATCGACTCGCAGTGGGAAACTGCCCAACCGTCGGTCGCTGTCGCGGCCATCACGGCGCTGACCGTGGTATCCACCCCTCGGGTGCGGGTCACGCCGATGTCGGCCAGCGGAGCACAGGCCGCCGGCAACGCAGCGGTGGGCCCAGTGCCGCGCGAGATGGTCGCGGTCGGCACGAAGTCTTCGACGTGCTGAAATGACCACCGCGCGTAGGGCTCAGACAGCCAGTTGTCCAGTGAGATTCCGGCCGGGCGGCTCACGCTCGTGCGACGAGCCGCGAGACGATCGGCGTGGCCGGCGCCAGCGGTGTCGAGGCGAACTTCGCCTTCATGCCGTTGACCCAGCGTTGGCAGCGCTCGGTGAGCCGGTAGTCGTCGGTCTGCAGATGCCCCCGGGTGACCAGCACGCCGAGTTGGGCGCCTTCGGAACGTAAGTCGCCCGGGGCCGCCACCCGCATGTAAAAGGCCTCAGACCCGTCGAGCAGCGTGGCCCAGTCGTTGGCGGTGCGGGAAAAGGAGACACGACCGTCGTCGTCGATGCGCCACACACCGGTGCGCGGCGTCGAGGTGAAGAGCTCTACGTCCGGCGAGGTCTCGTTCAATATCACTTGGCCCCAGACCTCGTCCTCGCCATAACCGCGCTCCCAGCGCGCGTTGATCCCCTCGATGTCGAGCTCGTACTCCACATCCATGTACTCGAGCAGATGAAAGAGAAACAGCGGCATGTCGGCGTAGGCCTCGGTCGTCAGATTCGTCATAGGGCTGGCGCCGCTCAGGCGTGGGTTCACCTCGCCGAGGTAGAGCTGGTCGGAGTCCAGGTCATGCAGCAGATCCACCTCGAAATATCCGCGGTACCCTTCGCGGCTCAGGATGTCGCCGAGCTTTCCCACCATTTCCCGCGCGGCATGCGTCTGGTTGGGCGGCAGAACTTCGCGCCAAATGTCGTTGCCGCACCAGGCGCCCCGGTGCGGAGTCAGCTCCGGGTAACCGACCAGGCTTGTCATCGCGGGCCCGATCACGGTGCCGTGGCGGGTCACGGCACCCTCGATACACACCTCGACATTGCGGATGCGCTTCATGACTTTGAATTCCTGCTGCGCGGTCAGGTCAGCGGCGTGCTCGTCCCAATCGCGCTGGCCGCGCACGAAGAACGTCCCGCTGCCGGCGGCGCCGTAGGGGATCGAGATGACGAGGTCATCACCCAATCCGGCGTTCTGCGCGAGCGTCAGCAGTTCCTCATAGGAGCCCGCCCGCCCCATCGCATGCGGCACACTCGGAACGCCCGCCTCGTCGGCCAGGCGCGTCATGACGGTCTTGGAACCCAAGCGGTTACGCAGCTCCACCGGCGGATGCATGACCTCGAGACCCGCCTGCCGCGCCAGGGCCTGGGTCTCCTCGTCCATCATCACAAAGCAGGCCTTGCCCCCGGGCCCTCGGCCCGCAATGAACTCGAGCGTCTCGGGATCGCGCAGCAGGTGGTTGCACACGTCGCCCATGGACTCGAAATCAATGCGGTCGCGCCGGCGGGGTACGAACACGCGTGAATGTATGCCCTCGAACGAGTCAAAGTAGGTCAGGTAGAAGAAGTTTCGTATCCAGCGGTCGATGCCGAGCAGATTGAACGGGGTCGGCGAGATGAAGTACAACGGCACGGTATTGGTGTGAAAGAACGCGCGTACGTCCGAGAGGCCTTTCAGCACGCGACGCGGCTCGCCCTGGGGCCCGGTCACGCCGGCCGCACTGTCGTCGGCGCGACGGCGGTGTAATCACATAGCTTCATCCCACAAGTGTGGACCAGCCCGTAGCCGCGCGAAAGTTTGCGGCACCGCGAGGTCGGCGTCGAACTTCGCGCGCACACCACCACGCGTAGCTGGTTTCTGCATGAACAGCTATCGCGGATCATGAACCTATTGCCGCGCAGAGTAACGACGCGACCGCTGGCATCGTGACTTGGAGCCGTTCGGTGATACCCAGACCGTCTGCGAAGCCGTAGTCCTCGGACCTGCCCGCTGTGGAGGGGCCGATCGCGGGAGTGCCGGGGGAAGGCACCACTTTGACGCATCGCTTTCAAGTCCCCAATTGAAGTTGCCGCCGAAGGAATTCGGTTTGTATAGCAAGGATTTCGTCGCGCAACGGCCCGAGGTACACCTCGAAGTGCCCCACCGGGAAATGATGGATTTCCACATTCACTATGCGGGTAGCAACGTGAGCGGCAAATCTGCTCGACGCTTGCACGTCGTAATCGGCAAGGCACAAGAGAACCGGCATGCGCAGCTTTTCGGCGGTCCCGCTACGGTAGCGGGGCAGGTGAAAAAGCATGCGAGGTGCTAAGGCATTCTGCCACCCGACGGTCTCACCACCGAGAGCTTCGAACGCCGCCTTGGCGTCCGGTTCCGTGAAAACCGCGACACGACCGGGTTCGGCCACCACGGGCACCAGGTAGGGCGGCCATCCCCGACGCTGATGGACGACATCCCGAAGCGCCGCCGCGGTGAATTGCGCAGTGCGCCAAGTTACATTCCAGCTCAGCCACTCGCGGAGGCCCCGGCCACGATGCCAGCCGTCAATGACGGGCACCTGCGTAACCACGGCCGCAATACGCGGATCAGTGCTCGCCACCGCGAGTACATGACCACCGCTGAGCGAGGTACCCCAAAGAGCAATCCGGTCCGGGGCGATATCGCCACGCCCGCGCAGGCATCGCACCGCCGCTCGGTAGTCGTCTTGCTGTTCGGCCGTGTCGATGACCTGTCGAGGTTCGCCTGCGCTGGCTCCGAAGTGTCGATAGTCGAACGCGAACACGGCCAAGCCCGCCGCACTGAACCTTTCCGCGTACCTGGGCAAGCCGAGGCGTTTAGTGCCGCTGCCACCGTGGCCCATAACCACGCACGGCAGCTTTCCGTCGACGGATTCAGGGCGGTATAGATCGGCCGCACACCGTACACCGCCGGAGTCGAAGAACACTTCCTCAGGCACAGGCACGTCCGTTTCGGCAAGGATTACAGCGACTTCATCCGAATTTGCATTCTTGCCTGCGTGGCGACCGCGGCCAAGAGGAAATCTCCTTCAGACGAGCGAAAAGGCATTCAGCTTGGCGGCTCGTAGAGATAGCGTGCCCAATATGGGCGGACGCAGGCTATTCCGGGAGCGGCTACTACTTGATCAGCTGCATGATGACCGAGGCCGGCAAGTCGTACTGGTGTCGCACTGTCTGCTGAACGAGAACACCCGATACGCCGGTGGGGCGACCAGGGCCGGCGCCGTTAGCGAAGTCGTGGATTACCTGGTCCACTCGGGGTACGGAATTCACCAGTTGCCATGTCCAGAACGGCTGGCGTGGGGCGGTGTCCTCAAGCGGTACAGCCTGCTTCTCTATGGCTCGAAGGGCAGCGTGCTGTACAGGTTGCGGGGCCCGTTACTCACTGGATTCCTGCTATGGACGAAGTTCATTTACCGCCTGCTGGCAAGGCGAATCGCCCGCGATGTCGTCGATTACGAGCGCTCCGGAATCACCGTGGCGGGGATCGTCGGTATCGGCACGTCGCCATCCTGTGGCGTGACAAAGACACTTGACCTTCGCAAATCCCTAGAGGTAGTTGCCGCCTGCCCCGCCGCATCCTTGACGCGTGATGTCATGAACGACAACGCGGTCCTAGGCTGTCGCCGCGCCGGAGAGGGACTATTCATCAGGTCACTGGACAGGGAACTGCGCCGCCGGGGCATGAGCGTACCGGCGCTAGAGCACGACCTTGCTGCCGAACTGAACGGCACCCCTCAGCGCCCCCTCACCGCACCACCCCTGCGAATACTCGGAGACTCGACAGCGTGAGTAGGTCACGACGACCGCTTCTCACCCAGAGCATGGCCTGCAGCGCCAAAGCACTTGTGGCCAACAATGATTCGTAGCGGCCCCACGCTCTCGGTTCGGTGGCGCGACGCCGGATAGCGAGATCAGCTCCCGCTAATCGGATTCTTCCGGTTAATCCTGTCGGATTCGTGGTCGCAGCGGTAATTTCTCCTCCTGACGCCCCCTTGTGTCGAAGGAGCTGCAAATGGGGTTCATCGAGCCCAACCTGCCCGTCGTCGACGTAGCCGAGTGGAGCAAACTCGCCCGCGCCGAGCGCATCGTGCCGATGGCGCGCCATATCGCCCGGAACGGTTTCGGGACCCCACTGATCATGCACGTGATGTACGGCCTGAAGATCGTGATGTACATCCTGGGGTGCTGGTTATTCGCATTGGCCACCAAAGGCATCGACGGCTTTGTCAATGTGGTGACGTGGTGGACCGAGCCGATCGTCTTCGAAAAGGCCGTCCTTTTCACCATGCTGTTCGAAGTCGTGGGCCTCGGGTGCTGCTTCGGCCCCATGGCTGGACGCTACTTCCCGCCGATGGGCTCGATTCTGTACTGGCTGCGGCCCGGAACCATTCGGCTGCCACCTTGGCCGAACCGAGTGCCGCTGACCAAAGGCAGCAACAGAACCCCGTTCGACGCGCTGCTATACGGCATGCTGCTGGTGTTGCTCGTCGTCGCCTTGGTGTCCGATGGCACAGGGCCAATTCCGGCCCTAGGCACCGCAATTGGGGTGCTGCCGCGCTGGCAGACCATCGCGATCCTGTCGGTGCTGGCCGTGCTCAGCCTGCGCGACAAGATCATCTTCCTGGCGGCTCGCGGCGAGGTATACGCGCCGCTGGCGCTGGTGTTCGTGTTCACCGGCGCCGACATCGTCGTGGGGGCCAAGGTGGTCTTCATGGTGATCTGGCTGGGCGCGGCCACGTCGAAACTCAACCGGCACTTCCCGTTCGTGATCTCGACGATGCTGGCGAACAACCCGTTCATCCCCGCCGGATTTCTCAAGCAGTCGATGTTCAGACGCTATCCAGATGACTTGCGGCCCAGCGCATTGGCCGGTTTGATCGCCCACTTCTCGACGGCGGTGGAGGGGCTGGTGCCACTGGTGCTCTTCTTCTCACACGGAGGTTGGCCGACGGCCATCGCGGCGTTCGTGATGGTCGTGTTCCACCTCAACATCCTGCTGGCCTTCCCCATGGGAGTGCCCCTGGAGTGGAACGTGTTCATGATCTTCGGGGTGCTGTGGCTGTTCGTCGCACATGCGCAGCTGGGACTGTCGAATGTCGGCAACCCGTGGCCCATCGCCGTCCTATTCGCCGTTATCGCCGCAACCGTCGTCGTCGGAAACCTCTACCCCCGCAAGGTTTCCTTCCTGCCCGGTATGCGGTATTACGCCGGCAACTGGGACACCACACTGTGGTGCGTCAAGCCGTCGGCCGACGAGAAGTTCCGTATCGGCTCGCGCGCCCTGGGCCCGATGTATCACCTGCAGCTCGAACGGCTGTACGGCAACAAAGAGGACGCCTCGATCCCCCTTCATCTCGGGTATGCCTTTCGCGGGATGAACTCGCACGGACGCGCGCTGATGACGCTGGTACACCGGGCACTGGCCGGCTTTGACGAGGACGACTACGTGCTGTGCGAGGGCGAGCAACTGTGCGCGATGGTGCTCGGCTGGAACTTCGGCGACGGGCATATGCATAACGAATGCCTCATCGAGGCGCTACAGGAGCGCTGCGGGTTCGAGCCGGGCGAGGTCCGGGTGGTGATTCTGGACGCCCAGCCCATCCACATCAAGACGCAGGAGTACCGGCTGGTCGATGCGGCGACCGGGGAATTCGAGCGCGGCTACTGCGACGTCGAGGACATGGTCACCACTCAACCGTGGGCCGATGACATACCGGTGCATGTCCGACGGACTCGAGTGTGAGCCCACGGCGGGCGTTCGGCGACTTCTGCGCCCAGGAGTGACGCGGGAATGCCTGGATGCACACTCTACGGTGCAGGCTGGCGAGTCAGCGATTCCTGACCCGGTGCACCACCACCACGACAACAATGGCGCTGACGCCGGCCAAAGACACCGTGACCACGGGTTTCTTGACGAATGCGATCACCCGTATTTTGACGTCGTCGGCCAGACGGCGAGGATTGGCGCGCTGAGCAAGTGAATCAACAGTGGCCGCCAGCTGGTCGCGGGCGACGTCGATCTCCTGCTTGATGGTGTCGGGATCGCGGTCCGCCACGTGTCTGTCCTCCAACTGAGCCTGGTGCCCCTGCCCGCACTACCCTAGAGCAGTGACCGAGACCACACGGCTAGCCCCCGGAGACAAAGCCCCAGCGTTCAGCCTGCCCGACGCCGACGGCAGGAAGGTGTCGTTGGCCGACTACAAGGGCCGCCACCTAGTTGTGTACTTCTACCCCGCCGCCTCGACGCCCGGATGCACCAAACAGGCCTGCGCCTTTCGCGACAGCCTGAGCGAGCTCAACGACGCCGGCATCGATGTCGTCGGCATCTCCCCGGACAAATCGGAGAAGCTGGCCAAGTTTCGCGACGCCGAAGGTCTGACGTTTCCTCTGCTGTCTGATCCCGAACGCAAGGTGCTCAGCGCCTGGGGCGCCTACGGCGAGAAACTGATGTACGGCAAGACGGTCACCGGCGTGATCCGGTCTACCTTCGTCGTCGACGACAAGGGCAAGATCGCCCTGGCGCAGTACAACGTCAAGGCTGCCCATACGGCATCGAATATTCAGAAGATCATGGCCCAGTTCGGGTGAGCTAGTGCGTTCGGAATAGACGAAGTTCGTGTCGAAGGTGGTACGGGCGATATGGCGGACATGGTCGAGCAGCGGTGGAACGATCTTCATGTGGAAGTCAGGGAGATAGCGGGCTGACCGCGTCCCAGTTGATCTGTGGTTCCTGTGGGGCGCCGTCCAGCCCGACGGGGAAGTTCTGCAGCGAGTGCGGTAACCGACTCACGCGGGCCACCAAGTCGGCTGAGTACAAACAGGTCACCGTCGTATTCGCCGACGTGGTGCACTCGATGGACATCGCCGCAGTGGTGGGTGCCGAGCGGCTGCATGAGATCATGGCCGACCTGGCGGACAGGTGCGCCGGAGTGGTAAGGCGTTTCGGGGGCACCGTCGGCAGTTTCACCGGCGACGGCATCATGGCGGTGTTCGGCGCACCCCAGGCCTTGGAG
Organism: Mycobacterium szulgai; assembly: GCF_002116635.1. GTDB lineage: Bacteria > Actinomycetota > Actinomycetes > Mycobacteriales > Mycobacteriaceae > Mycobacterium > Mycobacterium szulgai. The sequence continues at coordinate 141,821 of NZ_LQPW01000120.1, read as the reverse complement.
GACCATGCTGTGCGTGCCTGTCTGGCGGCGTTGGCTATCCAGGAGGAGGCGCAGCCCCTTGCCGTCGAAGTTCAGGGGCGCGACGGTATCGAGCTCAAGCTGCGGGTTGGGTTGAACTCTGGCGAGGTGATCGCTGGTGAGATCGGTTCAGGCTCTTTCGGTTACACCGCAGTCGGTGAACAGGTCGGCATGGCCCAGCGGATGGAATCTATCGCGCCGCCGGGCGGGGTGATGCTCAGCGAGTCGACGGCCACCCTCGTTGAGTACCATTTCTCCTTAGGCACAAAGGAATTCGTCCATATTAAGGGTTCCGAGGACACAGTGCCGGCCCGTCGGCTGTTGTCCGCGTCGGCTGAACGGCGGGTCGGTCGTCGGCATTCTCGCCTCGTGGGCCGCGAGTCGGAGACGGCAGCGATCTCGGCGATCCTGGACAGGGCGCTCGATGGGGTCGGCTCCGTGGTCACCGTGTCCGGGCCACCGGGCATCGGTAAGACGCGGTTGGTGCGCGAATCCGTTTCGGCCGCGACAAGCCGTGGTTTTGAGGTGTTTTCCACCTACTGCGAATCGCATACCCGCGAGATCTCGTTCCATGTGATCTCGCGACTGTTATGCGCAGTGTTCGGAATCGGCGGTCTCACACCAGAAGCCGCCCGGGTGCGGGTGCGCGCAGCCGCACCCCATGCCGATGCCGAGGACCTGCTGTTGCTAGATGAGCAGCTGGGCATCCGTGATACCGATATGCCGCTGTCAGACATCAGCCCGGACGCCGGGCGGCGGCGGCTCATCGAGCTCATCAAGACAGTTTCGCTGGGTCGCCCGAACCCCGTCGTATATGTCATCGAAGACGCGCACTGGATAGATGGTGTCAGCGAGTCGATGCTCAGCGATTTCGCGGCCGCCGTCCGCCAAATGCGGGCAACGATGTTGATCACGTATCGCCCCGAGTATCAGGGCATCATGTCAGAACTCACCGAAGCCGAGGCCATCGTACTTGCACCGCTGAGTGATTCGTACATCGATGAGTTACTGGAGGAGCTGCTCGGGGCGGATTCGTCGGTAGGCAGGTTGTCCACGGTGGTCGCCGACCGCGCGGCGGGCATACCGTTCTGCGCCGAAGAGATCGTGCGCGATCTGGCTGAGCGGGGCGAGATCGAGGGCGACCCGGGTGCCTACGTGTGTCTGCGAGAAGTAGGCGACGTGCACGTACCACCCACCTTGCAGGCGGCCATCGGTGACCGTATCGACCGGCTCACTCCCTCGGCGAAGCGGACGTTGAACGCCGCAGCGGTCATCGGTGCTCGATTTCGCGCCGAGCTGTTGGAGCGATTGCTCGATCGGACGGACCTGACGCCACTCGTCGAAGCCGAACTGGTCGACCAGGTCACTTACGGAGACGATGCCGAATACGCCTTCCACCATCCGCTCACTCAGAAGGTGGCCTACGAATCGCAGCTCAAGGCCGCGCGCTCGGACTTGCACCGGCGGGTGGCCGTGATCATGGAGCAGACGAATGCCGCAGCCACCGGTGAGGGGGCGGCCATGATCGCCGCTCAATACGAGTCCGCGGGTGAGCTGTCCGAGGCATATGAATGGTTCATGCGCGCCGCGACCGGTTATGGGCCGCGCGACATCCGGGCGGCACGCGGAAGCTGGGAACAGGCCGCACGGGTTGCCGACCAAATGCCCGGCGATCATCCCACCTGTTTGGCGATGCGGATCTCACCGCGGGCTTTCTTGTGCGGCAGCGCCTTTCGCGTGGGAGGCGTTCCAGAAACCACTGGCTTCGAAGAGTTGCGCAATATCACGGCCGCAGCCGGCGACAAGAAGTCACTGGCGGTGGGCATGGCTGGCTACCTCAACACGCTGACGTTCAATTCGCGCCACCGGGAAGCCGTACATATGGCGTCCGAGTTCGCCGCGCTGGTCGAGTCGATAGAGGAACCAGAGATGGTCGTGGGCCTTCTCTATGGGGCGGCGCAGGCCAATTGGGAAGCCGGTGAGGTGGTCGAAAGCCAGCGCTTGGCGCAGCGCATTATCGACCTCGCGGACGGCGACCCCGTCATGGGGAACTTCGTGATCGGATCTCCGCTTGCCTGGGCCATGAGTTTGAGGGGTGCATCGGCGATGGCCTTGGGCCGGCCGGGATGGCGGGCCGACATCCAACGGGGCATTGCGATGGCGCGGTCGTATGACGCGACAACCCGAATTCTGGCCCAGGCGTACAAATTCGCGAGTGCGATGGCAAACGACGCTATAGTGCCCGACGCGGAGGACATCTCGTTGACATCGGAGTCGCTGCAGATCGCGCTACAGTCGGGCGACAACAGCGCCGTCACCTTCGCATACCTGAATCGAGCGGCGGCGTTACTGCACTCTCCCGAGGGTGACCGAGCGGCCGGCATCGAGGCGTTGACCGCAGCGCGCGAGGTGATCGTTCGCGAGAAACTTTCCCTGACATTGCGGAGGCTGACCGATATCGAGTTCGCTCGCGCAAAACTCAGGTCCGGCGAGCTCGACGGCGCCATCGCTCTGGCGCGCCAGGTCGTCGAGGAGCAGTTCGCCACCGACGAGACGATGTTTCGTGGTCCTGCCACCGCGGTACTGGGCGAGGCATTACTCCGTCGCGGCACACCATCCGACATCGACGAAGCGCAGAAAGCGGTGGACAGACTGGCTGCTGTGCCGACCGAGCCGGGCTTCGTCCTGCACGAACTGCCGCTTTTGCGGTTACGGGCGCTCCTTGCCTGGAACAGCGGAGACAAGCTGGGCTACCAGCAGTTCCTGGCACGCTTCCGCGAGAAAGCACTCGCAGCCGACTTCCAGGGATACCTGGCGCAGGCCGAGGCGATGGGCTGACACCGCGCTCGAAGCGCTAGGCGATCGATTGATCGAAGATGAGCCGAACGATTTGCGGGTTGACCGGATCTACTTGGACGGGGAGAGTCGCGCCCGGCTGCACGCGCGACAAATAGACGCTATCCACACTCCGCTGCACGGTCACCTCGTATGGTTCTTGGCCCGGAACCTGCACGCCTAGCTTCAGCCGGAGATAGGGCCGGTGGTCGTTATCAAGCCAACCCGCCCGTTTCATCGACAGGACCTGCGCCGTACCCGTCAGCGCGTCACCGCGAATTGTTGGATTCCGTTGCATCCAGCGCCTAATGGCACCAACTGCTGCGCCGATCATGACCGCGATACCGATGAGGTACCCGATCCTTTCCCGTAGCGGGATAGCTGCCAGGTCGTGCAAAATTCCCAGGGCGTGAGCAGCGTCCATCGACGCAAGCTAACGCCCCGGCTGCACCTAGGACAACACCTATTTCGCTTTGACGGCTTTCCGCTATCTCTACGATGCGGGGATAACATGAAGCGGCGCGCACACCGCAACTCGAAACGTTTGCCGCCGCCGCCTGCGCGTCATGCCTCTCGGGCACATACGATTTCGGCCACGAGTTCACCGTCGCGACTGACATCCATGTGCGTTACTGCCGTCAGCTCAGCGCGCAAAGCCGCCCGACAGGTCACCGCGATCTGTCTGTATAGCCGCAAGATTGGCCAGCAGCAGCGCCTCAGCCGTCGCGGCAGATTCCAGGACGCCTAGGTGCAGGCTTTCGTCGACGCTGTGTGCCTGGGGTGGGGATCCCCCACACCAGTGACAAGGATCTGCGCCGGCTGTCCAGAGGTAGTTCCGCAGCAGGCGAAAGGACCATCGGCCCTATAGAACGCCGAGACCTGAGCGCATTCTTGAGTCCAAGTCATTCGAGACTGCTTATTTGAAGCCATTCCTTGGAGGCCGATCATGTCACAAGACACCGAGAAGAAGACGCCGGCGGAACTAGCGTCAGACCTGGCGGAGCGAGCAGCAGGCCTGTCCGACGAAGTGCTCAAGTCGGTCGAATCCGGACAACGGACCGCCATCGAAGCCGTGCGCAAGTTCGTTGGCGCTGTCGAAGAGTCGTTGCCCGGACACGGGGACGACCATCCGTCGAGACGCGAAACCATCGTCGACGCCGCCCTCGATATGGCGGACAAACTGGTGAAGACGCAGTACGAGTTCATCCGCAGTGTCGTCAGCAGCGCGAGCGAGGCGCTCAAGAAGCCGAACGAAAACCATGATGCGTGAACAGTGCGCCGTTACCTCTGTCGAATCTCTCGACCTCAACCGCTATCGCGGGCTGTGGTATGAGATCGGCCGGCGCCCGTTCAAATGGGAGGACGCCGAGGCCTCGGACATCACAGCCGAATACACACTCGAGGACGATGCAAGCGTCCGCGTCGACAATCGCTGCCTCAACAAAGACGGTGTACCGTCGCGCTCGATCGGCCGCGCAACTCCGGTGAACGGCCAGGCGGGACGCTTGCAAGTGTCGTTCCTTCCGCAGTTCCTGAGGTGGATCCCGTTCACGAAAGGCGACTACTGGGTCCTGAAAATCGATGACGCTTACACGGTTTCCCTCGTCGGTACACCTGACCACGAGTGCCTCTGGCTGCTGGCCCGCGAAGCTCACATCGACGACGCCACCGAAGCGGCTTACCTCGCTGAAGCGACCCGGCAGGGGTTCGACCTCGAGAAGTGGATCAGACCGAGGCAGTCAGGCCGGCGCGTGACCGACGACGCTCTCAGCAGGCACCGCTGAACGTCATCAAGGCCGCCAGCCACGTCAGCAAACTGCGGCGCGATCTGTCTGTGTAGCCGCAAGATTGGCCAGCAGCAGCGCCTCAGCCGTCGCGGCGCGTTCCAGGACGCCCAAATGCAGGCTTTCGTTGACGCTATGTGCCTGGGTGTTGGGATCCTCCACCCCGGTGACGAGGATCTGCGCCTGTGGAAACGCGGCGGCGAATTCAGCGATGAACGGGATCGAACCACCCATTCCCATATCGATGGCATCGACACCCCACGCCTGCCGAAAGGCCGCCCGCGCCGCGTCGTAGACGGGCCCCGACGCGTCGATGTTAAACGGCTGCGCGATCTCGCCGCGTGTAACGGTGACCTGTGCACCCCATGGGGCGTTCCGGTGCAAATGCGCTTCCAGCGCATCAAGATGCGCGATGGCGTCGCCACCCGGCGCGACCCGCATACTGACCTTGGCCCGTGCCCGCGGAATCAGCGTGTTCGACGCTGCCGCAACAGAGGTGGTGTCAATGCCGATCACGGTGATCGCCGGCTTGGCCCACAGCCGTTGCGGCACCGAACCGGCGCCGATCTCCGAAACCCCTTCTAGCAGACCAGAATCCACCCGTACCCGCTCAGGCGGGTAGTCCACGTCGGCGGCGTCGCCGTGGTGCAGACCCGGCACCGCCACATTGCCGTCATCGTCGTGCAGGCTGGCCAGCAGGCGCACCAGCACGCTGAGCGCGTCAGGAACCACGCCGCCCCACAACCCCGAGTGCAGTCCGTGGTCAAGTGTGACGACCTCGACCACACAGTCGGCCAGTCCGCGCAGCGACACTGTCAGTGCCGGAACGTCGGTGCTCCAGTTGTCCGAGTCGGCGATGACGATCACGTCGGCGGCGAGGGCGTCACAGTGGGCGGCCAAGAACCGGCCCAGCGTCGGGGAACCGGATTCTTCTTCACCCTCGACAAAGACGGTCACCCCCACCGGTGGCCGGCCACCATGTGCCCGGAGTGCCGCCAAATGCGTTGCGATTCCTGCCTTGTCGTCGGCAGTACCACGGCCATACAACCGCCCGTCACGTTCCGTCGGCTCAAATGGCGGCGACGCCCACTGACCGCGATCGCCTTCGGGCTGCACGTCGTGATGGGCGTAAAGCAAGACGGTCGGCGCTCCCGGTGGCGCCGGATAATGGCCGATGACCGCCGGCGCCCCGCCCTCGCTGACGATCCGCACATCACCAAGGCCGGCCTGCGACAACAGGTCTGCCACCGCCTGTGCGCTGCGGTGGACCTCATCGTGGCGACCCGAGTCGGCCCATACCGACTCGATGCGCACCAGATCCTCGAGATCACGACGCACCGACGGCAACACCTCGCGTACCCGCTCAACCAGATCAGTCATGGTCTCGAGGCTAGCTTGGCGGGTGCCGGGCTATGGCCGCCGAAGCCGTCAACGGTGGAAGAATCCGGAATGCCCTGCTCAGACTGGCGGGGTATTCACTCAGGTTTCCAACGCCCGAGTTGCGGATTCCGGTGTTGAAGAACCCCGAGTTCTGGAATCCACCACCATTGTTGACGCTGTTGAAAAAGCCTGAACCCCGGATCGCTGGAATTGCCGACGCCCGAGCCGCCGAACCCGGTGTTGTAAACGCCCGAGCCATTCGGAGCCAGGTTGCCGATGCCGGTGCTCTCATCACCATGGTTGCCGAAGCCCGACGAATCGTCGCCCTGGTTGAAGAAGCCGGACGTACCGCCACCGCGATCGGCGGGAGGGTCGCTGCCCTTGCCGCCTCGAACACGCTCACTACCGCCCGCGCCTGTCCGGCCGCGTCCGCCGCCTGCGCCGCCGATGCGCTGAGCCAACTGACATACGGTGCGGCCGCGGACGTCATCGCCGCCGCGGCGGGACCTCGCCATGCCTGGCCAACCAGTTCCGAAGTCACCGAGCCAAACGAAGCAGCTGCCGAACCGAGCTCGGAGGCCAGCCCCTCCCAGGCCACTGCCGCCTCCAGCAACGGGCCGGACCCGGCCCGCTGAATATCCGCAACGAGTTGATCTCCGGTGGCAACACAGCAAAATTGGGCAGCATTGGGTCTCCTCGATTGGCGCCTGCGGCAACGACATTGGCAGTGGGGCGCAGTGAGACAATCCGCCGGATCGTTTGTTCGTGGGGAAATCGGCGGGCCAACTCAGCGCTAAGCTTGGCCCGATGGCCACCGACGGTCCCGACCCGATCGCGCCGCTGTGGCGGGCAGCCCAAGTCTTCCGCCTGCTGAGCTGCGGCTACGCGCTGGGCTTCCAGATAGCCATCAACTCCGACCTGCGCCACCCCTTGGTGGCGTGGCTGCTGTTCGGGGTGCTCATCGGCTGGAGCGCGGCGTGTGCGGTTGTCTACTTGCGTGGATTCGGTCGCAGAACGGCGTGGGTGATCGCCGAGATTCTCGTCGTTGTGCTGCTCATGGCGTCCACCGAGATCGTCGCCTCCAGCCAGTGGGCCCACGACAACCAGACCTGGCCGACAACACTGTGGGCCACGAACGCCACCATTTCGGCGGCCCTTCAGTTCGGCCCGGCGTGGGGCATGCTGGCCGGCGTTGCGGTGACGGCCACCAATGAAGCCGTCAAGGGCTACCTCAACGTCAACCTGGGGCGCAGCGCCACCATCGTCGTCGAACTGGCCGTCGGCTTGGCGGTGGGTATGGCGGCGCGCACCGCATTGCGCGCCCACGACGAACTGCAGCGGGCGGCCCAATTGTCGGCCGCGCTGGATGAACGCGAACGGCTGTCCCGGCAGGTGCACGACGGTGTCATGCAGGTCCTCGCGCTGGTCGCCCGGCGGGGTAGCGAAATCGGCGGCGCCACATCCGAACTGGCGAAACTCGCCGGCGAACAGGAACGAACCCTGCGAAGCTGGTTGACCTCCACCGACATTGACCAAGACGGTGACAGCCAGGAAATCGACCTGCGCACGCTGCTGCGCCGCAGGGAATCCGGCCGCGTCTCGGTGAGCTTGCCCGGAACCCCGGTGACCATGCACCGGGCGCTCGCTACCGAGCTGGATTCCGCGGTGGGCAACGCCCTGGACAACGTGCGCTTGCACGCCGGCCCCGACGCCCGCGCTTACGTGTTGCTGGAAGACCTCGGCGATTCGGTCACGGTGAGCATCCGCGACGACGGTATCGGCATCGCTGCCGGCAGGCTGGAGGAAGCGGCCAGCCAGGGACGGCTGGGCATCTCGAAGTCCATTGTGGGACGGTTGATGTCGATGGGCGGTACTGCGCAACTGCACACCGAGCTGGGAGAGGGTACCGAATGGGAGCTGAGCGTGCCGAACCGACGGTGATGGTGGTCGACGATCATCCGATCTGGCGCGACGCGGTTGCTCGCGACCTCGCCGACGACGGGTTCAACGTGGTGGCCACCGCCGACGGTGTGGCGGCGGCGCGGCGCCGCGCCGCTGTGGTCAAGCCGGATGTGGTGGTGATGGACATGCGACTTGCCGACGGCGACGGCGTGCGGGCAACCACGGAGGTACTCGAGGTTTCCCCGTCCACCCGGGTGCTGGTGCTGTCGGCGTCCGATGAGCGCGACGACGTGCTCGAAGCAGTCAAGGCCGGTGCGACAGGATACCTGGTCAAGAGCGCGTCGAAAGCCGAACTCGCTGACGCCGTGCGAGCCACCGCGGCCGGGCGGGCGGTGTTCACCCCGAGCCTGGCCGGGCTGGTCCTGGGCGAATACCGGCGCATCGCGGCGAGCCCGGATGCCGGACCCGCGACGCCCAGCCTCACCGAGCGGGAGACCGAAGTCTTGCGGTATGTCGCAAAAGGGTTATCCGCCAAACAGATTGGCGAACGCCTGTCGCTAAGTCATCGCACCGTGGAAAACCACATCCAGGCGACATTCCGAAAACTGCAAGTCGCCAACCGGGTGGAGTTGACCCGCTACGCCATCGAACACGGGCTCGACGACTAGCCGCATTTGGGTATTCCTACTCATCCCATCTCAGGCACGTCCCGGCAGGGTTGCCCCCATGACCGAATCGCAGCGGGCCGTGATCAGTCGGCTTTCCCAGGAGTTCGAAGCCTTGTCCCGGCAGATGTCGCGAGTATCCGGCGAACTCAGCCAACTTGACCACCTGATCTCCGGTTCGGCACCGCCGCCCCAACCCATAGCGCCCTACTGGCAGCCCTATTGGCAGCCCTACTGGCAGCCTGAGCCGCCCCAAACTCCCCCGCCACCGGTGCTTGCGACCCCAAGACCCGCTGCGCCGCCACCACCGCGGGAACCGAAGGCGACTGAATCCGGTTGGATCGGCAAACTACTCGCCGTCGCCGGGGTCGCTGTGACGCTTATCGGCGTGGTGCTGTTACTGGTCCTGGCCGCCCAGGCCGGCCTGCTGCGCCCGGAAATCCGGGTGGCTGGCGGTGTCGCGTTGTCGATCGTGCTCATCGGAGTGGCTTGTTTGCAACAACACCGGCCCGGCGGACGAACCGGCGCAATAGCGTTGGCCGCCACCGGTATTGCTACGGCATACCTCGATGTCATCGCACTCACCACCATTTACGAGTGGGTTCCGGCACCAGCAGGGCTGCTGCTCGCCGCGCTGATCGGCGGCGGCGGACTCACCCTGGCCCGGCGATGGGACTCCGAACATCTCGGGATGTTGGTGCTGGTGCCGCTCATCGCGCTGGCACCCGTCATCACCGCCGGTTTCGGCCTGTTGCTGGTGAGCTTCATGCTGGCGCTCTCGGCTGCCACCCTGCCCGTGCAACTGGGCAAGGATTGGACGTCGATGCTGGCCGCCCGGGTGGCGGCGGCCACCCTGCCGATACTGGTGGCGCTGGTGACGATCGGCCGTCACGACAATCCCTGGCTAGTCGGCGGCGCCTGCGGGGTGGCCGCAATCAACGCCATTGCCAGCGGCCTAATCCTGTTGCCGTCCAACAAGAACGCGGGCACGCTCGCGGTTCTGACGGCCGCCGGCACCGTCCCGGTACTGGCAGCCGGAATCGGGGTCGACCGGGTGCTGGCCACCGTGCTGGCGGCGGCCGTGGCCGCCGGGATGTTGATCATCGTGCTGATCTTCGATCTGCCCCGAGTCGTCACTCAAGTCTGGTCGGCGTTGTCGGCCATCGCAGCTCTGGTGGCCGTCACCGTCGCGTTCCATGGTTACGTCGAAGGCCCGGTGTTGCTGGCGCTGGCCGTCATCGTCGCCGTCGCCGGCCGCCATGACGACATAGCTCGTTGGACCGCAACAGGATTCGGCATCATCGGCGCCGGGTTCTTCGTATGCTACGCACCACCGCATGCGCTGATGAGAGCGACGGTGCTCCCGACGCCCATCGCGGTGTCCATCCTGGCCGGCAGCCTGCTAGCCATCGCTTTCGCGGTGCTGATGGCCCGGGCCTGCCTCGCGGCAGCCGGGGCACTGATCGTCTATGCCGTTACCGCATTCACCGTGACCGCAGGCGTGCTCGTCGGCGGCCGCAACGGCGGGTTCCTGGCCGGCCACATGGCGGCCACCATCTGCTGGATCGCTATGGCGGCGGCGCTTTTCGTCTACGCGCTGCGACGTCACAGCCCGGCGGGCCGCACCGCTCCCATCACCGCGGGGCTCGCGCTCACTGCAGCCGCCACCGCCAAGCTGTTCCTGTTCGATCTGGCAACGCTGGACGGCATCTTCCGGGTCGCGGCATTCATCGTCGTGGGTTTGGTGTTGCTGGGCATGGGCGCCGGCTACGCCCGCAGCCTGGCCCGCTAGTAGCGCGAGCAGACGCAGAATCGCACAAAATCGGAGATTTTGATGCGATTCTGCGTCTGCTCGCGGGCCCCCTAGGGGGTCTCGAGGATGGCCACCGCCGCTGCGGTATCCCCTTCGTGGGTAAGCGACACATGGATCGTCACGTCGGCCAGATGTTTGGCGATCTCGCCGGCGAGCCGGACCTTCGGTCGCCCCCACATGTCAGTGACCACTTCGATGTCGCGGTGAATGTCCTCCGGCAGCACCGGCCGCTGCGCGAACCGGGAACCGGACCAGGCCTTGATCACCGCCTCCTTGGCTGCCCAACGGGCAGCCAGATGGCGGGCCGCCGACGAACTCTTGTCGGAGGCGTCGCGGCGCTCACCGGGGGTGAACGTCGCCGAGAACACCGTTCCCGGTTGATCGACCTGCTCGGCGAAATCAGGAATGGAGACGAGGTCGATCCCCACTCCGACGATGCCCATGGGTGGCCAGGTTAACGGATGGACACTCAGACCTGGTAAGCGTCCCCGGCGCCCAGCCGCGCGTCCGGATTCAACAGCATCGACGCCTCTTGCGGCTTCTCCGGCGCATCGTGGTCGAAGCGACGGTCAGCGGGCCGCTCGTACATCGGCGCACCGCCGGCAATCGCCGATGCCAGACGCCGCTGCCCGGCCAGCAGACGCGCGTCGGCCCGCCGCCGGTAATCCGTCCGCTGCTCGGGATCCAGCGAGGCGATGAACGCCTGCGGGTGCACCAGCGCGACCAGACCGGACACGTGGCCGAACCCGAGGCTGGTCAGCAACCCGGCTTTGAGCGGGAACTTCTCGCCCAGTCGCAGGGTGTCGCGGATCCACACGAAGTGCGCGGACCCGGCGAGTTCGTCATCGACGCAATCCAGGCTGCGGTTGGGTGGAATGACCCCGTCGCGCAGCATCTGGCAGAGCCCCATCATCTGGAAGACGGCGGCACCACCCTTGGCGTGACCGGTCAGGCTCTTCTGCGACACCACGAACAGCGGGGCACCCTCCGAGCGGCCCAGCGCGTCGGCCAGCCGCTCATGTAGTTCGGTCTCGTTGGGGTCGTTGGCCAGCGTTGAGGTGTCGTGCTTGGAGATCACCGCGACATCGTCGGCTCCCACGCCCACCTTGGCCAGCGCCCGGGCCAGAGCCGAGTCCCGGCCGCCGCGGCCCGCGCCCAGCGCGCCCAAGCCCGGCGCCGGGATCGACGTATGCACACCGTCGCCGAAGGACTGCGCATAGGCCACGACCGCGAGCACCGGCAAGCCCATCTTCAGCGCAAGGTCACCGCGGGCCAGCAGAATGGTCCCGCCGCCCTGGGCCTCCACGAAGCCCAGGCGACGCCGGTCGTTGGGCCTGGAGAACTTCGAGTCCGCGATGCCCCGGCCGCGCATCATGGACGTGTCTGCCGTGGCCGCCATGTCGCCGAAGCCGATGATGGCCTCCAGCGTCAGGTCGTCCAGCCCGCCGGTAACCACCAATTCGGCCTTGCCCAGGCGGATCTTGTCGACGCCCTCCTCGACCGACACCGCCGCGGTCGCACACGCCGCTACCGGGTGGATCATCGCGCCGTAGCTACCGACATAGGACTGAACCACGTGTGCGGCGACAACGTTCGGCAGAACTTCCTGCAGGATGTCGTTCGGCTTGTTCCGGCCCAACAGGTTTCCGTGATACATGGTCTGCATCGACGTCATGCCGCCCATCCCGGTGCCCTGCGTGCTGGCCACCATGCTGGGGTGCACATAGCGCATCACTTCGGCCGGGCTGAATCCGGCGGACAGGAAGGCGTCGACGGTCGCGATGATGTTCCACAACGCAACTCGGTCAATGGAACTGGCCATGTCGGGGCTGATCCCCCACACGGTCGGGTCGAACCCGGTCGGGATCTGCGCGCCGACGACCCGCGACAGCTTGGTCTTGCGCGGCACCCGAATCTCGCTGCCCGCCTTGCGGGTCACCTGCCAGTCGGTGGAATCGGGGACCGCCCGAACCACCGTGTGCTCGGGGTCGAATTCGGCGAACGCGCGGGCGTCGGCCTCCGACGACACCACGAAGGTGAAGTCCTTGTCCAGGAACACCGACACCAGCAGCGGCGAAGCGTGATCGGGGTCGATCGCACCGTCGTCCACGAACTCGCGGATGCCGCAGCGCTCAACCACGATGTCGTGGTAGCGCTCGACAAGTTCGGCCTCGTCGACGAGATCGCCGGATCCGGTGTCGTACCAACCCGGTTGCGGGTCGTCCTCCCAGCGGATCAATCCCGTCGTCCAGGCCAGCTCGAGCACGCCGGCCGCCGACAGTTCGTTCTCGACCTCCATCTCGAATCGGGTGCGCGACGAACCGTACGCGCCGATCTCGGCACCGCCGACGATCACCACCAGATCGGCGGGGTCGACGGCAAGGTCGTCCCATTCCGGCGCCGGTGCCGGGGTAACCAGCCGCGGCGGCGACGGCAGCGCGGCAATCGTGCCCTCCGCCACTCCTTCTGGATCCGCGGCCGCCTCGGCCGACATCTCTTCGCGCGCTTTAGCCGCCAGCTCGGCCATATCCAGGTTGGCTTCGCCCAGGCCCCCGGTGAGATCGGCCTTGATCGGCGAATGCGCCGCGGCCACCTTGGATTCCACGTCGCACAGGCCGAGCAGTAGCGCCGCCATCTCGTCGGTCGAGTAGGTCGTCACGCCGGCCTCTTCGACCGCGGTGACGATCGCGTCGTTATGACCCATCAGCCCGGTGCCACGGGTCCAGCCGATCAGCGCATGCGCGAGGCTGACCCGGGCCGCCCATGACGACTCGGCGTGCCAACGGCTCACCACGGCGTCCAGCGCCGACTTGGCTTCGCCGTAAGCGCCGTCGCCGCCGAACATTCCGCGGTTGGGTGAACCGGGCAGCACCACGTGCAGCCGCGACGCGATGTCGCGCTCGGCGCCGATCGTCGACAGGCCGCCGATCAGCCGCTGCACGGCCCATAGTAGGACCTTCATCTCCATCTCGGCGCGCGAACCGGCCTCCGAAAGGTCGCCGACCACCCGCGGTGCGGCGAACGGGAACAGCAACGTCGGGGTTTGCGCGTCCTTGACGTGAATTGATTGCGGCCCAAGGCTTTCGGATTGCTCGTTGCCTACCCATTCGACCAGGGCGTCGATATCGGAGTAGGACGCCATGTTGGCCGCAACGACCCACAGCGCCGCGCCGTAGCGGGCGTGGTCGCGGTACAGCGTGCGGTAGAAGGCCAGCCGCTCTTCGTCGAGCTTGGAGGTGGTCGCGATGACGGTGGCGCCCCCATCGAGCAGACGGGCGGCGACAGCAGCCGCGATCGAACCCTTCGAAGCGCCTGTCACCACAGCGACTTCGCTGCTGTATTGGCCTGGGTCGGGATTTTCGGCACCCGCGGCGATCCGGCCGTACAGCGACGCGTGGATCTGCTTGCCCGCCGCCAGTGACTTGCCCTGCCACCAGGTGGCCTGGGTCGCCACAACGTGACCGGCACCCTCGAAACGCTCCGACAACCGCGACCAGTCGGCGTCGATGTCGCCCTCGTCGGTCAGCCACAACTTGACCAGGTCCTCGCGGGCGCTGGCCCAGCGGTCGTCGAATACGACGGCCTTCCTGGCGTCGAACACCGGTGCCACCAAACGTGGCCAGTCCGAACCTAATTCGGTGGTCACCAAGTCGATGAGTTCGGCATCGGAGCTGGCCGCTGCGGCGCTGACCTGGTCGTCCAGGCCGAGCTGGTTGAGCACCAGCCGCGCCGCCGAGGCGAGCACACCGTCGCGACCGGTGATCTGTTCGGTGAACTCACTCAGCGCGGCCGCGTCGACGGTCGCGCCGCCGCCACCGCCGGCCGACGGCAGGGACACCGAAATGCCACGCCGCGCGGCGACCGCGGCGACCGCGGCGTCGATGACCTTGTCGACCGAACCGGCGTCGGCCAATGCACCCTCGTGCAAGTGGCCCATGGTGCCGCCACGAACACTGGTGCCTTCGCGGGTGCCCAGCGCGACCTCGACGGTAACGTGCTTGGCCCAGCCCTCACCGAGCTCCCAGGTCTTCTTGACTCGCTCGGCGATGGCGGCCGGCCGCTTGCCCGACGGCCCCAGCACGGTGCGCAGCTGATCGTTGATCGCGTCGGAAAGCACTGGGCCATAAGGCTTGTACGTGCGTGCCAGCTTGGTTACCTGTGCCCGCAGCCCGGCCAGGTCGGCCTCGGCAGCGCCATCGATCGCGCCGAGGTTCAGCTCGGAGCCCAGGTCCACCAGCAGCTGGTTACGTCGCGACGACGCGCCGTCGGTGATGGATTCGATGGAGTCCAGTTCCTCGATCTGGTCGATGCGCATCTTGGCCGAAATCGCGATCAGGGCCAGGGTTGCGTCGGCGGCGTCGAATGCGATGTCGTCCGGTCGGGGACCACCCGACGGCGCCGCGGGCGCGGCGACCGGTGCGGCCGGAGCGGCTTCCGAAGAAACTTCGGACTCAGGTCCGGCGGAAACCTCTTCCTCTTCCGGCTCCGGCTCGGGGTCGGTATCGGTGGCGAACAGCACGGCGGCGTCGCGCTCGGCGTTGAGCACTTCCACTGTGCTGTGGGCGTATTCGGGCAACTTGAGCGTATTGGTGGCCAGGCCGGCTACGGTCGGCGACGACTTCACGCCGATCTCGACGAACCGTTCGACACCCAGGCCGCCGGCGGCCTGCTCGATGAACAGCAAATCCTGGGTCTCGATCCAGCGCACCGGGCTGGCGAACTGCCATGCCAGCAGCTCGATGACGACGGTGCGCGCCATCTCATTGCGGCGCTCGCGCAGCCAGGTGTCGTAGTCGGCCAGAATCGGGTCAAGCGGCTCGGCGGGCACCAGGTCCCGAATCTCCTGGATGAAGTCGCGGTCCAGGGTGAACGGCCGCGGCACCAGGTTGGGAATGTAACGCCCGATGATCATGTCGGGGTTCTGGTCGCGGGGCATGACGCGGTCTAGCGAGCGGCGGAATTCGGCCACGCCGACCCGCAGCACCCGGGAGTGGAACGGAACGTCGATGCCAGGCACCAGGATGAACGAGCGCCGTCCGCCGGTGAGCTCACGGCGGCGCTCCACCTCGGCTTCCAGCGCCTCGAGACCGCGGACCGTGCCGGCGATCGCGTACTGCGAACCGCGCAGGTTGAAGTTCACGATCTCCAAAAACTCACCGGTGCTCTCAGCGATCCCGGCGACGAACGCGGGGACCTCGTCGTCCGGAAGATCGATCTGCGACGGCCGGATCGCGGCCAGCCGGTAGTTGGAGCGACCCAGCTCGTCACGCGGCACGATGTCGTGCATCTTCGACCCGCGGTGAAACACCGTCTCCAGCAGCGCTTCCAACTCGTATATGCCGGTCACACAGGCCAGCGCGGTGTACTCGCCGACCGAGTGACCACACGCGATGGCACCTTCGACGAAGGCGCCCTGCTCGCGCATCTCGGCAACCTGCGCGGCCGCCACGGTTGCCATCGCGACCTGGGTGAACTGCGTCAGGTACAGCACCCCATCCGGATGGTGGTAGTGCACGCCGCTGGCGATGATGCTGGTCGGGTTGTCGCGCACCACGTGCAGCACCGAGAAGCCAAGGGTGTCGCGGGTGAACTTGTCCGCGGTGTCCCACACCTTGCGGGCCGCCTTGGACCGGGCCCGAACATCCATGCCCATGCCCTTGTGCTGGATGCCCTGGCCGGGGAACGCGTAGACCGTCTTGGGCGCGGCCAGGCGCGCCGACGCCGACATCACCAGATCCGAGCCGATGCGCGCGGCTACCTCCAAAACCTCTGCGCCCTGGTCGATTCCGACGCGCTCGACGCGGAAGTCCACCTCGTCGCCCGGACGCACCATGCCCAGGAACCGTGCGGTCCAACCGATCAGCCGGGCCGGTGGGCGGGCTTGCCCGTCGGTGGCGGTCACCGCGTGCTGCGCGGCGGCCGAGAGCCACATGCCATGCACGATCGGCGATTCCAGTCCCGCCAGCAGCGCGGCCGCCCGGTCGGTGTGAATGGGGTTGTGGTCGCCGGAGACCACCGCGAACGGACGCATGTCGACCGGCGCGGTCAGCGTGACGTCGCGGCGGCGGCGACGCGGGGTGTCGGTGGCGTTCTCGGATACCGCACCGCCGGCGCGGACGGGATCGGAAAGCTCGGCGGCGCCGGTGCGCCCAAGGATCGCGAACCGCTCGTCGAGGGTTGCGATTACTGCGCCGTCGGGACCGGTGACCGTCACCGACACTGGCACCACACGGCCCATGTCGGTGTCGGTGGCCGCCGAAGCCGTTGCGACCACGCCCAATTGAGCCGGCTCGGCCGGCAACTGACCCGTCACGTGCGCGGCGTGGTCCAGGTGCACCAGGCTCAGCAGGCCCTCCAGCACCGGCACGCCGGCCTCGGTGGCCGCCGAGCCGATGGCCGCGAAAACCGCGGGCCAGCACAGGCCCACCAGCGCATCGGGCACGGTGGTGAGGCCGGGCGCCAACGGCTCACCGAAAGTGGCGGTGACCCCGGTGTGGTCGGCGACCCGCTCCGGGTCCCAGCCCACGGTCAGCGTGGCTGTTCCGTTCTGCACCGGCGGCAGCGAGTCCGGACCGTCGACACCGGCGGCGATGGCGAGCACCGAGCGCATTGCGGTGGCGGCGTCTTCAGCCGACACAACCGGGATGCCACCGTCAATTGTGTTGGCGGGCAGGGTGAATCGAATGTCGATCCAGGTGTCCGAAACCGGAACGCTCAATACGGCGCCCTGGCCGTCGAGCTGCAGTCGCGCTCCGGTGGACGAGTGTGTGGCGCGGGAACTTTGGGGTTCATCATTGACCAGCCAGTCGATCGGGTCCGCGATGCGGTGCACGGGGTTGATGGCGGTGCGCCCGGCCCACAACACATCTGGGGCGTCCAGCACGACGGCCAACGGTCCGGTGACGTCGGGTCGGCCGAGTCGGCGCGAGGTGACCTCGCGCGGCTCGGATCCGGCGCCGAGCACCTCGTCTATAGCGGCCTGCTCGAAGCGGTCGAGCAATTCGCCGACCGGCTCGTCCATTCGGGTGATGCCGGCAACGGCAGCGGTGCCCGGAATGATGCACACCTGATCGGCGTCGTAGCGGGCGTCGTGCGCCTGCCACAGCGAGTCGCTGCGCCACCAGCGCCGCACATCCTTGTCGATGACGGGCACGAAGTTGACCGGCTTACCCAGCGTCTTGCACAGCGTCACGAAGAACGGCACATCCGCGGGATGCAGTTGCACGGTTTCGGCATCGGGGTAGCGCTGCAGCAGCAAGTCGATCGCCGCGGAGGGGTTCTCCAGCAACGCGGCCTCGTCAAACAGCGTATCGATGGGGCCGAAATCCTTTGGGTGCAAACGTGCTTCGGCACGCTTCAGCATCTCCTCGAAACGGTCACGCCAGGTGTCGGCCAGCCACGGACTGCCCGGCGCGGCGGTGTCGGCGGTCGAGTTGCCTTCTCCGATTGTCAATTCGACGTAGCGCTGCAGCCATTGCAGATAGGTCATCTCCGCGGCATCACCGAAGTACGGCTTGGCGGTGTTGGCCATCGCGGCGATGATCTCGTCGCGCCGCTCGGCAACCGCATCGGCGTCGCCGGCGACCTCGTCGAGCAGCCGGCCGCAGCGTGAGGCGCTGTTGTCGATCTCGTGAATGTCGGCACCGAGCTGGCTGCGGCTGGAAGCCATGCCGCCCTGGGCTTTTCCGGCACTGATCCACTGGTCGGTGCCCTGGGTTTCGACCAGCATCCGCTTGACCGACGGCGACGTGGTGGACTCGCACGTCGCCATCGCGGCCGTGCCGACCAGGATGCCGTCGATCGGCATCAACGGGAAACCGTACGCCTGCGCCCAACGGCCGGACAGGTATTCGGCCGCCCGCTCCGGGGTACCGATGCCGCCGCCCACACAGACGGTGATGTTGGCCCGCGACCGCAACTCCGAGTAGGTCGCCAGCAGCAGGTCGTCGAGGTCTTCCCAGGAGTGGTGACCCCCGGCACGCCCGCCCTCAACGTGCACGATCACCGGTTTGGTGGACACCTCGGTCGCGATGCGGATCACCGAGCGGATCTGCTCGATCGTTCCAGGCTTGAACACCACGTGGCTGATGCCGATGTCGTTGAGCTCATCGATGAGATCGACTGCTTCTTCGAGATCCGGAATGCCGGCGCTGACCACCACGCCGTCGATCGCCGCGCCGGACTGGCGGGCCTTTTGTACCAGCCGCTTGCCGCCGACCTGGAGCTTCCACAGGTAGGGGTCCAGGAACAGCGCGTTGAACTGATAGGTGCGACCGGGCTCGAGCAGACGGGACAGCTCGTCGATGCGGTTGGCGAAGATCTCCTCGGTGACCTGGCCACCGCCGGCCAGCTCCGCCCAGTGTCCGGCGTTGGCCGCGGCGGCAACGATCTTGGCGTCGACGGTGGTGGGTGTCATGCCTGCCAACAGGATGGGCGAGCGGCCGGTCAGCCGGGTGAACTTCGTCGAGAGCTTGACGCGGCCATCAGGCAGTCGAACCACGGTCGGTGCGTAACTCGACCAGGGCCGGGCGACCTCCGGGGTGGCTCCGACGGTGAAGAGGTTGCGCTGACCGCCGCGGGTCGCCGCCGGCACAATGCCGATGCCCAGGCCCCGAATCACCGGGGCCGTCAGCCGGGTCAAAATGTCGCCGGGCCCCAGGTCGAGAATCCAGCGTGCCCCGGTCTCGTGGACCCGGGTGACCTCTTCAACCCAGTCGACCTTCTGCACCAGAATGGCGTCAGCCAGTGCGCGCGCCAGCGAGACGTCGAGTCCGACCTTCTCGGCCCAGCCGCCGACGATGTCGATGCCGTCGGCCAGCCGCGGGGTATGGAAACCCACCTCCGTGCGGACCGGGTCGAAAACCGGCGCGAAGACGTCACCGCCGCGGATCTTGTTCTTGCGGTCGGCTTCTTCCTTCTCCGAAATCTGCCGGCAGTACAGCTCGAAGCGGGACAGCTGCTCGGGGGTTCCGGTGATGACCACCGAACGCCGTCCGTTGCGGATGGACAGCACCGGCGGCAAAACCGTGCGCACGTCCTGGGCGAACTCGTCCAGTAGGCGCCCGATGCGCTCCGGGTCGGCGTTGGTGACCGAAACCATAGGCGGCCGATCCCCGAGGATCGAGATCCCGCGCCTGCGCGCCACCAGTGTCCCCGCGGCGCCGATCAGTTGGCCCATCGCCAACAGCTCGACGTCACGAGCACCGCCGGCCTTGAGCGCCTCAACGGCCAATACGCCCTGCGAGTGCCCCGCCAGGGCTACCGGCGGGGTGGCGATGAGGTCCATGCCCTGCCGCGCCAGGGCGCGCACCGCCGCTATCTGGGTGAGCAGCACGCCGGGCAGTGACACCGCGGCCGATGTGAGGTGCTTTTCCGACGGGACCGTATCTTCAGCGGCCAGCGCCCGCACCCACTGCAACGGCTCGAAGCCGATCGGACGAACCACGACCAGCTCTTTGGCGACCGGCTCCAGCAGCAGCTCCACCTCGCCTACCAGCGTGGCCAGCTCGGATTCGATGCCGGCCGAGGACACGAGTTCTTCGAGGGTCTCCAGCCAGGCACTGCCCTGGCCGCCGAAGGCGACAGCATAGGGCTCACCCGCCGTCAGACGATCGACCAGAGCATGGGTGCTTTGCGGCCCGTTTTCATCGCGGTCAGCGGACACCCGGTCGTGCTCGTGGATCGTCACGTCTTTATCTCCTGTATGCCTCTATATGCGTCTGTACGTATCGGTTCGTTCGGCCGGTCCCAGGACACCCGTGCCGGGGCGTCATCGATTCCGCATCGAATCGCAGTCGAAAAATCGACTAACCGGTGTGTTGTCAGGGGCCGGCTCGTGGGTCGAGCGGCGCCCGGAACTGCAGCGGCCCTCATAAGAGTGTCATAAGGATTGGTCCACTTTTTTTACGCCGATCGGTTACTGGCGAGTTCTACGCACGGGTAACCGTGTCGTGGGTAACACCACGCTGAATCAGCGGCGCGGGTCTGCCGAACAAACGTCCTGCATGTAGGTGGTTACGGTCGAGTAGCTATAACAGCGCTGTTCAAAGCAGTATTGTTACCAAATCGTTATGTTAAAAATCCGCGCTTCGGTGGTCGCGTGATGTCGCGCTGTGACCGGGATCTCGGTTCCGCAGGGGCGGGCGACGCCGTTCAGCGAGCGAACGAGTGTTTGCTGGAGGTCGGTTGACACAACTTACTGATGCGTAACTTTATGCCCACTGACCGAATTGGGGCTTCAATATTTCGTTGACATCGACTCCCACCCCGCCGACCTGACGCTTGTCAATTTCGACTTGGTGCAGATGGGCAGCCGGATGGGTGTAGCCCTTGGGGGAACCCCAGTTGTGTTGCCAGAAATAGGCACCGAGGCCGTCGTTGACCGCCCAATCGATCGTCTTCGAGTTGGCGTACACGCCAGTGCGCTGGTGTCCGATCACCGACTCCCAGGACCGCAGGTAGGGCACGATCTGTGTTTTGTACTGGTCCAATGACGGATTGTCGTCGATCGAGGCGTATATCGGGGCACTGGCCGGCCCGCCGGCTGCGGCGTGCAACTCCGCGCCGCGCTTGGCATGCTGCAGCCCCCCTGCGGCACCGCCCAGCCAGTCCGACGTACTGCCCTTTCCGTACTGATAACAGGACACGATCTTCAGCCCGCCACCGCTGAGGTCACGGGCCTCGGTCAGTTGAATCGGCTTGCCGAGCATCCACGCGCCGCCGGGCCGCCGGTCAGAGACATACCGGATCGCTCCAACGGCGCCGGCCGCTCTGATCTGGCTGGCGGGGATGACGCCGGCCGCATAATCCAGCAGGGTGCCCAGCGAGGCCGACGCCGGCGGCGCATGCAGCGACGCCGCCGCTACTCCGAGACCCAACAGACCCGGAGTTGCGGCCGCGAATTTGAGCACGTCACGTCGCGATACCGACACATGCCACAGAGTACGACAAAAACCCCTTTTGACACATTGACACCAGCAGTCACATGTGCATCACATTGCTACAACTTCGTTAGCGGACCCAGTGGCGCTGTATGGCGCCCACTGCCCCCAGCATCGCGTAAGGGCCGGTCACCGCGACGAGGCTCAGCAGTGAGCGGACCCGGGGATCGCCGCGCTCGAGGTTCTTCAATTCCATCGCGGCGTTGAGGTTGTCCAGCGTGTCGACCATGAGACCGAGGTATTGCCAACGCCGCCGGTTGAGTTCGTCGCTGCCGAGATAACCGATGCCAAGGGCCAGGGCGCGGGCCCCGAATATGCGGATCAAGTACTTGGTTTCGGTGGACAGCAGCTGGTCTGGCACGCCGTTCATCCGGGTTTGGGAACGAGGAGACGCAAATGCACTGGCGCCCAACAGTATCCGGCCAACCGCCGCGGCGGCAAAGGCGCGGCGCAGCACCCTGGGTTGCGGCGGCAAGGCCGGCGTGGTGATCGGTGTTGTGCTCATGTAGTCAGTCTTGGCCGTCCACATAATCATGTCGATTACCTTCGAGGTAATGGTTTCAGGCCATGTAATGGCGTTAGGTTCACAAAGATGTCCGCGGGTATTGCGGTGCGCGAGTGGCGCACTCGTCGGCGTTTGAGCCAAATGGAACTCGCGCATCTAATCGGCGTCTCGCCGCGCCACCTCAGTTTCGTCGAGACCGGTCGGGCCAACGCCAGCCGCGCATTGTTGCTACGCATCGGCGAGCAACTGGATCTGCCACTGGACGCCCGCAACCGGCTGCTACTCGACGGCGGCTATGCACCCGTTTTCGGTGAACACACGTTAGACACCGAGCCGATGCGGCCGGTAAAGGCGGCCATCGACTCGGTGCTGGCCGGCCATGCCCCATATCCGGCTGTCGTCACCGATGCGTGCTGGAACCTCATCGCCGGAAACATCGGTTGCACTCTGCTCGCCGAAGGGCTGGACTCCGAGCTGCTGCAACCGCCGATCAACGTCATGAGATTGTGTCTGCACCCGCGCGGCTTGTCGCGGCGGCTACTGAACTTCGCCGAGGTACATGCGTCCATCCTGCGCCGGGTTCGCCGGCACGCCGACGCCACCGCGGCACCCGACGTCCGCCGGCTTTACGAAGAACTGGCCGGCTATCCGGCGCCCGGGAGAGTCGACCGCGGCGAACAGGCCGGCGAGCTCTATGTCCCGTTTCATCTCGCCACCCTCGACGGCACCGAGCTACGGTTCGTCAGCACCATCGCGACCTTTGGCAGTCCGTTGGATATTTCCGTGGAAAGCCTTGCAATCGAGTCGTTCTTTCCGGCCGACGAGTCCACCTCCGACTACCTGCATCGTCTTGACGGCACCCAGCGTCTTCGTATGATCGCCGAGCAGTACCCGCAGCTGCTGCGCTTCCTCGGGTCGGGCTAGAGAACGTTGGCCTTATTCTTGCTGTCACTATAAAGTTAGTGAAGTTACGGTGAGCGCTCACTGCAACGGGGGTTCGCATGGATCACGATCAGCTCATCGACCTCACCCGGCGGGCACTGAAGCTGGCGCGCGACAAAACCACTGACCTTGCCGCCCAGCAGTACACCGTTCCCGCCCGCGAGTACACCTCGGTGGAACGCCACGACCTCGACCGGGCCATGGTGTTGTCCAGTCCGCAACTCGTCGGGTACGTCTCGGAACTGCCGGGCCCCGGCAGCTATTGCACCAAGACGGTGATGGGCCGATCCATCCTGCTGACCCGGACATCCGATGAATCGGTTCGGGCTTTCGACAACGTCTGCCTGCACCGGCAGTCGCAGGTGGTCACGGGTTGCGGCACCGCCAAGCGCTTCACCTGTCCCTATCACGCCTGGACGTACGACAACACCGGGCGCCTGGTCGGTCTGCCGGGCCGCGAGGGTTTTCCCGACGTGGCGCTGAAGTCCGACGGCCTGACCGAACTTCCGGCCGTCGAGTTCGCCGGATTCCTTTGGGTGGCAATGACTCCCGGTACCGACCTGGATGTCGCGGCGCACCTGGGAGAACTTGCCGAGGAACTGGACTCGTGGGGCATCGGCCGGTGGTCTCCGTTGGGCGAGAAGGTACTCGACTCCCCCATCAATTGGAAGCTGGCCGTCGACACGTTCGCCGAGAACTACCACTTCGCCACCGTGCACCGGCAAACCTTTGCCACCATCGCCCGCAGCAACTGCACGGTATTCGACTCGTACGGGCCGCATCACCGGTTGATCTTCCCGCTCAACGCGATCCTGGACTTGGACAACGTTCCCGAGGACCAGTGGGATCCATTCCAGAACATGGTGGTGATCTACGCGCTGTTCCCCAACATTGTGCTGTCGGTGACGATTGCCAATGGCGAGCTGTTCCGGGTCTACCCCGGTGATCGCCCGGGCAGATCCATTACGGTGCATCAGAATTCGACGCCGCTGGACATCTCCGACGAATCGGTGGTCGCCGGTGCGCAAGCCGTCTTCGAGTACGCGCATGCCACGGTGCGCGACGAGGATTACCGACTGGTCGAGGGGCTGCAGGCCAACCTCGAATCCGGAGCCCGGGACCGGCTTGTGTTCGGCCGCAACGAGCCTGGGCTACAACATCGCCACATCACGTGGGAGCAGGCGATAGCGCCGCGATCAGATCGTCGATAATCACGCCGACCTTGTCGCCGCAGCCGCGACGCGCCCGCATCAGCAGTTCCTTAGCTTCGCGGCCACGGCCCGAGTCCACCAGCGGGACAAGCTGATCCACCATCTTCTGCAGGTGTGGATCGGCCGGTTCGGCGCTGGCGGCGGTGGTGGTCAAAACCTCCACGAGTTCCCAGTCCCGGTACAGCGCCAGCGAACGCTCGTTGAAAGCGAACGCACTCACCGGCTGACCCGCAAGGGTTCCGTGGTATCGGTAGGGACCTTCCATGTACTCGATCGGCAGGCCGTGCGCCGGAGCAGGGACCAGCGGCTCACCGACGATGTCCAAACCCAGAGCGGCACAGCTGATTCGATGGCGGTCCGGTAGGTAGCGCGCCGGCGCGGGCGGACGGATCAATGGCTGGATTTCGTCTGGCCACCGCACGTAGCTCTCGATCGTGATCTGGAAGTCCTCGGTGCACTCCGGCGCTCGCGCCGGGTCGGGATAACTCGTGGTCACTCCGGTAAACGGTTGCAGGGCATTGCGGTTTCTGCGGTCGAATTGGCGCCAGATGCTCATGTCGACGCCGTTGTCGAAATTGATCGTGCGCCATTCGTGCGACCTGGTCCGTGGTGGTTCCCCGGTTCCACCGCCTGCATACAGCGGAAACCACTGCCGGTCGACGTGACCGGCGGCCCCGGACACCTGATCGGTGAGGTCTCCCCAGCGCAGCGTTCCGGTCATCGTCATCGCGGTCTGGAAGTAGGAGTAGGTGTCGGGCTGGCCGAAGCAGACGATCTTGCCGTGGTAGGTCGAGGCGCCCACCGGTGTGGGGGCACGGGTAGGCGTCACGTCCAGGTCGAGTCGCATGGAGCGGCCGGCCTGGTCCACGCCCGCCAGGCTGACGCGGTAGCTGTACGGCAGTAGTTCGCCGTCGCCGTCGCGACGGGTGACCCATGACGCGGTGCCGGCATCGCTGCGGTATTGCAGATCCAGATGCCCAGCGGCGGCCGAAAGCTTGGGCTTGGCTTCCGGGTCCATGCTGGCCGGTGGCATGTCGTAGTCCGTATAGGTGCCGTATTCGCCGGTATTCAGATCGAACAACGCCAGCGTGTAGAAGTCGGCGACAATCGAACCGCCGGGCCGGTTCTTGTTGAAGATGGTCAGGAACGCGAACGACCGGCCGTCCTCGGGCGCGTCGAGCTGGCCCGCGAGGAACCACGTGTCGGATTCCTGGTCGGGGTGTTCGCCTTCGGCGGCAGGGAACTCCAGCCAATCGTCCCCAGGAACCAATTGAAAGGGATATCGGCGCCAGTCGTCGTTCATGCCACAGCCCGGCTTCGCATTTTTGCTATGTTAGCGCCAATAGTAAAGTTACGGTGGTGACGCACGATCCTGGCCACCTTTGCTATGACGAACTGTTCATCGGTGGGCGCTGGCGCAAACCCGCTACGCCGGAACGGCTCAGCGTCATCTCACCACACTCCGAAGATCCAATCGGCCACGTCCCGGCAGCGGGCCCCGAAGACGTCGACGCGGCCGTTGTCGCTGCGCGCCAGGCCTTCGACCTCGGTCCGTGGCCTCGACTTGACGTCGCGGAGCGAATGGGCAAGCTAGCAGAGTTGGCTGCGGTTTACGGGCGCCACCTCGACGAGATGGCCGATCTGATCACCGCGGAGATGGGTTCACCGCGCAGCTTCAGCAGGCTGGGCCAGGCCGCCGGGGCGGTATCGATGATGCATCTGGCGCTGGCGGCCGCCCGTGAGTTCCCGTGGGTGGAACGCCGCCGGGGCGTGCTGGGTGAAGCGCACCTGCGCCGCGCCCCGGTTGGGGTGGTCGGGGCGATCGTGCCGTGGAATGTCCCACAATGTGTGCTGATACCCAAATTGATCCCGGCGCTCATCGCTGGCTGCGCCGTCGTCGTCAAGCCCGCACCCGAAACCCCTTTGGACTCTTTGTGGTTGGCGGAGATGATCGAAGGGCTCGACCTGCCCGAGGGGGTGGTATCGGTGGTCACCGGCGGACCGTCAGTGGGCGAGGCGCTGGTGCGCCATCCCGGCGTCGACAAGATCGCCTTCACCGGGTCCAGCGCTACTGGTCGCCGTATTGCGGCCCTTTGTGGCGAGCAGCTGAAACGAGTGAGTCTGGAACTGGGCGGCAAGTCGGCAGCGATCGTCCTCGACGATGCCGACGTGACGAAGACCGTCGCCGGCTTGAAGACGGCCAGCTTGATGAACAACGGCCAGGCCTGTGTGGCGCAAACCCGCATCCTGGTGAGCGAACGCCGCCACGACGAGGTGGTCGATGCGCTGGCTGACATGATGTCGGGTCTGCACGTCGGCGATCCCACCGACGAGCGAACTGACATCGGACCCCTTGTCGCACAGCGACAACAGCAGCGCGTGTGGGACTACATCCGCTCGGGCCAGCAGGAAGGAGCCCGGCTGGTGTTCGGCGGTGACGAGAGTCCGGCCCAGCGCGGCTGGTATGTGCGCCCAACCCTGTTCACTGACGCGACCAACAACATGCGCATCGCCCGCGAAGAGATCTTCGGCCCGGTCCTGACCGTGCTGACCTATCGGGACGAGGACGACGCCATCCGGATCGCCAACGATAGCGAGTATGGTCTGGCCGGCTCCGTGTGGACCGCCGACACAGCCCACGGTCTCGAGATCGCCGGTCGTGTGCGCACCGGTACCTACGGCATCAACATGTACCAACTCGACATCAGCAGCCCGTTCGGCGGCTTCAAGCATTCGGGCATCGGGCGTGAGTTCGGGCCGGAGGGTCTCGACGAGTACGTCGAGCTGCAATCGGTGGTGTGCAATGGAAAGATGCCACCGATCAACGGGTTTCAGGGAACTGCAGAGTGATCTCGACCGGACAGCACAGCTCCCCGTGCTGATTGGTCACCTCGATCCGGACGTCGACGAGGTAGCGCGGCGGATCCACGGTGTCGTCATATCGCTTGGCCACCGCCCGCCCCCGGCCGACCATGGTGTCGCCGGCGTAAATGGAGCCGGCCAGCCGCATGGAGCGGCGCACCACACGCGTTGCCGGGCCGGCCCATTGGGTCGCGACCCGGTCGGCGAAACCGGCCAGGTGCATGGTGTTGACGTAAATCGTTGGGTTTCCTTGACTTTGGGCGTAGGCCGGATCGAAATGGCCCGGAAAGTAGTCCCAAGTGGCTCCGGCGTTTTCCACCACGCGCTGATAGCTGATCTCGTCGACGACCTCGGGGAGGTCGACGGGAACGTCGATGTCGTTCCAGTCCAGATCCGTATCGCTCATTGGGCCGTTGCTGGGGTGAAGCGGAACAATGTATTTCGGTTGATCGCCACCACCGCGCCGTCCTCGCGCCGATAGGTTTCCTGCGTCTCAACGAAATGACCGGTACCCAGCCGCGTCCGTTTTTCCGGCGACACCGCGACCAGTTCCTCGACCAGGGTGAGCCGATCACCTTCGACGATGGGCAGCAGGAACTCAACGTCGTTGGCGGCGTTGATGAAGGTGGTTCCCGGCAGCGGCACCCGCAACGCAATCGACGCCGTGGGCGCCCTGCAGCCGGGCTGCCATGGCGGCGGTACCAGCCAGCCCATCAACAGAGCCGGCGGAGCCAGCAAACCGCCCCACTGTTGCTGGGCGTACTCGGCATCCCAATATGAACGGTTAGGGTCGCGGACCATCGCCGCGAACAACTGAATGCGCGCGCCGCTGACCTCTGTCGCCGCGGTGCGCGGTTCGCTCGTCGCGCCGACCATTTGCAGCGCATCTTCATAGGTGCCGAAGGCCAGTTGGTAACTCACCCGGTGCTCGGCACGCTCACATGACGAGCGGGTGCCGGCTGGGTACCGAATCCCATTGCAGAACACGGGATGTGAAGTACCAGCCACCACGTTCGTAGATCAGCCGGTCTCGGAATGTCCCGGTGGCCCGCAGCGTGGTATCGCCGTATACGGCGGCAAAGAGCACCACAACGCAGCGCTGGACGGCGTTGACGCCGTCGACCTGAATCTCATGGTCGAGGCTGACCTGGCGCTGCCCGTCGCCGCCGTCGAAGGCCGCACGCAAATCGGTGTATGTCTCGCCGTCACGGGTGTAGCTGGCTCCGGAATGACGGAAGGTAGCGATCCACGCGTCGCGGTCCCCATCCGAATAGGCGCGATTGTGCCGGGCGGTTAGATCCAGAATGGCGGCGCGGCCCGTCGCGGCCTGGAGCATCTGCTGCTCCTGATAGGTCATGGTCATCGTTGATCTTCAACCTCTCCCGGGGGAACGACAGGACCGGCGTTACATGGACGTAACATTAGCGTCTCATCGGCTAACTCTGTAGCCGTGATTTTCACGATCCCACGCCACCTGGCTTAGTCCACGGGCCCGCAACAAGTCTTTACGTATCCGCCCAATGGCGTTCTTCGGGAGTTCATCAACCGTCTCGACGAATCGCGGGACGCAGAAGTAGGGCATCCGGACCGAACAATGGTCGAGCAAATCCGCGCAATCCAATGCTGCCCCGGGCCGCAATGTCACGACCAGCAAGATGTCATCCTCCCCCAATTCGCTGGGCACGGCGACCGCCGCGGCTTCGGCCACCGACGGATGGCTCATGGCGACGCTCTCGACTTCCACCGAAGAGATGTTCTCGCCGCGCCTGCGCAGCGAGTCCTTCAGCCGGTCCAGATAGGTCAGGTTTTGGTCGCTGTCGAACCTGCCCAGATCGCCGGTCCGAAACCACTCCTGATGTGGCTCAACCCGCAATCCGCTACCCACGTACCCTTCGCTCATCACATGCGGGTATCTGGGCCGGCAGGTGATCTCCCCGACCGCCCCGGTCGGCAACTCAGCGCCATCGCCGTCGACGATACGCACCTCGAAGTTCGGATTGGGCTTACCCGATGTTCCTGGAACCCCTTGGTCGTCAACGCCTTTGACCGCAAGCGGAAACGCTTCGGTCATCCCGTACATCGTCACGATGCGACATCCGTAGCGCTCTTCGATGGCGTGGTAGGACGTCGCGTCGATGGGTGCCGCGGAGATGAACCGTAGTGGCAACTGCGCGTCACGAGGATCCTCCGGCAGGTTCTGCAGCATCGTTACCATCGCACCGGCCCCGACGAATCCGATGGCGCCGTGGGCGCGCACGTCGTCCCACACTTGGCCGGGATGAAAGCCGCCGGCGAGCACCGTGGTTCCGCCGACCAGCATCGGGGCCAGCACGCTGGGTGCGGCGCTCAGGTGAAAAAGAGGCATCGCGGTCCACAACGCCTCTTGCGGACGGAATTTCCAGGCGGCGGCGGCGGTCGCGGCAACCGTGAACAGGTAATGCCAAGACGTGGCAACGGCTTTCGACGGCCCCGTAGTGCCGGAGGTGAAGAACAGTGCACCCACGTCCCCCGGCTCTGCGCTGCTGTCGGGACCGGCGGGGACGTCGGGAAGCGAATCCCCTTTCAGCACAACGCACTCCGTGTCCAGCTGATCGAGTACCTCGTCGACCCGCGGGCGCCGCTCCGGGTCGGTGAGAATCACCTTGGCTCGCGACAGCCGCAGGTTGTGCAGTAGGAAGTCGCCCTTGTTCGCCGCATTCACCCCCGCGCTCACCGCGCCGATCCGTGCGGCGCCCAGCCAGAAGTAGATCCATTGCGGGCAGGTCGCGGTGAACAGCGCGACGCAGTCGCCGCGCCCGATACCGTTGTCGGCCAAAACCTTCGCCGCCGCGCAAGACCGCTGCCGCATCTGCTCGAAGGTGACCTCGGTGCCGGCGATCGACAACAGCACCCGCTCGGGATGCTGCTCGGCCCGCCGATCCAGCACGGCCGGCACGGTGAAACGTTCGACACCGAAATCGGCGGGACCCAGCGGCCCGCTCATCAGGCTTCCGCTGCAGCCGGATCCGGCTCGCCCTGCGCGGTGTATCCGAAGTCGCTGGCCGACGGTTGCTCGCTCGGGTAGAAGCGGTGCGCCCAGCGGCGCAGGGCGGCGTAGTCGCGGGCCTCTTCCGGAGCGAGGTTCGGCTTCTCCAGGTACTTCATGTTCTCCCAAGTGAAGAAATCCTGCTTGATGACCTCTTGCTGCAATGCCAGGAATTTGGCGGCACGGCCGGTGGGCACATCGCCACCGTCGCCAGGCTCGCGGATGGATGCCTGAGTGTAGAAGTAGTCGGTGTAATCCTCGTCGACCGGTGTCTGCCCGGTGACCTGGATGGTGGCCACCAGATCACTGGGGAACCGGACGATTCCCAGCCCCAGCGAGTAGTTGTCATAGATGATCTTGGCGTCGACCGGTCCGTTAGGGGTCAGCCAGGTCTTTGCCCGGCCGCCGCCGAAATTGGCATTGACGGTGGCGTGCAGGTGATATCCCGAGACCTCGAACGACGCGGTGTTGGCGGGGTTGGCGGCCTTGTGCACGTACTGAACGTGATACGGGTCGGCCGCGTTTTCGATGATCATCTGCGGGTGCACTTTGACCCGATTGAGCATTTGGGTGTGTGGGTGCAGCGGGTAGTACTCGTTGGTCTCCAGCTCCGGCAGCACCGGCGGCTGCCAGTACGGCGGGCGGCCGTGGCGTTCGTGCCAGGCCAGGATGAATCCGTACCACTCCATCGCCGGGTAGGTGCGGATCCGGACGTTGTTCTTGCAGCCGATCTTGCTGTACGGGATCAGCGCATTGGTGCCGTCGCCGCGCCAGTGCCAGCCGTGCCAGGGGCAGACGATGTTCTCGCCTTCTACGGTTCCGCCGACGCCGAGGTTGGCGCCGAGGTGTTGACAGTAGGCGTCCAGCACATGCACCTGACCGGAGGCGGTGCGGAACAGGACCAGCTCCTCACCGAAGTAGTGGACGCGCTTGACGTCACCGGCGCCGAGCCCGTTGGCGAAGCCGACGATGAACCATCCCGTCGGGAACCGGTACGACGACAGCGCAATACCACTAGGCCCGAACTCCCGTTCCGACGGATCGCTGGCCGGGTCTGAAATGGTGTTCGTCACGAGCTCTCCGCTTCGACTGCTGGCTCTATTTTTACTATTTTAACTATCGAACGTGCAAGCGCCAGCCTTGTCCGCTTTCACTCGATGATTTTCAGCGCCGCCCTCGGGCATTGTTCGACGGCGGCGCGGACGTCGATCTCCCGCCCTTCCGGCACCGGGCCGTCGGCGATCTGAACTACATCCTCATCGCCCAACTCAAAGATGTCTGCGGCAATCGATTCGCAAAACCCGTTGGCCTCGCACAGATCCGGGTCCACTTTCACTCGCATCGAATGCCCCTTTCGCTCTATGTGCCTGCCGGTGGCCTACACCTACCGCGCAATATTTCTTCATTGTGCTCGTCGAGCGTCAGTCCGTCGTTGCAGCATCGTGGCAGTCGACGTCCACATACGTCAGGTGCTGGTCGTACGATCGGTTCAATGAAAAGCTCTTCTGAGTTGGTGGCGGTCAATCTGACCGAGAGGGAACGCGAGTTCATTAAACAGGCCTTGCAGCAGTGGGCAGGGTCAGCATCTGGCACACCATTTCCGTTTCAGGTGCTGGGGCTGTCGACGTGGGAGGAGTTCGGTGAACTCACCCTTCGCCTTCAGCGTGCCGTTGAAAATGCGGAGCCGCTGACCAATCTGGACTGGGCGCGAGTGTTGTTCCTCACTGAAATCACTTGGGCCAGCGGCCTTGTCGGGGCGGGCCTGGACTTTGCGATCGTCACCGGTTTCTCCGACACCGAAGCGATCAGCCTGCTGCGCGGCCTGCAGCGTCGCCGCAAAATCGGCGGTCACGAGCGCGCTAAGCTTCTGTTTCCAAATGGCGGGAGGACCACTACCGCCGAGGAAATCGAGAATATCGACCGTTGGGGGGAAGAAATACGTCGCGCGCAGCTAGGGCGACAGTACCCTCCTGGACTGTAATCAGTTCATCTTGAGCCGAATTCATCTAGGTCCGGTAACTCGTCTTTGCCCAGCACAGGTAGCTCGTGGTGGCTGTGCGGCAGCTGAACTGGGTGGGGGATGGACTCTGGCGGCACCGGTCCGCCCGCCATCGGGCCGCCCAGACGTCCTGGTGGCTCCATAGACGTGCGCGCAGCAGGTGGGGGTTCCATCGGCGCGAGATCGGCGCCACCCCGTATCGGGGGCGCCGGCGGAGGGGCTGACATTCTGGGCGCCATCTCACCGGGAGTCAAGGGCGGCAGCCGCCCCGCGACAGGAGGCGGGAGTGGGTCCAGCGCCCTAGTCCGCTGCTCAAAATAGTCCAGCGGGGTCCGCCACGAGTCGCCGGGGCGTGGTCTAGGTGCGAAGGTGGTCCCAAAATCTCCGCCCTTGGGCTGGATAAGAATGACTCTGCCGTCACGCAGCAGCGTCAGCGCGCCGGAGTCAATGCTGGTAGCGGCACGCGTGTTCGAGTCTTTCATCGTGTCGTAAATCCAGCGTGCCAGATCTGGCTCGTTCCATCCTGGAGGAAAATCCTCCGGGTGCACTTCTAGCGCGTGGCCGTGGGCGATCTCGATCGCAACTTGCCTCATTTGCTCGTCGGTCCAGCCTGCAAACGGGTTGCCGGGCGGACCTGGGGGTGCGGGTGGGTCTTGCTTGAATGTGTGCTGGTCGACTAATCGGACGCCACCCTTGTCTTTGCCGTCGCTCACTATGTGGTCATCAAGAGGGTGTGTTTCGGGGAAGGTGGGGGTGAGTTCGGTGGTTGCGGCGGTGATTTTGGCGGCTACTTCTTGGTCGGCCCCAAGTAATTGGGTGGCGCGTTGGCGGATGTCTGTAGCGAATACTTGTGCTTGTTCTTGGCGAGCCGCTTGCTCGGCGGCATTGTGGCTGGTTCGGGTATCTATGACCGAGAGGTCTTCTCCGACAAAAAAACCCGCGTTGTGCGCGTCCTCGACGGCATAGAGCACCCTGCGTTGGGCGGTGCCGATGGTTCCGGCGCCATCGCGGGCAAATTTGCTGGCTTGACGCAGTTGGTCGGCCTTGGCGACCACGATCGCCACGTCAGCACCGGTTCGCTGCCGCAAGGCCTCACCGCCAGCACCTTCCCAGAGCAGAATGTGGGATTGATTGCGGATCTGCAAGAACACGTCTTCCCACTGATCGGCGGTCTTAGTCCAATAGGAGGCCGCCTCTATGAGAGGTTCAGTGCTCCATGCCTGGATCTGGGAAAGGGTTGGCACCACCTAGACCAACCTGGGTCGCATGGCGGCCATCTCGGCCGCTGCGGTCTCTTCGTTGGCGCCATACCGTCTAGCACCGGTCATTACGGCGAGGGCCGTTGATTGGGTGCGGGTGGTCAACGCCGCTGCGGCCAGTTCAACCGCGACATGGACGCTGCCCACCGCCGCCGTAATGGGTTGAAACGGCTCACCTGCTGCGGGGGGCGTTAGGGCGGCAAGTTCAGCACTTCGCTGACTCCATCGGCTGGCCGTGGCTTGCAGCTGTTGGACATCAACCGCAGCAGACCCGGTTCCATCGTCGGGAAGTGTAATGGCATGCCCTGGGGCAGGGCTAGCAGGCATCGCCGTCCCCGGCAAGCGTCACAGCCAAGGCCCCTTTTAGAGCCCCGCCGGGCGGGTCCCGATCACCCCGCTTGCCGCAAGGCGCGCGAGATCGTCCTCAGTCAGCCCACACCTATCGCGCAATATCTCTTCATTGTGCTCGCCCAACGTCGGCGGCGGGCGCAACAGCCACTCGCGCTGGCCGGCAAGCAACGCGAATGGCGGCGTGGGGTACAGGCCGGCGCCGGTCCGCGGATGATGCAGCGATTCGAAGAATCCGCGCTGGCGCAGTTGCGGATTGTCCGTCACCAACGACGGCGATATCACCGGGGCCGCCGGAATGCCGGCCTCGGCCAGCAGTTCCACCGTGGGCCCTAACGACTGCCCGGCAAACCAGTCACCCAGCGCGGCGTCGATCTCGTCTGCGCGCGCTTGCCGCCCATCGGCACTGGCCAACCCCCCGTCGCACCAGGACGGTCGACCCATCACCTCAACCAGCGCCCGCCACTGCCCGTCGCTGACCACGCTGACCGCGATCCAATCGTCGTCCCCGGCGCACCGATAGATGTTCTGCAGCGCTCCGCCGTGGCCGCGGTTGCCACGCCGGTTCAGGGTCCTGCCGAACACCTCAGTTTCGATCGGTTGAATCGCCGTGGTGTTCAACACCGTTTCCACCATCGGCAGCTCGACCTGCTGGCCCGATCCGGTGCGTTCGGCAAAGTTCAGGGCGGCCAGCACCGCGAAGGCGGCATGCACGCCGGCCAGCGGATCACACGCACCGCGCGGGGTCACCGGTGGAGTCTCCGGCAACCCGGTCACCCAGGTCAAGCCGCCGATCTGCTCCATGGTGGGGGCGAATCCCACTCGCTCGCGCCAGGGCCCGTCCAAACCGAATGCCGGCATCCGGGCGACGACGAGTTTGGGGTTTATCTCCAGCAGTACGTCGGCGGTGAGCCCGAAGTGGTCCATCACTCGCGGCGAGAAGTTCTCGATGACCACATCGACGTCGGCGGCCAGCGAAAGGAACAACCGCCGCCCCTCGTCGGAGCCCAAATCCAGTGTGACCGAACGCTTGTTGGTATTCATCGCGTGGAAGACCCAGCCGTACTCCCACCAGTCGTCCACATCGGTGCGCATGCCACCCGAATACCGGATGCCGTCGGGGCGCTGAATCGACTCCACCTTCACGACATCGGCGCCGAATGCCGCGAGCAGGTGAGTGGCCGCCGGCCCAGCCCAGAACGCGGTCAGATCGACGATCCGAACACCGTGCAACGGCAACCCGAATGGTGACGACTGTCCAGTGAGTTCCC
The DNA here is from genome assembly GCF_002116635.1 of Mycobacterium szulgai. GTDB lineage: Bacteria > Actinomycetota > Actinomycetes > Mycobacteriales > Mycobacteriaceae > Mycobacterium > Mycobacterium szulgai. Next base: position 107,062 of record NZ_LQPW01000120.1, on the reverse strand, counting down.
TTTGTTGCCAAGGTGGTTCGCCATCGCCCGCTCCGAGCACCGGGGTGGCACCCACCGGTGCGGGCGCACACCGCGACATCAGCCACGGCGGGCGCGGCTGGTGGAACCCGGCCGGGTTGTCGACGAACACCCCGCGTTCGACCACGTAGTCCGTGTCGCGGATAGTGGCGCCGTTGCCCAGAGCCGCGATCGGCAGCCGGAACAGCTGCCCCAACGCGACGATCTCCTCGACGGTCCGTTCGGCCATCCAGGGACCGATCAATCCGCGGATGAGATCGCGGTATTCCCACCGGCCGATCTGAAAGCGCAGCTGCGGAATCTCTTCCAGCTGAGGGCATTCGACCATCGCAGCGAAATCCAGCCACTGCTGACCGGTGACCATCGTGATCCCGACGTAGCCGTCCTTAGCCGGTTCGATCGACGGCACTTCCAGCGTGCGCCGCACCGGACCCACCTGCAGCAGTTGGGAATGCAGCCATTCACTGCTCTGCATCATGGCCATGGCCTCGAGCATGGACAGGTCGAGATGCTCACCCGGGCCGCCATGCTCGACGCGGCGGCGCATAGCCAGCGCGCCGAACGCAGCGAAGACGCCGCCCATGTACTCCCCCAGGTTGCCGCCGATTGAAATGGGCGGGCCGGCGGGGTCGCCGCGAAAGCCGGGTGACCCGGCCCAGGCTTGCAGGGTGAACTCCGTGGCGGCGCGTTCGGCGAACGGACCAACCCAGCCGAAATCGGAAATCGTGACAATGACCGCCTGCCCGGCGTCGGCTAACAATCGCTGCGGGTCGATGCCAAGGGCCGCCGCCTGGGACCGGCTGCCGGTGACAATCACGATGTCGGCCGCGGCCAGTTCGGCTAGGTACTGTTCGGAATTGGGCGTCAGAACCAGGCTGCGCTTGCCGGCATTCAGATAACTGAACAACGGCGACGCCGCGCCGTCCACCGGAGAGCAAGTCGCCGTGTATCGCCGTAGTGGATCCCCTTGCGGCGGTTCGATTTTGCGGACCTGTGCACCGGCGTCCACCAACAGCTTCCCGCAGTAGCTGCCGGCAATGCGATCACTGATCTCGACAACCCGCAATTCGCCTAGCGGTGTCGGCCGATTCCCGGCCTCGCGACTCACGCGGCTATTTATACCATTACTGCTAAAATAGCAAAGCCAGTAAGCAAGTGAGCCCTGCGAGGATCGGATGACCGCCCTGGGAATTGGACCCGACGCCCGTCGCCGATTGTCGGCGCCGAGGATTGCCGAAATCGTAGCCGACGAATTGCGTCGCCAGATCATCGACGGCGAACTCGCCGACGGCGATCTGCTGCCCCGCCAGGAAGTGCTCGTCGAGCAGTTCAACGTCAGCCTGGTCTCGCTGCGAGAAGCACTGCGAATCTTGGAGACCGAGGGATTGGTGTCGGTGCGCCGGGGCAACCGCGGTGGCGCGGTCGTGCATGCACCGGCGAAGACCAGCGCCGCTTACATGCTCGGCCTGCTGTTGCAGAGCGAATCCGTCGCGGTCGCCGACCTCGGCATGGCATTGCAAGAACTCGAACCGGCCTGCGCCGCACTGGCCGCCCAGCGGCCCGACCGCGCGGACACCCTGGTGCCCGAGCTCAAACGAGTCAACGATGCCATGGCCGAAAACCTGGACGACGGGCGGCTTTTCACCGAGATCGGCCGCCAGTTCCACGACCTCATCGTTCGCGGCTGCGGCAACCACACCATCATCGCCGTCGTCGGCAGCCTGGAAACGCTGTGGACCAGCCACGAACAACAATGGGCCGACGAGAGTGCGGCCCGCGGCACCTACCCGTCACTGGCCAAGCGCCGTGCCGTGCTCAACACCCACACCAAGCTGGCCGAGACGATCGCCGAAGGTGACGTCGACCGGGCCCGTCGCATCGCGGGCCGCCACCTCGCCGACACCCAGACCTACGTGTTGTCCGGCCGCCCCGAACAACGCATCCATGCGCTTTCCCCGCAAGCGTTGTCGCGCACGCGCGATATGCGGCGTCACTAAAGCCTGTGAGAACCGCACTGGTCACCGGTGGCAGCGGTGGGATCGGCAAAGCCTGCGCGGGTGAGCTGTGCGAGCGTGGCTACGACGTAGTCCTGGTGGCTCGACGCGAAGCGCCGCTGCGCGCGGCGGCCGCCGAGATCGGCGCTCGCCACATCGTGGCAGACGCATCCGATCCGGCCGGATTCGCCGCGGCGATAAGCGAACTCACCGCGGTCGATCTCGTCGTGCACGCGGCCGGCACGCTCGGTGGGACGTATGCTCGCAAGCAGACATTCGAGCAGTGGCGCACCATCATGTCGGCCAACCTGGATTCCTGCTTCGTGGTGACGTCGGCGGTGCTACCCAAGATGCCGGCGGGCTCACGACTGGTGTTCATCTCGTCCTCGGCGGCTCACGAACCGATGATGGCCCGCACGGCCTACTCTGCATCCAAGGCCGGCATGAACGCCTTTGCCCGGGCGCTGGCGCTTGAAGTCGACCGCGACGGCATCAGCGTTCACCTGGTGACGCCGGGACCGGTGGAAACCGAGATGCTGCAGGATGTTCCGTTCGAGATGTATGCGATTCAGGTATCCGACATCGCCGCGGCGGTCGCCTGGCTGGACACAGTGGACCCGTCGGTGGAGCTGCCGGAAATCCGGTTGAGTGCAGTGCAGCGCGGCCCGTACGCGCGCCCACCCGTTGTGCCCACCGAGGCTCGCCGGCGCGCTACGGCGAAGAAAACTCCTTGATGACCGACTCCCCGAATTCGGCCAGTGATTCGGGGACCGCGAAATCGGCGAACCAAACGTAGAAACGCTCGACTCGCTGGGCCGCCAAACCGGCGAAATATCTGCGGAGCTCGGCGGCGTCACCGCACACCAGGCCCGGTCCCAGGTGACCGAATCGCCGGGAGCTGACTTCGCGGACGGCGTCGGGATCGCTACCGGACCGGATGAACCCCACCATCTGCTGGACCGAGATGCGGGCTCCTCCGGCAGCCGGCGCCAGCCGGGACAACCTGTCGATGTGGTTGGACTGTAGGTTCCACCAATCCGCGTACTTCGCAACGAGTTCCATCATGCGGCGGCCGCTGCCGCCGAGGATCAGCGGTATCGGATGGGCCGGCTTGGGAGATTGCGCCCGCTCACCGTCAGCCCAGTACTGCCTGATCAGACCCAGGTGCTGCTCGAGTTGCCGCACGCGGGCGACCGGATCTTGGTCACCGACATCGAATCTGGCGAATTCGGCTGGCCACGACCCCGAGCCCAGGCCGAGCTCGAACCTGCCGTCGGAGGCCGCCGCCAGGGTGACCGCTTGCTTGGCCAGCACGGCCGGGTGCCGGAACGCATCGCAGAGCACCAGGTGACCGATCTTCAACCGCTGCGTCTTGGCCGCCACCCAGGTGGCAATGCCCATTGCCTCCCAGATGTTTTCAGCCGGTTGTCCGGGCGCCTCGAGGTGATCGATGAACGCAATCCCATCGAACCCACTGGCTTCGGCGTACCGGGCCCGTTCGGCGATATCGGCCACCGGCAACCGCACCTGCGGCAGAAACAGAAACCACTCGGCCATGCGCCCACCTATGCGTGTATTCGACTCGATCGGACCCGGATCGCTAGTTTACTATTTTTGCTATGTTAGAGGTCTTATGGATGTCGGCCTGACTTCGGAGCAGCTGACGCTGCGCGACACCGCGCGCGACATCCTGCGTACCGAATGTCCGCCGGAGGTGGTGCGCCAAGCGCTCATCGATCCCGAGCGGTGGCGCGCCCTGTGGAATACGGTCGTCGACCACGGGTGGACAGAGCTGGCAGCACCCGGGTTCGGACCGGGTGACCTCGCAGTGGTCCTCGAAGAATGTGGCGCGGCGCTGGCGCCCATCCCCTTGCTCAGCAGCGTCGGCCTGGCCGCAGGCGTCTTGCGTGCCTGCCGCGACGTGTGCCAACAAGTCATCGCCGACATCGCCGACGGTGTCGTCGCGACCCTGGCGGTGCACTCTCCCGGTCGGCGGCTCCCCGGCGCCCCGATGACGCTGCGGCGCGGGCGCCTAAGCGGACGTGCGGTCGCAGTTACGAATGCCACCCGCGCCGAGCTCATCGTCACGCTGGCCGTTACCGGCGACGGCGTGCTGGCCGCAGTGGTGCGCAGTGGCGACGGGGTAACCGTCCAGGCGGGCGAGTCGACCGATCCCGCACAGCCCGTCGCCGACATCGAGATCGACGCCGAACCGCTGGCCACCGCGCCCATCGATCTCGAATCCGCATTGGCCACACCGCTGATCGCCGCTGCCGCCGATCTGGTCGGCGTGGCAAGCGGCGCGTTGCAGCGCTCCGTCGAGCACGCCAAGACGCGGCAGCAATTCGGCCAGCCGATCGGCGCATTCCAGGGCATCAAACACGCACTCGCCGACAACTACGTCAGCATCGAACGCGCCCGCAGCCTCACCTACTTAGCAGCCGCCAATCCGACGTGGACTGCCGCCGCAATGGCCAAGGCCGCGGCCGGCGACGCCGCTAGCACCTGTGCACGCACCGCCGTGCAGGTGCACGGCGCGCTCGGGCAGACCTGGGAACACGACACCCACCTTTACGTCCGGCATGCCTGGCAGAGCGCGGCGATGCTGGGCGACAGCCGCGTCCTCTATCACGAACTGGGCCGCCGCTTTGCCGGAGGCGCGATATGACAGCCCCTGCCGAGGAATTCGGCGCATGGTTGACGGAATTTCTGCCCGGCGACTACTACCAGCGGTATCGCCAATACCGCTGGGACATCGCGCTGCGACGGGCCTACCAGAGAGCGGCCTTCGAAGCCGGCTGGCTACAGCCCACCTGGCCGGCCGAACACGGCGGTCGGTCTTTGGGTTTGCGTGACGCCATGGAAGTCCGTCTGGAAGCAGCCATGCGTTCGGCACCCAAGCTGCCCAACATCGCCGGTCCCAACGTTGCCGCTCCCGGAATCCGCCAGTTCGGCACCGCGGCGCAGATCGACCGCCTGCTGGTACCGCTGTTGCGGGGCGAGGAATGGTGGGCGCTGGGCATGTCCGAGCCGGAAGCGGGTTCCGATTTCGCCGGACTACGCACCCGCGCCAAGCGCGACGGCCCCGTTTTCCGCGTCAACGGACACAAGATCTGGACCACTCAGGCGCACGAATCACGTTGGTGCACACTATATGTGCGCACCGATCCGGATGCGGCCAAACATCGCGGCATCTCCTGCCTCATCCTCGACCTGCACACACCCGGCGTGCGGATCGAACCCATCCGGATGGCGTCGATCTCCGACGAAACGTTCTGCGAGGTCTTCCTCGACGATGTGGAGATTCCGGTGGACAACCTGTTGGGTCCGCTCAACGGCGGCTGGAACGTCGCATTGTCGTCGCTACACCATGAACGCCAAATGATTTGGATCATGAACTGGGTAGAGATCAAGCGCGGTCTGGACTCGTTGCACAACAGCGTCGACGAAGGCATTTACAGTGACCTCGGCCGCCTCCTCAGCGACGCCGAGGCGTTACGGGCCACCGGCTACCGTGCCCTGAGCGATGAACTCGCCGGCCGGCCCAGCCCGCAAGCCGATATCATGAAGCTACTCGGATCGGTTACCCTACAACGCGTTTGGGAGCTGAGTGCGGATTCGTCGGGACCGGAGTCGAGCGCGGACCCGGACCTGCTCTTCGAACGCCAGGATGCGCTGGCCGCCACCATCTACGGCGGTACCTCCGAAGTCCAGCGCAATATCATCGCCGAGCGGGTGCTCGGGTTGCCAAAGGGATGACGACGATGGATTACGACCTCGGCGACGACGCAGGTGAACTGCGAACACACCTGCGGCAGTTGATATCTGACAATATTCCCACCGGTTTCCTGGGTGCCTGCACCAGCGACCCGCAAGACCTTGCCGCCACCGAATCCTTCTGTAAGCTGCTGGCCGCCGAGGGGCTGCTGGCATTGGCCTGGCCGAAAGAGCACGGCGGCGGCGGCGGTTCGGTCTGGCAGCAGACGGTACTGCGCGAAGAGATGTGGGCTCATCACGAGCCGCGTGGCCCGCAGTATATGGGGATCAACTGGGTCGGGCCGGCACTTATGCGCTACGGAACGGCCGAGCAAAAGGCCCAGCACCTCTCGGCCATCGCCTCCGGCGAAGTGATCTGGTGCCAGGGATTCTCCGAACCAGAAGCCGGCACCGACCTCGCCTCGTTGCGTACCCGCGCGGTCCCGGACGGTCCAGATGGCCAGGCGTGGCGCATCACCGGCCAGAAGGTCTGGACGTCGTACGCGCAGATGGCGTCCTGGTGTGTGCTCGCGGCATGCACCCACCCGGATGCGCCAAAGCACAAGCGGCTCACCCTGTTTCTCATCCCCATGGACCGACCCGGGTTCACCGTCCGTCCGATCCCGTCGATGCTAGGACCGCATCACCTCAACGAGATGTTCCTGGACGGAGTGCAGGCCTTTCCCGGCGACGTGCTCGGTGAGCCCGGCGACGGTTGGCGGGTGATGCGCGAAGCGCTGGCCTTCGAGCGCGTCGGCATCGCGCGCTACGCGCGCTGCGAATCCCTACTGGACCGGATGCGCAACCAGCTTGGCGAGGACTGGGACCGGTTACCGGAAACGCTTCGTACGCGTTGGGTTCGAGCGCTCGCCGACTTACGGGTGGCCAGACTGCTGGCTTATCGTGCCGTGTCGCTGCAGGACGACCCGTCGGCCGGCACGGCCGCCAGCGCGGCCCGCATCGCCACCACCACCTGTGATCAGCAGGTGGCGGAGCTGCTCTTCGAAGTGCTCGGTCCAACGGCACTGGACAGCGGTGGGTCGGCTGCACTGCACGGGGCTATCGAAGACCACTGGCGCTACGCGCAGGCCGCTACCGTGGCCTCGGGCACCATCGAAGTGCAGCGAATGCTGGTGGCACGCGACGTCCTGGGAGAACAACATCGGTGAATACCGCACTGCCGCAAGATATTACCGACTTCGCCGCTGTCGCGGCCAAGCGGTTGGCCCTACTGGGCGGTCCGCAGGCGGCGCTGCGGGCCGAAACCGACAGCGCCATCCGGGATTCGGCGCGCGAAGCGCTGCGAGAGGTCGGTGCCTTCGAGCTCGACGTCCGCTGCAGCCCCGATGACGCCCTGGCGGCAGCGGTCCTCTGTCAGGCCGCCGGCGCGACGGCTCTGCCCTATCCGCTGGTCGAGGAGCTGCTGGCCGTCGACGGGGCCCGACTGGCGTTGGTGAACCCCGAGGCACCGCGCATCGACCACGGAGACCTGTCCGGCAGCTGGATCGCCGCAGACCTCGACGGCAACCGCTACCACGTTCAGCCGGCGTCGCGAACCAGCGCCAAGTTGGGGCCGTTCTTGGTGCCCGCCACACTGAGCGCACCCGACGGAACCGTGGCGGCCGCCGACGTTAATCTTCATCTCGTGCTGGGATCATGGCGGATTCTGGGGTCGGTGCAGCAGTTGCTGCAAATCGCGACCGAGCACGTGCGCGCCAGGATTCAGTTCGGCAAGCCGCTCGCCGATTTCCAAACCGTCAGGTTCGCCGTCGCCGATGCTTCCGTCGCGTTGCGCGGACTGCGCGAACTCGCCAAGTTCACCCTGTGCCGACCCGAAACGGTGCCATTGCGGATTCGTTCCGCGGACGCGCTGGTGTTGCGGCTCAAGGCCGCCGACACCGCACGTCAGGTGCTGCGCACCGCGCATCAGTTGCTCGGCGCGCTCGGCTTCTGCGACGAGTCCGACGTCAGCGTCCTCGACCGGCACACCCAACCGCTCATCCGGTTGCCGCTGGGCAGCGAAGCACTGGCGTTGCGCCTCGTTCCCGACGTCGCAAACGGCTCGCTGGAGACGCTCTTCTCGTGAGCAGCGCCGGCGACGATGCAGAGTGCAGCGATGAGGTGGGGGCACCTCCCGCTTGCGGGGGAGAGCGGCGCAGTTGAGCACTGAACCCGTCGCATCTGGAACAACCCCTAATCCGCTCGAGGACGGAATCCCGTTCGGAACCAAACTCCAGCAGCTCGCCGAAGAAAAGCGGAACGAGCCGGCCGTGACCGTTATCGGGCTGGACGGCACCGCGCAGTCACTGACCTTCGGCGACCTCGACGCACGCGCCAACCAGTGGGGCCGAGCCCTGGCAGCGCGCGGCGCTCAAACGGGTTCCCTCGTCGCACTTGCCATACCGAATTCACAGCACCTCGTGCTAGCCGCGCTCGGTTGCTGGAAGATCGGCGCTGTCCCCATTCCGATGCATTGGGATCTACCCGAATGGGAGCGCGAGCGGGTGCGCGCGGTGATCGACCCCGCCGTGGTGGTCGACGAAGAGAGCCGCTGGGAACTAGATGCCCGCGCCACCGCCGAGTCCGAAAGTCCCCTACCCGAAGCTATTTCGCCGACCGCCAACGGCATCTGCAGCAGCGGATCAACCGGTGTGCCCAAGGTGATTCTCAATCTGGCGCCATCGCTGTGGATACCCCAGCAGGGCGAGCCATTCCTGTCGAACTGGACACCGATCGCCCAGCCCCAGACCATCATGGTGCCCGCGCCGATGTATCACACCAACGGCTTCGCCACCTTCCTCATGCTATTGGGCGGCGACCATCTTGTCGTACTCGAAAAGTTCGACGCCACACTGGTTTTAGACGTGATCGAACGCTTCGGCATCACCAACTTCACCGCCACACCGACCATGCTGGCGCGAATCGCCGCCCGCCCCGACGTTCGTCAGCGAGACCTATCCAGCATTGTCTTCATCTTGCAGGGTGCGGCGGTAATGCCGCCATCGCTGCTACACACCTGGTTCGAGTTGCTCAGTCCGGAGCAGATCGTGACCGCCTATGGGATGACCGAGAACCTCGGCCTCACCGCATTGCGCGGTGACGAGTGGCTGACTCATCCGGGCAGCGTGGGCCGCGGATTCCGGGATACCGAGATCCGGATTCTGGACGCCGACAAGAGACCGCTGGGCCCGGGCGAGCACGGCGATGTCTACCTCCGTGCGCCGATGAGCGCGGGGTACCGCTATCTAGGGGGCGCGCCGCCACTTCCTTCCACCGAGGACGGGTTTCGCTCCGCGGGCGACATCGGCCACCTGGACGAGGACGGCTACCTTTACATCGTCGACCGCCGGGCCGACATGATCATCACCGGCGGCGCCAATGTCTTTCCGGCAGAAGTGGAGTCGGCGCTCGCCGGACATCCGGGCATAGCCGACGTCGTGGTCATCGGTCTGTCCGATCCGCAGTGGGGACGCCGCGTTCACGCCGTCGTGCAAACCGCGGAGGCACTGACCGAACAGCAGGTGATCGAGTACGCCAAGAGCCGACTGGCCCCCTACAAGGTGCCCAAGACCGTCGAGTTCGTCGACGCCATACCGCGCACCGCGGCCACCAAAGTGAACCGCTCGGCGATGATCGCCGCGCGGGGCGGGTGATCGCGTCCTACCGGATCATGCTCGGCGGGCACCCACCAGATGCCGCCCGGCTACATCGCGTCGACCCGCCAAACCAAACCCTCTCTCGATCGCAATCACAACACTGCCCGGGGCGGGGCAGCCATTGCGGCGTTTGATGTCCCCTGCTGTTCGCCGGCCACATCTTGCAAAGCCGTCAATAAGGGCAGATCGGTATAAAACGCCCGATCTTTTCGACATCATGCCTATCTGCAAGCTGATTCACTTCGGCTAGGGTTTTGCTCGCGGTGAGGATAAGTCCAACTGCACTGGTAGTGGGCCTATTCCACATCGACCCACGATATGAGCCGCACCGGCAATGGCGCCGATCATGTTCGCAATCGACACGGAGGTTCCCAAGAATGAGCGGAATAGCATCCAGCCGCGATGTTGTCAACTCGACTTGCGTGGGTGACACCACCACGGCAGGCCGGCTCATCATCACTACCTACGCAACAGAAATGCTTGCTGCGGACGGTCCATCCGGGTGTGGGTTGTGCAATCTGTCGTAATGACGGCAGAACTCAATAACCGCCTTGATACATCACCAGCGAGCCGATAGCCAAAGTGAGCTAAAGTCCATGCCCTCGCGAAGCGAACGGCTTCAGTCATTGGACGCACCGCGATCGGCTTAAGCAAAAATATGGAGACGGGCTGTTGCGATCGGAATCCATTTCCACACCATCTTCAGTGCTTAGCGAGCGACACAAAAAGGCGTTGGCGTTCGACGCACCCTATGTCATCGACCGACTCATTAATGATCGGGTCGCGGACACTCCTGCCTTGGCCGGAGAGTTGTTCAGTGAAGTGAAAAAGTTCTTCGTGTTATGCGAGATCACTGATGACGTAAGCCTTGGAATGTACTCGGCAATGGTCGACCAAGCCTGGCACACATTTATCCTGTTCACGGCCGAATACACCGCCTATAGCCACCACTACTTCGGCAGATACCTCAATCACGTACCCGCCGGCCGCAACGTCGTCGATAGGCGTCGGGTGGGCACGTTCAGCGAGTTCCGCGAACGCTACGAGGCGTTGTATGGCGGGCCACTGCCGCGGATCTGGTACGACAGCAATAGCATCAGCCCGTCGCGACGGGTAATCAACGCCCAAGCCGGGCAACTGACTGTCAACGGCTCCGGCCGCACCGTCGAACTTGTCGATAGCGCAGGCTCTGTGGTCTTGTCTGCCAACGGCATTGCTCAACCCGCCTTGCACTTCGTCGCGCAGAACAGCGATTTCTACGTGCGCGAGTTACCCGGAAACCTCACCGACGACGAAAAAATCGGACTCGCCCAGGCCCTTGCCCAATCGCGCGTCCTGCGCGTCGCCCCCTAACCGGTGTAGCTCCGCGATATCTTCGCAACGCGCGGTAACCTCATTCTCAGAGCGTGCTGACAACGCCCGAAAAGAGGAGACCGCCAATGGCAGGCACCTGCGATGAAGCCGAAGTGACGCGCGCCGACCGCTTCATCAAAACGGCGGTGGAAATATTGGGCGAAACGGGACGTACCGATTTCACGGTGCAAGAGGTCGTCGCGCGCTCGAAAACCTCCCTGCGCGCGTTCTACCAACACTTCAACAGCAAGGACGAGTTGCTGCTGGCGCTCTTCGACCGGACCATGGCCCGGACGGCTGGAATGTGGCGCGCCGAAACCGCCGGACTCGACAGCACGGCCGCACTGAAGCTGGTCATCGACCGCATCAGCGCGCAGCCGGAATCCACCACCCAGGACAGCCTCAATCGGGCACTGAGTCTCTACAACCAGCACCTAGCCGAGACCCGGCCCCGCGAATACGCCAGAGTGCTCTCGCCGCTGCATCAGTTGATCCGCGACATCGTCGGGCAAGGCATCACCGAGGGCGTCTTCCGCCCGGGACTGGACGTGGGAGCCGCGGCAGCGATCGTCATGCAGACCGTGGTCGGCGCGCTCCGATTACATTGGCTGGGAAAGGAATTGACCGGCAGCCCGATCGACTCCGGCCAGCTGTATGACTTTTGCAGCCGCGCCCTGGGTATTCGAGATTCCGATGACGAGCCGAACCCGCCGTCGCTGTCCGAGCTCTTCGGCCAACTCGGCATGCGTCCGGGCATCCATGACGGCGAGTTCGCGATGACGATGCCCGTGAGCCCGCAAGTGGTCAACACCTCCGGTGCCCTGCAGGGCGGCTTGATCGCCACGCTCATCGACGTGGCCGGGGGCCAATTCGGACTGGAATATCTGCAGCCCGGTACCACCATGACTACTGCCGACTTGTTCGTCCGCTACTTGCGGCCGATCCGGCAGGGCTCGGCGCTCGCGATACCCCGGATGCTGCGGGCCGGCCGGCGGGCGATGGTAATGCAAGTCGACATTTACGGCGACGGTGGCGAGGAACTCGCCGCGACGGCAACGGTTAACTTCGCGATCATCAATGGAGCCACGCCGACGGCGGGGCTTCGCACCGACGGATAAAGTGGTAACGTCATTACCGCACTTAGAGATCAACACTTCTGCAGGAGATCGCCATGCCGTCTCGCGAGCTTCCCTTTCCGGTGTTCGACGCCGACAACCACATGTACGAGCCGCAGGAAGCGCTGACCAAGTACCTGCCCGAAAAGCGCAAGAACGTCATCGACTACGTGCAGGTGCGCGGTCGCACCAAGATCGTGGTGCGCGGTCATATCAGCGAGTACATCCCGAACCCGACGTTCGACGTGGTCGCGCGCCCCGGGGCCCAGGAGGACTACTTCCGCCACGGCGCGCAGGGTAAGACCTACCGGGAGATCCTGGGCGAGCCGATGAAGGCCATCCCCGCGTTCCGCGAACCGGGCGCGCGGCTCGAGGTCATGGACGAGCTCGGTATCGACTACGCGCTGATGTTCCCGACCCTGGCCAGCCTGGTCGAGGAGCGGATGAAGGACGACCCGGAGATGACCCACGACGTAATCCACGCGCTCAACGAGTGGATGCACGAGCAGTGGTCGTTCAACTACTCCGACCGCATCTTCGCCACCCCCGTGATCACCCTCCCCATCGTCGAGCGCGCGCTCGAGGAACTCGAGTGGTGCCTGGAGCGCGGCGCCCGCACCGTCCTGGTCCGTCCGGCGCCGGTGCCCGGCTACAAGGGCAGCCGGTCGTTCGGCCTCGAGGAGTTCGACCCGTTCTGGCAGGCCTGCGTCAAGGCCGAGTTGCCAGTCTCAATGCATGCCTCCGATAGTGGCTACTCGGAGTTCGCGAACGTGTGGGAGCCCGGTGATGAGTTCCTGCCGTTCAAGCCGACCGCCTTCCGCAGCTTCGCGATGGGCCACCGGCCGATCCTGGACGCGATGGGTGCGCTGGTGTGCCATGGCGCGTTGTCGCGCAATCCCGAGCTGCGGATCCTGTCGATCGAAAACGGCGCCGACTGGGTGCCGGACCTATTCAAGGGCCTAAAGGGCGTCTACAAGAAGATGCCCCAGTCGTTCAGCGAAGATCCCGTCGAGGCGTTCAAGCGCTGCGTCTACATCACCCCGTTCTGGGAGGACCGGTTCACCGAGATCGTCAAGATGGTGGGCACCGACCGGGTGCTGTTCGGCTCCGACTGGCCGCATCCCGAAGGTCTCAAAGACCCCATCTCCTTCGTCGACGAGCTCACCGACTTCGAGGAGGCGGACGTCGCCAAGATCATGGGCGGCAACTTGATGAAGTTGATGAAGGTTTCCAAGCCGGTCAAGAAGCCGGTGTCGGCCTGATTACCGGGCCGACTGGGCTGACCGGCCCGATACGGGACGGGGAAATCTATAGGTCTCCTATAGACGCGCCCCAGCCCGTCTTGCTATACAAAAGGCGGCCATTTGTCGTCCGGGGGGTCCGGCGCGGCCGATTGGGGGGTACACCATGAAACTGGCTCCAGCAGAGTCATCGACTACGACGGTGATGTTGAGTACGCGGCTGACGACCCAGCTGGGCCAGCCACAGAGCACGCTCAGGGCGATCACGCAGCGCAACGGTTCGGCGGTGGTCATCCGCGCGGGCGGCGAGATCGATGCCTCTAATGAGCAAAACTGGCGAAGCCTCCTTGCCGAGGCGGCGGCAGTGGCCGCGGCGCCCGGTCCACTCGTGGTCGACCTCAACGGTCTGGACTTCATGGGCTGCTGCGCATTCGCCATCCTCGCCGACGAAGCCGACCGGTGCCGGCACCGTGGCATCGAATTACGGCTGGTCAGCCGCGACGCGAGCATGGCCCGAATCATTGCGGCGTGCGGGTTAACCGGCGTGCTGCCACTGCATCCGACCGCGGAATCTGCGCTGTCCGTGGCGTAGTTGGCCGGGCGAAGCCCGTTCGAGGACCGTTCGAGAGCAAATTTTGGTGCGTCCGGCCGCCGGCCCGCGTTGATAACCTGTTTGTAGTTGCTTGACGAATTCGTCATGCATCCGACTTGTCTGATTATCGGTCCGTAGGAGGGACGGCCAAATGGCTGCCGAGATGGACTGGGACAAAACAGTCGGTGCGGCCGAGGACGTACGACGCGTCTTCGAAAACATTCCCGCGATCGTGGTCGGCCTTCAGGGCCCTGAGCACCGCTTCGTCGCGGTGAATGCGGCCTTTCGGGCGTTCAATCCCGTAGTCAACACCGTCGGAAAGACAGCCAAGGAGGTCTACCCGACACTGGAGAGCCAGCAGATCTACCAGATGTTCGACCGGGTTTATCAAACCGGGGAACCGCAATCCGGATCTGAATGGCGACTTCAGGCCGATTACGACGGTTCGGGAATGGAGGAGCGGTTTTTTGACTTCGTGGTCACGCCGCGGCGGCGAGCAGACGGGTCGATCGAGGGAGTTCAGCTTGTCTTCGATGACGTGACCGCACGGGTGAAGGCCCGGCTGGCGGCCGAGGCGCGGGTGGAGGAAATCTCCGAGCGATACCGCAACGTCCGCGACTCGGCCACCGTGATGCAACAGGCGCTGCTGGCCCCCTCGGTGCCCGTGCTTCCCGCCGCCGACATCACCGCGGAATATCTCGTAGCCGCCCAGGACACCGCTGCAGGCGGCGACTGGTTCGACGCCATCGCCCTCGGTGAGCGGCTGGTGCTCATCGTGGGAGACGTCGTGGGACACGGTGTGGAGGCCGCGGCGGTGATGTCGCAGCTGCGCACCGCTGTGCGGATGCAGATCTCGGCAGGACACACGATCACCGATGCACTCGAAGCCGTGGATGCCTTCCACGAGCAGGTGCCCGGCTCCACGTCGGCCACCATCTGCGTCGGCTCCCTCGACTTCAGGACCGGCGAATTCCAGTACTGCACCGCTGGGCACCCACCGCCATTGGTGGTGACCGCCGATGCCAAGGCGCGCTACGTCGAACCCTCCGGCGCCGGACCACTTGGCAGCGGTACCGGATTCCCGGTGCGCACCGAGCTGCTCGACATCGGCGACGCGATCCTGCTCTACACCGACGGCCTGATCGAACGGCCGGGCCGGCCACTGGTAGCCAGCACCGCAGAATTCGCCGACACCGCCGCGCACATCGTCCGCGGCGGCGGCTTCGTCATGGACTCCCCCGGCCGCCCGATCGATCGCATCTGCTCAGAAACACTCGAACTGCTGCTTCGCTCCACCGGCTACAACGACGACGTCACATTGCTTGCGGCACAGCGCAAAACGCCGTCACCTCCGCTGCACATCACGGCCGACGCGACCATCCACGCCGCACGCGCGATTCGGGCCCAGCTCCGGGAATGGCTGGTCGAAGTCGGCGCCGATTCCGCCGACATCTCAGATGTCGTGCATGCGATCTCCGAATTCGTGGAGAACGCAGTCGAACATGGTTACGCCGCCGAGGTTTCCGACGGGATCGTTGTCGAAGCGGCGCTGTCCGGGGATGGCAATCTGCACGCCTCGGTCTCCGATCAGGGCCAATGGAAAGACCACCGGGAAGGTGAGCAGGGTCGCGGACGTGGATTGGCCATGGCCGAGGCGCTGGTGAGCGAGGCACACATCATCCACCGCACCAGCGGGACGACCGCCACACTTACGCATCGTTTGTCGCGACCGGCGCAGTTCATCACCGACACGGTGGTGGGTCGCGGGACGTACGAGCAGGCGATCGACAACGAATTCGTTTCCCTGGTGACCGATGCCGGCCGCATCATCGTTCGAGGCGACGTCGATTCGCACACCGCGCCCACGCTGGACCGGCAGATCGCCGTGGAAAGTCGTTCCGGCATAGCATCTTTGACGATCGATCTCAGCGCTGTCACCCATCTGGGTTCGGCCGGGGTGAGCGCGCTGGCCGCGGCGCGCAACAGGGCACACAAACACGGCGGTGACTGTGTCCTGGTGGCGCCCCCCGGCAGTCCGGCGCACCATGTGCTGTCCCTGGTCCAGATACCCGTTGTCAGCGGCGACACCGAAGACATCTTCGCCGAGGACTAAGACCGCGCGTACTGCCACAGACAGTAACCAGCCTCACACTTGCTAACGCAATAGTCCGCATGCGTACAATACACCTTGTCAACTATTGGAACTCGATGAAGAGGCAACCATATGTCGTACGTCATCACCGATCCCGAAGCGCTCACGGCGGCAGCAGACAGCCTGGCGGGCATCTGCGCCGCCCTGGACGCACAGAACGCGGCGACGGCCGGCCCGACCACCTCGTTGGTTCCCGCCGCCAACGACGAGATATCGGCACTGACCGCGGCGATATTTTCCGCCCACGGGCAGCTCTACCAGCAGGTCAGCAGCCAGGCGGTGGCGATCTTCGGCAGCTGTGTGCACGACCTCTCCACCGGCGCGCGCTCGTATGCGTCCACCGAGGGCGCCAATGCGATGGCCATGAGCTGAGAATTGGTGCGTCACAGTGAATTTCGATTTCGGTATATTACCGCCGGAGATCAACTCCGGCAGAATCTATTGCGGCCCAGGGTCGGGCCCACTGCTGGCATCCGCTGCGGCGTGGGACGCGCTCGCCGCCGAATTGGACGTGATGGCCACTCACTACTCCACCGTGGTTGCAGAACTCACCGACGACCCCTGGCGAGGACCGGCGTCGACTTCGATGGCCGGTGCGGCCACCCGCGATGTGGCCTGGATGCGCCAAACCGCCGCGCTGGCCACCCAAGCCGCGAACCAGGCCAAGGCCGCGGCAGGGGCCTACGAAGCGGCATTTGCCATGACCGTGCCCCCGCCGGTCATCGCGGCCAACCGTGCGCTGAAGGCCGGGCTCACTTCGACCAATTTTCTGGGTCAGAACACCCCGGCGATCGCGGCCACCGAAGCCCAGTATGGCGAGATGTGGGCGCAGGATGTCGTCGCGATGCACCGTTACGCCGTCTCCTCGGCCAGTGCATCGAAACTGACACCGTTCGCCACGCCGCCCCAGACCGCGAAGGTTTCGGCGTCCACCATCGGCCAGATCATCACCAACGTCGACCTACTGGCGACCGACCTCATCTTCACCGCGAACCTGGCCGTCGCCTCGGCGAGCCTGGGCGTGGCCACCGCGTCCTTCGCCCGCACGTCGGCGACCGACACGAACACCGGCGCCGGCTCCCAGCAGCGGTTGGTCGCCTATAGCGGCAAGGCGTCCGGGGTGATCGCGAATACCGGTCGGGCGGCCACGGTCGGCCGGCTATCAGTGCCACCGAGCTGGGGTTACTCGCCCGCGATCCGCCAACTGGCCGCCGTAGTGCCGAGCACAATCGCTCAGCCGGCACCCGGGCCGGCCAACGATCTGGTACTGGCGAATTTGGCCGGCAGCACCCTGGGCGGCCTTACTACCCGCGGCGGCTTCCCGGCGCGCACCGCACCATCCGTCCGGAGGACGGCTCACCAAACAACGGCAAGCACCCAAGTAGCCACCCAAATCTGCGCGGCGGACATTCCAGAGAAACTCGCGGTGGCACTGGCCGCCATGCCCGGGGCGACCGTGGTGCTGATACCGCCTAGCCCTCCGGCGACCCCTCGAGGTCTTTGACCACCGCATCGAACACCTCAATGAGGACCTTGGCCTGACGGTCGTCGACGTGCCGGGTGAATAATCGCTGCACCGTACTCACGTGAGGTGACCAGGCCTCCTCCAGCGCAGCGCGCCCCTCGGCGGTCAGCTTGACCAGCGTCGCGCGGCGGTTGGCGGGATCGGGATTGCGGGTGACATGCCCGGCCCGTTCGAGATTGTCGACGACCCGGGTGATACCGCTTGCGCTGTAAACCAATGCCGCTGCCAGATCCTTCATATACAAGGTCTGTTCCGGTGCTCTGGATAGTTGGACCAAAGCGTCCAGGGTGAGCAGGCTCATGCCGTGCGCGGCGCGCAGTTCGGCGTCCAGGGCGCGCTCGAGCAACGCGTGCGAGTGAACATAGAGCTCCCAAGCCTGTTCCTGCTGGCGTCCCAGCTTGGTGAGACGAACACCACGCCAATTCTCCCCCGCACTGTGTTGGTTCACAGCAAAATGGTAGCCCAGCTTACAGTTGCTAATGCAACAATGCGCGTAAATACACTATTTATCTCAAATCGTGTCCCATGATTATCGTTTGCCCAGAGGGAGAAGCACATGCCGCGGTCAACAGGAAAGCGGGCGGCACGCCCATCCACAAGATTATGACCTGCTGAGAAGATCCAAGCGCCACAATGGATTTCGGATTGCTGCGCGAACTCCGCAGTTTCAACCGCCCGTGCCGGGTGCTGATGGTCAATCAGCTCGGCACCAGCTTGGGCTTTTACCTGCTGATGCCGTACCTGTCCACGTATCTGGGTGGTCGGCTGGGCCTCGCTGCGTGGGCGGTCGGTCTGGTATTAGGCATGCGCAACCTGAGCCAGCAGGGCATGTTCTTCGTGGGCGGGACACTTGCCGACCGGATCGGCTGCAAGCCCGTGATCATCACCGGCTGCCTGCTGCACGCCGGCGCGTTTGGGTTACTGGCGCTGGCCAAATCCCTGCCCACGCTGTTGATCGCCTCGGCGGTAATCGGTTTTGCCGGAGCGCTGTTGAATCCAGCGCTGCGCGGCTACCTGGCCATCGAGGCGGGCGACCGGCGAATCGACGCGTTCGCCACCTTGAACATCTTCAACCGCACCGGAATATTTTTCGGCCCATTGCTCGGGCTTGTGTTGCTGGACTTAGACTTTCGGCTATCCGCCCTAGTAGCTTCGATAGTCTTCGCCCTACTCGGCGTCGCATTGATGGCGACGCTGCCCCGCCACCGGATCAGTGCGATCCATGAAGAATCCGGGGCGACGTCGATCTTCGCCGATTGGTCGTCGGTCGCCCGCAATTGGCCGTTCCTGCGGTTCGCTGCGGTCATGCTGGGCACCTATGTGCTGTCATCCCAGATCTACTTCGCCCTGCCGCTGCAGGCCTCGACAGTTACGCCACATTTCAAATCGCTGTTGGTCGCGGCGGTGTTCGGGACCTCGGGCCTGGTGGCAATCACCTGTCAGCTACGCATCACCCGCTGGTTTTCCGCGCGATGGGACCCCCGAGAGAGCCTGCTCATCGGCGTGATGTTACTGACGGCATCGTTTGTGCCGCTGGCCATCATCCCCGACGCACATCGGCTCGGCACTCCCGCGGCCGTCCTAGCTTTCCTCGCGTCGGTTGCTCTGCTTGCGATCGCGTCGGCGGTGATATTTCCCATCGAGATGGACATGGTGGTATCGCTGTCCCGCGACGGACTGGTGGCTACATATTACGGCTTCTACAACACTATTATCGGGGTCGGAATCCTGGCCGGCTATTTCGCAATCGGCGGGCTAGAGGAAATAGCCCGCTACCTTGACAACGACGAAATAGTATGGGGTGCACTAACTTTTATAGGAATCGTCACGGCTGCGGGGTTGTACTTGCAGGACCGGGGCGTGAGCGCCCCGGTCCGTGCCGTACCTGACTGAACGGGACCCCGCGGTCGGCGCCGTATTCTCGTGGGAAGTTCAGCACCCGCTCACCGATGACATTGCGCGCCATTTCGGTGGTACCGCCACCGATGGCGACCGATTGCCGGGACAGATACCGGAACCCGGTCTGCAGCCCGTCGCCGTATTGTCCAACGACGCCGGCGGCACCCGCGATCGACAGCGCGGTGTCGACCTCGAGCGTCACGGTCTCGGCATGGAACAGCCTGATGAGCGTTCCGGCCGCCGGCGGGAGCGCACCGTCGCGGACGCTGCGATAGACGTGGTCGATCAGCTGCTCGGCGACTGCACGGTGCACCAGTGCCCGCCCGGCCATCTCCTTGACCCGCTCGTTGTCGGACTGGCCGGTCTTGGCCGCGAGGCCGGCGTAATCGACCGGGATGGTGTGGCCGCCCTCGCTGCCGCTGCCGCTGGCGAACTCCGAGCCCTGACCCACCGCGCGGCGTTCGTGGTACAGCTGCCGGGAAGCCACCGCCCAGCCGCCGTTCACTTCACCGACCACCGCGTCGTCGCCGACGTCCACCCCGTCCAGGAACTCCTCGCAGAACTCGGAGGAACCGTTGACCTGGGTGATCCGCCGCAACGTGATCCCCGGGTGGGCGATGGGCACCAGGAACATGGTGAGCCCGTCGTGCTTGGGGACGTCCCAATTGGTGCGGGCCAGACACAATCCGTAGTCAGCGGCGAATGCGCTGGTGCTCCACGTCTTAGCGCCGTTGATCACCCACCGGTCGCCTTGACGTTCGGCTCGCGTGATGACACCGGCCAGATCGGATCCGCCGCTGGGCTCGGACAACAACTGAACCAGTACCTCGTCGCCGCGCAACGCGGCCCAGATGTGCTGTTTCTTCTGCTCTTCGGTACCGGTGTCGAGCAGCGTGGCACAGCAGATGGTGAAGGTCGGCGTGTTAAGGATCAACGGCATTTCGTAGCTGAATGATTCCTCGTCGAAGGCGCGCTGGTATTCGTAATCCAGTCCGAGCCCCCCGTACTCGCGCGGGAAGCAGATTCCGGCGAATCCGCCTGCGTATAACCGCTTTTGCAGTTCCCGGGCGCGTTGCCAGGAGCGCTCGTCGTCGCGGGGCGCAGCCGGCGGCGACGCCGGGTCGATGCGAGGCATGTTGTCTGCCAGCCATACTCGGGCCCGGCCGGCGAATTCAGCGACCGACTCGTCAGATGGCACCGAGGTCATTGGGACAGCGCCTTTTCCGCCTCGTACACCCGCAGGTTGTGCTCCTCGGGTGTGCCGAACATGGAGCGGTACAACGTAACCCGTCTCAGGTATAGGTGCAGATCGTGTTCCCAGGTGACGCCGATGCCACCGTGCATCTGCACGCAGCCCTGAACGATCCGGCCGGCCAGCTCGCCGACATAAGACTTGGCGATGCTGGCCGACCTGCCGGCCGAGGGCGTTCGGGCCGCAATATCGGCGACCGCCGCGGCCGTAGTGGCACGGCAGGCTTCCACCCACATCTTCATATCCGCAAACCCGTGCTTGAGCGCCTGGTACGACGCCAGCGGACGGCCGAAGGTGTGCCGGTCCAGCGCCCACTGAACGGTGAAGTCGAACACCGTCTGCAGGATGCCGACCACCTCGGCGCACTGCAGCACCTGGGCAAGCTGACTTTGGCGCTCGATAAGAGCGCCGGTCTCGCCGGCGTGGCCGACGGCCGCGGACCTGGCCACGACGACGCCGTCGAAATCGACCCGCGCGTATTGCTTGACCAGGTCCACCGACTGCTGCGCGGTGATCAGCACTCCCGGTGCCTGGGCGGGAACCAGGAACTGCCGAACATCGTCACCGCATCGGGCCACCACCAGCAGCACCGCGCTCTGGGCGCCGGCTTCCACGCGATCTTTGCTGCCGTCCAGCCGGTAGCCGGCGTCGGTTGGGGTGGCGGTAACCGTCGGAGTCAGCGGCTCCCAGCCCCGTCCGGGTTCGGCGACCGCCCAGGACGCCACGGCTTCGCCCGATATCAGCGCTGCGATCAGGTCGGCATGCGCCTGCGGCTCACCGCAGTCCACCAGCCCCGCGAGCACCGTGCTGACCGGATAAAGCGGGCCCGGCGCCACCGTCTTGCCGAGCTGTTCGGCGACTGCGGCCAAGTCCGCGACGCCGTTGCCGGACACGCTGCCGCCACCCAACTCGTCCGGCACCAGCAGACCCGTCCACCCGAGCTCAGCGGCGCGCCGCCACCACACGGGATCAAAGGACGTACCCGTCGAATGCAGTTCGCGGACGTACCGCAGTGGCGCTTCTTTGAGGAGAAATGCTTGGGTAGTTGAGGTAAAGAGTATCTTTTCGGGAGAGTCGACAGCGGTCATCCGCCTAATCGGTCCTTGTCGGAGGTCGGTGGCGACTCTGATATTAGCAATGGGCGATACCGTAAGAGATACCGGAGTTCAGTCGATAATGATGTTGACGAGCTGTAACTGCAATGGCTGAGACAACCGAACCGCCGACGGAATCGGTTAGCGCAGAGGCCGACGCACTGGCGTTGGCCGAAGAAGCCGAAGCTGAAGCCGCCGAAGCCGAAGCGCTCGCCGCCGCCGCACGGGCAAAGGCGCGCGCGGCCCGGTTACGCCGTGCTGCGCTGACCGGCGAAGTCATCGATGAGGACGCGGACGAAGACGACTTCGGTGAGTATTACGACGAGTACGACGAAGACTACGAATCCGAAGAAGCCGAAGAAGCCGAAGAGACCGCGCCGGGCTCCTGGCGCGACCGGTTGCCCAGCTGGCTGCCGCTGCCCGGGCTGGCGATGGTTGCCAAGATAGCCGCGATCCTGGTCATCTGCGGCTTTGCTGGATTCAGCGGATACATCGTCTGGAAGCATCATGAAGCCAACGACCGCCAGCAGCGCGCCGCGGCATTCGCCGCCGGGGCCAAGCAGGGCGTCATCAACATGACCTCGCTCGACTTCAACAAGGCCAAGGAAGACGTCCAGCGGGTAATCGATAGCTCGACCGGCGAGTTCCGGGACGACTTTCAGGCGCGAGCCGCCGATTTCACCAAGGTCGTCGAGCAGTCCAAGGTGGTCACCGAAGGTACGGTGAACGCGACGGCCGTGGAATCCATGGATGAACATTCCGCTTTGGTATTGGTTTCGGCGACCTCACGCGTCACCAATTCCGCGGGTGCCAAGGACGAACCACGTGCCTGGCGGCTCAGGGTGACCGTGACCGAAGAGGCCGGCCAATACAAGATGTCGAAAGTTGAGTTCGTACCGTGAGCGATGACGTGCGCGACCCCGAGGCCACTGAAGCCTTGACGATCGACGCAGACCCCGAAGCCGACGACTCGGCGGCCGAGGAATCCGACGAGCAGGTTTCCGAGGAGAAGAACCCCAAGCTGCGCCGCTTCTTGCGACGCGACTTATTGCGCGTGCAGGTCAATGTGCGACCCGTTCCGGTGCTGCTGATTCTGCTCGTGCTGATCTCCGGCGGTGTGACGGCGTGGTTGTACGTCAAGCAATACCAGCCCGATCAGCAGACCGACCCCAGTGTCGCGCGCGCGGCCATCAATGCGGCATCCGACGGCACCGTCGCATTGTTGTCGTACTCTCCCGACACTCTCGACAAGGACTTCGCCACCGCCAAATCACACCTCTCCGGCGACTTCTTGTCCTACTACGACCAATTCACCCAGCAGATCGTGGCACCGGCAGCCAAGCAGAAGTCGTTGAAGACCACCGCTCACGTAATGCGTGCCGCGATATCGGAATTGCATCCCAATTCGGCCGTAGTGCTGGTCTTCGTCGACCAGAGCACCACGAGCAAGGACAGCCCCGATCCATCGATGGCGGCCAGCAGTGTGCTGGTGAACCTTGCTCTGGTCGACGGCAGATGGTTGATCACCAAGTTCACACCGGTTTAGCGCTACATAGCGAACGTGCGACGCAGCGTCCGGGCGTGCCACGCCCGGTTCTCCTGGGAGACGACCCAATCCGGAACGGCCGAGTCGAAGCCGTTGAATGTTGCTGCCACGACATGTAATTCGGTGTGCACATAGGCGTGCAGCAGTCGGTTGGCGTAATCGATTGCCTCGTCGCGGCACGGGTCGATCTCCGCGCAGCTGATGAACGTAGGTGGCAGCCCCTCCAGATTGGCCCGATGTGCGGGTACGTGCGGACCGGTTGCGGCGGCATGGCCAAGGTAGTGGCTCCAGGCCCGGCTCACCGCCGGCCCATTGAGGCCCGGCGTGCGTTGAAACTCCCGACGCGACGGAGTCGCATCGGAGTCGAGCATCGGATGATGCAGGACTTGTACCAGTATCTGTGGCCCTTCCTGGTCGAACATCCGCTGGGCCAGGCTCGCGACCACCGCGGCACCGGCATCCCGACCCATGACCGCGACGCGAGCGCCGTCGGCGTTGAGCTCGGCGGAGTTCCTGACGACGTGATGCAATGCCGATTCGGCATCGTCGAGCGCGGCCGGACATGGGTTCTCGGGCGCCAACCGATAGTCGACCGACACCACCAGACAGTCGGCGCTGCGGGCCAGTTCCACGCAGCGTGCGTGGTCGGTGTCCAGGTTCCCGGTCACGAAGCCACCGCCGTGGGCGTAAATCACCAGCGGCGCAGGTGAATTGGTGCCGCCCCGGTACAGGCGAAGGTCCAGGGTGTGACCGTCGGCGCCGGCGATAGAGCGCGATTCCACGGTAACGCCGTCGGTGTCGGTTGCCGCGGCCCGCTCGGCGGCGAGCCGGTCGGCATGGGCGCGCTCGGCCGCCAGCGTCTCGGCCCGGAATTCGACGATGCCGAGACCGGCAGCGCTGTCTCTGAGCGCTGGGTCGATACGGCTAAGGCCTTGCGGCCGTGTGAGATTCGTTTGTGTCATCGTTCTCCGGGCAGGGCCTTGACGGTCGATGGCAGACCGTAGAGCGCGGTCGCGTTACCGCACATGATTCGGTCCCGCTGGTCGGGTGGGAACCGGTTGAGTGCATACGTTGGGGAGTCGTAGCTCCAGTGCGGATAGTCCGTCGAGAACATCAGATTGTCGCCCAGGTCCATCATCTCCAGATACTCCCGGAACCGCACGGTGTCGGCGTCCTCGAGCGGCTGCGTGGTGAACCGGACATGTTCGCGCACATACTCCGACGGACGGCGGCGCACCAGCGGCAGGTCGCCGCGGCGGGCCTCCCAGATCCGGTCCATCCGCGTCATCACCGGCATCGCCCAGGTGAAGCCACCTTCGATGAATACCACCCGCAGGTCTGGATGGCGATCGAACGCACCGTCGAACACCAGGCTCATCAGGTGCGACACGTACAGCAGCGGCCAGGACGCGAAGAAGTCGTGCCAATGTGCGGGATTGCCCACCGGGTACAGCGGGATCAGCTCGAAGGGAGTCTGCCCCATCAGATGCGTGGCGACTGGCAGCCCGTGACGTGCCGCAGCCTGGTAGAGCGGGTCGAAATGCGGGCTGCCGAATGGAATTCCACGGGTCTGCGGCGTCATCAGGACCTGCGCCAGGTAGGGGTGGCCGGCCCACCGCTCGACTTCCCGGGCCGCTTGCTCCGGCGTCTGCGCGCTGACGCTGATCGATCCGCGCCAACGGCCGTGTCCGTTGTGCTTGTCCAGCCAGACGTCGGCAAGCCAGTCGTTGTGGGTCGACTTCAGTACGTGCTCGGCCTGCGGCAGCTGCGCGTCGCACATCGGTTCCAGTGACGCGATGCTGACCCCGGCGTCGACCAGCAACTGTTTGGCGGCGAAATCCGGGTCGCTGCCGGCCAATCCGCCGTTGGGGGGCACGGCGTCCAGTCGCATCGACATCGTCTTGTAGGAATCGGGGGTGTCGTAGAAGTGCGGCACCGGACTGATCGCATTGCCGGTCGGCCAGATCTTGTCCACCCATTCGGGTGGCGCATAGGACTTGAGCACCTCCGCGGAGACGGGCAGTGGGTGAACATCGGTGTCCACCACGGTGACGTCGATGTCTACCTGCTCCACGGTGCTCATGCCACTGCGCTTTCCACGCTCAGGCCATAGAGCGCAGCGGCGTTGCGCCACAACATCTTTTCATGTTGCGCGTCGTCGAGTCCGGTGGCCGCAGACGCCGGTGACGTGGTGGACCAATGGGGGTAACTCGACCCGTACATCACCAGGTCGGCCTTGTCGGAGAAGTCCATCCAGCGCGGCATGTGCCCGGATTCGAACGGCCCGTCCAGGGCCGACGAGCAGAACCGGACGTGGTCGGGCAGGTACTCACTCGGATAGCGGTCGACCCACGGGGTCTGGTCACGCATCGACAGCCAGAAGGTGTCCAGCCGCCACATCAGCGGAGTGAGGATGTCGTAGCCGCCGTCGGCGAAAACGAACTTCAGTCCAGGGTGGCGGCCGAAGACGCCCTCGACGATCAGCGTGGCCAGGTGGACGAAGTAGTTGAGCGGCATGAAGGCTGCGTAGCCGGGGTAGGTGTGCGCGTGGCCGGCGAAGGTAGGCGGATGGTCGACCCCGTTGCCGCCGTTGATGTGCACCGCGACCGGTAGTCCGTAGGCGGCAGCTGCCTCCCAAATGGGCTCGAACATCGGCTTGCCGTAGGGCTCGCGGGACTGCATCGGGATCCCGACCTGGACCAGCTTGGGATGATCGGCGAGGCGCTCGATCTCCGCAATAGCGCCCTCGGGGTCTTCGGGGTTGACTCGGATGGTGCCTCGAAAACGGTTGCCGGTGTCGGGTTCTAGCCACCGGTCCAGCAGCCAGTCGTTGACCGCGGCGCAGATCCTGCTGTTGAGCCGGTAGTCGGCGATGTTGCCGCGCGTCAGCGGATTGAGAATCGCGTAGTTGACTCCGGCGGCTTCGAACAGGTGCCGGGCGGCGGTTGCCGGATCCGATCCGGGATAGTGCTCGCCATAGAGGTCTTCGCGGTAGTCGCCGCCGGGCGCTTGATACCACTGCTGTTCGACGTCGGGAATCGAGCGCAGCCGGTGCGCAGCGGGGAGATAGCGGCGGATCTCTGCGTTGTAGCGGAAATGCGGCTGTACGTTGCTGTCGATGATCATGCCGTCACATAGACCTCTCCGTCGGTGACGTCGACTTGGTAGGTGCGCACCCGCCGCCGGGGATCGGCGACGTTTTGGCCGGTGGTGATATCGAATTCCCAGTTGTGCCAAGGACATCGGACAATCTGACCGTCTCGCACGCGGCGCAGGCCGTCCGGCTGTGTGGGATCGGATACGTTCGTTCCGCCGATCAAGCCCAGGCACAGCGGGGCGCCTTCGTGCGAGCAGTAGTTGACGATCGCATACAGCGCGCCACCGACGTTGTACACACCTACACCGAACCTGCCGGCGTCGACGAGCTTCATAGTGCCGGGCGGCAACTCATCGACGGAGCACACGAATCGGCGTTCCAGCACCGCAGAATCACCGCCTTGTCGACCGGCTTCGTTGCTATTTATATTATGATAGCGATATTCCAGGCGGTACGAACCTGCCTTTCCCGCTTGCCCAGGAGGAGCGCTGATGACGCTGCGCACCGAGCACATCGATCCCGAGGGCCAGGCCATAACCCTCGACTTCACCGGCGAGACCAGCCCCTACCCGTTCTTCGAACACATGCGCCGCACCGACCCGGTCTGGCACGGCGGCCTGTCCGATCAGTCGCAGATGCCCGAGGAACTCAAGCCCAACGACGAGTGGGTGCTGTTCGGCTACGACGGTGTATATCAGGCCTTTCGCGACGACCGGATCTTCACGTCGGCGAACTACGACAAGACCATCGGGCTGGTGATGGGGCACACGATCTTGGCGATGGGCGGTAGAGAGCACCACGATCACCGCAACCTGGTGGCCAAGGCGTTTCGCGCCACCGCCTTGGAGCGTTGGGAGCCGTCGGTGATCGGGCCGGTGTGCGATCAGCTCGTCGACGAGATCAAGGACCACGGCGCGGCGGATCTCGTCAAGGCGGTGACGTTCGAATTCCCCACCCGAATCATCGCCACGCTGTTGGGGCTTCCCGAAGAGGATCTCGACCTTTTCCGTCGTCTCTCGCTGGATCTCATCTCCATTCCGACCGACATCATGGCGGGCCTGAACGCTGCCGCCGAGTTGCACGGTTACTTCCTCAATCAGGTCGAGCAGCGGCGCCGCAAGCTCACCGACGACATCATCGGCGATCTGGTCGGCGCTGAGATCGAGGGCGAGAAGCTGACCGACGAGGCCATCATCGCCTTCCTGCGGCTCTTGCTACCGGCCGGATTGGAAACGACGTACCGTTCGTCGGGCAATCTGCTCTATCTCTTGCTGACTCACCCCGAGCAGCTGGCGGTGGTCTATCACGATCGGTCGCTGATTCCGGGCGCGATCGAAGAGGGTCTGCGCTTTGAAACCCCACTCACCATGGTCATGCGAACCACCACCGAAGACGTCGAAATAGGCGGCAAGACAATCCCGGCCGACGCCCAGATAGACATGTGTATGGGTTCGGCCAATCGCGACGACAGCCGATGGACCGACCCCAACACCTTCGACATCCAGCGCCCGCGCCAGGCGCACATCGCATTCGCCGGCGGCATCCACATGTGCCTTGGCATGCATCTGGCCCGGCTGGAGACCAGAGTAATGCTGAACAGTCTGTTCGATCGCGTCAAGGACTTGGCGTTCGTTCCCGACGACGGAACCGGCGTGGAGTCCAAGATCGTCGGGCTCACCTTCCGGTCACCGAACAAGCTTCCGGTCACCTTCGTACCTACCGCATGAGGAGCCGGGCGGCCATTTTGCACGACGTCGGCGGGCCCTGGTCCGTCGAGGAATTCGAACTCGATCCGCCGCGCGCGGGGGAAGTTTTGGTCGAGATGGCAGCCGCTGGCCTCTGCCACACCGACGACCACATCCTCACCGGCGACATGTCGGTACCCAACGAGGTGATGCGATCGCTGGGCCGCACACCGATGTTCCCCACGATCGGCGGACACGAAGGCTCGGCAACGGTCCGTGAAATCGGCTCCGCGGTAACCGATTTCGCTGTCGGCGACCACGTGGTCATGTCATTCGTCGCGGTGTGCGGACAGTGCCGGTGGTGTGCGAGCGGCATGGAATACATCTGTGATGCGGGCATGGGCACCATGACCCCGGGGATGCCCACCGACGGCACCTTCCGTCATCACACCGCCGACGGCCGGCCGCTCGGGCACCTGGCCAAGATCGGCGCCTTCGCCGAACACACTGTCGTGTCGGCCAATTCGCTCGTCAAGATCGACCCCAGCCTGCCCCTGGCGCCCAGTGCATTGCTGTCCTGCGCCATACCCACCGGTTACGGTTCGGTCGCCAATCGCGCTGGCATGCGCGCCGGCGATACCGTCGTAGTCGTCGGCGCCGGCGGGATCGGCACGGGCGCCATTCAGGGTGCCCGGATCAACGGAGCCGCGCACATCGTCGCGGTCGACCCGATGGAATTCAAACAGAAATCAGCCCGGATGTTCGGCGCAACCCACAGCGCCGCAACGCTTCCCGAGGCGCTCGACCTGGTGAGTGACTTGACCTACGGGGTAATGGCCGACGCCGTGGTGGTCTCGCCGTCGCTGATTACCGCCGCCGACGTCGGCAATGCCTTGAAACTCACCCGCAAGGGCGGGACCTGTGTGCTCACCGGAATGACTGCACAAACGACCCGTTCGATCAAGATCGATCTACAGGACTTCATCCTGATGAACAAGACCCTGGCGGGCACCATCTTCGGGTCGTGCAACGCCAGGGCCGACATCGCCCGGCTGGTCAGGCTTTACCAAACCGGCCAGCTGCAGCTCGACGAGATGATTACCAGGCGCTATCGCCTCGACGACATCAACGATGCTTACCGCGACTTGCACAACGGCGAAATCGTCCGGGGCATCATCGATTTCGCCGCCGACTAACCGTCTTTGGCCCGTTGTTTCTGTTCGTGTATTTCGCGCAGTTTCTTGAGCCTCATCAGTTTTTCGACTTGGCCGTACGCATCGATGGGGCTGTGCAGCGACAAGCCGCCGTCGGCGTGCAGCACTTGTCCGGTCACCCAGGACATTTCGAGAACACCCACGATGGCCTCGGCGACGTCGCCGGGCTCCCCCAGCCGACGCAGCGCGGTCCGCTTGGACATGCCCTCGACCCAGGCGGGCCACTTCTCGGCGTCGGGCAGCATCGGGGTTCGGGTGACGCCGGGGCCGACGGCATTGACGCGGATGCTGTGGACACCCCACTCGGCGGCCGCGACCTTCACCAGCATGTCCAGACCGGCCTTCGAAACGCAGTAGGCCCCCATATCCCGGTCTGCGATGCTGCCACTGATGCTGGACACCGCGACGATCGAGCCCGGCACGTCGGCGTCGATCATCGCTTGAGCGGCCGCGCGGATCGTTAACCAAGTGCCGGTGAGATTAACCGCCAGGACCCGCTCCCATTCCGCGGGCGGCAGTGCCAGCAGCAGACCGGACGACCCGATCCCGGCGGAGGTCACCACCCGGGTAGGCACTCCGTGCTGCCGCACAGTCTGTTCCATCGCCGCGGATACCGCTTCGGGATCGCTTACATCGCAATCGATATCGGCGCCGGAGAGGTCCCAGGCCACAACGTCATGACCTGCGTTGCGCAACTGCGCGACGACTTCTCGTCCGATACCGGAGGCACCACCGGTGACCAATGCGGTCTGGGCGTTCACGCCTTCGCTCATGCCTTCGAGCCAACCGACTCGACCAGACCAACACTTAGCACAGTTAGCGATCGTAGTCGGTGGCCTGGACAGCTGACCGGCCGGTGCAGCTAACTACGTCAATTCCGGGCCCGGCACATCGCGCTGACCTGATCGGCCAGGTCCGACAAGGCCCGCGCCGTCGCCAACTCCTGACCGGACTTACTCGCCAGACAATCGGCCGGATGACGGTATGCCACGCCTAGTCCGGCAAGATGTGCACCGCCCAATTCCAACTCAACCTTTGCATATGTCCTTCCATGGTGTTCATCGATGGCGAGCGTGACCAGTGGGTGTATGACGGACTGCGGATGACTGTTCTGGTGCATGGGTCGGTCTCCGAATCATGCTGCGGACTAGGTCACTTTCGACCTTCATGAATCCCGATGGCCTCCCCTAGGGCCATTAGTCCCTTATCGGTAACGCCGATCGGCACGTTCCGCACGCTTTCGTGACCCGCGACTGCTAGAGGTGCCCGAACTGTCCGATTTTGGCCATAGTCCGGTCCCACAACTCGCTCCCAAGCCGGGCATCGTAGGCCGCACGGTTGGCTTTGGCGATCCTATGTCTCGAGTAGTACTCCCCCGAGGTCCAATCGACACCTGGCGTCCCCGATGCCAGCCAAGTCAGCTGTTCGGCGCCCTGCTCGGCAGTGGCGGTAAACCGCGCGGTCACCGGCATGCGGTACTTCATGAAATTAAGAAACCGTGACCCCGACGCTTCGCCGAAGTTGGAGTTGACATAGCCGGGATGAAACGTCACGGCCGACAAGCCGCGGGCGTGGTATCGGCGATGTAGTTCCGTGGTGAACATGACGATTGCCAGCTTGGTGAGGGCATAGGCAACGCTGGGCCTACGTCGAGCCGTGTTCTCCAGGTCGTTGACGGCGACCCTGACCAGCAGTTTCTGCGACGAGCTTGTTGTATTGACAACGGCGGCGTGAGAATCGATCAATTGATCCAGCAACTGTGTGGTAAGCAGAAACGGCGCTAAGTAGTTGACCTGATACGTCTTCTCAAAGCCATCGGCCGTTAGCTGCGTTTGGCTGCACATACCGCCCGCATTGTTTGCCAATACGTCGATGCGCGGATACTCCGCACGGATTTTGTCGGCTAGTGCGCGCACCTGGGACAGATCGGCGAAGTCTGCCACGAAATAGTCCGCACCCAATTCGGCGGCCACTGCTTTGGTCTTGGCCCCCGAGCGACCCACCACGACGACATTGTGTCCATTGCGGCTGAGCTGACGTGCGGCCGCGGCACCAATGCCGTCACTGGCACCGGTGATGACAATCGTCTTTTGTGTCACGGGCATCCTCGCGGGTTTGCTGCTCACCTGAACGAATAACGCACCGGCAGGTGCTTGAGGCCACCCACGAACGTTGTGGCGACGAATTGCGGATCACCATTGAGTTCAATGGCTTTCAGCCGCGGCAGCAGCTCGGTGAAGAAGCTGCTGACTTCCATCCGGGCGAGGGCGGCACCCATGCAGAAGTGCACGCCGTAGCCGAAGGCGAGATGCTTGTTGGGCTCGCGCCCGACGTCGAACCGGAACGGGTCGTCGAAGACATCCTCGTCGCGGTTGGCCGACACATACGACAACAGCACGGATTCGCCTGCGGCTATAGGTATTCCACGCACCTCCGCGTCCTTTGCGGCGGTGCGCATGAAGTGCTTGACCGGGGTGACCCAGCGGATCATTTCCTCGGTCGCCAGCGCCATGAGGCCCGGATCGTCGCGCAGCCGCCTGAGCTGGTCGGGGTTCTCCAGCAGTGCGAGCAGGCCACCGGAGATGGTGGCGCTGGTGGTGTCGTGGCCGGCGGTCGCGACGATCAGGTAGTAGGACACCGTTTCGATATCTGACAGCGGCTCACCATCGATGCGCGCGTTGGCGATCGCAGAGGCCAGATCCGCGGTGGGCTGCTCGCGCCGCGACGCGGTCACACCATTGAAGTAGCCGAACATATCCAGCAGCGCCGGCAACTGGTCTTCGTTGGTAGTGCCTCGCTGAAATTCACTGTCGTCGCTGCCGAATAACTCTTGGGTCAGCTTCAGCATGCGGGGAAAGTCGACTTCGGGCAAGCCGAGCAGCGACATGATGACGTACAGCGGGAAGTTGACCGCAACCTGCTGCACGAAGTCGCATTCGGGCCCCACAGCCATCATCTTGTCGACGTAGCTCTTGGCCAGTTGGTCGATGCGAACTTTCAGCGACCGCATGGCCTTTGGGCGAAACCAGTCCGAGCCGATCGCGCGGACCACCCGGTGCTGCGGGTCATCGAGGTGGATAAGCGTGCGTACGCCGGCGGCGGCCTGTAGCTCATCACCCTCCACCGTCGCCAGCACCGGGCGGGGCCAATTGGTGAACACCATGTTCTCGCGCTCGATGTCCATGATGTCGGCGTGTTTGGTGATCGCCCAAAACGGCCGGTAATTCGGCACCTCCACCCACGACACCGGCGCGCTGGCGCGCAGATGTGTCAGTGCGGCATGCAAACGCGGCTCGTCGGTATAGGCCAGCGGATCCGCGAGTAGCTTGGCGGCCTCATCCACGGTCGGCGCGCTCATTGACGAAACTCCTTCAGTGCGGCGCTAATACAGTCTTGCGAAGCGGCGTAGAAGATCGGCAGCACGCGGTCGACGATTCCCTCACAACGAGCGCGCAACGCGTCGCCGATTTCCTCGACCGGTCCGACGACGGCGAAAGCCGCCAGCATGTCGTCGTCGATGAGCGAACCCATGGCGTCCCACTCACCTTGCTTGGACAGGCGATGCAATTCGCTGTGCAGGTCGCCCCAGCCGTGCAGGTCAAGAACCCTGCGGTAAGCCGGCGTTGATCCGTAGAAGGCGATCTGTTTACGAGTGGCGGCGATGGCGGCGGTCAACTCCTGGTCGTTTTCGCCGGTGGCCACCATCACTTCGGCCGACACTTCGAGGTCGCTGCGATCGCGACCGGAGTGCTGCAAACCCTGCAGCAGCAGCGGCATCGTCACCTCGGTGAGGTATCGCTTGGAGACCATCGGGTGCCCGAGGTGGCCGTCGGCGATCTCGCCGCACATCTCGGTCATCGCTGCACCGACGGCGGCCAGGAAGATCTTCGGCGCGGAGTA
The DNA here is from genome assembly GCF_002116635.1 of Mycobacterium szulgai. Classification (GTDB taxonomy): domain Bacteria; phylum Actinomycetota; class Actinomycetes; order Mycobacteriales; family Mycobacteriaceae; genus Mycobacterium; species Mycobacterium szulgai. Next base: position 73,973 of record NZ_LQPW01000120.1, on the reverse strand, counting down.
CGGGTGGGGTTCGGGGGTGAACATCGGGGTCATGATCTTGTGGGTGTAGAACTCGCCCTCGAAGCACAGCCTGCGGCCGTCGCGCCAAGCGGACCAGATCGCATGTAACGCGGAGACGAACTCGCGCATGCGACGCGCCGGGTGGCTCCATGGCATGCTGAATCGCTTCTCGATATGAGCCTGGATCTGAGTCCCCAGCCCCAGGATGAAGCGGCCCTTGGAGTAAGCCTGCAAGTCCCAGCCCAGGTTGGCGACGAGCATCGGGTTGCGCGCAAATGCCACCGCAATATTGGTGCCGAGGTCGATTCGAGAGGTGTGCTCGGCGGCCAACAGCAGCGGCAGGAACGGGTCGTGACTGGTTTCGGCCGTCCAGCCCCCGTCGTACCCGCGTTCTTCCAGAATGCTGGCCGACTGCGCCGCGCGTGTGAGTTGATTGGAGATGCCACCGTCGATCTTGAAGCGGGCGGCACTACCCATGCGGGTGACTTTACAGTAAGCAATCCAGTATGTAGGACAGATGCATGACGAAAGCCGAGGACTGGGACGAGACCCTCGATGATCTCGACCGCCGCCGTCAGCAGGCACGGGCCATGGGCGGGCCGGAACGGCTGGACAAGCACCGCGACAAAGGCAAGCTCGACGCCCGCGCCCGCGTGCAACGACTTCTCGACGCGGGTACCTTCCGCGAGTTCGGCACGCTGGTCGGTGGTGAGATCCCCTCCGACGCGATCGTCACCGGCTCCGGCCGTATCAACGGCGTGCCCGTGCTGGTGGGCGCCGAGGACTTCACCACGGTGGCCGGAACCATCGCGCCGGGCAGCAACTCCAAGCGCTACCGCATCGCCGAACTGGCGTTGCGCGACAGGATCCCCTTGGTGATGCTGCTCGAGGGTGCCGGGTTCCGGCCTACCGGAGTGCATTACGGGCGGACTCCAACCGACCTGCTTGCTCAGGCTCGATGCTCGGGCCGGGTTCCGACGATCACCGCGGTGCTGGGCGCATCTGCAGGACACGGTGCCCTGGTGGCCCCGGTCTGTGACTTCAGCATCATGAGCGGTCAGGGCGCGATCTTCACGGCCGGGCCGCCGGTCGTCAAAGAATCCACGGGAGAAGACATTTCGAAGGACGACCTAGGCGGTCCGGATGTCGCTCTGGCAAGTGGCGTGATCCACAACGTCGCCGAGGACGACGAAGCCGTGCTCGACGCCATCCGGCGCTATCTTTCGTATTTTCCGCCGAGCGCGTGGTCCTACCCGCCGTCGCTGCCGACAGACCAGACGTCGGAACCCAGACCGACACCGGAGTTACTGAACATCGTCTCCCGGGACAACCGCCGCGTCTACGACATGCGCGGGGTCCTCGACGTGGTGTTCGACCGGCCCGATTGGTTCGAAGTCCAGCCCGCTTTCGGCAAGGCGATCATCTGCGCCCTGGCCCACCTCGGCGGACATCCGGTGGCCGTCGTCGCCAACCAACCCAAGGTTCTGGCCGGGTCCATCGACGCCGACGCCGCCGACAAGGCGGCACACTTCATCATGGTGGCCGACTCCTTCCACCTCCCGCTCATCTTCCTGGCCGACAACCCAGGCATGCTTCCGGGTAGCCGGTCCGAGCGCCAAGGCGTTTTGCGCAGCGGGGCAAGGATGTTCGCTGCGCAGACAGCGGCAACCACCCTGAAGCTGCACCTGACGCTGCGCAAGGCCTATGGTTTCGGCTCCATGGTGATGTCACTGATCAGCTTCGACTCCCAGGTGGCCACGTTCGCCTATCCAGGCGCAACGATGGGAGCTATGGGGGCCGGCGCGCTAAGCCGCGCCTCCCACGCCGACGAGAATCTATCCGCCAAGCTGCGCAATGCCGAACTGCAGGCGTCGTATCGATCGGCCGAGCACATGGGTTTCGATGAACTCATCGATCCCCGCGAGACGCGTGATGCGCTGCTGGCGGCACTGCAGCGAGGTCTTTACAGCCGGCAGGGCGCTCCGGAACCGGTCAGTCGCACGCTGATCATGCCCTGACGTTTTGGTGCCTCAACATGCGAATTCAATGATTGGTCAACGTTTACCGAAGGTCTGCCCAACACCATTGCCCTATCAATAACGCATTGGCCGCGACCAGCGGCGGCGCTCTGGCCCCTCGTCGCGTCCGGAGTCGCACGGGCAACGACGTAGGAAGTGTTGAGCATGACCGCAATGAGGCAGTTATCCGGCTCCCCCCGCAGATACGCGAGACGCAACTTCGCCGTGAATTTCGGCACTCACGTCGAGGTCGTCGAGTCCGGTCCCAGCATTGCCGCCCGGCTGCTCACGGCGGCGTCGCGACTGATGGTCAGGCCGATTCTGACCGTGGGCAGCTACGCTCCCCTGCTGCCCTGGCCATGGGGCCTCATCGACGCCGCATCCCGAATCCGCCGCGTCCCCCCTGGCGCCGCCGAGGCCACGATCGCGTTGCCCAATGCCACCGCGCAGTTGGTCCACGCTCCTGGGGTGCTGCCCGCAGACGGTACCCGACGGGTGGTGCTCTTTCTGCATGGCGGCTCGTTCCTGTTTGGCGGGGCGAATTCGCATAGCAGGATGGTCAATGCGCTGTCGACATTCGCCGACTCGCCGCTTCTGGTCGTCAACTATCGGCTGATGCCCAAGCACACGATCGGGATGGCCATCGACGACTGCCACGATGCCTACCAGTGGCTGCGGAGGCAGGGATACCAGCCCGATCAGGTCGTATTGGCGGGGGATTCCGCGGGCGGCTATCTCGCCCTTGCGCTGGCACAGCGGCTGCGCAACATCGACGAAACACCGGCTGCGTTGGTGGCGATCTCCCCACTCATGCAACTGGGACACGCACCCAAGCAATCGCATCCCAACATGAAGACCGACGCGATGTTCTCAGCCAAGTCATTCGATGCGTTCGCGGCGCTGCTAGCCAGCGTGGCCGCCAAGCACCAGGTCGACGACACCCCAGAAGCGCCCTATGAGCCGCTCGACCATATCGAAGCCGGACTGCCCAGGACACTCATCCACGTCTCGGGGTCCGAGGTGCTATTGCACGACGCACAGTTGGCCGCGGCCAAACTGGCTGCTGCCGGTGTGCCGACGGAGTTGCGGGTCTGGCCCGGTCAAATTCACGACTTTCAGGCCATCACGCCGATGGTGCCCGAGGCGACCCGCTCCCTGCGCCAGATCGGGGAGTACATTCGCGAGGCCACCGGCTAGCGGACGTCAGCCCGGTAGGCGGCGACGACGGGTTCCAGCTCATCGGGGGTGGCGCCGTGCATGATCACCGCGTCCGCGCCGAAGTCGAATTCCTTGCGAATGCGGTCGACGCATTGCCGGGCCGACCCAGTCGCCGACGGCTCCAGCCATTCGTCGGGAATCAACGTCGCGATGTGCTCGATCTGCTCCGGGGTGGCCTTGTGATCGATCCCGCCGGCGACAGACGTCACAATTTGATCCTCGCGGAACCGTTGCAGCACAGCGGGATCCCACTTGTTGGTTTTCACAAGTAGATCGCCGTACCCCTGTAGATAGGTGGCCAGCCGGGCGACCGTCTTCTTCAGCCGCAGCTGCTCGGGAAGGTGGTCACCGACCGTCGCAAAGCACGACCACACCCGCACGCTGTCCGGGTCTCGCCCCGCCTCCTCCGCCGCTGCCTTGACTGTTCTGACGCACCGCTGCAAGGTTTCCGGGGCGAAGTAGGTGTGCAGAATGACGTCGTCGAACGCGCGGCCGCCGAGCTTCAGCGTGTTGGGACCGAAGGCCACCAGTGCTAGGCGAATGTCTTCGTTGAAGTCGCGGTCGAGAAACAGGATGGGGTACTTGCCCATTGGTCCGTCGTGGTTGAAGATCACCTCGCCGTGCCAGAGCCGGCGCATAACCTGCGCCCAGTCCTCCATCTGCGCGGTCGTCACTGCCGGGATCCCGAATGCGCCATAGATCGCGGCGATGCCACGGCCGATGCCTAGCGTGAACCGCCCGCCGGAGAGCCGGTGCATGGTGGTGGCCCAGGATCCGGTGATCAGCGGATGGCGCGTGTTGTGATTGGTTGCGGCGGTAGCGATCTGCATGCTGCTGGTGACCGCACACGCCGCCCCCACGAGCGAGGAGGCTTCCTTGACATTCCAGCGTTCGGAGATGAATGCGGTGCCGAAACCCAGTTCCTCGCCGCGGCGCGCCTCGTCCATCAAGGTGGCTGGGCCCTCGCCGCCGGCACCGGCCAGCAGGTAGTAGCCCAACTCATCGAGCACGCGATCGATAGTCACTTCCAAACCCCTTGCTGATAGCCGCAATTCCAGACATCGGTGATCTTCCCGTCGACAACCCGAAAAACCTCGATGCTGCCGATGCTTGTTTCAGTGCCGTCTTTGCCGGTCATAGTCGAGTCGTACACGATCGTTACGTGCTCGCCGTCGTCACCGGTAACTACGATGTTGAGCGCGAAGCGCAACTTGTCGAACAGCGCCCACGTGTCTTCAACACGCTTGACGGCCTGCTCGCGGGTGAGCGTGTGTGCCGCACCTACCTCGTGCCGAACGACGTTGTCGGCGAACAACTCCTGGGCCAGCCCCAGGTCGCGTTCGTTCCAGACCACGAGGTTGTACTGCTCGACCACCTCACGTGCGGTCCAGGTAGCCATTACTCGTGCACAGCTTCCTCGGCAACCGTGCGCAGGAATCGCTCGGAGACCTGCTGGACGCGCTGGGAGAACACATGACCGACGTGGCCGCCGTCGTACCAGTACAGTTGCCCACCCCAGCGCTCCTGCAGCGCCATTGCGGGCTCGCGCATCGCCATTCGGTCGTGCCAAGCGCCGACGATCAGCCGGCGGTGCGGAGGCGGCGCCGGATCGACCGCCAGTGGATCGATCACCGAGGTCAGCTGTGAAACCGTAGGAGATTCCAGCAACGCACGGAATCCGTTGCGGGACGCACCCCAGCGCCCCAGGTGCCGCGCGATCATCGAATTAAGACCCAGAATCGGGGTATACAGCGCGACGGCGTCGACCTGGCGCTCCAAGTGGGACACCAGCGCGGCCACCGGGCTGCCCATCGAAATCCCCGCCACCACAACCGCGGCCGCCTTGGGCTGCACCCAGCGCACCACCGCACGCACCTCCGACACAGACCGCATCATGCCCGCGACATTGCCCAGCGGATCCATGTCGGGATAGCGCGGCCACTGCCGGCGCCGGCTACCGTGGCCCGGCTGCACCGGCATCGCGACATTGAACCCCAGCTTGCGGTGCAGTCGGTCGATGCGCGACAGCAACAGGTCCTCCCGGCCGCCCTGACCGGCACCATGTACCCACACGAGCCACGGCCGCGGCCCGTCGTGATGCCGGCACAAGTGGACGACCGCTGTCGCCGGGCCACCCAGGCCGGCGGCCTGCAGCGTCTTCGGCAGTGTGGGTTGGTGGTGGAATGTCATCCGCTCGTACACCAGACCACCGATCCGATGACGGCGTATCGCGCGTATCCGCAACGGTTCCGGCTCCGCATGCGCGCCATCGATGCCCAGCGCCGACAATTCCTCGGCCGCCGCCGTGCAGCCATCGACTGGCCGCATCTCCTTTGGCAGGTTACTGCCGAGCAGCGAAAAGCCACTCAGCACAAGCTCGTCCAACAAAACCTCACCGAACTGGCGAACGCCGCGCGTAGAGTGCGGCACCCACCCGGTCGACTGATTGAGACCGGACAGCGTTCGCGGCACGACCAATGCCACTTCGCGTGCGACATCCAGCGCGCGCGTCGTGGTTGACATGCCTACCACCTAGACCAACTTGATGCCGGTGTTGCTTTAGCCATATCGCTCCTTGCGGCAGCTTGGACAACCTCAGTCCGACTGCTGAAATCTATACTGTAACCCACCTAGTATCGCCTTGCCCAGGAGCCGCCCACCACGTTGAGAACGACGGGTGGCTCGCGCCACGCGTTGCGCGGATGGCCGGCGAGACCGAGGAACAACTAGGCCTGTTGCCGATGGGGCACCACTCCCGGACGGCTTCTGTGACCCGTACCACGTAGGTGTATCTGATATACCGGGGTAGGGTATATATAGCACAGCCGGCCCCATCGATTGTCCCGGCTCGATCCGCGTCATCAGCGTTCGGTTGCAATGCACCTGCTGAGATGCGTGAACAGACAAACAAAGGATATAGGAGCAATGCCAGGCATCAAGGCGGCGAATTACGCGACGTCGGCTTCCATCCGGCGAACTCGCACCGTCGAGCCGAATTCGGTCCCTTCCCAGTCACTCTCGTGGCAGCCGGTGTACATATTCTTGACAAAGCGGACCCGTCCCAGCATCTCGCCAGGAAGTCAAGGGTCATGAGGTTGCCAAGGTTCGTGCACAAGGCCGTGGTGCCGTCGGACGATTTGCCCATCACGCGCCCGGTGCTCTTCGCATTCCTCATCATCACGAATCTGCTTGGCATCGGCTTGGTGCTGCTGTTTGTCACTGTTGCCATCCCAGCGCCCAATGTCTTTGCGCCGCGCGTCGCGTGGATCTCCGAGGAGGTCGCTCCGCTCTATGTCATAGCGGCCATCGCACTGGGCTGGTTGTGGATGACCAGGCGCATTCTGGGCGAATTGCGCTGGAAGACAGGGGATCAGCCGCTGACCCCGAGGGACCAACGCAATGCCTTCCTGGCGCCGTGGCGATTGGCCCTGGTTCCGGTGGTTTTGTGGACGATCGGCAACTGTCTGTTCGCTGCGCTCTTCGGCAGCGTGAGCTATAGCTACATACCGAAATTGGTCTTTGGTATCAGCTTCAGCGGCATGATCTTGTCAGCCAGCTGCTACTTTTTCGCCGAGTTGATGCTTAGGCCCGCGGCGGCGGTGGCGCTCGAGGCCGGCCCGCCAGCGCGGCGCTTCGCTCCCGGTGTGATGGGTCGTTCCACAGTGTCTTGGTTGTTGGGCTCCGGAGGCCCGCTGATCGCAATCGTTGCGGCCGTGTGGTTTACGCTGTCACAAACGCAGATGACCGTCACCGAACAGGGCCTGATCGTGTTGCTGCTCGGAGTGGCGGCGTTCATCTTCGGGTTGGTGTCGAACCTCATCGCCGGGTGGCTAACCGCGACATCGGTCCGGGTCGTCAGTTTGGCACTGCAACGGGTGGAAGCCGGCGACTTAGATTGCCGGCTGGAGGTTTTCGACGGCTCTGAGGTTGGCGAGCTGCAGCGTGGGTTTAACGCGATGGTAGAAGGGCTGCGGCAACGGGAGCGCGTCCGCGACTTGTTCGGCCGGCATGTCGGACGCGACGTCGCCGCAGCTGCCGAGCAGCAGCAGGTTGAGCTCGGCGGCGAGGAACGCCATGTGGCAGTACTTTTCGTCGACATCATCGGTTCCACGCGCTTGGTCACGTCCAGACCGCCGTTCGAGGTTGTGGGTCTGCTCAACCGCCTCTTCACTGCGATCGTCGAGGAGGTCAACAGCCGGCAAGGCCTGATAAACAAGTTCCAGGGTGACGGAACTCTGGTTGTCTTCGGAGCTCCAGTGCGGGTTGCTTCACCCGAATCCGACGCGCTGGAAACCGCACGTGCGATCGCACAGCGGCTGGCCGCCGAGGTGCCCGAATGCCAGGTGGGCATCGGTGTTGCCGCCGGAACGGTATTGGCGGGCAATGTCGGTGCTTACGAACGGTTCGAATACACCGTGATCGGCGAGCCGGTCAACGTGGCTGCCCGGCTGTGCGAGCTTGCGAAGACTGACCCGCACCACATCCTGGCGTCGGCCGAAGCGGTGCAGGCAAGTGCTGCACACGAGAGGCTCTTTTGGGAAGTGGCCAACCAAGCGGTGCTGCGCGGCCTCGACCGACCCAGACAACTCGCCCGACCGAGGGCGGTGTCACACGAGTGGCTGGCGATGTTGTCCCAGTCGAACGGCGAGATATGCCCGAATTGAAATAGCCAGCACCTCTCACGCAACTACAGACCGCACAAGATACCGAAGTAAGGAACGCAAAATGGGGTCAGGAACCGAGCTCTGCGATAAAACCACCAACATTATTTCCGGGCTGTTGGCCTCGCTCGGCGGCGGGGTACCTGATAATGGCGATATTTTTGGGTCCAGCTCGTCGCTGTTCAAACAGATCAGCGACAAGATGGGCCTGGCCATTCCCGGTACCAACTGGATCGGTGATGCAGCTGACGCCTACATGAAGCAAAACGTCGGTCAGCAGCTGCGCACCAAGGCGCTTGGCGACATCGATCGCTTGACCGGGAATCTTGTTTCAAATCAGGCCAGGTACATCTCAGACACCCGCAAGGTCCTGTCTGCAATGCACAAGACGGTCAGCGCCGTCCGCAAGGCTTGCAAGAAGGCCGAGAAGGTACCCCTCGTTGGCAAGGCGGTGTCGCTGGCGCTCGCAGTACCAGCATGCGGGACGGCAATGTCCGTCGTTGGCGGTGCGCTGCTCTATTTGACGCTCATGACGATGCACAACACGACCAACCTTAAAGGGTTGCTCGGCCGCCTAATCGAGATCACGATGACCCTGCCGACATTTCCCGGTCTGCCCAATCTGCCGATCCCGGGCTTACCGGAAATCTCGTGGCCACCCAAATTGCCCGAGATACCCATCCCCGGTCTTCCGAATATCCCCGGCCTGCCCGAATTCACCTGGCCACCGGCCCCCGGCCGACCGGACTTCAACTTGCCGATCCCGGGCCTACCGGAATTTCAGTGGCCGTCTATCCCGGGCCTTCCCGAGTTCAACTGGCCGACTTTCCCGTCGCCCATCCCAGGATTCCCGAACCTGCCTGGCCTGCCGACCATTCCAGACTTCTTTCCCGGCCTGCCTGGCTTGGCTAGCTTGCTCCCGGGGGTCGGCAGCTTGGGCAAGTTGCCGACGTGGATCGATTTGGCCGGATTGCCGGATTTCTTGGGCGGCTTCGCTGGACTACCGAGTCTGAATTTCAGCGAGCTGCTCAGCTTTGTTCAACTGCCCGGAGTGGGTGAACTCACCGCAACCATGCAACAGCTGAGCCAAGTCTCGTCGGCAAATGGATTGCAGGGCAACATAGCCGGCATGATCAGCGGGCAAACGAACCAGGTCGTCTCGATGGCCCAGCAAGGCGGTCAACAGCGCGGCCGCCTGGTCGACGACGCCGGGAAGGACGACGAGACTGGCGCCACCGCCGGGGCGGGCGGCTTCGAGCGGGCACCGGTCGATATCGGGGGCGACAGGGGCCAGGCGGAACGGCGGGTTCTCGACTAAATGGCTTCTAACGATGGCTGGCGGCGAAACCTGCCAGCCGTCGGCACCAGCCAATCAGGTCGCAGGCCTGCTGAGTTTTTCCAGCCCGGCCTGATAGGCATAAAGGCTGTGACGCCATAGCGGATCGATCGACCCACCGCTGTCAACGCAAATTGGGTTGCCTACGTGGATGTAAGGCCATGGGGGTACGTATGGCACAAGGTCGAGGAAATTCACTACTCGAAAACAGCTTTGGATGGCATTGTTGAAGGCTTTGGTGAAGTCACCCAGCCCTGCTGTTGGCCCGGCAAAGGTAGTGGTACCTAGTTGAATCGGCTGCATATTCAGGAAAATATCGGGAGCAGCGAGTACCGCGAGGGCTGCGCCGAGACTATGCCCGATGACCAGCAACCTGTCGCATCCTTGGACCGCGGCCGAAATATTCTTGACGACACTCTCCCGGACCAGCTGGTAAACGGTCTGGAAGCCAGAGTGTACGCACCCGAATTTGGGGAGCTCAACGTATGGCTCCGGGATTGCGCCGAAATCCGTTATCACGTCGTCAAAGGTAACGGTGCCACGAAACGCCACAAAGGCAGTACGCGTAGTCGCGTTGCGGCCCATCATCCCAAATATCGAGGCGTTGAACGCAATTGCCGTTACTTCTGGATGACGCTCGGCGGTCTTTGAGCCAGCGCCGACGTCGACTTTGATTACTGCTGTCTGAACGTATCCCGGCGGCAGGGGCACCGTATTGCAGTCCGCCACCGCATAGGCCGCGAGGGCTAGGGGAAGAGTCACCTCAAGAGCAAACTTGGGATCGAAACCCGAGTCCCGTTCTGGACCAACTGCGCGGGCGGTGCCGATTACCGGACCAGCCCACGGCGCGAGGACTCCGATGCTGCCGGCCAAAGCGGCACCTGCGAGAAACTCCCGACGCGCCATTCCCCCGAACGTGTTGCCGAACAATGCTGCCGCCTTTCTGTAATCCGTTGGCAGCCATACGTTATCGATATTCTCGGTCGTCGTGATGAGTCGTTGCACGTCTGTCTCCATGCTGCAACAGCATCGATTTGCAATCAGACGCGTTCGGGAGGGAAGAGCATCCAGCGTGTTGAAAACCATTGCGATGCAATAGGTATCGGTTGTTACCGGAGCGCCCGCCGAGGCGTGTCTTTGAAGGAAATGAGCCTGTCAGCGGATCCGTGACTGAAATTTAGCCAGACTGGAGCATCAAATGTGTTCTGCTATAGCAATTCCCGCGCCCAGGCCCCCGACAGTTCGCGAAATCCGGATTGTCCTGCACGTCGCCGGGCAAGCGTGCATGCCCCCTAGTGGCTATGTCGAGAACGGATCCAACGCCGTGAGCGTCTTGTTGTGATTGCCGTGCCGCGGGATCAGACCACGCAGCGGCGCACTACCACCGGGTGGCGCTCTCCCGTGCCGGGTGGGACTGAACCGCCGCTACGGCCTGCGGCAACCCGTCATTGATGTTGATGCGCAGAACCGCTGCGGATGTTCCCGCAGCGGTTCTGTCGATAGTCCACTGTCTGGTGACCAGTACTTGTCAGGCACCCCATTTCGCGGCTTCGGCCTGGTCACGAGCCATCATGGCCATGGTGTTGGATTCGTGGGTGCTTGCCATCGAGTGGTAGGCCCGCACCAGGTCTTCCAGAGCCTGATTCCATTGCGTCTGCCAGCCCTGATACGTCATACCGGTATCACCCTGCCAGGCGTTGGACAGGGCAGCCTGTTCGCTCGCGATATCGGCACCCAAGGTTTGCAACGTGCCGGCATAGCCCGACATGTTCCCGGCATGCGCCATCATCGCCGGGTAGTTGTACATAATCTGCGCCATCACAGGTCCTTTCGCTATTTGCGCCGGGAATCTCAGAAGCCGGTGTAGCTGGATGCGGCCGCCGCATCAGCCGCGACGTAGGTGCCCGCTGCGTCGCCAAGGTTCGCTTGAGCGACGTCCAGCAAGCTATTGACCTTGGCCGCCGCCGCGACAAATCGGGCGTGAGCGCTCTGAAACGCCGCCGCGGCTTCTCCTTGGTGAAACGCCTGCGCCGACATCGCCGACTGCTCAGCCTCACCGATGGTGTGACGCATCAACCCGGCCTTATCGGCAAATGCCGACTGCGAAGCGACCAACTGCGGAATGTGTGCATCCAATAAGCTCACAGAAACTCCTTTTCCGTTGTGCAATTTCGGTTTAGCAAGTGGCTACCGTCATGCCGTTAAGCTCACCAACTCCCTGTCGATCGTCGTTCCGATCACATCCGCGTCCCAACTAGCTGGCAGCATTGGAACCCGCGGACCATCGCCAAACCCATCAGCGCCATCGAGGGTGGCTAGGCCGGCCGGCGCGCCGACAGCCTCCTTGCCGCTAGTTCCGGTAAACCCCAAGACGCCGGCACACCGATCCGAGTCCGATGTCGCTGCCGGAGTTGCCGACTGCGTTTCCGACGGATACTTCCCAGCGGCAGCGGCATCGATACCTTCGCCCTTGTTCGGCGTCATTGCCTCGTTAGTGGGCGCCGTTATCGTCTCGGCTGCCGTCCGCGGGGTGGTCGCCTCGTCGGCGTCCGCGCAATCGTGGTCCCGGCGCGACAAATAGTCGCCGCCGCCCGCCACGCCCAGCGGCACAGCGATCGGAACCGCGATCCCCGCGCCGATTCCGGCGGCCACAACCCCGCCCACGGCGAGTCCCGCCCCCACCACGCCCACCACTCCTGCTAGCGCCAAAACCACCGCAATGTTGTCCAGCAGCACTCCCAGCAGAGTAATTAGCGCTTCCCCGAGAATGTTGATCAGAAGCCCAAGAGCCTCAAACAACAACACGCCCAACGTGAACAATGCCTCGCCGAGCAGCATGGCCGTCACGTATAGCACCTCGAACACGACTACAGCCACCTCATACAACACACTGAACACCTGTGCGAGCACTGCCAGTAGTGCCGCCAACCAAGATGGGGGTAACGGCGGTATGGGCGGTATCGGTGGTATTGGTGGTATGTCGCCGGCGTCACCGAAACCGGTTTTAACCACTACCGGCGCCGGAGTGCTGTGCGGTGCCGAGGCCAGCGCCACTGTCGTCGCTGCCTCATAAACGCTCATCGTGATTGCGGCCTGGATCCACATCCGTACATACTCGGCCTCGTTCAGCGCGATTGGGATGCTATTGATTCCAAAGAAATTCGTTGCCAGCAACACCCCGTGGGCTACATGATTGGCGGCCAGCTCCGGCAGCGTCGGCATGGCCGCCAGCGCACTGACATACGCTGCCGCCGTGGCCTCGTGCGCGGCAGCCACCTGCGCGTATTCCGCGCTGGTCTTGGCTAACCACGCAACAAAAGGCACGTGCGCCCCGACGTAGCTTTCGGCGCTGGGTCCCTCCCATGCCGCGCTTTGCACCACGTCCAGCTCCGCCGTGAGAACCTCTGCCGCCGAGGCATATTGAGCGCTCAGTGCTGCCCACGAACCAGCGGCCGTCACGAGCGAACCCGGGCCAGGGCCGACAAGTGCCGCGGCGTGCACCTCTGGGGGAATGCCCATCCAGAAGGTAGCCGTCACCATCAATCTCCCGAGACGAGGTAAGACGACGCCGCAGCCGCATCCCCGGCCAGATAGCTGACACCGGATTCACCAACACCAAGCCCGGAACGACCCAGCTCCTCCACGGCTTCTGCCGCAACAGCAGCGTGCTCTGCACCCAGAGCGCTAAATCCGGCCGCGCTGGCCAGTGACACCGGATCAGCCGCTGGTGGAATCACCGCCGTGATCAGCGGCATCGCGCTGGCGTGTGCGCCCGCGAGTTGCGCGGTCAACGCTTCCACCGCCGCACTGGCGGCGGCCAAACCTTCCGGAACCACTCGTAAAGTCACGCACTGCCTCCCTCTAGATCCGAACAGATACTCCAGCTGACCCTCAGCCAACAATGTGAAATGTCCCGTACAACAGACGTATCGGTGTACCGGGGATGCTGCATGGGCGCGGTCGGGTCAATTCGATCAGTACCCGCTACAACCGAGCCAGGGCCAAATCGGCCCAATCAATCCCGCAAGGCGAGACAAGATGCCCGCGCCACCAGCCCACCCTGTGTCAGCGGTGCCAAACGTCACGCCGAATGCAATTGCTGTGACAAAGTGCAACACGATTGCCAACTGCTGCGAACTTCAACGGCGCCAGATGACCTGAAATCAGCACCTGATTCACCACTCCGGCGACGCAGGACAGGAAGGTCAGTCCCGAAACGTTGGGCTTGTCCTACAAGTGGGGGACAAGGTAGACCCCCATCCGTGGGAGGCAAAGTTCCTCCCTACACCTATACGCCATGGGGGTATAGTCGACTATGTTGCGAATTGCTAAGCAGCCTCGCAGCCAAGAGATTTCGCCTGACCGCCACGAATTCGTCGATGACCGTCCGACAGCCGGGGCAGCCTCCAAAGTGGCGTCAGGCGTTGATCTCAGCGGGGGTCTGGCGCCCGACACTGCCAGGCCCCCGCTGACCCCAACCAGTAACGCATCCGGGGAACGAAGGAATGTACAACGATGTCACCAGCGTTCAGGTGTGGCACTGCCGACAGGGCACACGCTTGAATCCAGTTCCTCACGCGCACCCGGCATCTCGAACCGTGCCGCACGGGGGGCGGACCGATGACTGCCAATGACCCCGCCGATCGCTGCCAGGCACGTTCACGCAGCCCCGGGCAACGATCCCAATACGCCGGCCCACGTCGACCCGACTGGCTCCCAAGCAAGGAGCGATAGATGTACCAGCTCACCCAAGACCGCATCGCCGACGTCCCGACGTCGCTGGAAGGGCCGTCCGCACGCACTCGAGAGCTAATTCGCGAAGGCGCCCGAATCGCGCTCAATCCCCGGCAGGAGTGGCTCGATCATCTCGACCGCGCCACAGTGGGCAAGGACGCGACGATCGCCGACGATCCCGTCCTCGCTGAGGCCGTTCGTCGCGCCAGCCGCGCCAACCTGCTGCACTGGGCGGCGGCCAATGTGCGCGAACCCGGTGCACCGGTGCCGGCTAATCTCGGACCCGAGCCGCTAGCTCTGGCGAGGGATCTGGTGCGCCGTGGCCTGGACTCGATCGCGCTGGAGCTCTATCGCGTCGGCCAGGACGTCGCCTGGCAGTATTGGATCGAAATCGCTTTCGAACTCGGCGCCGACGCAGACGAGTTGCGCGAACTGCTCGTCGTTTCATCCCGTTCCATCAGCCAATTCATCGGCGCTACGCTGGCCGGCATTGCCGCACAGGTGAAACTGGAACACCACGAATTGGCACGGGGCACTCATGCCGCGCGGCGCGAGATCGCCGAGCTGATCCTCAAGGGCGCACCCATTGGTCAAGATCGGGCCGAGGCACGATTGGGGTACTCCTTGGACCGACCCCATACCGCCGCCATCCTGTGGAGCGATGACTTCGAGGGCGACCACATCTACCTCGACCGCGCCGCCGACGCCTTTAGCCAGGCCGTTGGATCGACATCTCGAGTCACTGTGGCCGCTACCGCAGCCACCCGTTGGGTATGGGTAGCCGACGCCACCGACCTGCGCGCCGACACCATCTCGCAGGCTCTGAAGTGCGCGCCCGGTGCGCGCATCGCCATCGGGCCCACGGCGCACGGAATCGAGGGTTTCCGACGCAGCCACCTTGATGCACTAGTCACCCAACGCATGGTGACACGACTCCAATCGGGGCAGCGGGTAGCCTTCTTCAACGACATCCAGTTGGTGGATCTGATCACCCAAAACACCGACAGTGCCGACAGATTCATCAAAAGCACGCTCGGCGACTTCGAGTCAGCCAGCCCGGAACTGCGCGCAACCCTGTTGGCATACATCGACCAACAATGCAACGTCTCCCGCACCGCCAAACTTCTTTTCAGCCACCGCAATACGCTATTGCGCCGGCTCGAGTCCGCTGAACGGATGCTCCCCCGTCCGCTCTCACAGAACTACATCCGGGTAGCCGTTGCACTCGAAGCTCTACAGTGGCGCGGCAATCGCCGGGACTCGGCATGATCATCGGCTTTCCAAAGGACCGGCCCACCGCCGAAGTCATCACCGCGAAGCCGCCGACGCCGGATGGTCCGGTAATAGTGCAGATACGCGATAGCGGGTACGACGCCGAAGGTGGCGACGATCAACGTAATCGAGAAGTAGTTTGCGCTGCCCTGCGGCGTTAAGAGAATGGTCCGGTAATCGAAAGACACGAACAGCGCAATCGAGATCACGACCGCAGTTATCGGTAACACCACATCGGTGTAGGGGTTTCGTTTCGCTGCGGCCCGCTCACCGGTCCGATTGCGCGCCAAGGCGATGAGTGCGATTGGCACGACGATGAATTGGATGAATCGGGCGATCACTGCTAAACCGGTCAGGTTCACGCTGTCGAATCGAAGCGCCAACGGAAAAGCGAGCGCTAGGGCCGCAGTGATTCCGAAGGCGACCGTAGGAACTCCGAACCGGTTCTTCCTCGACAAGCGGCTCGGCAGCGTCCCGGAATCCGAAAGCGCGGTCCAGAGCCTGGGCGCCCCGAACGACGCGGCCACGTTTATACCGAACATCGACACCAGGGCTCCTATGACGACGATCGTTCGGAACGCATCGTTTCCGATGGCCGCGGCCAGTCTGACTGTGTCGTTGGAGTCGACGACTCTGTTCGACCCCAGCAGCATCGCCACGACCACCGCGAGAACATAGACAGCACCCACTACCACGATCGTCAGCGGTATGGCTCTGGGCAGGGTTCGATCCGGGTGGTCCATCTCTTCGGCGGCATTGGCGATCGATTCGAAACCAGTGAAGGCATACAAGGCGACGATCGTGGCCAGGATCAGTCCTGATGCAGCGCCGTGGCCAACCTCGAGATACCCAAACAATGCGTAGGGTCGAGGATGGTAGATACCGGCCGAACCCGACACACCGTAATTGTTGACGTGCCGGGTGACAACGATCCAAACCCCACCAACGATGAAGATCAATAGCGCGAACACCTTTGCCACTGTGGACGTTCCGTTGGCCCACTTGATTATTCGGTTGCCGAACATGTTGATGGCCAACAGCACTGCGACGAAGATGAGAAACGTCAATGTCTTCACACTGAAGATCTCCGTATCTTGTGCCCAAGCTTGATGGGGAAAGGCAGTTGTCAGCAGCGTCGAGACAAACAGCGACGCCAGCACCCCCCACGCGATGGCTGCCACGATTGCATGGGTGACACCGACGTATATGCCGATCCGCTGGCCGAACGCGGCGGTGGTGTAGGCATAGGATGCGCCATTGGTCTTGACGTATCGAGCTGCCGTGGCGAACACGATCGCCATGACACCCGCGAAGGCGCCGGCCAAGATGTAGGCAAGGGGCGCCAACGGTCCAGCGAGCTTGACCACCGCGCCGGGAGTCAGGAAGATGCCAGCGCCAAGAATCGAATTGACCCCCAGCATCGTGACGCTCCAAAAGCCGAGCTTGCTAATGGGACGCGCTCCTTTCCGCGTGTCGCCAAGTCCCGGCGGCACCCCCGGCTAAGCAATACTTTCAGCGCAAGTAAGCACCACCCGGACATCGATCACCAGCATTAAAAGCACCAAAGCTCTTAAGAATCTGAGACAGACTGTCCCGCCAGCAGCTCCTCGAACCGCGGCATCCACCCGAAAGCAACCCCGCCACAACAGAGCTATTCACTCTCGCCCTGCGGGCTGAGGGTCGGTTGAGGGCCCGTCGCCAGCGCCGGGCTGGGCCACCAAATCCGGTTGCCGATGATTGCCATTGCCGCGGGGACCAGTATGTTGCGGACGATGGTGATGTCGATCAATAGTCCTGCGCCGATGGTGAATCCGATTTGCAACAGTTGGACGACGCTGCCACTCATGAGTGCGAACATCGTGAGCGCGAAGACCAATCCCGCCGTGGTGATGACGCTGCCGGTCTTGCCGAATCCGCGAATGATACCCCTTACCATGCCATCTCGGGATTCGTCACGGATGCGGG
Source organism: Mycobacterium szulgai (assembly GCF_002116635.1). Lineage (GTDB taxonomy): Bacteria > Actinomycetota > Actinomycetes > Mycobacteriales > Mycobacteriaceae > Mycobacterium > Mycobacterium szulgai. The sequence goes on along the minus strand of NZ_LQPW01000120.1, from coordinate 56,769 downwards.
AAGCGAATAGCATGCTGTAGTCCGCACATACCGCGATCAACGCCATGGAGGCCACCGGCAGCACCGAGAACTCCAGGTCGATGCCGATGATGTGTTGCCATACCAGCACACTCAGACCAGCCGCCGCGGCAAACGACAGGCAAACCATTGCCACCAGCAGGACCGGAGCCAACACGCTGCGCAGCAGGATCATCAGGACTAATAGCACGCCCAGTATCGCTGCGAATCCAAATACCGCGAAATCGCGGCGCATTTGGTCGCCCATGTCGTCCAGGATCGAAGCGATACCCGTCGTGTCAAATCGCGCATCGCGCAGATCTGTTCCGGCGGCGGCACGTTGTGCGGTGGCGGCCAGCTGCCGTGCGGTATCTCGGGCTTCGGCGTCATACGGATTGGCCTTCCACACCACGACCATCCGTGCGGTCTTACCATCGCGCGAGAACAGCAGTTGTTCTCCGGCCTTGAAGGTCGGATCGGAAAAGCCTTGTGGGGGCAGGTAGAAGCCACGCCCAGCCCCGGTCGAGGTGTGGGTACTCAGACCATCGAGGTAGCTGGAAGCCTGTTGCAGGCCCTGATCCAGGCGACCAGTCATGTCGACGACCATCTCGACGCCCGTCTTCACTTGGCTAAGGCCAGTGACCAGCTGCGACATTCCTCCCGATAGTTTTTCGGCGCCCTGGGCGAGCTGATTCAGTTTCTCGTTGAGCTGTGCCTGCGGTTGACCACTTACTTGGGCAGTCAATGACTGCAGCTGTTCGAGCAGGATTTTGAGCGATGGCAGCGAGGCGCGCACCCGGTCGATGGCATCCTGCGGCACCGCCGAAGCGGCATGCAGAATGCCAAGTGCCCGGCTTACCGCTCCGTTGGTAATCGCGTCCAGGTCAGCCAGATCGCCCCGGCCGCGCATGCACAGTGGATTGCCCAAGCATTCAGCGGATACCTCCGGCGCCAGCATCGGGCCCAGCGTCGCATCCGCCGCACCGATGGCCGCCGCAGCGAGATCGTTGTTGCTCAAAGCATCGAGAACACGGTCGAGCAGACGCAGCGACGAGGTCAAATCGGCGATGGCTACCGGCACCGTGCTACGACCGTCGGTGACCGTGGCCAGCGCAGAACTGGCGGCGCCATAGCTGCTCAACATCTTGTGAGCCAGCAGCACCACCTCCTGTACTCCCGAAACAAGTTGTGGCAATTGTGAATTCGCCTCTTGCGCACCGTTTAGCAACTGAGTTGCGCCTAGACCCAGCCGCGCCAGATCCGGAGTGGACTCGCCGATGCGCCGGGAGGCATCACCGAGGCGATCACTCACGACGCCGGCTTGGTAGCCGATGGCGGTCTGCTCTGCCGGCTTGCCGAACGGACGGGTGATGGACCGCACGGAGGACACATCGGGAAGCCGTGCCACACTTGCGGCGACCACCTCCAGCGCGGCCAGGTCGTCTGTGTTGCGCATATCGTGGTCAGACCTGATGATCAGATATTCCGGCGCTGCCTCGTTCAAACCCCAATGCTGAAGCACCTTTTCATGGCCGATACTGCTCTCGGTACGGCGCAGCTGCATCGAATTCTCGTCGAAGTTGATCTTGAGCGTCGTCAGCACAAGAGCCAGCGCCAGCAGCACCACCAGCGACACCGCGGTCAAAGGTCCTGAGCGCCGGATGATTTTGGCTCCGAGGCGGCGCCATCGCATCTCGTTGAGCTGACGGGGTTCACCGTAGCCCCGCCGCCCCGCGATCGATAGCAGTGCGTACGGCAGCGTCACGGATACCGCCAGCGTGATCGCGACGGCAATGGCCACCGGCGGTCCCACCGCGCGGAACATGCCGATCTTGGTGAGCATCATCGCCGAGAAGGCGACCGCGATCGTCACCGCAGACGCGATCAGAACGCCCGAAATCCTCTGCCCCGCACGGGCAAGTGCCTCCGGCACGGCGAGCCCTTCGCGGCGTCCTTCGTGATAGCTGGCGAGGATGAAAATCGCATAATCCGTTCCCACTCCCAGCACCATCGCGGTCATCAGCGCGATCGTGAAATTCGATACCGTCATCACTCCGGTCATGCCGAGCACCGAGACGACACAACGGGCCACCCCCAGCGAAACGCCCACCGTGACCAACGGGATCATGGCCAGCACAACCGACCGGTACACCAGCAGTAGAAGCCCCGCGATCAGCACCACCGATACCGCGGTGATGACAAGCAGTGAGCGGTCTATCGCGCCGAAGAGATCTGCCAGTGTCGGCGCAAACCCGCTGTAGTAGACATGCAGGCCCGGGGGTTTCGGCAGCGATTCGATCAATCGGCGGACATCGACAACGTTCTTGCGGGCCTCCGACGATCCGATCTGGCCCGCACCCGCCACGACCACGTTGACCGCTTTACCATCTGGACTGACGGCAATGTTGCGCAACTTGTCGTTGGAAAACGTGTCGAGAACATATGCCACGTCGGCCTTGTCGCCTCGCAACGCCTCGATCAGCCGGCCCGTAAACGCTTTGTCGGCATCATTGAGCCCCGCCTCATCGACAACCACGACACTGCCCACGGCAGAAGATGCCGGCACGCCGAAATCTGCCGACATCTGCCGAAGCGTTTGTGCCGCCGGAAGATGTGCCGGCATGAACGGCGAGGAATCCTCCCCCACCGTCACCTCAAGCTGCGGCACGGAGACATTGAGCACGCCCAGCAAAAGAACCCAACACGCGACCACCAGCCACGCGTGCTTGGCCACAAACGCGGCGATCATGGAGAACAATTTGCTTTCGCCATGTTTGGCCGGCGTAGCGAGCGCTCGCACGCAGCGCCGCAATACGCCGGTGTGCCGTTGCCAGCGCGGCTCAACGCGAAGCATGGCAACATCTCCGCGGACAATGCTGGCCAAAACCCGTTAAGCCGTCCGGAATAAGCGCGAAGGCACTGTTGACCTCGACATCGCCTCTGACGTGGGCGACGGACGGTCGCTGTGTTGGGGGTGCGGTAGACATCCTTGAACCTTGTTGTGTGCCTGCGTTATTGGTTGAGTGCGCTCGTGCGCTCATGCGCTCGTGGCGCGGCGAATGTACTGCCCTATCTGACGCAACGAGCGAGTAGCTTCGGGCACCAGCGGCGCCGCCAGCTGGAAGACATGAACTTGGCCGGGCCACACCCGCAGCTCGGTACGCACGCCGGCCGCCGCAAGCTTGCCCGCAGCCAGCTGCGCGTCATAGAGCAGGACCTCCGAGCCAGACACGTGCACAAGCATTGGCGGCAAACCTGATTCGATCTGATCTAGCGGCTCATAGACTTCTTCGCGTCGGCCATCGACGAGGCGCTTGGCAGCGGCTTTGGTTACCCAGGCCTCCAGCGCATCGAAGGCCTTCGCTGGAAAGATCGCATCTGTCTCGATGTTGGGATGCGATTGCTTGGGGCCCTTGGCCAGCTGCAATAGCGGCGAGATGGCCACTAGCGCCGCGGGCGTCTCGCCGTGATCCCGCAACCGCTGAGCCAGGGTGAGCGCAAGATAACCACCCGCCGAATCCCCGGCCAGTACGATCTGGTCCGGTTCATACCCGTGGGTTCGCAACCACTGGTAAGCATCGTGGCAATCATCAACAGCCATGCCAATCGAATGCTTGGGGATTAAGCGGTAATTGACCACCAACACTGGTGCGTCAGCGAACGCCGAGAGCGCTGTAACGATTCTCCTGTGCGTGTTCGTACCGCACGCCAGAAAGGCGCCGCCATGTAGGTACAGCACCGCCCGTCGGTCCCCCTCGGCGGAGGGAACCCCGGATGCGCAAACGACTTCGGCGGTCGTGTTCGGCAAAGAAATCGGGGTGCTCTGGGATCCCCGGCCAACAGGCAGCAATCCGCACGCGAAGTCGACCAAGCTCCACGGCACGGGTAGCCGCGGAAAGTGGCCGACCATCGCCACCAGTGGCCTGATCGCCACCCGAGAGGTCAAAGCCACCAGCTGCCCGGCAATGCTCGGCCCCGTCTCGACGATCTCGACCAAGTCCGCCTCGCTGGACACAGGCCCCCGTGCCTCCAATACGCGTGTGGGTGAAATCGCACGCGCAGACGCGGCGTCAGCGGCTGCGCTCGACGTGTAATTGAATGCGGTCATGACCCCTGAGATTCACTTCGGTCGGTAATTAGGTTGATAAGCTATGGATCTCAATGCCAATCTGGTCGTAGCCGTTCCCAACCTGGCCGCAATGTTGTTCGATTCGAAGAAGTACAGCATCGGAACGCACACCTAACCAGTAACCATGGAAACAGAGACGTACGTCGGCATCGACGGCGGAGAAATGGCCACAACAGTGGTACTGAACAAAGTCTACACAAATTATGTCTTGATTAATCTAGCGGTGCGTGTAAGTTAACTGCGACATTTCCTGTCGTTAACTGTGTACATTTTAGTTGTCATTCAGATGGGCCAGGCCGCATGTACACCATATTTACGCCGCAGGCGTCGGTAGGGCCCAAACGCACGCCCATTTCTGGTAGGGGCATTTTTTCGTTAGCGAGAAGACAAACCGGGCCGATGGCTCGGACTCGGAACAGCGAGCTGCTGGTACCACAGGCGCCAGTATTTAGAGTGCATACCCGCAGATTAGACGGGCCCTTGCTCCGGTTCGCGCACTGGTGGCAGCACAGACGCAAGCAATCCGGGCGCAATAACCTTCACAACCGGGACGCAAGCGTCAGCGAAATTGCAAACGGCGCCGATAGGTTCAGTGCCGGTTTTTGTCGCTACGACCGCTGCCGCAGAGTTAAGGAGATCTATCAACGAATCCTGAGGTGGGACGTTCCACGATATCTGCCTAGCGTGAGGAAGTTGCCACAACGTGGGACGCAGCGGAGCATAAGTGTGCACTTTGGCGAACCGGTGATATATCAGAGGCGGCAAATCTTCGCGGGCTCCGCTGATGGCAGTCAGGCGCGATTGCGCCGCTTCGGTGATTGCCCTGGCTAACGCGATGTTTGGGTCATGATGTAGTCCACTGCCGCTAAAAGATACTTCCATCATCGGCGAAATCAGGTCGACGGCGAAGCAGTAATAACCGTTCCAGTTATCGATGCGGGTAATTCGGACTTGGCTGCCGCTTCGAACAATCGTCTTGGCCATCTCGGCGCATGATGAGCTTTCGATGTCCTCGAGCGGCACCTCGAACATCGTGAGGCCCGGCTCACCGGTGGCCAAACTGTGCCGCTCCATGATCTCGTACAGCCCGTGCAGCGCGGCCTCGTAATAGCTGTTACCGGAGGCCAACCCCGTTGAGTCCGCCGAAAACATCGGGGGATCCCATACGTCTTTCACCTCCAAATTCATGACGACGGCTTGGTGCGGCGCCCAGGTTCGACGTCCCGTCAGCAAGGTGGTAGCGGCCATCCAGTCGAGCTTGGCGGCCGGGTGGTACAGGCTCTCTTGTGGTCGGCGCAATTGCCCCAAGTCGTACGTGAGGCCAGGTACCAGATCCGAGGCACACACCGACCACACGTCGGGGCCGACATTCTCGGCGTGCCAGTTTTCCAGCGATTCCATCACCGCCGACACTTGGGCGGCACGGTAGGTGACGCCCTTGCCCTGGCTGACCGACAATGTCATGGACCCGGGTCGAACCGCCTGAACCGTGGGGATACCGATATCGTCTAGCCAGGTCAAGTCGGCGACGCGAGTGATTCCGGCCAGGTCGAACACTGGTTCTACTGCGTGCCATGTCATTTCAGGCGAGGTAATGCGGTGCGTGCCGGTGCGGTAGTCGATTGTCGCCGGGTTGGCCGTACCCAGGATGCGATTAGGCCAGTATGACCAATCCGGGCCGGACAACATTCCGGCGGTACTCAGACCGCACGTTTCGGGCATTCATCACCTTCGTAATTACATATTGCGTCTGCCAGCCGCTGCTGACGGGAATCTCGCATCCTCGCTCAACGACATTCCCGCCAGCAGATGGCGCGAACTATTCACTCAGGAAGATTGTCACAAACAAACATCGCCGACATGATGAGCGCGTACGTCGATTCGCTTTCGGTAAACAGCGTGTCATGGCTCATGGCCTCACCCCCTTCCTTCCATCGCCGGTATATGTGACCTGCAGCCGTAGACGACAAGACGCTTACCTTTTGCGGGGCTGGCATCGATGGCGAAATTTGCGAAATAGCAGTGCACTGCGGCTGGTGTGGCCGCCGAAGCCATCCCTGCTCCGCTCGCTTGAAGTAGCTGCAATTAGTGCCCCTATAAGCATGTCTTGATGTGTAGGCAAAGAACCGCGCCTTCCTCGAGGTGTCCAAGCACGCACGTGAAGTCACGCTCCGAAGCGCTGGTCACGTGGCCGGTGACCGCGTCGCAATTAACTTGCGGCGCTTCAAGAGAAGCAAAGCAGCACCCGTGGGTGGCTGCTAGGTCAAATTGGCCCAGACTCAGGTGTAAAGCGGGAAGAAATGTACACAGTGGCGCCGGCCTCATCACCGCATGGATAAAGCCGCCCACCGCAGACATAAAACGGAGCCGTCGCTGGGTCCGTCAACACTCATTTGTCAACGCGGTTTACAACGGCGATTCAATGCTTTGGTCGGCCGCCCAGTGTGATTCGCGCAACTTCTGCCGCTTCGGCCTGGACTTAAAATCGATACCGCAGGTACAACTAGCTCACATCGTCAGCAAGGGCGGCAGAGACATTGCACCAATGCAACCAAAATAATTCACCGCGGCGGCTAGCTGAAGGATTTCGCACACATGCATAATGTATATAAAGTTCCGCTATATCGATCGTCGGCACAGCCCTGTTCTATCGGTCCCGTTGCCGCACAAATCCTATGCCGCATGACCTGACCCCAGGGTCCGCTGTGACGGGCGCGCAATTCACTCCGGGAAATCAGGTCGAGCAGGGTCAACCATTGGATGCTGCCGTCTTGCCCCAGCAGGCACGAGCACAGATCAGGAAGCTCGAATTCGGCAAGCGCAAAGGCCAAGTTGCGGGGCCTCTCGAACGCCTCGCCTGCTACGCAGCCCAGCCTGATAGTGCGGTCGATGTAGTCGGGTCCGGAAGAATTGCGGACACGCCTTATCTCGTCACCCGCGATGGTGATATCACCTTGAGCGACAATTTCGGTCTCGCATACCGGCTGAATGCAATTGTCCGTAGCTGCGGAGCGGTCATCATCACAAATCCGTCCACGATACGCAGCCGAATGGGCTTCGATGGACGGTCGGAAGCCATGGAGTTTCCACCCGCGGCCACGCTGGCGACATGATGGCCGATCAACCCAACCGCACGGTAGCGCCCCTGCTGCGGCGGGGGCTCTCTAGAATGTCGCAGCAAGTCGTATGCGGACAGGAAATCCGATGGCACTGAGCAGGCGACGCTTTATGGTGAAGGGATTCGGAGTGGTGGCGACGACAGCGTTCGGCGCAGTGGCGTGCCAATCGCCAGATGCGGAGACGCTGCGGGTCGGTGCGGCATTTCCCGATCCCCCGTTCAACGGGATGCCCGGAGGCGGTGGTATCGATATCGATCTGATGTCCGAGATCGCGAAAGCACTTGGCGTGCAAGCAGAATTCATCTCCTACACCGGCGCCGATTTCAACGGAATCTTCAACGCGCTCAACGGCGGTGAGTATGAGTGCGTCGCCGCGGGGACCACGGTGACTCCCGAACGTGAGCAACAGGTGGCATTCGCCGCGCCGTATCTAGTGTCCGGCCAATCGCTGGCCGTTGATACTGCCCGGCTTCCATACGTCAGGTCCATCAACGACCTGCACGGGCTCACGATCGGTGTGCAGCAAGGCAATACCAGCCAGCCGATAGCCAACCGGCTTGTCGCTGAGGGCAAGGCCGCGCGTGTTCGCGTCTACGACTATGGCTCCATCCGCAGCGCGCTGACGGATCTCACCACCGGCGCCTGCGACGTGTTCATGAAATTGGCACCGGTGCTCACGGAACTGGTCAAACAAGTGCCCGGGGTCGAAGTAGTTCAGAGGACAGGGATCTCGGTTGAAAAGATCGCCATCGCCGTGCCCAAAGCAGACCAGGACCGTCTAGATCGGATCGATACCGCCCAGTCCGTTCTCGAGCGAGACGGGACCCTGGAACGGATACGGGCGAAATGGCTCGGCAATCCCAATCTTGATCAGAGCCAGGCCCAGCATTGACCACCCAAGCGGGTGCGACGCGAACATTTTGCATGCATGGCGTGCCGCTCGGGTCAGGCCGGCAAGCGATTTATCGCATTTGGTCACGATGATGGGGCAGATTGGCCCTTCACCGCCACACGATTATTCACGACTGTATCTGGGTGCGTATTGCTCTGCCTCACACCATGATTCCGGCCTCGATTCGACTGTGCCATGGCGCTGCCGCGCAACGTGCGGAGTACTAGTCGGGTTGGGTCCGTGCGCGCTCTTCCGCCAAGGGTGTGGCGGCCGGTCGACAATTTTGGTGAGCAGGCGCTGTTCTTCGGCGAAACCCTGCGCTACGTCCCCAATGCGATCACCCGGTACCGCAAGGAGACTGTTCGGCTCATCGCCGAGATGACCCTGGGCTCGGGGACGCTGGTGATGATCGGCGGCTCCGCCGGGGTGGTGGCATTGCTGACACTGGCTGGGGGCGGCATCCTCGCGGTGCAAGGCTATTCGTCGCTGGGCAACGTCGGTGTCCAGGCGCTCACCGGGTTCCTGTCGGCATTCCTCAACGTCCGGGTGATCGCGCCGGTGAACGCCGGCATCGCGCTGGCGGCCACCATCGGGGCCGGTGCCACCGCCCAACTGGGCGCCATGCGGGTATCAGAGGAGATCGACGCCGTCGAATGCATGGCGGTGCACTCGGTTTCGTATCTGGTATCCACTCGGCTTATCGCCGGTCTCATCGCGATCATCCCGCTGTATTCGCTGTCGGTGCTCGCCGCATTCTTCGCCGCCCGCTTCACCACCGTATTCATCAACGGCCAGTCCGCAGGCCTCTACGACCACTACTTCAATACCTTCCTTATTCCCTCGGACCTGTTGTGGTCGTTCCTGCAGGCGATCGTGATGGCGATCGCGGTGATGCTGGTGCACACCTATTACGGCTACAACGCCAGCGGCGGGTCCGTCGGCGTGGGCATCGCAGTCGGGCAGGCGGTGCGGACGTCACTGATCGTCGTGGTGGTCACCACGCTGTTCATCTCACTGGCGGTATACGGCGCACACGGCAACTTCAACCTCTCAGGGTAGGAATCCATGTCCGTCCAAGGTTGCGCGAAGGTACCTTGGACTAAATCGCCCGTGCGGCAGCGAATCAGCGAGTTTCTCTTCGATGTATCTGAGAAGATCTATTGTCGTCGCCAATTCCTTCTCGATGCACTTCAGGAGTTCCCAAGCTTGCACTGGAGTCAACCGGCTCGCCAAACCAGCTTCGGCGGTCACGTTGACCAGCCCCCCGGTCGGTAGCGGCGGGTGCCCATCTCCAACAAGTTCATTCATGTAATGGCGGCCATTACTTTGGTCCATAAACGCTTTCATCACTTCGATTCAATCGATTGTGCGGGCGGCCGGCGAACCGCACATTAGCTGCCAGCCCTTCAACTAATGGCGCATTACCATTAGACAACATGGGGCAACAAAGTCCAGACACCAGCGCTAGAAGTTGCCGAGATCACATCCGTTTTTTATTCGTGTAAAGATAATCGACATCCAGGTACGCGGCAGCGCCGGGCGGTTAATTCATCAGTGCCGCTTGGGGTTAACCACCGCTGCCACAGGCGCCAGCCGGTGCATTATCGCCATCAGACCAGTTCCGCTGCGGCACTTTATATACACCTCGCGGTAAAAGGTCGACATTCGAGTCATTTCATCCGTAATCCCGCAGGATTTGTCAATGACGATTAAACCAACTTGAAACCGCTGTAGCCGCCGGGCCGCGATCTCGTCGCACCGACGCCGGCATTCGGGAATGTCGCCGGTATAACCCATACATCCTTTTTCCCGGGACATTGCCGCCGTTGTACCAAGGCTTGCACGTGGGGTGCACCAGCACGGTCGGTGCGACGAGCGCGGGGCGTGGTCGACCCATTGTTGCTGCGCACTCGGCAACGCTTCGATGGCGTGAATCCGTTGGCGCGCAGGTAGGCAATGCAACCGCTGATCAACTCCACAGACTGCTCCACTGCCGCGACGAAGTTGCCGGCCGCGCTGGGACTGCCCGGGCCCTGCACCCGTGAACAGGTTCAGGAAACCGCCCACCGCCAGCCCGAAGTAGGACGACCGCCCCTCGCTGCAGCAGAACTCGCCGAGCGACATGCCATCGCGGTCGCGGATGTCGATGCGGCTCAGCGCATGGATCTCCGCAGAAGCTGTAGGAGTATTCGATGCTCTCGATGTCGCAACGTGCGCCCGCGTTTCGGTTGTATAGCCAGGTCCCGCCGACGTTTTCGGCCATCTCCAGCACACGGATCCGTACCCCACGCGCACGAGCCGGTGCAGGGTGTACAGCCCGGAGAACCCGGCGCCGATGACGAGGGCGTCCAGAGGGTCATGAGCCGCTGCACCCATTCATGCACCTTGCCAACCTGGGCGCACCGGTCCGACCTGCTGAAATCTATACTGTAACGGATTTAGTATCACTCGCACCGAGGAGCCGGCGTGAAAGTCCTGTTCACCTGGAAGGTCACCGGATGGTTGATGGTCGGGTGGTCACCGCAGTTTCCGGCCGTGGAGGTCGGGCCGCTGCGATACCTCGGTGAGGTCCTGGTCGCCTATCGCGATGAACCCGGAGAACTGCATGTACTGGAGGCACACTGCAAACACCTGGGCGCGCGCATTGGACATCGCGGCACGATCGTCGACGACTGCGTGAAATGTCCGTTCCACGGCTGGCGCTGGGGCCCGGACGGCACCAACCGGTACATCCCGTATCAGCCGGACCGGCCCAACCGCCGGCTGCGATTGCGCGTTTTCCCGGTCCTCGAGCAGTACGGCTGCGTGTTCGTCTGGCATCATCCCCACGGCAACCGGCCGCACTGGGAAATGCCCGACATCTTCACCTCATTCCCGCAATTCGAAATCGACCCCGCCGCGCATTACCGGCCTTACCGGATGGCATTGCGGATTCACAGCCACGTGTTCGGACGCGGTGGCGCCATCAGCGCGTTCGCGGACGCATCCAACCACCGGCTGATCTTCGCGTGCACCCCGGTCGATGACCGCAGCTCCAACATGTTCTATGCGATCTGGTGGCCGCGAAACGCCGGCGATGCCTCGGATGTGCCGCCGGAGGACGTGCGTGAGCGGGTAGAAAAGCAGCACCTGGTGACGGTGTGGGACGACCTCAACATCTGGCGCTACCAGAACTACGTCGAGCATCCCGCACTGTCCAAGGTCGACGCGAAACCTTGTAAGGCGTTGCGGAATTGGGCCACCCAGTGCTATGACGTCTCGCCGCGCGACGACATTATCGCGACCGCATGATGGCCGCCCGCCTCGCCGACCTCGTGGCCCCGGAGCACACCGCGGTCGTCACCCAGGAGTGTCAGGCAGCGGTCGTCGGCCCGCACGCCGGACTTGCGGTACTTGCCGAGGAGGCTCGGCGCATCGCGCTCCCGAACATCGTGCGGCTGCTGCCAGCGGCCCGCGCGGCCGGGGTGCAAGTGGTGCATTGCCTGGTGCAACGACGACCCGACGGACGCGGCTCCAATCACAATGCCAAGATTTTCGCCGTCGGACACGACGTGGACATCGCACCCGGCTCGCCCGGTGCCGCGTTGCTTCCCGAATTAGGACCCGAACCAACCGATTTGGTGTTGAGCCGCTGGCACGGCGTCGGACCGATGGGCGGTACCGACCTCGATGCGATCCTGCGCAACCTCGCGATTTCTACCATTTTGGTGGTCGGCGTTTCGCTGAACATCGCGATACCCAATGTGGTCATGGACGCGGTCAACGCCGGATATCGCGTCGTCATACCTAGTGACGCTGTGGCCGGTGTACCCACCGAGTACGGCGCTGCCGTCATAACCAACACCCTGTCGCTGCTGGCCACCATCACCACCACCGACGAGCTGATCAATGCATGGAAGGGGCCATGACCGAAACCGCACCCGGAATCCGCGGCGGATTCCCCGAAGTCAAACCGCTCAGCGCGCCGCCCGATCTGGGCCGATTCGCTGCCGCAATGCGGCGCCTACAGGACCTCACCGTCTCCACCAACCCCGATGCCTCGGTGTGGGCCGCTGCCGCCGATCAGGTCGAAAGCGCTTGCGCCATGCCGGAATCCCATCGGGTGCCCGAAGTCGAGGCGCCGGCGGGCAAGGTAATCGAACTACCCGGCCTGGGCCATCCGCTGCTGCCGCCGTGGACGCTGCGCGACGGCGGGGCCGACGGAGTAACCATGACGGGACACTTCACCCGATCCCACGTCGGTGGGAACAACGCGGTGCACGGGGGCATGATCCCGCTCTTCTATGACTGGCTATTCGGCATGGTGGTCTCAACGGGCAACATTCGCCCCACTCGCACTGCTTACTTGCATGTCGACTACCGCAGCGTCACCCCGATCGACGAGCCGCTGACCGCGCAGGGCCGGATCACGCGCAGCGAGGGCCGGAAGGTCTTCATCACCGCGACCATGACCGCCGCCGACCACACGTTGCTCACCGAGGCCAACGGCCTGATGGTCCGCCTGCTGCCCCACCAACCGTGAGAGGTCTGATGTCCGAATTTACCGTGCCCGCCGTCGCGCACGCTGTCGCTACCGCGATCGGTGAGCGCGAGCTGATCGTTCAGGGCGACAAGCGCTACAGCTACGCACAGGTCGTCGAGCGAGCGAACCGCCTTGCCACATACCTGCATTCGCAGGGGCTGGGCTGCCACACCGAGCGATCCGATCTGGCCGGCCATGAGGTGGGCCAGGACCTGCTGGGCCTCTATGCGTACAACGGCAACGAATTCGTCGAGGCGTTGCTCGGCAGCTTTGCGGCGCGGGTCGCCCCGTTCAACGTCAACTTCCGTTACGTCAAGAACGAGCTGCAGTACCTACTCGAGGATGCGGGCGCGACCGCGCTGATCTACCACGCCGCGTTCGCGCCACGAGTGGCCGAGGTCCTGTCGGACCTTCCCGGCCTACGGGTGTTGATCCAGATCGCCGACGATTCGGGTAACGAATTGCTCGACTGCGCAGTCGATTACGAGGACGCGCTGGCATCCGTTTCTTCCGGGCCGCCGCCGCTACAGCAGTCCCCCGACGACCTGTACGTTCTCTACACCGGCGGGACTACGGGCATGCCCAAGGGTGTGCTGTGGCGCCAGCACGACATCTTCATGACTTCCTTCGGCGGTCGTGATCTCTACACCGGCCAGCCCGTCGGCTCCATCGACGAGATCACCGCGCGGGTAGCCGCAGGGCCCGGAACCAAGCTCATGGTGCTTCCGCCGCTGATCCACGGCGCGGCCCAGTGGACCGTCATGACGGCCATGACCACCGGGCAGTCCATCGTCTTTCCTTCGGTGGTAGACCATTTGGACCCCGAGGAGGTCGTGCGCACCATCGAGCGCGAGCGCGTCGCGGTGGTGACGGTGGTGGGTGACGCAATAGCCCGCCCGTTGGTGGCAGCCATCGAAAAGGGCGTCGCGGATGTGTCCTCGCTGGCCGTCGTCGCCAATGGCGGCGCGCTATTGACCCCATATGTCAAGCAGCGCTTGATCGATGCCTTGCCCAATGCCGTCGTCGTCGACGGCGTCGGATCTTCGGAGACCGGTGCGCAGATGCACCACCTGTCGACCTCGGGAGCGGTCTCGACGGGCACCTTCAACGCCGGGCCCGATACCTTCGTGGCCGCCGAAGACCTGACCGCGATGCTGCCGCCGGGCCATGACGGCAACGGTTGGCTGGCTCAGCGTGGTTATGTTCCGCTCGGCTATAAGGGCGACGCCGTCAAGACCGCCGCGACCTTCCCCGTGATCGACGGCGTAAGGTACGCGGTCCCCGGCGACCGGGCGCGCCACCGTACCGACGGCTGCATCGAATTGCTCGGCCGCGATTCGGTGACGATCAACTCCGGCGGCGAGAAGATCTTCGCCGAGGAAGTGGAGACCGCGATCGCCTCGCATCCCGCGGTGGCAGACGTGGTGGTTTCCGGCCGGCCGAGCCAGCGGTGGGGCACCGAAGTGGTGGCGATCGTCGCGCTCGCCGCAGGAGCCCACGCCGAGGCCGATGAGCTGGTCGCCCACGCCGCACAATCGCTGGCCCGCTATAAACTCCCCAAGGCCATCGTGTTTCGCCCCGTCATCCAGCGCAGCCCCGCCGGGAAGGCCGACTACCTGTGGGCGCGGGCACAGGCCGAAGCCGAATCATGAGCGAGTTGCAGCGCGCGGCTTTGGGTGCTTTTGGGCCAGAGCCTATTTCGTCGCGCTCGTTCTCGATGGTGATCGCTTGATGTTCGGCGAGCGTGACCTCGTCAAGTGGTAGGACCACCAACGGCACCTTGGTGTGGCGCAGGGAGAAGACGCTCAGCACCCGGACCGGCACATTGCTCCAGCCCGCCACGTTCTGCATGTTCACCCGCCTGCAGCTACTCCAGTCGACCTCGTAACGAGGCATGAAATCCAGCATCCGACCCAATGCAATCGCGCTTTCCAGGCGCGCCAGTGCCGCGCCTAAGCAGCTATGGATGCCATAGCCGAGCCCCAGATTGAGCGACTGAGTGCGGTCGCGGTTGATGTCGAACGTATCTGGGTCGGTCCACGCCAGCGGATCACGGTTAGCCGAAGCTCCCACCAAGAACACCGGCTTACCCGCCGGTATGGTCGTCGCGTGCAAGCGGACGGCGCGCGTCGAGCGACGCACGTTGTACTGTGCTGGCGCTTCGTAGCGCAGCAATTCGTCGACCGCAAGCCCAATCTTGCTGCGGTCATGTAGTAGCTGCTGCCACTGGCCGGGATTTCTGGCGAACACCACTGCGGCGTTACCCAGCAGCTTGGTCACCGTCTCGGCACCGGCACCCCCCAATAGCGTTGCGAATTCCGTGATCTCGATGTTGGTCAGTGGCTCCAGCTGGCCGTTGTCGCGTTCGATCTCGGCCTTGATCAGCTTGCTCAGCAGATCCTCACCCAGACTTTCACGCCGCACCTTGGTGAGCCGGTAGTAATAGATGGCCATGTCGACGGCCGACTTCAGACCCGCCTCACTCATCTCGACTTCGCCGGGTTCGCGGTGCAGCAGATCATCGATCCACAGCCGAATCTGCTGGCGATCCCGCTCCGGAACACCCTGCAGTGTCGTCATCACGTCGACAGGGAACGGCGCCGAAAAGTCTTGAACGAAGTCGAAGCCGTCCGGATCCACGACAGATAGGTGCTTATCCACCACTTCAGTCACCAATGGCCGCAACGCCTGAATGGCGCGCGGGGTGAACACCTTGTTCAGTAGGCCGCGCATGCGGCGGTGCGCCGGGGGGTCCATCGCGATGATCGATCCGTGGGAAGTCACCTGGCCTTTACGCACCTGAGCGAGGTCCACACCGTAGGCAGACGAGTAAGTTTCGAAGTCCTTGAAGGCCGCCGCCACATCGTGGTGGCGGGTCAGCGCGTAGAAGTCGTACTTTGCGCTGTAATAGACGGGCGCTTCGGCACGCATTCGCCGGTAGGTCTGATACGGATCGTTGAAGAATTCCTCGGAGAACGGGTCGAAGACCACGTCGGCCGTGGTCATTTGGCCCGCGCTACCCGCAACTCATCGCACCGCCGCCCAACCGCGCCGTCGCCGGCAGGACGGTTAAACGTGGTCATCTCCTGCCCTTTCCGGACAACATGAAGCCCATTCGGCACGATCAACGGTAATGGTTACAGTATTATAACCAAGTATTCCTGGCATCGCGGAATGAGCCGCACCGAGCACCCGGGGCCGCCGCCGCGAACATCCCGTCCCCATGACACTTGATATCTGGCCGACGCAGGATTGAATTTAATCAAGCCGCTCTTGCACGCACCCAAAAAATTGGTGCACTTGGCACCCAATCGGTGAACTTAAACTTAGGCGAGACGCGGATCACACGTTGTCTTCCGCGGGGACGATCGCAACATGGGGCGGGAAGAAGGGACACCTCGTTGTCAGCAACACGGCCCGCGATGCGGCAGATTAATCTGGTGACTCCAAATGGAATTCTGCGCTCAGATGAGTCAGAAGATCGGGATTGGGTGTCGAATGCACTGTGCAAGAGCAAAGATCCGGACGAACTCTTTGTCCGGGGAGCCGCGCAACGCAAGGCTGCGGCCATCTGCCGGCACTGCCCGGTAATGCGGGAATGCGCAGCAGATGCGCTGGACAACCAGGTCGAGTACGGCGTCTGGGGTGGCATGACTGAACGCCAGCGCAGGGCCCTGCTCAAGCAGCACCCCGAGGTCGTGTCGTGGGCGGACTTCCTCAATAAGCGCAGCACTCGCCAGGTCGGATAAAACCGGGACACTCGCGACTCCGGTCTGGTCCGAAACGGCTGCGTTCAAAGGCCTTTCGCGATCTTTCGTACCGCGGGTGCGCTATTGATTGAAGAGCTCGGGCGGCATTGGCTTGGCAAAATGCCAGCCTTGCGCCGCGTCGCAGCCAAGAGCACGCAACCGGGCAGCTTGACTCGCGGTCTCGACTTGTTCCGCGGTAACGGTGAGGCCAAGCGTGTGAGCGAGGTCAATCATCGCTCGGGTGATCTGTTCGTCGGCCAGCCGCCCCTGAATATTGCCGCCGAGATTCTTGATGAACTCGCCGGCGAGTTTGACCACATCGACGGGCAGGTCACGCAGGTAGGCCAAGCTGGAGAACCCGGTGCCGAAATCATCAATGGCGATGGACACGCCCATATCGGACAACTGCTGCATCCGCTTCACCGAATTGTCGTCCTTGCCCAGGACCGCATTCTCGGTAACTTCCAACTGCAGCGCATGCGGGGGCAGGCCGGCATTGCCAAGCGCATTCTTGACCACCGAGATAAAGCCGGGGTCGCATATGTTGCGAACAGCCGCGTTAACGCTAACGAACATTTGCGAGTCGGCGGACTGGCCGGCACCCCAGCCCTGCATGTGGCGGCACGCTTGCTCGACCACAAAATTCGTGAGTGGCACGATCATGCCGTTTCGCTCGGCGAGGCCGATGAATCGGTCTGGCAACAGCGTTCCCAACGTCGGGTGCTCCCAGCGCAGCAAAGCCTCGGCGCCGATGATGCAGTTATCGGCGAGCCGCACGATCGGCTGGTAGACGAGACGGAATTCGCCGCGGTCGAGCGCTTTGTGCATGGGGGTGTTTTCATGATGGCGATCATGAATCACCCACCGGTTGCCGCCGGCTTGCTTCGCGCGCGCAAGCGTTACGTCTGCCCCCTTCATCAAGTCGACCTCAGAGATGATGGCGACCTCTTGTTCCATGACGCCCACGCTGGCGGACACCGTAATCGGGTTCCCATCGATATCGAACGGCGACTCAAGGACACGCAAAACCGAGTCAGCGAGGTCGGTAACCTCGCTCGTGCTGGCGGGTTCTGGCAACAGGAAGACGAACTCATCGCCACCCAGACGCGCAACAAATTGTTGGGGTCGCTGCAGGCACAAGGACAGTCGCTCGGCGACCATGACGATCAGCTTGTCGCCGACGTCGTGGCCGAGCGTGTCGTTGACGTCCTTGAAGCCGTCGAGGTCGACATAGCAGATGCCGACCCGGGATTTCGGGTCTTCGAACGCAGCGCTGAGACGATCGAAGAACTGACTGCGATTCGGCAGTCCCGTCAACGGATCGTGCAGGGCTTGATGACGCAACTGTTGTTCAAGCTGGTGGCGGTCGGTCACGTCTCCGAATACGGCCAAGGTGTAAATGGGTACGCCGTTGACGTCACGGATCAGTGAGACGTTGACGGTATTCCAGATGGTGTGTCCGTCTCGGTGCAGGTGGGGTTTTTCCAGGCTGACCATCTCTACGTCACCACGCATCAATGCCGCGTACTGATCCCAGACTTCGGCGGTGTCGTCGGGATGGGTGAGATCGCTGACTCTGAACGTATTGATGAACTCTTCTGTCTCATAACCAAACATCCGGGCGAAGAAGGCATTGACTACCAGGATCTTGCCGGTGATGTCGGATATGCCCACCCCGACACCTGCCTGGGCGAATACCGCGCGCAGGAGTTCGGCGTCCCGACCACTCGCGCCACCGGCAAGCATCGTCTGGATCGCGCCGTTGGTCGCGTCCCGCTTGGCCTCCGCGAGTACAGCACCCGCGTCGTCGTTAACATCCATCTGGTCGAGACCCTCCCTCACCGCAACGACCAAAGATCAACTTCTACACCGCCATTGCCGAGCTGCGCTCGCAAGGACCCCCGCACCGCCCAGATCGATAGCCGTACCATCAGTAACCGTCGTCAGCAACATACAATTTTCACACGCGACACCTAGGAACGGAATGAAGTGAGGTGAACTTGCCTCAGGGTCCGTTCGGGTTCGCGGCAGGTAGAAAGGCAAGTCGCTCGATTGTACTCGGCGGGCGTACAATTAGTACACCTTCGAACGGCCTGTTTTGATCAGTGACTCAGCAACGGCGGATGAGCCCAGCGAAGAAAGACCTTGCATTGAAACATGTGATGCAACTGCGGGATGCAGGACAAGACGCAGCACGCCGACACGCATTTTTCGACTGGCTGTCCAGCGACCGGGTCCCGCCTCAGGACCGGCTGGCCATCGGACCGGCCGGCGCACTGTTCATCATGCAATTCCGGGATATGAACCGCTGGGTGCTGAGGTTCCCGGAGCCGCACGACGAGTACGAATGGGTGATCAATCTCGGCACCGTCGAAGACGAGAAGCACTCGAGGATGTTTCTGGAGGATTGGCGCAAGCTCGACCTCGATGCTCGGTTGGGCTGGCGTACCAGCGACATGCTGTGGTGGCTGTTTCTGTCCCCGGATCAGGAGACGTTCCGTCGCAGCGGAATTGAGTTCATTCGGCTGGTCGCTGACGACCGCGACGATGCGTTGATTCGGTTCGGCCACTCCGAGGCCGGTGAGGCCACCGGCCACGTGATGCTCAGCAACACTGCACGAGTCGCGGCTACGCTTTCTCGCCAAACGGGTCTTGAATACCGCTACTTTGGTCCGTACCACCTGGATTTGGAATCGGGGCACGTCGGCAACACCGAGGGCGTGTTCGAGACAGTGGTACTCGACCCCGCGCGTCGTGAACGGGCGAGCGAGGCATGCCAGCGGATGTTCGGTATCTTCAATGGCATTTTCGACGGATTCCTGGACTACGCGACCAGATATCTCGATACCGGCAGCGTCCCGCGTCGCCCGCAACTACCCGCTCTGGCACAAGCTGATTGGACTGCGCCCGCGCTCGCGATCAGTCCGGCAGACGACAACGACACCGCCATGCTTCGCCACATCGAGGCACGCAAGGACAGACTGCGGGCACACCCGTTCTACGAGTGGTTGCGCAATGACCAACGTAGCCCCGCGGACAAACTTCGTCAGTTCATTCCCATGTGGGTGATGGACATCCTTGGCTACCGCGATCTGACCAAGTACGCCTTGACCTTTGCCCAACCGGCCAGCGCCGCGGAACAAGCCGTGAACGCTTGGGCCGCGCGGCTCTCCGAGCACAGCAAGCTTTTTCTATCAGACTGGGATGCACTCGGACTCGATCACGTGCTCAATCACACGGCTAGCGACGCGCTTGAATGGCTGTTCCTCGATGCCGACATGGATTTGCATCGGCAGAACATGATCGAGTTCGCCAAAATCGCCCTGCAACACACTGATCCGGTGTTGCGCTGGTGGATGCTGGTAGCTCTGGAATCCACGGGTGAGGAGTTCTTCACCCAGACGCAACCACTTGCGCTCGCCGCCGAAGCCGAAACCGGCGGTCGACTGGATTACCTTGCCGGCCGTCATGACCCGCCGGCCGATGGCGACGCCCCCGGGAGCGACACCGAGATAAGTCCACCCGCGCCGTTAAGCGGTGAGCGGTTGGAACTTGCCAAGAGTATTGCGGATCATGTGTTCGACTCGATGGAACGACAACTATGGCGTTCCTACGCTATCGTCCGTGCCGGAAAGTATGCCGTTGTGGCGCTGCACAACTAGTTCACGAAGCCTTGTCGGCCGGCGGCGAGTAGTTCGGTTTGCCCAGGCCCAAGACATGCTGGGCGATCATATTGCGAAAGACCTCCAGCGTGCCCCCGTATATCCCGGCTAGCGGAGCGAAGCGGTAGAGATATTCCGATGCCCCGTTATCGGCGGCGCCGTCGGTATCAATAGGCAGCGCCGAGGCGGGGCCGGCGATATCCATCAGATCGGGGCCGATGTCGCGCATGGTCTGCGCCTGTGCGACCCGGCCGAAGATGCTCGGCGTCGACAGCGCCGCTTCCAACCGAGCGACGCTGCGGCCCAACCGATATGCCACCGATCCATCATCGATCGGACGCACCCCGTCATCGCCCGGCTGCCAGACCCGGGCTGCCACCGCGTCCACCGCCGCAGACATGAAGCCGGTCTGGTGCTGCATGATCGCGACGTCCTGCAACCCATCCGGCGACGCGGCGACGGCGCCGTGCTCGGCGTCCAGCGGTCCCCGCAGGACAGTCCAGCCACCGTTGACCTCACCGAGTAAATACTTGTCGTCAACGCGGACATCGTTGTAGTAGACGATGTTGGTTCGGTCTCCGTCGACCGTGCGGATGCCCTGAATTTCAATGCCCGGCAGGTCAAGGGGAACCAGAAACATGGTCAGGCTCTTGTGTTTACGCGCATCCGGGTCGGTGTTGGTGATGAGGAAGACGTACTGACAGTTGTGCGCGCCGGTGGTGAACATCTTCGAGCCATTAATGATCCAGCTCGATCCATCCGCCTCCCGCACCGCCCGCGTCTTGCACGTCGCGACGTCGGATCCACCGTCGGGCTCCGTATAGCCCAGGCACATTCGCACCTCGCCGCTGAAGACTTTGGGCATCACCTCCTCGACGAGTACGGGCTTGCCGAAAGCCACAACAGCGCGCGCCACCATCGCCGTCGTGCCCCACGTCACCCACGGCGTGTGCATACGGCGTTTCTCCAGCTCCCAGATCCGGCGACGGACCCGGGTGAAACCGCCTTCCTTCGTCGACTTCCACTCCTTCTCCAGGTATCCGGCCGCACCCATCGCAAGGTGCACGCCTTCGTCGAAGTTGTCTCCGGTGTCGCGGTCGCGGCGGCAAACCTCATCGGTCACGTGTTCAGTGAGAAACGCGCGAACCTCGGCCAGAAATTTCTTGTCGTCGGCGTCGAGTTCTACGAGGGCGAAATCCATTGTTCGACAATCCTTTACGCCGGTGCGACAGCGCGCTCGCGGTCCGCGACGAGTTGTCCGACTTGCTTGGCGGTGGCGCCCGGATCCCCACCGGCCAGCGCCCAACCCCGAGCTCGGACGAGATACGCCGTCGCGGCGGCTTCAACGGACACCCCGAGACCGCCCTGAATGTGGACCGCCATGGTTGCGGCCTTGGGCGCCTCCTCGGCCATGAAAACGAACGCGCACCCCGGCAGCTCCGGGCGCTCGTTCGGCTCGTTGTCGAGGAACCACGCGGCTCGCCGGGCCAGGTTGCGGCCGCCCTGAACGACGATCGCCATGTTGGCCAGCGGATGCGAAATCGCCTGCAGCGTAGCGATCGGAACGCCTAAGGTATACCGAGTCTTGGCGAACTCGGCCGCGATGGTCATCGTTTGTTCGACGAGGCCAACCAGCGCCGCGGCGGTCAGCACCCGCCACTCATCCAGCGCCCGACAGTAGGCCGCGACGGCGTCTGGGCCCGAACCCAAGAGCGTTCGCGAGTCGGCTGCGCTGGGATCCACCCAGGCCATCGGGAGCTGGCCGAGGTTCGACACGCGAGCAGGCCGGGTGACAAACCTCAGCAGAAGCACGTCGTCCCCATCCCGGATCATCAGCCCATCGGCGATCGCCGCGGCAGGGATAAGTCGCAGTCCGGCAGTGGGTTCCAGCGCAGCGTCGAGCCCGATAATCCGACTGCCCTCGATCATGCCCGCGTCGACCGAGTCCAGCCGTTCGGCCAGCCGCGCGGCACAGATGTGGTCGATCCAGGGCACCGGGGCAAGCATTCGGCCCAGTTCTTCGGCGACCAGCGCGAGATCCACCAAGGTCGCTCCGTCGCCACCGGCGTCTTCACCTACTGCCATGGATGTGGCGCCCACGGCGCACAACCGCTCCCACAGACTCTTGTCGAATCCGGTTTCCTGTGCAGCCCAGACCGTCTCGATCGGACAGTGAGCCGCAAGCAGTTCGCGGTAGGCCGCCTGCAGGGCCTTGTGATCCTCGGTCAGGCTGTAGTCGAGTCGCCGCAACTCGTATCTATCCATTGGTTACCGCTCCTGATTCTGGGCCATCGAAGAAGAATTCGTTGGCATTGTTGTAGAGGTAGTTGTCCAGGACTTCGGCGGGCAGATCCAGGGCGTTGGCTTCGGGCACCACGCGATGCTGACGCAGTACCGGCCAGTCAGACGCGAAGATGACCTTGCCCGAGCCCCGGGTACGCATGTAGTGGATAATGCTGTCCGGCAACCGCTTTGGCGACCATGCCGATGTCATCAGCCGTAAATTTTGGTATTTGATCAGCATCCGGATAGCGATGTCCCACCACGGATCTGCGCCATGGATCATGCACAGCTTCAACTCGGGGAAGCGCACGCACACCCGATCCAGGTGGATCGGGTTCTGTACTTCGCCGGGGATCGGCGGTCCGGGAATCCCGGTATTGACGCACAGTGGCAGATCGAGTTCGGCGCACTTGGCATACAGCGGGTAATACACCGCATCGCTGGGCGGGTAGGCGCCGTCGGCCCAGAAACTCGGGCCGACAACGGCATACGCCACCGGGAGGTCGGCCGCCGCCGAAGTCAGCTCGCGTAGTGGTGCCACCGGACGCAGCAGGTTGATGCCACCGAGAGCCAGCACGAATCGATCCGGGCGCGCTTCGACGAACTTGCGGGCAGTCACCGAGGGCTTGGCCAGGCTGTCCATCAGGACGGCCTGGCGCACGCCGTGTTCATCCATCTCGTCCAGCAACTCCGAAAGGTCGACCGGGTCGTACATCGACTTGGGTCCCTTGAAGTAGTCGTCGCGGACCTTGGTCATGAACTCGGGTTGTGCTTGCGTCTCACCGAAGTGGACGTTGACCAGACAGTCGATGACCGGCCTGGGGTCGGGTCGCGTCATCGCGTGGTCCTAACGCTTTCCGTCGCATGCTGTTTGGCCCATCTATAGTCGGCCTTGCCATTACCCAGGCGGCGCACCCGATCGACCACGATGAACGCCTTGGGCACCTTGAACCGCGCCAAATCGGTTGAGCAGTGCGCGCGTAAGATGCCGTCATCAGCGTCGGCACCCTCGCGTAATTCAATCAGCGCCACCGCTTCCTGCCCCCACCGGTCACTGTCTCGGCCGACCACCAAGGCATCAGCGACACTCGGGTGCGCGCGCAGCACCTCTTCAACCTCCTCGACGAAGACCTTCTCGCCCCCGGTGTTGATCACCAACGAATCCCGGCCGAACAGCCGAAGTGTGCCGTCGTCGTGCACCGAGGCGCGGTCGCCCGATATCACCACCCGCTGCCCATCCACCACTGGGAACGTCTTGGCCGTTGCGGCACGATCATCGAAGTAACCCAATGGGATTCGTCCGGAGCGGGCCACCCAGCCGATCTCGGGATCGCCCGGCTCGAGGAATCGGCGGTAGTCCTCTGACAGCACCAGCCCGCCCGTACGCAACACGAAGGTGTCGGCGCGGGCGCCGTGCCTGCTGTGCCCGAAGGCCACGTTGCCCGTTTCCGAGGAGCCGTAGCCGTTGATCAAGGTGATGTGCGGCAAGTAGTTCAGCACGGCCTGTTGATATCTGACGTTGGTGGCCGCCCCGCCGGTGCCGATGGCAAACAATGAAGACAGGTCATAGCTGCGCCGGCCAAGCTCGTCAACGAACTGTGCCGCGTAGGCATCGCCCACCATGGTCATCATGCCGACCTTCTCACGTTCGGCGATCCCGAGCGCCGCAGCCGGGTCGAACTTCTGTCTGGTGTCGTAGAGCACGGCCGTCTGCCCGGACAGCAGCGCCGCGAACGCGGTCCACATGCCGGCGGCGTGCATCAAAGGTGAAACAGCGAACCACGGCGGACCAGCGTTGCGCACCCTCTGATGGATTTCGTCGACGGCGACGTGGTCGTCACCGTTCATCGACGCAACGTAGATGTCGGCCTGCCGCCACATCACACCCTTGGGTCGCCCGGTCGTGCCGCCGGTGCAGATCATCAACACATCATCGGGCCGGGGGGTGTTCCCGTGATCCGAATTGCCCTGCCCCAGCGCATCTTCAAGGGTTATGGCGCCGGGCAAGCCGGGAAGCCCGCTGCCGTCGTCAACCGAGATCAACAATTGGGCGCCCCCGGGCAGCACGTCGGCGAACTTGGCACCCAGCGAGCGGTGATAGACGACGCCGCGCGGCTTGAGGTAGGCCAGCAGGTCGGCCACCTCGTGGGGCGTGTAGTAGTGGTTGACGTTGACCGGCACTACCCGGGCCTTCAGGCACGCGATGACCATGTCGGGGTACAGGTCATTGTGCATGATGAGCGCGACGCGATCCTGCCCACACTCCCAGTTACCCAGCGCGTCGCGTTCGACATGTGCACCAAAACCCTTGGCCGCCAGGTAGTTGGCCAGGCGGCGGGTCCGGTCGGCGCACTCGGCGAACGTACTGCGGCGTGATCCGCAGACGGTCATCACCCGATCGGGCACGGCCTCGGCAACCGCGTCCAAGACCGCTCCGATCGTCCATTCGCTCATCGGGCACGCTACACCATCACCGGGAGATTGGCACCGAGCAGATCGAGTGCATTGTCGCGCATGACTTTTCGGGTGTCTTCGGCGCTGAACTCAGGAAACTGCGGAATATCAGCGGTAAAGGACATCGGATCGGCAAGTCCCTCACCATGTGGCCAGTCCGAGCCGAACAGGATCTTCTCCACGCCGATGGTTTCGGCCAGCAGCTTGACGTCGTCCTCGTAGTAGGGCGCGATCCAGACGTTGTTGCGCAGTTGCGCGACCGGATCCTCCTTGAAGTGATGCGGGGCAGTGTTGGCAGCCTTCTTCAGCCGCTTGATCAACCGGTAGACGAAATACGAGCCGTTCTCGATACTGACGACCTTGAGCTTGGGATGCCGGGTGAAGACCTGATGAACGATCATCGACGCCATCGTGTCGTGAATCGCCCGGTCGTCCAACAGGACTTGGTCGAGCGGATCCTTCTTCCCGAATCCTTCAAAGGTGGCCGTGCCGCCCCATAGCGCGTTGATCGCGAGGTACCCGCTGTCACTGAGGTGAAAGCCGACGGGGACACCGGCGTCTGCCAGCCGCTGCCAGACCGGATCGTGCAAGGGGTCACCCAGTGAGCGCGGCTTGATCCGTCCGGGCACCGGCGCCGGACGTACCAGCACCAGTCTGGCACCCCTGCCCAACACGAAATCGACCTCGTCGACGGCCTTGTCCGGGTCGGCCAGCGAAATGATTGGCGCCGAAATCATTCGGTGATCGGGCCGGTCGAAGCCCCAGTCCTCATCGAGCCACAGGTTAAAGGCATGGATCGAGGCCATCGTGGCGTCGATGTCATGCTTGAGCGCCTCCTCGACCCCACACGCGAACGTCGGCAACATGAACACCGTTTCGAGGTTCTGGGTGTCCATGACCTTCACCCGGGCATCCCGGTTCTGGTATTCGGGATGGTTCTGCAGCCGATCGACCTTCATCAGCGACGCCGGGTCGACGCCCTCGGGGATCTCGCCACGAAACAGCAGATCCAGACAGCCGGGCTCGATAATGGGATCGAAGGTCGGGTTGGGGATGAACTGGTTGATCCGCTCGCCGATGACCGCCCAGGTGCGCTTGCCGTCGTGCAGCATTTGCACGCCACGGCGCTTGAATTCCTTTGGCAGATGCCGGGTGAACGAGTCGATCGGTTCGTAGTAATGGTTGTCGACGTCAATCGCCTGGTAGTCCAACGTCGTCATGGTGGACGTCCTCTCGAAATGGGCGCGTAGTAGATACTGTATACCTATCGGTACAGCTTTCTGCAAAGCGGGCGACGCGCGCGTGAAATACGTAAAACGCCTGGTAAATCGGGTTGCACTGGGCTACGCGATGGCACCGGAGTTCTTCAGCTCGTCGATGCGGTCCCAGTCCATGCCCAGTTCGGTCAACACCACTTCGGTGTGCTCGGACGCCTGCGGGGCGCGCGTGGTCGTCAACGGCTCGTGGTTGAACTGCACTGGCCCGCGGACGACCTTGAAGGGCGCTCCCCCGTCGGCGGCCTCCACTTCGATGATCATGTCGTTGGCAATGGCCTGCTCGTCGACCCCGAGGTCCATGGGGCTCTGGAAGGGTGCCCATTGCCCCTTCATCGTCTTGAGGTGCCGACGCCAATACTCGAACGGCTTGCCTGAAATGGCCCGCGCTATCAAATCGCCTGCCGCCTCGGCGTTTTCCATCAGCGTACGAGCGGTCGCGAACCGGGGATCGTCTGCGGCCGCGGCGATGCCGAGGTGTTCGAAGGTGTCGCGGATGTACCCGGTCGGGCTCACGATGCACAAGTTGATAGTGCCGCCGTCGGCGGTCTGGAAATTGCCCAGAAACGGATTGAATTCGGAGCCGCCGGATTTCGGCATCGCCACCCGCATGGCTTCACCGGTATCCATGGCTTGTGCCATAGTCGCGCCGGCCGCCCACCAGGCCGTGCTCAACAGCGATACATCCACTTCGAGGGCTTCACCGGTGCGCTCGCGATGAAGCAACGCCGCGGCGATGCCGCCGGCGATGTTCATCCCACCGATGGAGTCACCGAACGCCGGAATGCCTTGACCCAGCGGCGCACCCAGTTCTGGCGGGGTCAGGCAGTGACCGATGCCGCTACGCGTCCAAAACGCCGTCCCGTCATAACCGCCGACGTCGCGCTCGGGTCCCTTGTCCCCGTACGCGCTGCCACGCGCGTAGACGATGCTCGGGTTCACCGCACGAATATGCTCTACGTCGAACCTGTTCTTCTGACGCGCCGACGGCAAGTAATTGGTGAGAAACACGTCGGAACTCTTCGCAAGCTCGTAGAGCACTTCCTGGCCTCCCGGCGTCGACACGTCAATGCCTACGCTGCGCTTGCCGCGGTTGGGGTGCTCGATGAGCGGATGCCGGTCGGGGTTGAGGTGGAAACCGCCCATGTGCAGAAAGCCCCGCTGGGTGTCGCCTCGAACCGGATGTTCGACCTTGATGACATCGGCGCCCCAGTCGGCCATTATGGCGCCGGCCGCGGGGACGAATGTGAACTGTGCGACCTCTAGGACCCGGAAGCCCTCCATCACCTTGACCACGTGAAACCACTCCAAGACGCCGACGGCTAGATTTGGCACCCTGCCTACTGTCGTATTTACAGTACGCTCACACCGACGGTGCCCTGGCCACGCCGGGTTACCTCCTTGGCGCAGCATAGTCGGGTTTGCCCAACCCCTCTACAAGCCGCGAGATGTCCATCAAAGTGCCTCACTACGGCGAGGAATCTAGCGACGGGAACTGCGGCGGCCGTTTCTGCAGAAAGCTCGCTATCCCCTCGACGACGTCGGGTCGCGGCAGCGCCTGCCACATCATCGCTTCGGCCTCGGCAGTGGCCGTTACGACATCGCGGCCGGCGTCGCGATAGGTCTGTCGCTTAATCACCGACAATGCGGCGGGAGAACAGTTTTGGGCGATGTCCTCGGCGTACTCCATGACACGGTTCATCAGGTCTTCGGGCGCCACGACTTCCTTGACGATGCCGAGCCGCAATGCTTCGTCAGCCAGAAATGTACGTCCGCTGAGCAACAGGTCGAGTGCAACTCCCCAACCAGTCAGACGCGGCAATATCCAGGAGATGCCGAACTCGGCGATCAATCCCCGGCGGGCGAAAATCGCGGCAAACTTGGCACCGGCCGCGGCGAACCGAACGTCACACATCAACGCCTGGGTCAAACCAATGCCGACGCAGGCACCGTTGATAGCTGCTATCACAGGCTTGCGCAGTTCAGTCACGAAATGCGGTGGACGTTCGCCGACCAGATCCGCCACACTCTTGCCGCCGGCCTGCTCCAGCGAATCGCCGACGTCTCGAGCAGCACCCGACGAGCCCAAATAAGCCCCTGCGCAGAACGCCCGGCCCCGGCCGGTCAGCACGATCACCCGGATGGCAGGGTCCTGTTCGGCGCAGTCAACGGCGGCATAGAACGGGGGCGCCATATCGGGCCCCCAGGCATTGAGTCGGTCAGGGCGATTGAGGGTGACGATGGCGACGCCACTGGCAGTGGTCTCGTAGAGCACGGCGGCTTCAGTCTCGGGAGCGTTACTGCTACTCATCGGCAACTCCTCCGGGCTTGACCAGCCGCGCAGCACAGGTACGTGTGCCCCCGTACTGTATACCTATCGGTACAGCGCCCCACAACTGTCGCCCGGGCGAGTGCAGCCCGATCCGATTCCGCGAATCTCGGTCCGCCGGAGCGTAACTCCGCCGAGAGAGGCCTAGCGGTGCACGTGCCGGCGATGCACAACGAGCCGGACGAGTCCCAGTAGAACGATCGAACCCAGCAGGCACGTCAGGAAGGAGAACAACAGGCCGCCACCGGCCACGTCTACGCCGAAGCCACGCAGCAGGAACCCGCCGATCAAACCGCCTACGATGCCGACCACGACATTGAGTACCAGGCCCATTTGTGCGTCGGTTCCCATGATCTTGCTACCGATCCAGCCTGCCAGGCCGCCGATGATGATCCAGCCGATGACACCCAAGGTGAGCATTTTGCAATCCTTCCGCCGTCGAATATCTGGCGTATGCCCGCCGACGGGTGCCGGTAATCCTCCTAGTCGATAAGCCCGATCCGGCGATACGCATTCTCCATCTGCACCTTGGCCTCCGGCGGCAACTCTGCCTGCGGTGGCCGCGAATGCGGATAAGCACCGATCGGCAAACCCAGCAGCGACGCCGCGTACTTGAACGCACCACCCCAATGGGTGAAGTAGTCCGACCGGCCCGGATAGCAAGTCCACCAAGCACCCAGATCGAGGTCGAACTGATCCAGGCCCGACTCACGGCCGTAGTCCATGGCCTCGAGAAGTTTGTCGTTGAGAACCAGATCCCAATATTCGGAAAACATTCTGCGCTGGGGGGTTTCGAATAGATAACCGGCGGTACCCAACTGCGCCGGGCAGACGATTCCATCGCGCAGCCATCCGGCGCGGTACACGGTCCTGTCGCATTCCCAGAGCACCAGATCGGGCGCCAACTGATGCAGCAGCCGGCTGCTCTGCGGCCGGAAGGCGCCTTCCTTGGTGGCGCATACCGCGGGAATTTCGTCGTAGATACGGGCACTTTCGGCGGCCGTCAACACATAGCCCGACGACGGAGAATTGAACATACCCAACGCGATATCGGTACGTGCGGCGATGTATCTGAAGAACCTCAACACGCCTTCGCCGCCGTGGGTCTCCATCATCGGCGTCTGGATGTAGGCGATGTCGGCGCCGGCCAGCTGGGCGTGCAGCGTCAACTGCAGGCAATCTTTGGCGGTCATGGCCGAGGTACAGGCCTGCACGACCACGTCGGGATTGGCAGCGCGACCCTCTTCGATCGCCACCTCCAGCAAGCGCTTTCGCTCATCGAGCGTCAGCGCCCAGAACTCGGCTATGCCGCTGGTGCACCACAACATCGGGTGGCCGAGATCGCCCACGCAGTACCGCACCAACTTCCGGTAGGCGTCCCAGTCGATGTCGTCGCCGTCGGTCCCGCAAAAGGGCGTGTACAGCGAGTCACCGATGCCCCGCAAGGCGCCGCGCGCCCATCCCCTGGCCTCAGCTGCCGTGGCCATGATGCGCTCCTTCTGAGAGGTCAGGTGAAATCCGAACCGCCGTCGACATGGATGTTGGCTCCGGTTATGTACGAGTGGCGCCGTGACGCCAGAAACGCGACAACGGGCCCGATTTCGTCCTGCAGGCCGGCTGGCCGAGCTCGGCGAAAACCCCGCCGGCAGAGGCGCCCTGACGAATATCGGCGGCCACAGCTAAAGTAGCCGGACTGCGGCGCGCCGTCAGCTCCTCGACCGCACCGTCCAGCGCGGCCTGCGAACGACCGGCTACCGCCACCCGCGCGCCCTCGTCGGCCAGGCAAGAAGCGGTGGCCAACCCCATTCCCCGACTACCGCCGACCACCACCGTGGCGGCGTCCGCCAGCCCTAGATCCACGACGCAATCTCGGTCCCAAGCAGGGTTACAAAAAAGCCTACGATAGGTATTACAGTAGCAGACGGCCGACGGTCCCCGGTAAGGTTGACGGACCGCGTACCAGGATAGATCTTGATGGAGGTGCCCGTAGTGGCAAAGCAGGCAACCGCGGAGAAGCGTCAGCGACGCGAACGTGGATCCATCAATCCCGACGATATCATCAGTGGCGCATTCGAACTCGCCGAAGAAGTGTCGATCGACAATCTGAGCATGCCGTTGCTCGGCAAACATCTCGGCGTCGGCGTCACGAGCATCTACTGGTACTTCCGCAAGAAAGACGATCTGCTCAACGCGATGACCGACCGCGCCTTGAGCAAGTATGTGTTCGCCACACCGTATGTGGAAGCCAGCGACTGGCGCGAGACGTTGCGCAATCATGCCCGGTCGATGCGGAAGACGTTCATGGGCAACCCAATTCTGTGCGACCTGATTTTGATTCGGGCGGCCCTCAGCCCCAAGGCGGCCCGGCTGGGGGCGCAGGAGATGGAGCGGGCGATCGCCAACCTGGTCGAGGCCGGGCTCTCACCGGAAGACGCCTTCGACACGTATTCCGCGGTGTCGCTGCATGTGCGTGGATCGGTGGTGCTGCACCGACTCTTCGAAAAGAATCAATCGGACGACGGCTCGCGCACGATCGAGGACGCGGTGGCCATCGACCCGCACACGACTCCGCTCATCGCTCAGGTCACCGGTAAGGGGCACCGCATCGGCGCCCCCGATGAAACCAACTTCGAATACGGTCTCGACTGCATCCTGGACCACGCCGGCCAGTTGATCGAAAATGCCTCGAAACCCGCCCGCAAGGCCCCGGCCCGCCAGCGCAAAGCCCCAGCCAAGTCGGCTGCGAAGCGTTAAACACTTATTCCGCTTCAGGTTCGGGCACGTGAAAGTGTTCGTCGCGCAGCCGGAACGCCTCCTTGGTTCCATGCTCTGCCCGGGCTTTGACGAAGTTGAACTCCCCTGGTGCGAATTGCAGATTGGTACCGAAAGCGTGGAACAGATAGCTGGCGACTTCCTCGCCCTGGTACGCCTGACTCTGCTCGACCAACCGGAACGCCTCCTTGGCGATGACGACGCCGTCGGCGGGCATCTTCGCCGCCTTCTCGGCCCAGTACCGGGCACGGGCGGCCACCGAATCGGGATCGCATGTGTCAGTGAAGATTCCGAGATGCTCGATCTGGCCGGCCTCGATGATGTCACCGGTCAGCAGCAGGCGCCGGACCAGCACCGGCCCTAACCGGTGAAAGAACATGTGCAGGCTGCCCAGCGCCGGCCCGAGGAAGCGCGTAGCCGGCATGCCGATTTTCGTGTTGCGCGCAATCACCGAAATATCGGTCATCAAAGCGATTTCGAAGGCGCCGCCCAGCGCGTAGCCGGCGATCTCGCCGACCGTTACCTTCGGGAAGCCCATGAAGTTGTGGTAGAAGCTGAATGACTTGCGATCCACGGTAAGTCGGCGACGTTGGCTGGGACGGTGCCGTTCTCCCACGGCGCCCGATCCGCCGTACCAACCGTAGGCGTTGTTCATGTCGGCGCCGGTGCTGAACACGCCACCTGCTCCGCGCAGCAGCACCACGGTGAGATCGTCGTCGTCTGCGACGCGGTCCAGACACCGGGCGACGGCCTCGCGCATGGCGGCGTCATAGCAGTTGTGCTGCTCGGGGTTGTTCAAAGTGATTGTGGCGATCCGCTTCTCGTGGTCCACCGCGAAAAGCACTCGCTCGTCCGAAGTATTCATGGGCTGGACTCCGTTCGCCGCGCGCCGAATTGGTATCCGGCAAGCTTTTCGGGCCGCGACGCCAGCGTGGTGACCTCACCCCGGCAGAGCACTTCGCCGTTGAGCAACAGTTGTGCGGTCGAAGCGACACCCTGTTCGGTTTGCGACCGGGCGACGTCGAATTGCAGTTCGGTCAGCAGCGGTGTCGGCCGTCGAAATGTCAGCGACAGTGTGCGCGTCTTTCCGGAAAGTCCGGCGAGACAACTGTGATGTTGTATTACGCAGTCGAAGAAGACGCCGAGGAAGCCCCCGTGCACCAGTCCCGGCGGCCCTTCGTAGACCACCGGGAACGTGACCCGGCCGGTGGCGTTTTCGGCATCGTGGCGATCGAACCGGTACTCGGGAAAGCAGGGGTTGTATACGCCGATGTCGGTGGCGTGGTTCAGATAGACCCGACGGGGGTCGTCGTCGCGAGCACCGATCC
The DNA here is from genome assembly GCF_002116635.1 of Mycobacterium szulgai. GTDB lineage: Bacteria > Actinomycetota > Actinomycetes > Mycobacteriales > Mycobacteriaceae > Mycobacterium > Mycobacterium szulgai. The sequence goes on along the minus strand of NZ_LQPW01000120.1, from coordinate 24,259 downwards.
GAGGGGCCGGATCCGGCGGCGCGACGGCCGCTAGCTCGCGCTCCCACTCACCGAATTGGGCCAGCATCGCGTCCACCGCCGGGTGCGGGTGTTCCAGCGAGAGCAGTAGCGAACTGAGCCGCCGGATGGCGCCGGCGGCGGCGACGGTCTGGGCCAGCGGCGCCTCACCGAATCTGGGTGCCGAGCTGGGACACATGCGTCCTCTCCTTATCGGGTCTCGCCCGCTTATTCCGTCGGCAACGTTTCCTTGCTAACTTATACAGCGTAGCAATCGTATTGCCTACTGTATGGGTCACCATATCGGCGCAGAAAGGCCGGATTCGATAGTGGGTCACGAGGCCGACTCGGCCGGGACCGAGGGTTCGGTGACAACGCGCCGCGATGGCGCGGTGCTGCGACTCACCCTCGATCGCCCGTCCCGACGTAACTCGTTGACTGCAGCGATGATTGAGGAGTTCGTCGCCGCGCTGTCCGACGCCGCCACCGACGACTCGTTGCGCGCTGTCCACATCCGGGGTGCGGGCACCGACTTCTGTGCGGGTGCCGACTGGGTGGCCACCAACAGCGGCGACGGACAACGGCCGCGTGCCGGGGATCTATTGCGCCGTATTCCGCATGCCGCCCATCGCGTAATCGAGCTGATGCACACTCTGCAATTGCCGGTGGTGTGCAGTGTGCAGGGCAGGGCCGTGGGCATGGGCTGCAATCTGGCGCTGGCCGCCGACTTCACTATCGCAACCACCGATGCCCTCTTCTGGGAACCCTTTGTCGAGCGCGGGTTCAGCCCGGACTCGGGGGCCACCTGGCTGCTGCCCCGCCTGATCGGTCTAGCCCGCGCCCGGCGGATGCTGCTGCTCGGGGAAAAGGTCAACGCGTCCGACGCGGCCGAATGGGGTCTGATTCACCAAGCCGTAGCCGCTCAGCGACTCGAGGAGACGGTAGAAGAGTTGCTGTCCCGCCTATCCAGCGGGCCGACGGTTGCGATCGGGCTGGCCAAGCAGGCGCTGCAGCTGGGTCAGCATGCGACGTTGAGCCAGTCCCTGACCCAGGAGTTGTTCAATTTGGAACTGTCCTGCCGGACAGGCGATTTCAAAGAAGGTCTGGCGGCCTTTCAGCAGCGGCGCACGCCGAAGTTCCAGGGCCGGTGACCATGCCCGATTTCGGCACCATCAGCTACGAGGTGGACGGGCACACGGCCACCATCACGCTCAATCGCCCGGATGCGCTCAATGCACTGAGCCCGCACATGATCACCGAATTGCGGTCTGCCTACGACGAAGCCGAAAACGACGACAAGGTGTGGCTGACCGTCGTCACCGGCACCGGGCGCGCCTTCTGCACCGGAGCCGACGTCAAAGCCATCCCCGGCGACGGCAAGGTGATCTATGAACGCCCCTACTTGTCGACCTACGAACAGTGGGAGGCACCGCAGGAAGGTACGCCACCGTTTCGCCGAATGGCCAAGCCGCTTCTGACCGCGGTCAACGGGTTGTGCTGTGGCGCCGGACTGGACTGGGTGACTACGTCAGACATCGTCATCGCATCCGATCGGGCCACGTTCTTCGACCCGCACGTCAGCATCGGGCTAGTCGCCGGACGCGAGCTGGTGCGGCTGGCCCGGGTGCTGCCGCGCTCTGTCGCGCTGCGCATGGCGCTGATGGGTAAGCATGAGCGGATGAGTGCAGAACGCGCCCTCGACCTCGGATTGATCAGTGAAATCGTCGAGCACGACCGCCTGCTGGAGCGGGCCCATGAGATTGCCGGGATTGTGAATTCCAATGCGCCGCTGGCGGTCCGCGGGACGCGCCTGGCCATCCTCAAGGGCCTGGACCTGCCGCTGCACGAGGCCGAGATGCTGGCCGAGGCCTTCCGCGAACGCGTATTGCGGACCCAGGATGCTCTCGAAGGTCCTAAAGCCTTTGCGGAGAAACGCAATCCCGATTGGCAATGCCGGTGAAATTCGCCAGGATCCAGCTCGACCTCGACGCCGCGGACCATGTCGCGACCATCACCCTGAATCGGCCCGAGCAGCTCAATGCGTTCGACCGCAGCATGTGTGTGGAGATGGCGCAAGCATGGCGCATCGTCAAACTCGACGAGTCTGTGCACGCGGTGGTATTAAGGGCAGCGGGCCGCGCGTTCAGCGCCGGTCTGGATATCAAGACACCCTATGGTCAGCCCGAAAATGTATGGAATCACGAGGATCCGGGTGAATCGCTGAGTCCGAAGTGGCAGAAGATGTGGAAGCCGGTGGTGTGTGCCGTGCAGGGCATGTGCACCGCAGGCGCGTTCTACTTCCTCAACGAGTCCGACATCGTCCTCTGCGCGACGGATGCGACGTTCTTCGATTCGCACGTGTCGGCCGGCCTGGTTTGCGCACTGGAGCCGATCGGGCTGATGCGCCGCATCGGGCTGGGTGAGACGCTACGAATCGCGCTGATGGGCAACGACGAACGGGTCTGCGCCGACACCGCGCTGCGGATCGGTTTGGTCTCGGAAATTGTTCAACCCGAACGATTATGGGCACGGGCACATGAGATCGCGGCGGCAATCGCGGCCAAGCCCCCTTCGGCGACGCAAGGCACCGTCAAAGCGATCTGGGAGTCGTTGGACAAACCGTACCGGGCTGCCCTGGACCAGGGCCTGATCTATACCCGGCTGGGCAACCCGCTCGGAACGGCGGAGCTGGCGGCCGGCAAATCTGCCGCGCGTGAACCGAAGATCCGGTGATGCATCCGCTTAGCCAGCGCATCGCGCAGGTGCTCGCTCTACAGCCGGATGCACCCGCGATCGAGTATGACGGCCAATGGCTCTCGTGGGGCCAAATCGCCGTCGCGGCAAGCCGTGTCGGCTCCCACGCGGCGCAGCCAGAGGTCGGAATCCTGTTGCGCAACCGGCCCGCCCAGGTGGCGGCGTTCCTCGGCGTGCTGCTGCGTGGTGGAACTGTGGTGACCATCAATCCGTCTCGGGGTGAGGATCGCAGCAGGGCAGACATCGCCGCGCTGCGGCTGCCGGTGATCGTCGGCGAATCCGACGATTTGGCGTCGCTTGTTGCTGAGCCGCCCGGCACCACCACGGTGTCCATTTCGGCGCTCTTCGACCGCGTTGACGAAGCAGCAGCGGTATCCGAACCCGCCCGGTCGGACGTGGCGGTGCGGATGCTGACCAGCGGGACCACCGGGCCGCCCAAGCGAATCGACCTCGGCTACGACATGCTGGCGCACAGCGTGATGGGCGCCGGCTACCGGAACACACCGGCGCCCACCGAACTGCGCCGCGGCGTGGCGATCGTCAACTCACCACTGGTGCACATCGGCGGCGTCTTCCGGGTGCTGCAATGCGTCACGGCGGGCAGGCCGTTCGTATTGCTGGAACGATTCGAAATCAACGCCTGGACCCAGGCGGTGCGCAAGCACCGGCCCCGCACGGTGTCGCTGGTGCCGGCGGCGCTGCGCACGGTATTGCACTCGGATCTGTCCCGAGCCGACCTGGCCGGCATCCGCGCCGTCACCTGCGGCACCGCGCCGCTGTCCGCCGAGGACGCCGACGCCTTCACACAGAAATACGGAATCCCGGTGCTAACTTCCTATGCAGCAACCGAATTCGGTGGCGGGGTGGCGGGCTGGACGCTTGCCGATCACCGGCAGTACTGGCTAGCCAAGCGCGGCAGCGTCGGCCGGGCCAATCCCGGCGCGCAACTGCGGGTGGTCGACGACGACGGCGCCGCCCTGCCGCCAGACCAGGTGGGCCGGCTGGAGGTCAAACCCGGACAACTTGGCCCATCTGCGGATTGGCTGCAGACCACGGACATGGCCCGTATCGACGCCGATGGCTTCCTCTGGATCGTCGGGCGAGCCGACCAGGCCATCATTCGCGGTGGGTTCAAGGTGCTGCCCGACGACGTTCGTACCGCGCTGGAGGGCCACCCCGCCGTCGCCGGCGCGGCCGTGGTCGGACGTTACGACGAGCGGCTCGGCGAAACGCCGGTGGCCATGGTGGAACTGCGTCAGTCGGAGTCGGCTGGCACCGGCGAGTTGGTCGAATACCTGCGAACACGCCTGGCGGGTTACGAGATTCCGACCGATATCGTCATCGTCGACGCGATCCCGCGAACACCATCCGGCAAGGCTGACCTGGGTGTGATCCGAAGCTTCTTCAGCGATGCCGCCAACCATGCCTCGTGACACGATCGCCGAAGTCCTTCGCCACCAAGCCCATTCGCGTGCAGACCACCCACTGCTGGTGTGCGACGACGATCGGATCAGCTACGCCGAGGCCGATCGCCGTTCGGCAGAGCTGGCCCGCGGCCTGATCGCACTTGGCGCCGGCAAGGGCACCCGGGTGGGACTGCTGTATCCCAATGGCAGCGATTTCGTGTTGGGAATGCTGGCGGCGGCGCGCATCGGCGCGATTGTGGTCCCCTTCTCCACCTTCGTCACCACTGGTGAGCTACGTGAACAACTCGTCGACGCCGACGTGCAGATCTTGTTGAGCGCGCCCGCTTTTCGCTCGCATGACTACCGGGCGCGGCTAACGCAGTTGCTCGGGCCGGAATTCGACCATCTCGATCGGATGTGCTGCGCCACCGCACCGCAACTGCGCCACGTCGTCATATCTCGCCAGGTGGACCGGCCGTACCGCCGCGCCGCCGAGGCGGCGCAGATGCGAGGCTTGGAAGACGACGTCGAGCCTGCCGACGTACTGGCGATCGTGTACACATCGGGGTCCACGAGTGCACCCAAGGGAGTGGTCCACACGCATGCCGCGCTGCTGGGCCACCAGCGCAATCTGAACACGATCCGCGGTTTGACGGCTGACGACAGGTTGTTCTGCAATTCGCCGTTCTTCTGGATCGGTGGATTAGCGTTCGGTCTGCTGGCCACGCTGATCGCCGGGTCCACCCTGGTGTGCTCCAACACCACCGACGCCGGCGCGATGCTTGACCTGCTGGAAGCCGAAAGACCCACCATGACAAACGGTTTCGTGGCGGGCATCGCGCACCTGGCCGACCACCCCAGCTTCGCCCGGCGCGATCTGTCGTCGATGCGCCGGGGCAACCTCTATCCGATCATGGCGCCCGATGTCCAGCCGGCGGATCCCGAATTGCGCCACCACATGCTCGGCATGACCGAAGCCGGCAGCGTCCTGCTCATCAGCGAGGACGAAGGCGACCAACCCCAAGCGCGGCGCGGGTCCTACGGCAGGCCGGCGCCCGGCTTCGAGACGATGATCATCGAGGGCGGCGAGCTGTGCATCCGTGGGCCCTACGTCATGCAGGGGTACTACGGGCGCAGTCGCGAGGAATGCTTCGACGCCGACGGTTGGTTTCATACCGGTGATCTGGTCCGCGCCGACGACGAAGGGTTCATGTACTTCCTTGGCCGGCGCAGCGGCATGATCAAGACGGCGGGCGCCAACGTGTCGGCGGCCGAGGTCGAAAAGGCCTTGGCCAACCTCGGGACCGCGGCTCACGTCATGGGCATTCCAGACGCCGAGCGGGGCCAGTCGGTGGCAGCTGTCGTCGTCCTGCCCGATGGCTCCGACACCTTCGACGAAGAGGCCCTGCGCGCGGTGCTCAAGACGCAGCTGTCGGCATACAAAATCCCGAGGCGGTTCGTCGCGCTGCCACGTGCGGCGCTACCGCTATTGTCCAGTGGCAAGGTCGATACACAGCGCCTCAAGAGGCTCTTCGATGCCTGACACCATCGACCGATTGGTGCGGGCACAGGCCGCCTGCCACGGCGGAAAGGCCATGGTCGTCGACCCGTCCGCGCGGCTCAATTACCACGAACTAGACAGCACGACAAGGGATTTGGCGGCGGTATTCATCGATGCCGGCGTGGGCAAGGGCACCCGGGTGGGCCTGATCATGCCCAATGGCACCCGCTGGGTGCAGATTGCCGTCGCACTGACACGCATCGGCGCAGTTCTCGTGCCATTGAGCACGCTGTTGCGACCGGCCGAGCTGATCGCCCAACTGCGGATGGCCTCGGTGCAATTCCTGGTGAGCGTCGAGGAATTTTGCGGGCACCGCTATCTCGACGACCTCAGGCAAGCCGAGTTGCCGGCCCTGACAACGGTATGGCTGGTCGGCCAACTCGTTAATTCCGTTGCAGGCGAACAGGCCCGCCGCATCGTCGACGCCATGACGGAGACGGTTCACGAGGCCGACCCGCTGACCATCATCTTCACCTCGGGCAGCAGCGGAGTACCCAAGGGAGTCGTGCATTCCCACGCCAGCGCATTGGGCGCGGTGCGATCGGGGCTGGCGGCGCGCTGCATCACCGCAGACACCCGGCTCTATCTGCCGATGCCATTTTTCTGGGTCGGCGGCTTGGGCAGCGGAGTACTGTCGGCGCTGCTCGCCGGCGCCACACTGGTGACCGAGGAAATCCCGCGGCCCGAAACCACGCTGCGGCTGCTGGAAACGGAGCGAGTCACGCTGTTTCGCGGCTGGCCCGATCAAGCCGAAGCACTGGCGCGCCACCCCGACCGCGCGAGCGTGGACCTCTCGGCATTGCAGCGGGGCAGCCTCGAAGCGCTGCTGCCACCCGAGCAGCGGGCGCAGCCGGGGGCACGCGCGGTCCTGTTCGGCATGACCGAAGCATTCGGGCCCTACTGCGGCTATGCCGCCAACACCGACATGCCGCCGGCGGCCTGGGGCAGCTGCGGAAAACCCTTCCCCGGCATGGAAATTCGCATCGTCGACATCGACACCGGCGCCCCGGTTCCGGCCGGAACCGTCGGCATGATCCAGATCCGGGGACCGCACACCCTGCGCGGTATGTGCCGCCGCAGCCGCGAAGACCTGTTCACCGCCGACGGGTTCTACCCGACCGGCGACCTAGGCCGGCTCACCGACCAGGGCTTCCTCTTCTACCACGGCCGATGCGACGACATGTTCAAGGTCAGCGGGGCGACGGTCTATCCCGGCGAGGTCGAACGAGCGCTACGCACCATCGACGGCGTCGACAAGGCCTTCGTCACCGATGTGCCCGGCCCTTCGGGTAAGCGGGTGGCCGCAGCGGTGATCTGCCGCGCGCAAAATGCAGACCAGTTACGCGAGGCGGCAAGCGGACTGTTGAGCAGCTTCAAGGTCCCGACGGTGTGGCTGATGCTGGATTCCGATCGGGAAGTCCCCCGTCTCGCCACCGGCAAAGTCGACATGCGGCGGCTGCGGGAGATGATGATCGGGGAGAACCGGCCTCAGGGCACCCGCGTCCAGGGTTGACAGTTCTGCGATTCGAAAGCCTTCACCGATGTGTTGATGTTCGCGAACATCGGACCGACAGAGATGTTCGTCTGAAGTACGTGCTCCTTGTTCGCATCCGGTGTGCTGTAGGTAAACCAGGCGCACATCGAGTCCTGGGTCGGCACGTTGTTGATCCAGACTCCGAAGGTCGACGCCGACCCGGCCGTGTGGTAGAGCCCCGGTGCGATGTCAGGGCCGACGATGAAGATTCCGTTCCCCGGTATCGGGTCCATCGGGTCAGCCATGGCCGGCGGCGACAGGATGATCCCTGATGAGAAAGCCACTAGTCCGGCAGTGACACGAACCGCACGTTTAAGACGCATTTGCGCTCCCTGTCCGGCGCCCCGGTGGCCCCCACCCGGCAGCGTATGCCCAGAGCCGTTCGACAACAACGCATCATTGGCTGTTCAGGCCGATGTCTCACCATCGCGCGGCACCGCCTGAACCACCACGCCGTGGGCGACGAGGTGCTCGATCAACGGAATTGCACTGGCAGCCAGGTGTTCTGACATCGCGGCGCGAGCCAGCTTGTCATCACGTTTCGTCAACGCCGCCAATACCCGCCGATGGTCCTTGGTCGCCTTCCCCGGCCAGTGCGCGATGGTGGGAAACACCGATTCGGGTGCGTAGCGGGTGATCTGTGACATCAACTGGGCAAGCTTCGGCGAGTTGGCCGCAACGTTGATGGCCCGGTGGAATTCGTGGTTGAGCACGACCGCTCGCTCCTCATCATCGGCAGCATAGGCCTTCTCGAGCTGAGTCTGGATGTCGTTGAGCTCGCGTAACTGGTCGTCGCTGATGTTGATGGCGGCCCGGGCGGCAAGCTCCCCACCCACATGCGCTTGGACGTTGGCGACGTCACCCAAATCCCGTTCGGTGAGCGGTAACACCACAAACCCCCGCCGGGGTTGTTGGGCCACCAGGCCCTCGGCGCGCAGCGCGAACAGCGCCTCGCGCACCGGCGTCACGCTGATGCCCAATTCTGCGGCCAATTGGTCCAGTCGGACATACTTTCCGGCGGCGTAGGTGCCGTCGAAGATCCGTTTGCGGACAAAGCGTGCAACGTCTTCGGCAAGTTGTGGCCGGGCGGCGAAATCCGGGACGGTCATCACGTCAGACCTGGTACTCGGCCAGTAATCGCTTGCTGATGATCGACTTCTGGATTTCACTGGTGCCCTCGCCGATCAGCAGGAACGGCGCGTCGCGCATCAACCGCTCGATCTCGTATTCCTTGGAATATCCGTACCCGCCGTGGATCCGGAAGCTCTGCTGGGTTACCTCCGAACAGTATTCGCTGGCAAGGTATTTCGCCATGCCGGCGGCCACGTCATTGCGCTCCCCGGAATCCTTCAGCCGCGCCGCGTTGACCATCATCAGATGCGCCGCTTCGACTTTCGTCGCCATCTCGGCCAACTGGAACGCGATCGCCTGGTGCTCGGCGATCGGCTTGCCGAAGGTGTGACGCTGCTGGGCATAGCGCACCGCAAGCTCAAAGGCTCGAAGGCCGACCCCACACGCACGCGCCGACACGTTGACCCGGCCCACCTCGATGCCGTCCATCATCTGGAAGAAGCCCCGCCCCGGTGTGCCGCCGAGAATGTCATCGGCGCCGGCCCGGTAGCCGTCGAAGATGAGCTCAGTGGTCTCGATGCCCTTGTAGCCGAGCTTGTCGATCTTGCCGGGAATGGTCAGCCCGGGCACCACCTCGCCGTAGCCGACGGGCTTTTCGACGAGGAATGCGGTCAGATTGCGGTGCGACTTCTCCGCGCCTTCGTCGGTGCGCACCAGTACCGCGATCAGCGTGGAGGTGGCGCCGTTGGTCAGCCACATCTTCTGACCGTCGATGGTGTAGGCGCCGTCGGGGTCGCGCCGCGCCCGGGTTCGGATCGCGGCCACGTCGGAGCCCAGCTCCGGCTCTGACATCGAGAACGCGCCGCGCGTCTCGCCGGTTGCCATGCGGGGCAGGAAGCGCTGCTTCTGTTGCTCGGTGCCGTGCTGGCGCAACATGTAGGCGACGATGAAGTGGGTGTTGAGCACTCCCGATACGCTCATCCAGCCGCGCGCCAGTTGCTCGACGCACAGCGCGTAAGTCAGCAGCGACTCCCCCAGGCCGCCGTACTCCTGCGGGATCATCAGGCCGAATAGCCCCATCTTGCGCATCTGGTCGACGATCTCTTGCGGATACGTGTCGCCACGTTCGAGTCCGGCCGCGTTGGGGATCACTTCCTTTTCAACGAATTGCCTTACCGTCCCGATGATCTCGGTTTGAAATTCGGTGAGGCCAAGTGTCTGAGCGAGTTTGGTCATCGGCTGTCATTCCCTATCGTGGTGGCGCTCGTCAAACGTGCGATGTCGGCGGTGGTCAAACCCAGGAGCTGGGTGAGTACGTCGGCGGTGTCCTGGCCCAGTGCGGGGGCTGCCGTACTACGCGGGTGTGCACCGTCGAAAGCAGCGGGCAGGGCGGGCGCCAGATAATCTCCGACACCTGGCTGGTGCAACGGGGCGAACAGCGGATTGGCGGTTACCTTGTGGTCTGCCACCACCTCGGTAAAGGTGCGATAGCGCTCGAACAACACCGTGGTGCCCGACAGCGCCGCGCCGATCTCGTCGGCCGTGTGCTCGGCGAACCAGACGGTGAACAAACCGGTGAGCGCGTCGCGGTAGCGGTAGCGGTCGCCCTCGGCCCCGAAATCCACCCCGAGCGCTTCGGCCAGCGCCGACACCGCGGCACTGGTACCCGTCACGTCGACCAACTCACGAAAGTGCCTGCCGGTCAAGGTCACAACCATGAACGCGACGCCGTCGCGGCTGGTGAAGTCCTGGCCGTACTGGCCGTAGATGGCGTTACCCAGGCGTGGCCGCTGCGTGCCGTTCACCTGGGGCTCGGTCAGCAATCCCAGGTTGCCTGCCGTCGCTAGCGCGACGTCTTCCAGTGCCAGGCTGATGCGTGCCCCTGCCCCGGTCTGTTCGCGGCGCCGGACGGCAGCGACGACGGCAAGCGCGGCATACAGTCCGCAGCACACATCCCAGGCCGGCAGCGCGTGGTTCACCGGACCGGCGTGGTCGACCGGGCCGGTGATGAACGGAAATCCGGTCGCCGCGTTCACGGTGTAATCCACCCCGGTGGAACCGTCGCCGCGCCCGAGCAACTGCAGGTGGATGACGTCGGGCCGCTTGGCCGCCAGCACATCGTGGCCGAGCCAGGCCAGGCCGGCTGCATTGGTCACCACGATGCCATCGCCCTCGGTGATCAGCCGCTGGACCAGCTCTTGGCCTTCGGCCGAACGCAAATCGACGGTGACCGAACGCTTTCCCTTGTTCAGGCCGGTCCAGTAGATCGAGGTCCCACTTGCCGCCAGCGGCCAGCGCTGGATGTCCGAGGCGCCGCCAATCGGATCGACCCGGATGACCTGTGCGCCAAGCTGACTCAGAGTCATCCCGCATAACGGCGCGGCAACGAAGCTGGAGACTTCGACAATGCGAATGCCGCTCAGCGGCAACGTGTTCACGTGACCCGCTCGAAGATAGCGGCTAGCCCCTGGCCGCCGCCGATGCACATGGTCTCCAGGCCATAGCGGGCCTGACGGCGGTTGAGTTCGCGCGCCAGGGTTGCCAGCATCCGGCCGCCGGTCGCACCGACCGGATGGCCCAGCGAGATCCCCGAGCCGTGCACGTTGGTGCGGTCGCGATCGGCGACGCCGAACTTCCACTCGCGCATCACCGCAAGCGCTTGGGCGGCAAAGGCTTCGTTGAGTTCGATGAGGTCGATATCGTGCAGGTTCAATCCGGCTTTGGCCAGGGCGGCCTGTGTCGCGGGCACCGGCCCGATGCCCATTACATTGGGCGCCACCCCGGCCTGCCCCCAGGACACCATGCGGACCAACGGCGTCAACCCGTACTCGGCCGCCTTCTCCGGCGTGGTCACCACACACATGGACGCCGCGTCGTTCTGCCCGCTGGCATTGCCGGCGGTCACCGTGGCGTCTGGATCCTCCTTGCCCAGAACGGGTTTGAGTTTCGCCAACGATTCCACCGACGTGTCGGCGCGAGGATGCTCGTCGGTGTCGACCACCTCCTCGCCCTGGCGAGTGCGTACCGCGACCGGGATGATCTCGTCGGCCAGCAGCCCGCCTCGTTGCGCGGCGACCGCGCGCTGGTGGGAGGCCACCGCGAGCTCGTCCTGTTCCAGCCGCGAAATGCCGTACTGGCGGCGCAGATTCTCAGCGGTTTCCAGCATCCCGCCGGGCACCGGGTAGTTGCGGCCGCCCGCGGTGGTTCGGCCGCGGGCCAGCCCGTCGTGTACCCGCACGCCGCTTCGCGCGCCACCCCAGCGCATGTCGGTGGAATAGAACGCGACGTTGCTCATGCTTTCGCAGCCGCCGGCGATGACGAGATCATTGCTGCCGCTGCTGACCTGCATACAAGCCTGGATCACCGCCTGCAGCCCCGACCCGCAGCGACGGTCGACCTGCATGCCGGGAACCGTTACCGGTAGCCCCGCGTCCAGCGCCACCACCCGGCCGATCGCCGGTGCCTCACTGCTGGGATAGCAGTGTCCGAGGATCACGTCCTGCACGGCATCCGGTGCGATCCCGGTGCGCTGCAGCAAGCCCTTCAGCGCGGCGACGCCGAGGTCAACGGCGCTGTGCGACTTGAACATTCCGCCGTAGCGGCCGATCGGTGTCCGTACGGGTTCACAAATGACGGCGTGGCTCATATGTGCCGGCCACCGGTGACTTCCATGACGGTCCCGGTCATATACGAGGACAGATCCGACGCCAGGAACAATGCGACGCTGGCCACCTCGCTGGGCTCCCCGGCGCGGCCCATCGGGACTTCGGCTTCCTTTTGATCCCAAATGCGTTGCGGCATAGCTTCTGTCATCGCAGAACGAATCAGCCCCGGTGCGATGACGTTGACCCGCACACCGAGATAGGCGAGTTCTTTAGCCGCGGCCTTGGTCATCCCGATGATTCCGGCCTTGGCCGCGGAGTAGTTGGTCTGGCCGATCATGCCGACCTTGCCCGATACCGAAGACATGTTGACGATGGCGCCCCGCTTTTGCTCCCGCATGACGGCCGCCGCGAGCCGGGTACCGTTCCAGGTGCCCTTCAGATGCACACTGATGACCTGGTCGAATTGCTCTTCGGTCATCTTGCGCATGGTCGCGTCGCGGGTGATCCCCGCGTTGTTGACCATGATGTCCAGACCACCGAAACGCTCGACTGCGGTCGCGATGAGCGCCTCGACCTCGTCGGCTTGCGTCACGTCGCAGCGCACGGCCAAGGCAAAGTCGGGACCTCCGAGTTTCTGGGCCGCAGCCTCGGTTGCCTCGAGATTCACGTCACCGATCACCACCCGGGCCCCCTCGGCGATGAATCGTTGCGCGATGGCGAATCCGAGGCCCTGTGCGCCGCCGGTGATCACCGCTGTCTGTCCGCTGAGCAACCCCACCTGTATTCCTCACTGTCCCGGCACCCGAACGGGCACCCCATCATCGCAAATATCATATTTCATATAGGATCTTGCTCCGAAAGGAGCTTCCGCCGATGAGCACTGCTGATCTCCCCGAGGTATCTGACGAGGACTTTCAGGAGATCCTGGCCCAGACCCGCCAGTTCGTCCGCGCCACCGTGGTGCCGCGCGAGCAGGAGATTCTCGACGCCGACCGGGTGCCCGAAGACCTGCGCGAGCAGGCCAAGAAGATGGGGCTGTTCGGCTACGCGATTCCACAGGAGTGGGGTGGACTCGGCCTGAACCTGATGCAGGACGTCGAGCTGGCGATGGAGCTGGGCTACACCTCGCTGGCGGTGCGGTCGATGTTCGGCACAAATAATGGCATCGCCGGACAGGTGCTCGTCGGTTTCGGCACCGACGAACAGAAGGCCCGCTGGCTGGAGCCGATGGCCTCCGGCGACGTCGTCGCATCCTTCGCGCTGACCGAGCCTGGCGCAGGATCCAACCCGGCCGGGCTGCGCACCAAAGCCGTTCGGAATAACGATGATTGGGTGATTTCCGGACAGAAGCGGTTCATCACCAACGCACCCGTCGCCGACCTGTTCGTGGTCTTCGCACGCACCAGGCCGGCCGACGATCGCGGCGCCGGCATAGCGGTATTCCTGGTTCCCGCCGACGCCACCGGCGTTGCGGTCGGCACCAAGGACGCCAAGATGGGCCAGGAGGGTGCGTGGACCGCCGATGTCAATCTCACCGATGTTCGGGTTGGCCCCGGCGCCCTGATCGGTGGCGACGAGGACATCGGCTATCGAGCGGCGTTGACCTCGTTGGCCCGGGGCCGAGTGCATATCGCGGCAATCGCCGTCGGCGCGGCCCAGCGCGCCCTCGACGAGTCGGTGGCCTATGCCGCCACCGCGACGCAGGGCGGCACCCCGATCGGCAACTTTCAGTTGGTCCAAGCGATGCTCGCCGACCAGCAGACCGGCGTGCTGGCAGGTCGCGCTCTGGTCCGCGATGCGGCACGACAGTGGGTCACCGGTGCCGATCGACGAATCGCGCCGTCCGCGGCCAAGCTGTTCTGCACCGAAATGGCCGGCAAGGTCGCCGATCTCGCGGTGCAGATCCACGGCGGCAGCGGATACATGCAGGGCGTTCCGGTCGAACGCATCTACCGCGACGTACGCCTGCTGCGACTCTACGAAGGCACTAGCGAGATCCAGCAGCTGATCATCGGGTCGAATCTGGTCAAGGCTGCGCAGCGATGAGCTCGAGGGTGCCCAGATCCCGGATAGCCTGACAGCCGCGCCGCAGCATGGTCAGCACCATGTCGTCACCGCGCTCGGTAGCGGTGGCGAAAGCGAACCCAAGTGCCGCGATCAGCACGGCCTGCGGCGTTCCGAGCCGGTAGTCGCGCCAACAGGTTTCCCGGTCATAGTCGGTGACGCCATAGCCGACAAGCGCCCGGTGATACACATCGACGAGGTCTCCTTCGATTGCCGACCGCAGCCGCGAGTCGAGGCTGGTTGCGGTGAAATACGCGAGATCCCGCGCCGGAAGCCCGATGCCGAGCGTCTGCCAGTCCACGACGCTCACCCGGGTGAGGCCGGGATCGAACAACAGGTTGTCCAAGCGATAATCGCCGTGCAGCAGGGAGAACCGCCCTTGCTCGGCTAGCAGCCACGGCGTCACCGAACTCATTGCGGCGGCGAAGGTTTCGCGATCCTCGGTGAGCATCCGATCGCCAAGCTTCGCCAGCGTGATGTCGGCGCTCATCTTGGCCACCTCGCCCAGGCCCTGAGCGGACGGCTCGTCCGGCAGCGGGAACGCGATACCGGGCAGATCCAGCCAGACGTGGTCACACCAACTGGGCCCGTGCAAGCCGGCCAGCGCGGTCACCGCCAGCCGGGCCTCCTGCTCACCGCAACCCAACAGCTGGTCGCCCTGCACCGCTGGCGCCTGGTCTGCCAACAGCAGCGCGAATTCCATTGCATCATCGGTGATCTCGCAGTAGAAACACTGTGGCGTGGGCACCCGCATCCGATCGGCTACCGAGGTGTAAAACGCGCACTCGCTGCGATAACCGATGACGACCCGGTCGCGCACCGCATCGTCCTGCGCGGGCAGCTTGATGACGAAGGTCTGCGGCAGCCCGCCGGGCTCGGTCTCGTAGCGGGCCGTCACCCGGTAGGTGGCTCCGGTCTGTCCGGTGCCGATCGCCGCCACGTCGGCCGCAGCGACCTCGACCGGTGTGCCGTGCTGGCTGAGCACCGTCGATAGCCACTCCGGGGTTACGTCGGCGGGGTAGCGCGGGATCGACAACAAGGCACTCATGCCCCCGACTGTAAGTCATACGGCAAGAGTTTCGGCAGGTGTCCCCTAATCGGCGAGTATCCGCCACTCGGCGGCTTCATGCTGTTGGTGCCAGAACTCGCTGAAACGACCACCGGCATCGAGCAACTCATCCACCGCGCCGTCCTCGACCAGCCGGCCGTCCTCGATGAACAGGACCCGGTCAGCATGACGAATGCTGGCCAGGCGGTGGGCGACGATCACCCTGGTTTGCGAACTGGGATCGGCGGTGAGCGCATCGACCACCGCCACCTCGTTCTCGTTGTCCAGCGCGCTGGTCGCCTCGTCTACCAACAGGATCGGTGCGTCTTTGAGCAGAGCACGCGCGATGCTGACGCGTTGCCGTTCACCGCCGGATAGCGCCGAGCCGGCCTCGCCGACGATCGTCTCGACGCCGTCCGGGAGCCGGCCGGTGAGCTCATCGACCCGGGCCAACTGGACTGCCCGGGCGAACCGGTCGTCGTCGGCCGCGGGATCGCCGGCAGATACGTTTTCGCGGATCGTGCCGTGGAAGAGGTAGGGATGCTGGAATACGACGCTGCTCGCCGAGCGCCGCGCTTCGGGGTCCAGCGTGGCCGCGTCGATACCGTCGATGAGTACGCGCCCGCGAGAGGGCTGGTGCAGTCCGGCGATCAGCGCCAGGACAGTGCTCTTGCCCGAACCCGACGGCCCGACGATCGCAGTCGCGGTGCCGGGCCGCAACGAGAAGCTGACACCGTCGAGCACCGGGCTGGCGCCGTCGTAACTGAAACAGACATCGTCGAATTCGATACGCGGGGCCGCGGCGACGTCACGCAATGTGGCGGTCCCGGCGTCCAATGCCGGTGCCGTCAGCACCGAACGGATGCGGTCCAGAGTGGCGCGGGTGCTCTCCAGGGCGGGTGCCAGCTCGCTGACGGTAGTGAACGGTTCCAGGTATCGGGCCATCACTACGATCAATGCGATGGCCTCGGGCACCGTCAGCGCGCCGGCAACGGTCAGTGCCGTGGTGGCTCCGGCAAGCAAGATCAGGGCGAGCTGGCTGGCGATGCTGAACAGTAGTTGACCGGGAATCTGCATGCCCAGCAACCGAATCGTCGCGCTGTGCTGGGCGGTCAGCGCAGTGCCGACCAAACTGCGGGCCGGCTCGACGCGGCGCGCGGCGCGCAACGCCTGCTGGGTTCGGGCGAACTCGATGATGCGTTCGGTGAGCGCGCTGTTGGCTTCACCGGCCGCGGCATCAGCGCGGCGGGTCAGGCGGACCGAGGCCCAAAGCGAACCCAGCAGCAACGGCAAACCGGCCAGCGCAGCCACTCCCAGCTGCCAGGAGATCGGCAACAGGACCAGCGCGATGACCGCCGGCAGCAGGATCGCCGTGAGCAACGGTGTCAGCAGGTTGACCACCAGACCCACCAGCTCGGGTCCGGTCGCGGCGATCGCTTGCCGTGCCGTGGAGGTGTTGTCCGGGGTGAACCAATCCAGCCGCACATCTGGCAACCGGTCGGCCACGTCATGCTGGGTGTGGTCGAGTACCGCGAAGCCCAGATCGAAGCCGATCCGCGCGGTGATGGTGTCGATCACCCAGCCCGCGACGGTCGCGACCGTGAGCCAAACCAACCACGCCAGTGCATGTTTCGGGTTGCCGCTGAATAGCGCGCCAACCAGCGGGACCAGCAAAACGGTAGCTACCGCCCGCAACACGACCGAGACGAGCGCGAGCACGGTGTAGGTGACTACCTTGGCACGGCGGTCGGCCGGAACCAGGCTTATCCAGGTGCGGATCACCGTGCGCCCTCCCGGACTGCGGCTACCGGCCTGCTTTGGCCGGTCTCCCAAAGGCGGCGGTAACGGCCATTGGCGGCAAGCAACTCCTCGTGGGTGCCGCGTTCGGCTATCCGGCCGTGGTCAAGGACGATGATCTGGTCGGCTCGGGTGATGGTGTGCAATCGGTGCGCGATCACCAGCACCGTACGATCCCTGGTCAACCGGTTGAGTGCTTGCTGCACAAGGTATTCCGACTCTGGATCGGCATAGGCGGTGGCTTCGTCGAGGATCAGGATCGGCGTATCGGCGAGGATCGCGCGCGCGATGGTCAGACGTTGCCGTTCCCCGCCCGAGAGCCCGCTGCTTGCACCCAGCACGGTGTCGTAGCCGTCTGGCAAGCGCAGCACGCGGTCGTGGATCTGGGCCTGTTTCGCGGCTTCCTGGATCTGTGCCGCCGTGGCATCCGGGGCGGCTAGGGCAATGTTCTCGGCGACGGTGCCGTGCACGAGTTGGGTTTCCTGCAGGACGAAGCCCACCCGCGTGTAGAGCTGGTCAGCAGTCAGCGACCGAATGTCTTGTCCGCCAATTTCTATGGCCCCTTGCTCCACGTCGTGGAATCGAGCCAGCAGCGCGGCGAGCGTGGACTTTCCGGATCCGGACGGACCGACCAGCGCGGTGACGGTGCCGGGGCGCAGGTGCAGCGACACGTTGTGGATCACCGGGGCACCGGGACGGTAGCCGAAGCTGACACCATCGAATACCACCGTTGCGGCGGGATCTCGCCCGGACGCCTCATGAGGCTGAGCCCGCACCGTGAGTTCAGACTCGGCGAGGGCGGTTTGGAGACGCCGGGCGGCCAGCATGCCACCGCGAATGCCCCCGACACCGTAAGCGATGCCGAGCAGTCGGGATCCGAAAGTTGTGCCTAACAACAGGAATGGCAGCAGATTCACCGGATCCATCGCGTTGCCGACGATCAGCAGCGTGCCGGTGGTTGCGATGAGCCACAGAAACGTCGATGGACGGGTGGCCAGGTCCATCAACGTTTTCTTGGCGGCGAGCGGACGCTGCCAGGCGACCAGGAAGCCGACGTACTCGTCGAGGCGCTGTCGGAAACTCGACGCCGCGGCACCGCCGAAGACCCGAATTACCGGCTGCCCCTCCAAGTAAGCGCCGGCTTCGGCGTTCATTTTCTCGGCCCACCGCTGCGATTGCGCGATGCGGGGACCGGACGCAACCATGAGCGCCGACGACGTCACCAGGTAGACCAGCACCGGCCCGAAGAGCACGAGCGCGACCCGCCAGTCGACGATGAATAGATAGACCAGCACCGCCACAGGCCCGACCACCGCATTGACCGCGTCAGGAATGGCGTGAGTGACAAGGTAGTGCAGTGACAGCGTGTCGTCCTGCACCAACTGCTTGATCGACCCCGAGCCGCGAGCGGTGAACCAGCCCAGCGGCAGCCGGGACAGCTTACCCAACAGCCTTGAGCGCAAATCACTTTCAAAGCGCGCGTCGACGACATGCAGCCACAACGTGAGCGCGGCACCGAGAATCGTGCCGAGTCCCAGCAATGAAACGGCCGCAATTCCGACGTTCCACAACCGGGACTCATCGGCGCCCGAGATCAGCAGGCGGGCCAACTCAACCAGCAACACGAACGGCGCCAGCTGAACGAGGGTGACCACGGCCTGCAGCACTCCGGAAACGATGAGCGCCCAGCGCAGCGGTGCCAGCAACTGACCGGCAGCCTGGGCGCGCCAATTCCCGCGCGCAGGAACGGCTGTCTCAGCCGGTCTCTCGGGCGGTGCAACAGCTTTCGGCTCAGCATCACCCGGATCGCCGCCGCGGCGGGTGCCCATCTCGCGACCGGCGCTCCAATAGGCTTGCGCGTGTACCTCGGACTTGGGGAACCCGAACGCGTCGCGCAGCCGCTTCCGGACGTTCTTGAGGGCAGTGGCCTCCGGTGTCGCCCAGGCATACCAGTTCGACCAGTCCCGGCTCTCGATCGCGGCGGCCAGAGATTTCTCGTCGCGCCGGGTGATCCAGTGCACCCGCAGCCGGGGATGGCGCGAGATCGGGATCATCGTGTCATTGTCGTCGTGCTGCTCGAGGTACATCTCGATCGGGACGTCGTCGGGGACCGTTCCCACGATGCCGTTCATCCCCGGGATGGACGCCGAATCGCCGATGAGCAGATAGCCGGCCGGTTGCTCTTGCGGAGCGTCGAAGCGGGATGAGCCCATCAAAGACATGACCGCGATGGTCGTGCCGGGCTTGACGGTGCGGGCCCAGGTCGAGGCGGGGCCGGCCGGATCGTGCAACACTACGTCGACCGCGAAACGGCCCGCGGGAACATCTGCTTCCGAAATCGTGTAGGCACGCTGGAATTCAGTATGGGTCCCAGCGGGGTCGGGGAACCAGAAGCGCAACCAGGCGGCGGGCTCGGCCTCGGCATCTTCGAACAGCGTCGGCGATTCCATCCGTATCCGCACGAAATGTGGTGCGATCATTACGGTTTCGATCACCGTCGCGGTGTGGTCGCGCGCGCCGAAGCCGCGCAACATCGCGCCCTGCAACCCGCGGGCCATCAACGATCCTCTCCTGGAGCCACACGTTGTCCATCGCGACAAGCGGGTGGTGGTTCGCCGGCGCGCGGCGTCAGCGTTCTTGCATCTCAGGACGCCCCGGCAAGCTACACACCAAACTAAGGGTTGCCTTACCAAAGGTCAAACTCGGTTGCTTTCGCCGACCCGCGGCCCACGGTAACAGGCTTGGCTGCGGCAAGCCGTGTTGGGCGAATGTTCTTGCGACGCTTGGTTAGCCGACGACTTCCGCCGCAGTCCCCATCTCAATGAGGAGTTAATTATCACTTCCTGTCAGTTCACTGAGGGACCGGCGATGCGGTCGCCGCTATAGCGCCCTTTGATCCACTCTTGGCGCCTGCCCTGGCGCCGACGTAGCCACTGGGGGCCAGCGTTACCTCAATCGGCTAGACAGGAGTGGGCAGTGTTCATCGATTTCGCGCTATACCCGCCGGAGGTCAACTCGGCCCGTATGTACAGCGGATGTGGCTCAGGCCCGTTGCGGGCGGCCGCGATGAGTTGGCACGACGTGTCGACTGAACTGCTCACCGCCGCCGATAGCTATCGCTCGGTAGTCTCAACCCTCACCGATATTCATTGGACGGGACCGTCATCGGCGATCATGGCGGCTTCCGTCCGCCCGTACGTCGAATGGCTGGACAAAACCGCAGCCTCGGCGCGGCAGACGGCACTCCAAGCGGCGGCCGCGGCCGCGGCCTTCGAGCGAGCATTCGCGACGATCGTGCCTCCAGCGACGATCGCGGCTAACCGCGCGCAATTACGCGCCTTGATAGCGGAGAACTTCTTCGGCCAGAACACCGCGGCGATCGCAGCCACGGAGTTCGCGTACTCAGAAATGTGGACGACCGATGCCACCGTGATGTACGACTACGCGATTACCTCATCGAGCGCGCGGCAACTGACGCCGTTCAGCTCGCCACAGCAGACCACCAATCCCGCCGGCCAGTCCGCGCAGCACAGCGCCGTCGCCCATGCGGTGGTCAGCGTAGGAGACGACGCCGGAAACATCATCGGCAACCTGCTAATCGAACTGGGAACGCTGCTGCTGCCCATCGCCCCTGAACTGTCGGCCATTCTCATTCCATTAGGCGAGGGGATCAACGCGTTCGCGTCGTACTTCCCGGGCCTGGTCGCCGACGATTTCACTGTGTTAGACGCACTGCTCGCTTTCTACGCAACGATCGGATCGGTGAACAACCTGAGCTCGACGATCACCGACACGATGGGAGTTCAGAGCAGTTTGGGGCTGCTGCCCAACCTGGGTGAGGCCGCAAGCGCACCTAACGAACTACTTGCGCCGCTGAACACGATAGCCCGCAGTCTCGGAGCGAGCGAAGCGGTCAGCGAGGTATCGGCTGCATTCCGAAGTGCTGGTTACGTCGGGCAATTGTCGGTGCCCCCGGCCTGGGCAACGGTTCCGAAGATCACCACGGCTGAGGCAATCCACGCCACGCCGATGACGACCCTGCCTACCGCTGACCCCGGAATGTCCGGCGCGCCGGGAATGCCGGGGATGCCAACAGGAGTGGCCATGCGCGGCGGCATGGTGCCTCGGTACGGTCACACGCCGCGGGTTATGTCACGACCTCTTGCTGGAGGATGATGCCTGATTCTCTGGTGTGAGAGGACTTTACGGCGCCGAGCGCGCCGCGCCATCGGCTGAGATTGTGCGGGCGGAGGGACTCGAACCCTCAAGCTCTCACGAGCAATGGCACCTAAAACCATCGCGTCTGCCAATTTCGCCACGCCCGCGGGCATCGCGATCTTATCGCTTTGTCCAACCACGACTTGTCGGCGGTGCAGCCTAACTTGGCTTCGTAACAGTCGAAGGGTTTCGCATGCGGTCTGCAGAAGAGTCGCGGCAGCCAAGCGCCTAATCGCAGCTGGGGTAAACGACTGCGCTATCTCTCGACAACTCGGCGTGCCTCGACCGACAGTGCAGGACTGGCGACAGTCGACATCAACTCCGGCCGAGAGTCATCAGCGCCATGGAGTGCGGTGTTGCGCAAAGCATGTCGGCACTGCCGGCGGGGCCTTGTTGCTACGTCCTGGTATGTACCTCGGGGACGGCTGTATCTCACGGTGCCGCCAAGTGTGGCGGCTGAGGATCACCCTCGACAAGACATATCCAGAAATCAGCCTCAACACGGTCCCGGGAAGAAGCACTAGAGGCCGATTCGGCTAGAACCCTGGCAGGAACTGCTGGTCAAAGAGGCCACCGAGCAATCCGTTCGCGGACTCATCGACAGCGATGGGTGCCGTGTGGCGGCCAATAATCGCGGTGTCCGCAGCGTCGGCTATCACTTCTCGAATAGATCCGAAGGCATCCTCGGATTGTTCAGTGGAGCCCGGGACGCGCGCGCAATTCCATGGACCCGGTCAAGCCGACACGGCATTGCCGTGTACCGCAAGGCCGCCGTTGCGCGTCTCGACCAATTCGTCGGGCCGAAGTTATGAGCCACTCGCGGTACCGTCAAGGGGTGTCGACTACACATCGTCGGAGGCCTGCGCTGATCGCTTTGGTGATCGTCGCGGCCTGCGGCTGCCTGGCTCTGGGCTGGTGGCAGTGGACACGATTCGAATCGGTGTCCGGCACGTTCCAGAATCTCGGCTATGCGCTGCAGTGGCCGCTATTCGCCGGCTTCTGCGTCTATGCGTACCGCAAATTCGTCCGCTATGAAGACGTGCCGCCCGAGCCTCGCAACAAGGGCGCCGTGACCGAAATACCTGACGGGCTGCTACCCGAAAGGCCCCAGCCCGTCTCGCAGCAACCCGACGATCCCGCAATGCAGGAATACAACGCCTACCTGGCCGAGCTCGCCAAGAGCGATACCGAGAAGCAGAACAGGACCACCGCATGACCGCACCCGAGACACCCGAGGCACAGCAGACCGCGTCGGCTTTTCCCGTTGAGAAGATTCGCACGGCATTGCTCGCCTACCGAGTCATGGCGTGGACGACCGGAATCTGGCTGATCGCGCTGTGCTACGAGATCGTCTCGCATCTCGCTTTCCATCGGGAAATCCGGTGGATCGAAGTGGTGCACGGCTGGGTGTACTTCGTGTACGTGTTGGCCGCCTTCAACCTCGCCATCAAGGTTCGCTGGCCGATAGGCAAGACGATCGGAGTTTTGCTTGCCGGCACCGTCCCGCTGGTGGGCATCATCGTCGAGCACTTCCAAACCCGAGACGTCAAGGCGCGTTACGGGTTCTAGGGGCAACGCCGAGCGTGAACCTGGTTTCACGCTCGCGGACGAACGTGAAGCTGGTTTCACCCGGGGCCGGCCGACAGAGCGCGCAGCGCGGGCACCAGCAGCGCCAACGCGCGACCGCGGTGCGAGACAGCGTCCTTTTCCGCCGGGCTAAGCTGCGCCGCGGTGCGCGTCGACCCGTCGGGAATGAACACCGGGTCGTAGCCGAAGCCCCCGTCGCCACTCGGTTCGCGGGCAATTCCGCCGGGCCACACGCCGCGCACGACGACCTCGCCGTCTCTCGAGACCAACGCGCAAGCCGAGACGAACGCCGCGCCGCGCCGCCCGTCGGGCACATCACGCAACTGTGCCAGCAGCAGCGCGGTGTTGGAGGCGTCGTCGCCGTGGCGACCCGACCACCGCGCCGACAGCACCCCCGGCATGCCGTTGAGTGCGGCCACCTCCAAACCGGAGTCGTCGGCCACGCTCGCCAGACCCGTCGCCGCGAACGCGTCACGCGCCTTGGCGAGCGCATTCTCCTCGAAGGTCGCACCGGTTTCCGGTGCTTCGTCAAATGGCTCAACATCGTTGAGCGACAACAGGTTCAAACCGGACACGCCGGCGCCGTCGAGCACCCGGCGCAGTTCGGCCAGCTTCTTGGCATTACGGCTAGCGACCAGCAGGCGGGTCAGCTCCCGAACGCCTTCGGTGCCGGCGGTCCGTCGGGCAGCACACCCGGGTACGGCAGCGCCAGCGCTTCGCGCTGAGCGGCAAACAACTTGTCACACGCAGCCAGCGCCATGTCGAGCAGCTTGTCCAGAGTTGACCGGGGGAATGTCGCCCCCTCGCCGGTGCCCTGCACCTCAACCAGCGTGCCGGTATCGGTGGCGACGACGTTCATGTCGACCTCGGCGCGCGAGTCTTCCTCGTAAGGCAGGTCGGCACGGATCCTGCCGTCGACCACACCCACGCTGACCGCGGCGATGGCACACGACAGCGGCCTTGGATCGGATAGCTTGCCCGCCGCCGACAGATAAGTCACCGCATCAGCCAATGCCACGTAGGCGCCGGTGATGGCCGCGGTGCGAGTTCCGCCGTCGGCCTGCAACACATCGCAGTCGACGGCGATGGTGTTCTCCCCTAACGCCGCCAAGTCGATGCACGCTCGCAGCGACCGGCCGACCAACCGACTGATTTCCTGAGTGCGCCCACTGAGCCGGCCCTTCACCGATTCTCGGTCCGAACGACTGTGTGTGGCCGACGGCAGCATGGCGTATTCGGCGGTGAGCCAACCCAGTCCCGATCCCTTGCGCCAGCGGGGCACGCCCTCGGTGACGCTGGCGGTGCACATCACCTTGGTGTGACCGAATTCGATCAGTACCGATCCCGCTGGGTTCTCGGTGAATCCCCGGGTGATGACCACCGGGCGAAGCTCGTCGTCGAGGCGGCCGTCTTCACGTTTTGACACGCCGCCCACCCTAACCCGGCGACGGGGCTGGCGATGCGGTCAGTGGCCATCACACCCGTCACGCCAGCACCACCGCGGCCGGCCACACCCTAATTGCAAACGCGATAGCGCATCCGATATGAGTCCGCTGAATAAGTGAGTTCTTGAAGGTTCGCAGGGCGTTGGCGTGGCGTCTGCAGTTTCGTTGCCGT